>DATFHH010000146.1:0-22591 GCA_035248565.1 Pyrinomonadaceae bacterium | reverse complement strand
GGAGTTGATCTCACTTACCACCTGACCTCCCAGAATGCTCGACCGCAGGTAATAAGTCGTGACTCCATTTTCAACTTTCTTCGCCCGCAAACCATCGCCATCATAGCTTTGCGTTAACGCCGTGCCCGAAGCATAAGTCTGTTGACCGGTCGCATCGTAGGCATAGCTCTGATAGCCATCATTGGTCAGATTCCCGGCAGCGTCATAGCTCATTGCCGCGCCCGTCCAGGGATTGGTCGTCAAGCGATTGTTCACATAACTCGGCCACTGCTCCAGCTACGTTGCTGTCTCTCATAACTCATGCAGCGATGAAGCTGCGAACCTTGGTTGCTGCATGCGTGAGGTTACCCTTCCTGCACGGATCGATCGTGCTTGTCCCTGTGCAACTATTGGCTCATCAGCCAAAAAAAGCATCAGCACCCAAACTAAAGTGCTGGTAGTCAGGAGAATTGTTAAAGAGAAATTCAGCAGTCTGCCAGAGCCTGTCGAATGCCCGAGATCCTCCCTAACTGTCGTTGATTGAGATGCGCGTCGAAGCTAGGAGCATTCGCCAGAGGTTAAGCACATTGGACAGCTCCCGCCAATTGGACTAAATCCACGTAGCGCACGGGCCGTACATTGCATAACTTCCAAAGGACGTTCAGGAGCTTGTTCTTCTTAGTCTCATAAGCAACCAACAACAAAAGGTATAAACCAAAACGCCTAGGATCTGCGCTGATCGGTAGCTCACGAATTTTGAGAACACTGCGGGTATCGGGAAAAGGAAAAGAAAAAAACCAAACAGAAACACGGAATAAGTAATTATCCACCGGAGATAAGTCTCCTTTGGAATAGGCGGGATCCAATAAACCACTAGAATCGCTAGAAACCCTAAAACAAGGAAACCGCTGGCCTCGCTTATCGCATAAGCACTTTTCAGCACGAAGACGCCGCCCACCACAATAAGACTCAAAAGCATTGCCCTAAGGTCAGCACTCCCATTCCATTCACTCGGTAGCAGCGACAAAATCTTAAGTTTCATCTGTTTCCCCACTGACGATAACAATTTTCAACCAAGTTCCGATAGCCGCGGGCATTACCTAGCTCCCTACCGATGTGGTAGACTCCGCCCACTATAGCTCTCCCGGCGATACCACCGATCACCCCGTTTATTCCGCCCAGCAAACCGCTAAGTGCCGTCGTGCCAAGCGCGACAGGACCTAAAAACAGTGAATCGTACTCGCGTCTAGTTTCCTCAGTGACTTTTTCATACCAGCGCTTTGCGTCTTCCAAGCAATCAACAAGTTTACCCATCCTAATCCCTTCCGGCGTCGGTTCAGATTTCTTTGCTTGGGTAGCAGGACCTTGGGATCCGGCGCCGCCGCCACCTTTCTGCATCCTGAGAAGAACGACGAGCAACTGTTCGTGAGAGTCGCCCCCAAGCGCGCTGCCAGGACCGAAGACCTGACTAAAAGAGATCGTCACTGACGCACTGATTCCGGGCACGGAAGTAGGCTGGCCTGTGGCCGGATCAATGTGGGTAGTAGGTGAAGGTGTTGAGAGATCTTGGGGGTCTAGTCCACTGGGATCGACAAGGTTCGCGGGATCGTTCTGCACATATGTGTAGCGGTTGAATGACTGCGGATTGGTTAAGTCGTAACTGCCATCCGACGGATCGGGTTGCATGAAGCGGTGCCACTTACCATTGTAACGGCGCATCATCGCTTCATCACCACCGTCACCATCTCTTTCATAGCTCGTGTAGCGATGCGGCTGCGAGGTTTGGTTGCTGCTGCGTGACGTTTCTCCGCCCCATGGATCCAGATCTATCGTGCTCGTCACCGTGCCGCTGCTGTTCGTCAGCCGCTGGCTCTTCGTCACCGGATCCTGATGTACCCAACTCACTGCATTGCCATATTGTAGCGCCAGCAGTTGATTACCCAGATACACATAGCCGCGCCACCAGGTGCCAGCAGAGTTGAGCTCACAGACGACCTGACCTCCGAGCACGCTCGAGCGCACATAATAGGCAGTGACGCCGCTTTCCACTTTCTTCACGCGCAACCCATCACCATCGTAGCTTTGCGTCAGGGCGGTAGCAGAAGCGGAAGTCTGCTGGCCCGTGGCATCATACGTGTAGCTCTGATAGCCATCGTTAGTCAGATTGCCCGCCGCGTCGTAGCTCATCGTCGCTCCCGTCCAGGGATTTGTCGTCAAGCGGTTGTTCACATAATTGGGCCACTGTTCCAGCCAGGGATTGAACCAGCCGCCCCAGCCCACCCGATACCACATGTTGCCCGTTTGGTCGTAACGATAAGAGTGAGCGTAAGGACCATCCTGCGTGCCGCCCTGCCCAATGAGGTGCCCACGCGCTTCTGACGCGGTGCGCGCTTCGATCAGGCGCCCGACCTGATCGTAGTCGTAAGAGCGATCGAGAGTTGCATCATACAGGTTCTGCGCATAGGTGGCGCGGCCGGTGTTCTCGCCAAAGTAGTTATAGGCGTAATTCCAGCCCATCACACCGGAGACGTTCCACTGCGTCACGCGCAGCCGATTGTCATATTGCAGTGATAGCGTGCGGCCATTGCTGTAACCCATCTGCTTAAGACCGAAGGCACGATAAGACATGCTGCTCACATAGCTGGAAACACCGGCATACCCTGAACCGGAGACACTCGTGGGCCGGCCGGTTGAGTCATAGCTGTAGCCCACCTGCACGCCCCAGGGGTTGGTGATCGAGGTTACCTCGCCGGCCAAATTGTAAGCATAGCTCAACGCGTAGGAACCCAAGCCCGTGAATGTTCGCGTCTCACTCGTCACCCGCGAAAGCTGATCGTAGCCATAGGATACTGAACCGAGTCCGTCGCTCATTGAGGTGCGATTGGCCGCGGCGTCATAACCGAAAGTGACGTTGGGGGTCGCCGCCACGCCTGCAGGCACGCCAAAGCTGATGCCTGTCACCAAGTTCCGGTTGTTGTAACTGAAGGTCATCGCGGCTCCGCGAGCATCTGTGATGGTCTGTACTGAATCGTTTGCGAAGTAACTGTAACTGGTGGCGCCCTGCTCAGGTGTGGTGCGAGTCTGGAGGCGCCCATGACCCTGGTAAGCGAAGCTTCGTATCTGTCCTGCCTGATTGATCTGGGTAAGCTGATCGGCAACGTTGTAACTGTAAGTCGTGGTCGCATAGACGCTCTGGTCCCAGTTCAGTTCGTCCAGTTGTTTCAATCGACCCAGCACGTCCATGGTGAGCTTCCGGCGCCGACCGCGTTCGTCTCTGACGGTAGTGACTTCGCCACCGGCGCAGCCACAGCCACCGTAAGTATTCTCTCGTGTCGCACCATCAGGAAAGGTCGTCAGCGTGGGCCGTCCTTTCCAATCGTAAGCCTGGACTGTATAAACCCATGCTGCATCGTCACCAACCGGCGCCCAAGCCTCGCTAATTTCCGTCGGGTTTGTCTGCTGGATGGCACGTCCCATTACATCGTAAGTTGTCAGTTTCCCAATGTAGCCGCCGGTGCTGCCGGGATGAAAGGCAGACTCAGCAGTAATGCGACCTGCCCCATCGAAAACTTGGCACGAATAGGCATCGTCGGCAACATTGTTGACGCTGGAAAAACTCTGCATGTAGTAAGGCCCGTAAACGTAACGCGTATAAGCGCCGGTGTTCACTGCAGTTGCTCGTTCCAATCGTGCTGCAGCGTCGTAGGCAAAGGTTTGAATCAGGCCTTGAGACTGTCCCGCCGGCGGTGCGCCATGCGTGCGCGTCACCGCGCCAAAGTCATAAGCGTACTCCGCCGTGGAAGAGAACCCATCGGCGTCCGTCATCGACGTCGGATAGGCAAAGGCGTTTCGATTGACTTGATCAGAAAACACGTCAGCGTAATTGATGCTAGTTTGATGTCCAAGCGCATCACGCGAGAATATGGTGGAGCCGGTTGTGTTGTAACCCGTGCGATTCTGGGGGATCGCCTTCGCTACATTATTGATATCCGTTACGTCCCAGCGCCAAATCGTCGAAAGATTGCCCCGGCCCGTTACGAAGCCCGAGCCGTAATTGGTAGTGTCGTGGCGGATTGGAGTCTGTGGTGTGGCTGCCAGGTACTCGCCGCCCCAATCGTACTCAAAAGTCGTCTTCGAAACATAACTTTCAGTGGCGTGATCCACGACGTGGATGGCACTCACCAGACCGATGATTCGGCGACTGGTGTAGCTGCTGTCCAGATTGTAATCAGTATAGGTGCGCCGCAGCATGGTAGTGCCATCGGCGGCATATTCAATCACCTCATAGGGCAAACTGTACGAAGCATACGGTCCGTAGTTAATTGTCGTGCGCCGCCTGTTGCCTTCAGCATCGTAGATGTTCGTTTCGGTCACGCGCGGATTCTTTTGATAACTCAACCCCGTGTCATCCTGCGTCCATGAGATGGTAGTCCATTTCTTTTTGACTCCACCGGACCAAATCTCGGTGCTGGTAGTCAAGCCTGTCTGCCATCCGGAAATCGCAAAGAATTCTTTATAAATGGTTCCATCCGGAGTGGTCTCCTGCGTATATGACCCATCCGCCGCGACACTGAACGAAGTCACTGCCTCGTTACCATTGTTCCAGTTCTCAGCCCAGTCTCGTTGTTCTGTAAAGCGCGGGCACTCGGTCTGACCTGAAGCTGAGCTCACGTTATACGACGTGTAGGAACGAAGGTGGCCGTCAGCAGCGTAGCGATTGATGCGGTTCACCTGTGCGAATGCAGCGTTGTAGTAGAACGTGAAGTAGGTTCCATCATGCAGATTTACCTGCGTCAAGACAGCGGTGTAGTTGTTGTTTGGTCCATTAACGATCAGACCACCACCGAATCCGGGCGCAACATAAACTTGGCCGTAGTAGAATGTGGCCCAATCATGCGCAACTCCAGCCCAGGTTTGCCGAATTGCCTGCAAGTTGGCGTTACTGTCGTAGACGAACGTTATAACTCGACCCAACGTGTCAGTCATCGTTAACAAATGACCGGTAGCGGAGTCATAAGTGGCTGAGATGTAGTTCCCGTTCCGATCCTTTATCTCTTTGCAGCGATACTCGTTGTCAATCGTCACCCTGGTGAAGGTGTACTGCGTCCCATCAGTCGTTCGCAGGACAGGAAAATTGACATCAGTGGCGTCCAACTGCGTATAGCTGCTGTCACGCGACTCGTAAATGGTTGACGTGCCGACCTGACGCAGTTCCACTCTGCCGCCCGAAGGGAGAACCATGATGTAGGCGTATATATTGGTCTGCGAATTAAAGAACCTTTGTTGCAACGTAGGCAGGCCGATTCGAAAGCCCGGCGCAGGCGAGCCGAGATCGGCATTGAACTTCATGTACGAACCATCTTTGGTCCATACCAACGAGTTGTATGAAAGCGTGAGATTGAGATCCAATCCGGCACGACCCGGCAGCGACAATATTGGCAGGCTCCAATTAAAATTACGCGAGCCCAAATCCACACCGGGTTGTCCCGTTTCGTTAATGGGTCTGCCACGAGCGGTTGAAAAATTCGGATCGCTTGGTGGGTAGTATCCGCCCCCGCCTCCGCCGCCTTGCGGGTCACAGTCAGCACACGGCAGATTCGATTCGATTGGCGCTTTGGTTTTTGGTTGTGCTGGTTGAGTTTTTCGCAGCTCATCGAGGTTCGGCAGGTTTGCGGCGCGCGCCCCGTGCGTCATAGGCGGAGGTGTTGTCGAAAAACTTCCACCCGGTCCCGTTCCGCCACTGCCGTATCCCGGCGTTGGAAGAGGCAATGATAGATTTGTTGAATGTAACTTACTCAGCGCTTCTGCTGCGTTCGCGATGCCACCACTCGACACTTTTCCTGCGAGCGAAACCATCGGCCGCACGCCATCGGAGATCGCCTTAACTACGATACTGGCAGGAGCTTGTGGTCTCGTGGTCCTCAACAACCCAGCGATGCCGGAAACGATCGGCGCCGCCGCAGAAGTGCCGGTGACGCCCCAATAACCGCCGCCTCTTTGCGTCGTCAGTATGTTTGTCCCTGGAGCAGCTACAGTAACGCTTCGCGCTCCCCAGTTGGACCAGGAGGGGAGTTGATCGAAACTGTCAGTTGCCGCCACTGAAACAAGGTTTCTTATACTCGAAGACGCGGGATAGTAAGGACTTGCATCGATGTCGCGCCCTCCATTGCCGGCAGAGCAAACGACTACCACATTCCGTCTGATAGCGCGCTCAATCGCATCCTTCAAAGCAACAGATTCACCGCCGGTTCCCCATGAAAGATTGATCACTTGAGCACCGTGCGCCACTGCGTAATCAATTGCCTCCACCGCATCCGCAACATCACCGGTACCGGTATTGTCGAGAACGCGCACACTCATCAAACTCGCACGCCACATGACTCCGGTAATACCCAGTGAGTTGTTGCCCTCAGCAGCAATAATGCCTGCGACTGCGGTGCCATGACCTTGTTCGTCTTTGATTTCGCCGCTGTCGTCTACGAAATCCCAGCCATGCAGATCGCCGCTCTCGCTCAGACGCGGATTGATCCATTGATTGTGCGTCAAATCCTGATGCGTGAAATCAATACCACTATCGATTACTGCAATCACGGTTGCAGGCGATCCGGTAATCGTTTGCCAGGCACCGGTCGCATTGATGTCTGAACCGTATTGCCCTCCAGTTTGCCCTGTATTTCGTAAAGCCCATTGATTGTCGAACTGCGGATCGTTGGGCCTCAGATCATCCTTCGCAATCAAAAAGTTTGGTTCGGCAAATTCCACTTGCGGGTTCAGCAACAACTCGAGCGCGGCTGTTCTGACATTCCGACCGGCGGGCAATTCGACTTTCTCGACGCCTGATTCACCCGTAAGCGGCTTCCTGGATCGTGCACCTTGAGTGGCAATGATCGTGTCTTTGGCTAATTGCGGAACTCCTGCGCGGAAGCGCACTAACAGTTCACCGTCGCGATTCGGAGCAAGTGGACGTTCTTGCGCCCGATGGGCCAACCGGGGCGGAGACGTCGAGCGCGCCACAGTTGCGGTGGGAGCGAACGAGAAAACAAGCAAGTATGAAAGCAGAATGGCATGGAGTGAGCGACAGAAGGAAAAGGACGGCATGAGGGAGCTACTCCTTTTTTCGCCACCGCCTCACAGATTAGCGGCAGCTTTTGTTCATTGGTTGGGGAGTGGGTGGGGAGGCCTAGTTCAACTATGATGATTTCGAGGAGCCGCACATTAGACCAAATAGCTGGTTCGTGTCAATAACTTTTTGCGTTTGGAAACGTCAGTCATTCTGGTGAGCTTGTGCCTTTTTGTGGCTGCGAATGGTTGCGTAGACAAGATCGTGAGATTCGCCGATAACGCTGACGTCATAATCTGTCAGCAAAGATTGAAGCTCATCGCGCTTTAGTAGGATTGGAATTGGATCTTCACTCGTCACTTCCTCCAGCGGCTTGTAGTTGTGATAGCGAGTGGTGCTGTGTACATCGCGTTGTTGGTTCATACTTGCCTGGACCACTCGCTTGCCACTGTAGAACACCGTTGCTTGCGGATCGAGTTGCTCGTCTTTCGAAAACAGGATAATAGCCGGTGAAGCGCTTTCCTTGCCGACCAACAACCCCATCTCCTTAACTGCTTCATCAGACTCCTCAATCCTGACGTAGTAAGTCCTAATCTTTCCAATCGCAACGTAAGCAAAAGCGACAAACATGATGACAATCGCGGCACGCGATAAACGATAAGACCAGCGTGTGTAGAGCCATGTGACGAGGTGCGAAATGAGAAGCGCGAGCGCTGGATAGACTGGAAGTACGTACGAGCCCATCTTCGTCTGGGCCGCTGTATAAAAACCAAAGACAATAACTATCAATACAAGAAGCACCCACGAGAATCGCTCCTTTATAATTTCACCTGTGTGGAAGATTATCGCGAACGGAGCCATGGTCCACCACGGATAAAACTTCTGCATTATCTCGCGCACGTACCACCACCGTGCTTCGTTGTGTCCTTCTATGACCGTTATAGTTCGGCTAAATACGTGATAGTAAAGGTACTCATTTACGAAAGCCGTTCCGTAGCGGTAGTACATTACCGCGTGCCACGGAATGACAATCATCAAGCCGGCAAGAATGCTGAACCAGAAGTGTTTCGATTTGATCGTTTGCTTGAGTTGCCGATCGAAGCACAACGCGAGTCCGATAGCTGCCGGCGCGGCGAGAATCGCAAAATCTTTGACCATGAATCCCAGCGCGCAGGAGATCGAAACTAAATACCACCACCGAGGATCGCCGGCTCTGACACGCAAATAACTATAAATTGCCAAAAAGATAAAAAACAGGAGCAGGACATCGGTAGTTAAGAGGCGAGAAAACTGCACGAACTGAAAAGTTGTTAGTAATATCAGGGCTGCGACGACGCCACATGCCCGGCCGCGAATCAGTTTTCCGATCGCATAAATAATTGCCACTACGCCGACGCCGGAAAAGGCAGAGATGGCTCGCGCCCAAAACTCGTTTATAGCAAACACGCGAAACAGAATTGCGACTGCCCAAAAGGTCAACGGTGGCTTTTCAAACCAGACCGCGTGTTGCCATTTCAAATCGAGCCAGTCGCCTGTCAGTAACATCTCCTTGGCGACTTCTGCATAGACTCCTTCATCCCAGTTCTTGAGGGCTGGATCTCCCAATCGATATAGCAGCACGATCGCTGCCAGTGCGATGAGTATTAAGAAGAGGAGACGATCTTCCGTTAGTAGTGAAGTAAGAATTGAGGAAGGGACTTGTGCCTTTTTGTTCTTCAGGACTTGTGCCTTTTCGTGGCTTTAGTTCGTCGCCTTCTGAATAACGAAAGTATTCGATACCTCTTTACCTGTTTACCAATTGATCCCATGCGTGCTGCTTAACCTGTGGTGGTTCGTTGGCTGAGGCGGGTGCGCATGCGTTTTTGCCAGGTGCTCTGTTTCTCGTCACCTTCTTCGATTTTGGTCAATGCGCTGCTCAACGCTTCGCCGCCGAGTTGGCGCATCTTGATGTACAACAACGCAGGCACGATCGAGATTAGCGGAACAATGAAGATATTTGCCAGTCCTAATATCTGCTGATAAATCTGGCTAGTCCACGAGGGATGCGACAGATTTACTCCTATTCTGATGCGGCCTACCAGCAGGCTGACAATTATCGGAATAACAAACTGAAGTATCGAGACGATGATGATCGTACGCCACGAACGCGACGCCAATTCACGCGCGCGTCGCATCGCTGCCTTACCTTCGAGTCCTTCAATCAACACCACCGGCGCGTAAAGTGAGTAACGAATCCAAACGAGTATGCCGGGCACGATCAGCAGCAGATAGCCCAACAGCATTCGCAAGGTAACGCGAATCACCGTCTTGAGAAATGGACGCCAACGCTTCTTCAAAACTCCAAAGGCGACGCGAAGCTGCACCGGACGCAAAGGCGCGGCTGTCAGTTGCGTGATGATGACGGCAGTTACACCCGAGATCACCGCGCCCGCGACCATGTAAGAAAGGATGTATGCCAAACCAACTACAGCCATTGCGCAAGCGAGTGCTATCCGCTGAGTCAGACCACCTCGCGGCAGATAGTGATCAGTGATCAAAAGCCCAATCATCAAAACGGTCGTGACGATTACCGGCAGGTGAGCAATCAAACTGAGTTTGACAAACTTCGGAAAGTATTCACTGTAGAGAGAGAACGCGCGACGATAAAGAGCGCCGACACCTTCGCTCTGTCCACGTAACGTACTCCCAAAAGCAAAGGCTGTCTGCGGACGTTTCGCTGGATCCTTCGCAAGCGCCGACATCACAACGCCGCAAACGCGTTTGGGAACTTTAGCAGCGCGTTCCCGCAGGTCTTGAGCGGTTTCTTCGCGATGAGCGCGCATCACCGTCGACGTATTTCCCGCGAATGGTGGCTCGCCAGCCAACATCTGATAAGCAATTACTCCGAGACTGTAAATGTCAGAACGCGTGTCGACGTGTCCTCCGCCGCATTGCTCGGGTGACATATAGAGAGGCGTGCCCATGATCGCGCCGACGCGAGTCAATGCTGAGCCTTGCGCGGCGGTAGTCATGTGCGCAGTGTGACGACCGTCAGTGCGTGTGTGTTGGTCGAAGAGCAGAGTGCCGTCGTCGTCTTCGTGATGAGGAGGAGGAGTTTGCAGCAACGTACCCACAGCTTCACCGTCAATGTTGGTTTTATGACCGACCGCTAGAGGTTCGTCGTCGCCCGCACGCAATAACGTGTCAGTCTCGAGTTGGGCATTGGTAATCGATGCGGGCGCAAGGTCGTCAATAATCGTTGCCGCGGAATTGTCATCGGAAAGCGGCGCGCTCGCTTCGCCGAGTTTAGCGATACCGAAATCGAGAACCTTGACGCGATAACTGCCGAGACGATTTGGTTCGAGCCAGATGTTGTCGGGTTTTAAATCGCGATGGATGATGCCCTGCTGATGCGCCTCGTGGACCGCGGAACAAACCTGTTCGAGAATGTCGACCACCCACTCGAGCGGCAATCGTTTCTCCTCAGCCAGGACGTCGCCGAGCGTGCAACCGTCGAGGTACTCCATCACCAGGTAAGCAACCTGGCCTTCTTTAACCCGCGCAAAACCGAAGTCAGTAACATCGACCACATTTGGGTGACGCAAGCGGCCCGCTGCACGCGCTTCTCGCTTGAAGCGCTCGACAAACTCATTGTTGCGCATGAATTGCGGCGCGATGAGTTTCAACGCGACATAACGCTCAGTGCCGAGGTGAGTGGCGAGATAGACCGCACCCATACCGCCTTGTCCCAACAAGTGTTCGAGGCTGTATTTGTCGTCGAGCACCTGGCCGACGTAGTTTTCGAGTCCCGGCATGAGGCACCCATGCTATCGCACTTATGAGCCACAGATAAACATGAATTCCGATCCTTGTGAATCCGTGAAAATCTGTGGCATGCCAATCGGTTGACCATCCGGCGGCGCTTGAGCGGGCGTGAGATTCATCTTCTTCGGGTCATCTTGAAAGCGCTTGATCTGTTCGACTGAGTAAAACAGAAATGCGCGTTGATTTTCATCGCGAGTGAGCCGGCTCTGCGCGGCGAGCCACGATTTCAGTTGGTCCAACTTCAGCGACGCAATCGCACGCACCTGGTTCGACGCATGATCGGCAGCAGCCAGCGACATCAGATCGGAAAGAATCACCATGTCCACCGTGTGCTGTATCTCGCCTGCAAAACCGCTCGCAGCCGGAGCTTTCCAGGTCGCCGTGAATGTTTTATCGATCACTTCCGCGAGACCGGGATTGCGCGCGTCGCGAGCATGGAATTGGACCAGGCGTGCAGCACGTTCCTGGTTCAAGAGAAATCCACTGACGTGATCCGCGATCGCTTCTGCCGGCGCGAGCGCGTCAAACACAGGTTGCGTGCGAATGCGAAAGTCTTCGCGCGTGCGCGGGTAACCAGAAGGACGCGGTGGAATCAGGCGAAGCAATGGTTCGGGCAGCATCAATGCTTCCGGCTTGAGAGTGTCAAGCACGGCCACGAGCGCGCGTCGCTGCTCTTCGGGCGAAACGATTTGTGGATTGCGATCACCTTTTCCTTTCAAGCTGAACGTGTAGTCCTGTCCGCCAACCAGTTTCGCCGCAGCTTCAACTTGATAACGGTGATACATGTAGATGGGCACGAGTACGTCTTCTATCGTCGCCATCGGCTCGCCTTCGCGAATGTTGTTCTCACCGAAACGCCGCAACGCAGCGGCACGGACCTTCATCATGTTCGATAACTCGTCGATAACGTTTGTGCCGTTGTCCCAGAGATGGGCCACTGAGCTGGAACTGCTGGCCGGTCGTGCGTCCTGATCGGTCAAATACATTAATCCGCGCGCGAATGCTTCGCTCAACGTGCGATCCAATGCTTGCGCTTCGTTAGTGCCGGGAGCGAAGTCCTGATAGCCATACGCGATCGCGACTTTGTCCCACTCGCCGATTCCCCTTGCATATGCGTCAGACAGATCGGGAACACCATCCGCGCCGAGCGTGGCTCTCGGCGCCGGATAGTCCATCACCGATGAGCGATTTACCGGACTCGCTGCGTAGTTGTGTTGCAACCCCAACGTGTGGCCCACTTCATGCGCGGCGAGTTGTCGTAAGCGAGCTAACACCATCTCCATGAGCTTCTGCGATGCAGTGTTAGTTTTGTCGTAAGGCGCCAGCAAACCTTCAGCGATCAGAAAGTCCTGTCGATCGCGTAACGATCCCAACGACACACGTCCTTGAATTATCTCGCCGGTCCGCGGATCGACGAGCGAACTACCGTAGGACCAACCACGCGTCGATCGATGTACCCACTGGATCACGTTATAACGCACGTCCATCGGATCGACTTCGGGCGGCATGAGCTCGACGCGGAATGCGTCTTTGTATCCGATCGCTTCGAAGGCCTGGTTCCACCATCGTGCGCCCTCGAGCAACGCCGAACGCACCGGTTCCGGCGCGCCGCGATCGACGTAATAGACGATCGGCTTCACTGCCTCGCTGACTCGCGCACTCGGATCTTTCTTTTGCAAACGATGGCGCGCGATGAAACGCTTTGTGATCGGCTCCTCGATTGGCGTCGCGAAATCCATGAAGTCGATGCCGAAGTAACTGGCGCGCGGATCGAAAACGCGTGGCGTAAAGCCCGGCGGCGGCAGTTGCACAAATGAATGACGTTCACGAACGGTGATTGCTTCCGGCACTGGCACGACTTGCCTGACGAACTGCCCGCCAGGTTCACCAGTAAACGTCAACGTCGTTTCGACTTCCGTGTTTTGCGGAAAGTTTTTCGTGCTTGGAAGATAAAATGCACTGCGGCTTGGCTCGAGTCTGTACGTACCCTGCTGTTCTCGCTGGAGCGTGTTGGTAACCTGATGAACGTCGCGAAGATAAAAGTTTGTCGCGTCGACCAGCACGCGATTCCCTTCTTCAGCGGCAACGTCGAATCCCCACAACGTTGACTCAGCGAATGCGTCTTTGACCGCGAGACGCTCATCGGCATTGTTGCTGATCGCACGAAAACGGTAATTTGGTGCGACCAGCAGGACCCGTGGTCCAGAGCGATCAAAACGCACGATCGCGCTGTTGCCGAGTTGTCCGCGATCGAGGCCGATATCGTTTGAACCGATGCCAACCGGCAACGACTCGACATAGAGAAACTCGGTGTTCCACTTGTCGATCTCGAGCCAGAGCTTTCCCGCTTTCGCGTCCCAGTAGAACGGGAAGAAGCCAGTGAACTTCTCCATCCCGGCAACCTTCTGAGTAATCGTCTGGGCTTGAATCGTCCCACAGCAGACCAACAGCAATATCGACATGGTAAGGCGTCGCATCCCGATCTCCTTTTTAGCCACAGATTACACGGATTTATAACGGATAATCCGTTCATAATCCGCGTCATCTGCGGCTTATTGACCTTTCCATTCAGGAATCCGCCCCGGCGTCCACGGTGCGCCAGCCGCTTCCAACTGTTTCTCCAACCTCGCCAGATCGACTTCGATCAACTGACGCAATTGGCCCAACACAGTCTCAAAGTCCTGCGCAGCCGCGGCGTACTGGTTCTGCTGTGTTTGAGTCGGACGCGACGTAGACATCCGCTGCGCTCCAACTACATACCCGACTCGGTCATTGATGGACGGTGGCGTATTCATATTGCGCTGTCGCGCGGCCGCGTCGCCACTCAACGCACGCTGTATTTCACTCACGCGACGGTCCAACGCAGCCGTGTCTTCTTGCAATCTCTGCGGCAACGACGGCGTTTCCGCAATCGCTCGCTTGATCGCCGCCAGTCGAGGCTTCAGTGCGTTGGCTGCTTGCGTGGCGCCACTCACTGCACGCTGTAGACGCACTGCTTTCTGCTGAAACTCAACCAGCGCCGCACGATCAGTAGTCGACATATTCTCCAGACCTTCAACAGTCACTTCGAACTGCTGTGGTGGTCCAAGTGGAGTAACAATGCCTTCAACTCGCTTCGCTACCGAAACTTTGTAAGTGCCAGGCATCACCAATGGACCAGATGGCGGTTCGAAATCAAAATCTGCCTCCGGCGAGGGCGGCGCAGAGAGGTTTGCGGCGGGATAACGCAGATCCCAGGTCACCCGCTGAATGCCGCCAGTGATCGGACCGGTAAGTCGTCGCACGACAGTATCAGAAGAGTCAGTGACAGTGACGATGATCGACGGCGCCTCTTCCTCTTCTTCCGCAAGCAAGTCGGCGCGGGTGGGCAATGGGATGGGCGTGCCCTTTTTCTCGGCCTCTTTCTCGCGCTCCTGGCGTTTGTCTTTGCGCGTCTTGAGTGCTTCTTTCAAGTACCATGTAACAGTCGCGCCGAATGGCGGATTGTCGGCGGTGAAGAAACGCTCGCCTTGAAAACTCTTGCCTCTTCCGCCGAGCGGCTGCGACTGGATGTACATCAACGCATCTTTCACCGGAAATACAACTGCTTCCTGTCGAACCGTTTCGGGTTTAATCAGACGCAGCGGTGCGTAGTTGTCGAGAACGTAGATGCCGCGCCCAAACGTGCCCAACACGAGATCGTTCTCGCGTTTCTGAATGCTGATATCGCGCACGGCGATCGTCGGCAAGCCACCTTTGAGTTGAATCCATTTCTGTCCACCATCAACGGAGAAGAACAGACCGAATTCAGTTCCCGTGAAGAGCAGGTTCGGATTAAGGTGATCTTCCGCGATGGACCAGACTGGTCCATTCTTTGGCAGGTTCGCGCTCAACGAGACCCAAGTGCGTCCGGCGTCAGTAGTTTTCAAAAGATACGGTTTGAAGTCAGCGTTCTGATGATTGTCGAAACTCACGTAAGCCGTATTTGCATCGTGATTGGAAGTAATGATGCGGCTGACGTAGGCCATATCGGGAATGCCGGGAAACTTCTCGATCTTGCGCCAGTTCTTGCCGCCATCTTCGGTGATCTGCAGCAAGCCGTCGTCAGTGCCGACGTAAATCAGGCCTTCCTTCTTCTGCGACTCAGCCAGCGCTGAAGCGTTACCGAAGAACGCTGTCGATGCATTCTTGGCAACAGCGTCTATGCTCCAGATCCTGCCCATCACGGGCAACTTGTCGCGGTCGAGTTCGCGCGAGAGCTCGCCACTGATCGTCTGCCAGGTGTCGCCGCGATCGTCGCTGCGATACAGCTTGTCAGAAGCGATATAGAGCCGCGTGTGTAAGTGTGGGCTGATAATGAACGGTGTGTCCCAGTTCCATCGCGGCGGCTCTTCGTTACGGCCCGGCTGCGGTTGAATACCGATGCGTTCGCCGGTGCGCTTGTCAAAACGAACTAACACGCCGTGCTGTAACGATGCATAAACCGTGTTTGGATCTTCCGGATCGACTTGCGACCGAAAACCATCACCGCCATTGGTTACAAACCAATCGGCATTGATGATTCCGGAAGCGCTGCGCGTCCGTGTTGGACCACCGAAGCTGAAGTTGTCCTGCGTGCCACCGTAGACATTGTAGAATGGCTTGTCGTTGTCAGTGGTAATGTCATAAAACTGCGGCACCGGGAGGTTTTGTTTGAAGTCCCAGTTCTGCCCGCGATCGAAACTCTCGTAGACACCGCCGTCACAACCGACCAGATAATGATCGGTATTGGCTGGCTCGATCCAGATGTCATGATTGTCGACGTGTTTGTCTTTCTCGCCGAGGCGTCGCAGCGTACGGCCGCCGTCATCTGAGACCATCAGAAAAACGTTCATCACGTAAATGCGATCGACGTCTTTCGGATCCGCAACGATGCGCGCGTAGTACATCGCGCCCGCATCAAACTCGTTGCGTCGCTCCCAACTACCGCCGCGATCGGAGGAACGAAAGATTCCGCCTTTGCGATCGGCGGCTTCTACAGTCGCGTAGATCACATTCGAATCGACGGGCGAGATGGCGAGTCCGATGCGGCCCAATTCAACAGTTGGCAGACCCGCCCGCAATTTATTCCAGGTCGCGCCGGCGTCTGTTGATTTGTAGATCGCGCTTTCTGGTCCACCGTCGATCAGTGTCCACATGTGGCGGCGTCGTTGATATGACGCGCAGTAGACCGTGTTTGGATCGTTTGGATCGATCACGACGTCGGTGACGCCGGTGTTTTCGCTGATGTTGAGAATGTTCTTCCAGGTCTTGCCGCCGTCAGTAGTTTTAAAAAGACCACGTTCTCCGCCGGGTCCCCACAGTGGACCTTGCGATGCGACGTAAACGACGTTCGAGTCTTTTGGATCGATCGCGATGCGGCCTATGTGCTCGGAAGTTTTTAGACCGACATTTTTCCAGCTTCGTCCGCCGTCTTCCGATTTGTAGAGACCGTTCCCGTACGAGACGCTCCGTTGGCTGTTGTTTTCGCCTGTGCCGACCCAGACGTTCAAAGGGTTCTTTGGATCGAGTGTGATCGCGCCAATCGAGTATGAGCCTTCGTTGTCGAAGACCGGCGTCCAGGTGATGCCAGCGTTGACAGTCTTCCACACGCCGCCTGATGCGACTGCGACGAAATAATGCGAAGGATTATTTGGTTCGACCGCGAATCCGATCACGCGTCCGGAAGTAAATGCCGGACCAATCGATCGGAACTTCAGGCCGTTGAAGGTCGGCGTCGACATCGGATCGCGCGGAGTAGGCGAGGCTTCCGGTGTGGGCGACGGAGTCGGAGTTGCCGTTATAACTGGAGATGGTGATGCAGGTGGCCGAGGCGGCTCCTGCGCAACAACGCCAAACGACAGCAGGAACAGCATCGAGATCAAAGACAACGCGCACGAAGACATAGTCATAGACGAATTCCTCTGGTTTTGAATAAAGATGGAGCTTGGATCCGCCACAGATCCGTTTAATCCGTGGCCAAATGCTTACGAAGGAACTTGATTGTTCGCTGCCACGCGTCGGCGGCAGCGTCAGCCTTATAAACTTGCGGTCGCGTGTCGTTGAAAAACGCGTGCTCCGCGCCGGGATAAATCACCACTTCGATCTGTTTGCCCAACTCTTTTAATTTGCCTTCCAACTCTCTCACTACGGCAGGTGTGATAGACCGATCGCGCTCCCCATACAGGCCAAGCACGGGTGCATGTAGATTCGGCAGATCGGGTTTGACGTTTGGATGTCCGCCATAGAAGACGACGCACGCACCGATGTTTGGATTTTTTGTCGCTGTATATAAGGATAGCGCGCCGCCCATGCAGAATCCGACCACTCCGATTTTGTCGCTGGTCGTCGCATCGTGAGTTGATAAATACTCAGCCGCGGCGCTGAGATCTCTTTCCGCCTCATCGATACGCATCGCCATCATGAGCTTGTCGGCTTCGTCAGGCGATTTCGCTTGCTTGCCATGATAAAGATCCGGTGCGAGTGCGACAAAATCTTCTGCCGCAAAGCGGTCGCAGACGTCCTTGATGTGATCGACGAGACCCCACCACTCCTGAATCACCACTACCCCGGGACCATTTCCCTTTTTCGGAATTGATAGATAACCGCCGGTGTTGCCGCCTGCAAATGGAAATTGGACCATCTCTCCCATGATCGTTCTCCTATTCTGTTTCCGCTGCCATTCGTTTGCGATCGAGCAGCACGCCATCCCAGCGATTCATCACGTCGAGGTGAATATCAAACTGATCGATCACGCGCATCGTTATGTGATTGATCATATCGTCGAGACTCTGCGGGTTATTGTAAAACGCCGGCACAGGCGGAAGAATCACCACGCCCATGCGCGCGAGCTTCAACATGTTTTCCAAATGTATCTCATTGAAGGGCGACTCGCGTACGACGAGCGCCAGTTTTCGCCGTTCTTTCAGGATCACGTCGGCGGCGCGATGAATCAGGTTGTCGCCGATGCCGTGAGCGATAGCGGCGAGCGTGCGCATGCTGCACGGCGCGATGACCATGCCCAGCGTGACAAACGAGCCGCTCGAGATCGCGGCACCCTGCGCGCCGATGCCGTAACTTTGTGTTGCCAGGCTTTGTACGTATTTGAGTGAGTATTGGGTTTCATGTGAGAGCGTCCGCGCCGCCCACTTGCTCACGACCAGATGCGTCTCGACGCCCGAGCCGTGCAGCATCTGCAATATGCGCACACCAAAGATCGTACCGGTGGCGCCGGTGATACCGACAATGAGGCGCGTGGGCTTTGCCTGCTGCATGCAGCCTCATTTTAGCCACAAGAAGGCACAAAAGCACATTGACGTCCGTCTAACGCCGCCGAACACCAACTTTGACGCGGAAAGTAGTAAGGAATTTTTAGGGGTAAAGAATCTTTAGCATTTCCGAACGGAACCGGTCCCAGTTCTTGCTAGCGGTTGGTGACGTAAAAGGACGCTTTCTTCTCATTCAGCACAGACCGGCAAATGGCTATCGTGGCATTCGCACGCGGCGCTTCGCCGCGAAAGCCACGCGCCAATTGAACCGCGCGTTCGAAATCCTTATTTGCAACATCGTCGAAGATTCCCGCTATATCAAAATCAGAAACGGCGTCAATCTTTTTCCAGATCTGGTTCTTGGTTATTACTTTTAGGGTAAGCACGGCGTCTTCACCTTTGAAATCTTCAGTCCCATTCGCTGCCTTAACAGCATCGAAGAGAGCGTCCCAAACTCGT
This sequence comes from Pyrinomonadaceae bacterium, assembly GCA_035248565.1. GTDB lineage: Bacteria > Acidobacteriota > Blastocatellia > Pyrinomonadales > Pyrinomonadaceae > PSRF01. Next base: position 4,024 of record DATFHH010000146.1, on the reverse strand, counting down.
AATGGTGAGATCAGATTTATTGCATTGGCGATAGCCAGAAATGCACGCGGCCGATCCAAGTCAGAGCCATCGATACGGCGAGCTTCGGTTGCGGCCTCTTCGAGCAAAGACAGAGCCTGTTCACGATCCATTTTTGCCAGCAATTCCGCGGATTGTGTGAGGATCCAGACTTTCTGAATATGAGTTAATTCTCCCGCGCGCGACAGTTCTATAGGTGTGTCTGTTTTTTTGTTTTTAATGGCTCTGTTTGCTAAGCCCCAATCAACCCACGTTTGCGCCTGTTTGCGAAACACGCTCTCGTCAATCTTGCTCACATATTCGCGCGCCTTCAGGTCATTTTTGCTGAGCGCGACCAAGGCCAGCCTAAAATAGAGTTCGTCCTGTTCTTCTGAACTTCTGGCATGCTCGATCTGATCCAAGAGAGGCTGTTCCAGATCCGCCGACGATCTGTCGGGGCTCATTTCTTTCTGTACCCAGTCGTTTTCTGCCTCACGTAGGCCATCGCCAAGCTGGACACTGAGAGCAGTAAACTGTCCACGCAGCGCTTCCCTGAGTTCTTTTGGCGCGTACTGTTCAAAAAACGGCAGCAACCGTTTGATCACCATATACTTGCCGACCGTCCCAGTGGCGCTTGGGTTCAGATCAGAAGAAGGTTGCGCTCTCAGCAAAACGCTGCTCGCGGTTTGAAAAAACATCAGTCGCAACTCTGCACTTACATTTGCTGGTGGTAATGCAGACGCAGGCCGGGAGCTTTCGGCGGCTCCGTTATCGTCAAAAGTTATGTACGTGCGAGGCGTGAAAATATACGATGAGAGCAGCGATATTGTATTTGCGTCCGCCAATGCATTGTTGCCCGCGTTAGCGAGCATCAAGGCATAACGATGGTCCGCTGCAGCTGGATCTTTCGCACGCAGATGGGTAAGAAACTCCAACGTGGATATCGTTACGTTACCAAGTACCGGATCGGCGAATTGTAACGCACGTGCGACTTCACCTGACCCAAGCAGTCTTTCTGCAAGGCCCAACCTTTGCTGCGAAGCATCGGAAAGTGCCCAAACATTGTTTCTCGAATTCTCGAGTTTCGTCTCTTGTTCCTCCGCTTTTACACTTTGAAGAAATTCTTCGGCAAGCAGGCGATCTCGCCGTGCCGTTAACGTCAAGATTTGTGTGCGCAAGTTGGCGCGCACTTTGTTTTCTTGCTCGACAGCAGCCGCGGCTTCCCACGCCTGACGGAAAAGTGTGCGACCTTGCTCGGGATCGACGCTCCATAGGACGTCGGCAATTCGCGCAAGCGAGTGAGCGCGCAGCTTCTGATCACGAAAGCTTCGCGCATCGGTTGCCAAAGAAATTAACAGCGAACGAGCTTCTGCGCGCCGCTGTCTTACAGTTCGATCAGCTTCGTTTCTTGCATCTGATTTGATGATGCCAGAAGAATTCTCAGGGGGCGTGCTCGACTTCATCGTTGACTGAGCAGAAACAAGCGTGGCAATGAAGATTAGACAGGTAGCACCAATAACAGAAAGATAAGAGCTGCTCATGATACCTCCTGACTAGTATTGCCCAACACACCGCGCAGTTATTCCTATAAAGTGTTCAACCATTGCTTGAACTCAGCCTGTTTTTCGGGTTCGAGCGTCGCGTCCAGCCATGTTTTTTTGATGATGCCATCCTCGACAAAGATTTTTATAGGTACCTGATAGATTTGTAGACTCCTGCTAAGCATTGAACTCTGATCGAAAACCGTTTCGAACGCATACTTACCTTGAGCTGCTTTAAGCGCCTGATCTTTCTTCCCAAACGGAATGACGTAGAAAAAAGTAACATCCTTACGATTGCCGACAGCAGTCTTAAGAAATTCGTTTTCCCGATCACAGGGCGCGCACTCGAGCAAACTGAAGACCAGAACAACTCTTCCTTGTCTGAGCTTTTTATCATCGAGTCTCTCGCCGGAAATGTTGACCAAGTTAGCTTGTGGCAGCGGTTGATTGATAACAGCGGACGTAAGAATCAACGGCTGTTTAGCTAAACTTCTTTGAGCCCTCTTATAAAAGAAGAAAAAGCTAAGGCAAAAGACGGCAATTATGATGGCGACCCCAACTAAGATTTTCGTTAATTGCTTCATGACACACCATTCCCTTTTTGCCGCAACCCTTACAGTGCAAAACGTCACCAACTGTTATTGAGTTAGAGAGGCCAAACAATCGACACGAATATCGAGAGACTGGCCTCTCACTCGTACACGAATGCAACGCAGAGGATTGGTTTAATGGTAAAGGTTAGCTTTGTCGTTTCAGCAATTGAAACAGCTTTCGTTGTAAACGCAATGGCCGCTTCCGTCTTGCGTGCCCCGACAAATGTGGGTATCACCGTTTTGACAGTCGACGATGAAAGTCGGACACGACGCTTTGGCAACACTGGGTGCTAACGTAGCGGCGATTACAACCATCAGCCCACAAAGAGCGAGGAATCGAGCTTTGAGTATTTTCATGGTGGAACTCCCTTGGTGACTTACAGTGAAAAGTGAGTAGCCGTCAGGGTGAAGCTTGAAAGACGGGCGATAGTCTCAGAACAAAACTCCGCAGACGGCACATTCTCTAACGGTGCGCTCACTCTAGTACTGAGGGTGTGAAGTCGTCAAGATTTATTTTTTTTTAATGTAATCCGTTCAGAACTTGACATGATACGGGCTTGTTCTGTGGAGATTCACCCCAATTGTCATCAGGAGGTTGAATAAGAACTTCTGCCTCTTAGCTATTGAAAGATGTTCGGCGCGCAAGACAGCCGGGCGCAAAACGCGCCCGACCCGTTTCATTGCTCGAACTGTTCCGCCTTAAGCCTTCACCGTCACGTGCTTCACGATCATTTTCGTAATCGACTCTTTACTCGTCACGCCAACCACGCGCTCGACGTCCTTTCCATCTCTGAAAAGAATCAAAGTCGGAATGCCTTTGATGCCGTAACGCTGCGCAGTTGAAGGATTGTCGTCAACGTTCAACTTCACCACACTCGCGGTGTCGCCGTAATGCTCAGCAACAGACGCAACCGTCGGCGCCAACATGCGACAAGGGTCACACCATTCCGCCCAAAAATCCACCAATACCGGTTTGCGGCGTTACATACTTCACGATCAATTCCTCAGCATGGCCTCCGTGTACCAATCGGGCGTAAAATGCAATCCCAGGGAGAGCACAAACATGGCTGAACAAAAACAACCCGAATTTGCAGCCGCGAAGACTCAGAAACTACCTAACATTGCATCAGCTACTCAAAACGAAGAAGAACGATTTCGCGAGGAGCAAGAGCGCATCGAGGAGATGATTATTGCCAACGCACCACTTAGCGAAATCCTCTCCAAGCTGGTGTTGATGATTGAATCGTACTCGCCGGAGATGCTCGGCTCGATTCTGCTGCTTAGCGACGACGGCAATCACGTCAAACACGCCGTAGCACCGAGTCTGTCGGAGAGTTACGTTAAGGACATTGATGGCAGTCCCATTGGTCCAAAACATGGTTCCTGCGGAACAGCCATGTTTCGCGGTAAACCGGTAATCGTCAGCGATATTGCTACTGATCCGCTGTGGGACGACTATCGACAGTTTGCGCAGGAGATCGGTGTAGCAGCTTGCTGGTCCACGCCAATCATGTCGAGCAAAGGCAAAGTGCTTGGTTCTTTTGCAATGTATTATCGCGAACCTCGCACGCCAAACGGCGACGAGAGATATCTCACGGACGTTGCCACAAAACTTGCGGCCAAAGCCATCGAGCACCAGGTCGCGCGCGAGCGTTCCAGCTAATTCACACAGTTCACCAAAGAACAAAAAAGCCGGACGCAAAACGCGCCCGGCTTGTGTTACTGCTCGATCTGTTTCGGCCTTAAGCCTTCGCCTTTACAGCCACGTGCTTCTCGATCATTTTTGTAATCGACTCTTTACTCGTCGCGCCAACGACGCGCTCGACTTCCTTCCCGTCTCTGAAGAGGATCAGAGTCGGAATGCCTTTAATGCCGTAACGCTGCGCGGTTGAA
>DATFHH010000145.1:0-65560 GCA_035248565.1 Pyrinomonadaceae bacterium | reverse complement strand
TGCCCATCGCGGCAGAGCGTGGCGAGGGCGTCTGGATCTACACGACCGACGGCGACAAGTATCTCGATCTGTACGGCGGTCACGCAGTCGCGGGTACGGGCCACTGTCACCCACACGTCGTCAAAGCGATTCGCGAACAGGCGGAGAATCTCATCTTCTACTCGAATCTCGTCTATTCACGTGTGCGCGCACGTGCCGCTGAAAAACTCGTTTCAATTGCTCCTGATGGACTAAGAAAAGTCTTCTTCTGCAACTCCGGCACCGAAGCAAACGAGAACGCGATGCGCATGGCTCGCATGTCCACAGGTCGAGAGAAGATCATCACCTTTTCCGGCGGATTTCACGGTCGCACCGCCGACGCGATCAGCGCAACGTTTCTCGGCAAGTATCGCGAAATCGGCAAACCGAATGTGCCCGGACATCTCAGAGCAGAATTCGGCAACATTGATTCGGTGCGTGAGCTCGCTGACGACTCGGTTGCCGCAATCATGCTCGAACCAATTCAGTCGATGGCGGGCGTGCGCATGGCCCAACCGGATTTCTATCTTTCGTTGCGTGAATTGTGTGACGAACGCGGAATCGTTTTGATTTACGATGAAGTGCAAACAGGTGTGGGGCGCACGGGTGAGTGGTTCTTTGCGGGTAGTGAAGCAGGCGATCACGCCGTGCCTGACATCGTCACACTTGCGAAAGCGCTCGGCAGCGGCGTTCCAGTTGGCGCCTGCCTGGTAAACGAACCGATTGTGTCGTGCATTAAAGAGAATGATCTTGGAACAACGTTTGGCGGCGGCATGTTAGCGATGGCTGCCGTGACAGCGACGCTCGAAGCGATCGAGAGCGATGGCATGCTCGAGAATGTAAGGCGAGTTGAAGCGTATTTGCGAGAGCGGCTTCCGGAGAGCCGAAAGGTTCACGGCCGCGGTTTTTTGTTGGGAATTGAATCTGAAGAGAACGCCGCGGCAGTTCACAAGAGATTACTTGAACGGAAGATCATCACGGGAACATCGAGCAATCCGAAGGTGTTGAGATTGTTGCCGCCACTGTGCCTGCGAGAGGAGCACGTCGATCGGTTTATTTCGGCTGCAGATGAACACGAATGAAGATGGATTTTCTGAATACGATCGAACTTTCTCGAGAGCAGATTGAGGGGCTGCTTGAGGCGGCGCTGCGATTCAAGCGTGGTGAGGATCGTTCGCAACCGCTGACGGGCAATTCTGTTGCGCTGGTGTTCTTCAATCCGAGTTTGCGCACGCGCGCATCGATGCAGGTTGGGATTTACGAGCTTGGTGGAAATGCCGTGGTGCTCGAGCCGGGCGCGACGAGTTGGACGCTCGAGCATCGCGAGAGTGTTGTGATGGATGGTGACAAAACTGAGCACGTCACTGAGTTTGTTCGCGTGCTCGAGCGTTATTGCGTCGCCATCGGTGTGCGAACGTTTGCCGCGTTAAAAAACTGGTCGGAAGAGCGAGCGGATCCGGTGCTCAATTCGTTTGCGAAGTATGCTTCGGTGCCGATCATCAATTTGGAATCGGCGATGCACCATCCGTGTCAGTCGCTGGCTGACATGTTGACGATTCGTGAAAAACTCGGGGAAGGGCGTAAGCGAGTCGTTCTCACCTGGGCCTGGCATCCGAAAGCTCTGCCGATGGCAGTGCCGAACAGTTTTGCGCTCGCCGCCGCGCAGATGGGCCACGACCTCGTGATTGCACATCCGGCTGAATACGATCTTGATGACGAGTTGATCGAGACCTCGTTGCGATTCGCCGAGGAATCCGGCGGAAGTTTGGAGATAACCAGTGACGTGGACGCTGCATTTTCAGGCGCGCAAGTGATCTACGCGAAGAGCTGGGGCGCAAAAGATTTTTACGGCAACAGCGAGCAGGAGACGATCACGCGCGCACAATACCGCCGCAAGTGGATCGTCAACGAAGACAAGATGGCGCGAACCAACGATGCCATCTTCATGCACTGTCTGCCGGTGCGACGAAACGTTATCGTCACCGATGCCGTAATCGATTCTCCGGCCTCAGTTGTGATTGACGAAGCAGAAAATCGACTACACGTGCAGAAAGCTGTGTTGTCATTAATATGTTAACCATTGACGACCAACTCCGGCTCGATTTGCTTCGTGAAGCGCTGCCCTACATACAGCGTTTCAAAGGACACACGTTTGTCGTCAAACTCTCCGGTAAAGTCACTGAAAGTCAGCAAAACTTAATTTCGCTTGCTGAGGAGTTGGCGCTGCTTCACCAAGTCGGGATTCGTATATGTGTAGTACACGGCGGCGGCAAACAACTGAGCGACCTCGCGAAACAACTTGGTATCGAACAGACAATCATCGAGGGCCGTCGCGTCACCGACGACGCGACGCTTGAAATGGCGAAGATGATCTTTGCCGGCAAGATCAATACCGACATCCTTGCGGCCCTTCGCAATCGTGGCGTCGAAGCCGTCGGACTTTCCGGCGTCGACGGCAACATCGTGCACGCGGAACGCCGGCCGCCGAAGGAGATTCTAAACCGCGAAACAGGCGTGCGCGATAAAGTTGATTTTGGACACGTCGGCGACGTCGTGCAGATCAACGCCCGGCTGCTCACCGTGTTATTGGACCACGGATATCTGCCTGTGATCTCGTCGCTGGGCGCAGACGCCGAGGGCATGGTTTTCAACATCAACGCCGATACGATTGCTGCCGAGATCGCAGTGCAGTTGCAGGCCGAAAAACTGATTCTGCTGAGCGATGTTGACGGGATTTATCTGACTGCCGGCGATCCACAAACGAAGCTCTCGCGCCTCACCGCTACAGAAGCGAACGAGTTAATCAGTAGCGGTAAGGCGTCAGGTGGAATGATTCCGAAGCTGCAAAGCATCATCCTGCTGTTGCAGCGAGGCGTTCACAGCGCACACATCATCAGCGGCGCCAAACGTAACGCCCTCCTCTCAGAGGTGTTCACCGACAAAGGCACCGGCACAATGGTCGTCGCATAACCATCCACAGATTACACAGACAATCTGCGTAATCCGTGGATGCAATCAGTCCTAACCCAACGGCGACTGCGGTAAGAATCGATCGCGATCGTATGGAGGATCCTCATGGTCCGGCAGCGGATCATCAGGCCAATCGTGCACCCATTGGCGGCGATGCTCCTCGTCCGCGTAATACTTCAGATACGTGTGATTGTCCTCATCACTACCACTACCCGTGAGGTCGATCATGTACGCATAGCTCGGATTCTCCGGAAAGAGCACCGCCTCCTCACGCAGGCCATCGTGATAGAGATATTCGTAAAGCTCGCGATCTGACGTGTGGTTCGTGTGCAAAAGATAAGCACCGAGCGATCCCATTCGCTCGATGATCTCCTTGAGTTTGATCCTGAGTGTGTCCTTATCGAGTTGCTCAGGCGGCGGCACTTCCAGCCCTGAATTCTCGAGCAGACGCAGCAGACTAATCGGCTCTGCGTTTTCATATTCGAGTACATGCCGAAGAAACTCTTCTTCCATATCGGCCGGCATCGATTCGAGTGAAGTCGTACTGCCACCGAGCTTTTCTAATTCAGCGCGGAGTTTTGCAATACGTTCTTCCTGTGTTGGCTCGTCGGCAAAATGTATGAATGTCATTTCTGGCTCCTTAAGGTTAGAGGTTAAGGTTTGAGGCGCCAGGGGGCAGTGAGGCCTCCGTCCGTGAGGGAGCAGCGCGCATTGTCTTATTAGCGCTGGCAAAAGTAAAGCCATCTGTGTAATCTGTGGATAGAAAGTTGAATCCACATGAAGACACGTCTCACCTATTCACTGTTGCTTACGTTGCTGCTGACGATGGTTGTTATGGGCCAACAGAGTCGCAGCACAGAGCCGACCGATCTCACAGTTCTTGACCACAGCTGGGGCAAAGAGTACACCCACCAGCGAGTTGATTCGAACCCGCTTCAACCCAACGAAGATCTAATGCGGCAAACACGGGCGGAAAAGCAGGTCATACGCCAGCGTGAATACGACTTGCCTCAGACCGTGCAAAGGCCAATGCCCTTACCGACTACACGACCGATACCAGGCCGGGGACACGATGTCTATGTCTACAAGATTAAGGTGAAGAACAACGGCGCGAAACTAATCAAAGAGGTCGATTGGGAGTTTCGGTTTCTTCATCCCGATACCCAGGAGCTGTTGGGAAGTAGACAAATCGTAAGCAAACTGAGCCTCTCTCCGGGCAAAACCAAAGTGATTAAGTCACAAACGGTTCAGCAACCCACGCACGTCGTATCGGCTGATCAATTGGACAAAAAATATCGCAACCAATTTAAGGAAGAAGTAGTCATCCATCGCATCGTCTATTCTGACGGCAGCACCTGGCGCCGTCAGCCGTAGAATCAGCGCAATCTGTCGACGGATTACTTTCCAACCGGCGGTGCAGTGAACATGTCGAGGTTCGACAAACCCAAACTCGTCTCAATCTCTTCCATTCGCTTCAGCGCCGTCTCGAATCCATCACCACCAAACTGTTCTGTTTCGATGTCTTCAAACTTGTCGCCGAGCTCGTCGTACTCACGCTCGCCTACCGCTGTCTTCCACGCCGGAAAGATAACTGTATCTTCGATCGCAGCGTGTTGTTGATACATCCGCACAAACGACTCCAACGCCTTCGCGAGTGGCTCGACACTGTTCGTCGGAAGTCGATCCGCTTTTGTGATCGACAACAGGTAATCGGTAATCTCGCGCCCGCGCTGATGTTGGTTCAACAAAATGTCGACATATGATGCAGCAGCATTCGTTGACTTCTTCAAGGTGGGAAAGATGTAAACTTCTTCCAGCTTCTTCTCATGGTACTCCTCGCCAAACACACGAAACAGGTTAGCCGTCTTCTCCAACGCATCAGGTGGAACTGAAGCTGGATCTTGTCGCAACCTTACTGCCGACTCGTGATAGACCAGCAAAGCGCGTCGCAGAATTCCATGTTCGCGCATCAAGTCTTCGTTCGCTGTCACCTCAACTGGCGCGGCCTCGCCCGTCGCCGGTCCTTCGCTTTTATTCTCGTCATTCGTGGCGCCGCCGGTCCGGTTCGGCGTCGCGTGACACGCGTTAAGCACAAAGCCTGCACCCGCCAGCGAAATACCGGCCAGCAATTGTCTTCTGTTTTTGTTCAACTTGAATCTCCCTTAATCTGCGTAATCTGTGGATGGCTTTGATATTACTCCGCTCGCGACGTTAGACTAAGCGTATCCAATGGACAATGCCGCTATCGCACGTCGATTCTATCGTCTCGCCGCGCTGATGGAGATCCGCGGTGACGATCCGTTTCGCTGGCGCTCGTATCGCAACGCAGCCGAAGCGATCGAGGTTTGGCCCACGCCGCTGAAAGAGATCGCAGACAAAGAAGGTGTGGCCGGTTTGCAGGAGATTCCGGGTGTGGGCAAGGCAATCGCGGCAAAGGTAATCGACCTGCTCGAGCGAGGTACCTTCGATGCGTGGGATCGCCTGACTGCGGAAACGCCGGAAACGGTGCTTGATTTGACGGAGATTTCCGGGATTGGTCCAAAGACGGCGGCGCAGTTACATCAGCGTTTCAAAGTTTCTTCACTTTCGGACTTAAAAACGTTTGTCGCCTCAGGCGGGCTGGATATGGTCGACGGCATTGGCGCGAAGACCGCTGAGAAAATTAACGAGGCACTGGAGGATATTTAGCCGCGGATCTCCCTGATCTGTGGCAAAATACGCAACCATGAAAACAATCAAGCGTCGTGACTTCATCCGCGGCGGAGCTGCCGCGGGCATCGCCTTTCCGATGATTCTCAAACAGAATCCCGTCAAACCCGTGGTCATTTCGTCTGCCAACGGCAACCGCTTCAAAAATGGTGGCTCCATGACTGCCGTGCAGAAGGCATTCACGATGATCACCAGCGGTGCTGACGTGCTTGATTCCGTGATCGCCGGTGTGAATATCGTCGAGCTCGATCCACTCGACGACAGCGTGGGTTACGGCGGTCTGCCAAACGCCGACGGCATCGTGCAGCTCGACTCGTCGTGCATGCATGGACCAAAGAAACGTGCCGGCGCTGTCGGCGCGCTCGAAGGTGTGCGCACCCCTTCATTGGTTGCGAAGGCAGTGATGGATTACACGGACCATCATCTGATTGTCGGGAAAGGCGCGCAGGACTTTGCGCGCAACATGGGATTCAAGATCGAAGACGATCTCAACACTGAAAATTCGCGCAAACAATGGCTCGAATGGAAGCGCCGAACAGATCCAAATCACTATCTCGATCCGAAAAAGCGCGCCGACGCGGGACGACGCGCCGCGCTCGACATGCTTGCAGAAGGACTGATCCGCGAAGAGAACCTGCATGGCACCATCAACTGCGACGGCATTAACTCAAAAGGCGAGATCTGCGGCGTAACCACGACCAGCGGACTCGCGTGGAAGATCCCCGGACGTCTCGGCGACTCGCCCATCCTCGGCGCAGGCCTTTACGTTGACGGCGACGTCGGTGCAGCTGGTTCAACTGGTCGTGGCGAAGCAAATCTTTTCAATCTGTGCTCCTTCGTGATCATCGAAGAGATGCGTCGCGGCGCACATCCGAAAGACGCAGGCATGGAAGTGTTAAATCGAATCAAGAACAACACGATCGAGAAGCGACTCTTGAACAGCAAAGGCCTGCCAAACTTCGGGATCAACTTCTACATATTAAACGCTAAAGGTGAATATGCAGGAGTGACGATGTACGAAGGCGCGTCGTTTGCCATCTGTAACGAGAATGGACCACAGACGTTGAAGTCGGAACCGCTGCTACAAGGCAAACCCAGCGACTAATCCGCAGACTACACAGATTTCACAGATTTATCTGTGTAATCTGTGGATGGCTTGCCGTATTTCTGTGTGGCGAAGCCGACGATCAATCCGACAAGCGCGCCTGGCAAAATGATTTCCAGGTAGTAACCACCCTGCATTAACGCCACCAGGTAGGCGAGAAACGCGCCCACTGCCAGACCAAACAGAATTCCAATCGGCAGCGAATGAAACTTCTTCGCAAAGAACCCGATCGCTACTCCCGCAATGATTCCTTTGATAGTGGAACCGATAACGATTCCAAGGATTTGATCTCGAACGGCGGGTGTAAACCACGAAGTCAATCCGTCGATGGCGCCGAGAATCGCGCCGAGCACTATTCCAAGTAGGGGTTTGGACATCGTTTTTCTCCTCAGGTTTAGATCGTACTGTTCTTCTATTAAACGTCTGGCGCGAAATCTTTAACGTCGAGCGGTAAAAGCGAAAAAAATTCTCATCAGGAGGTAAGCGAGAACCAGCAAGACGAGAAAACGGTTCTTACTGACCCAACGGCTAACTTTTTCGAGCGCGTTTTCCCGGTAAGCGGAAACGGGTTCCGCGTCCAGCAGCCGCCCGACGTCGGCCGACAGTTCCGAGACACTCGAATACCTACTCTCCTTCGTCCGCGCCGTAGCTTTCAAGCAAATCGCCTTGGCAGATTTGCTCACGCCGCGTTGGTCTTTCAGAAGGAAATCGAGCACGGCGCCGAGGGAGTAGATGTCAGATCGTTCGTCGAGTTGATCGATCTCGCCTTGCGCTTGTTCCGGCGACATGTAATCCCGTGTACCGATCACTGTTCCTTCTGTAGTATCGGATGCCTCTTTGGAGTGCGGTGGCTTGCCACCGCTTTGGCCAAAGCGGCGCCAAGGCGCCGCACTCCAAAGAGGATCGCGGATCTTTGCGACGCCCCAATCAAGCACCAGCACTTCACCAAACGATCCGATCATGATGTTTTGCGGTTTAAGGTCACGATGAATCACTCCGTGGGCGTGTGCAAAAGCTACCGCGTCACAAGCAGCCTGGAACTTTCGCAGCCTATCTCTGAAAGAAGAATTCTGTGCGGCGTACTCATCGAGACGACTGCCGCGCACATACTTCATCGCATAAAAGACTCGGCCGTCAGGTAGCGTTCCGACATCGTGCACCGGAACGATTCCCGGATGCTCCAAACGCGCGATGATCTGCGCTTCGCGAATCATGCGATCGCGCAGATCGTCAGTGACTTCCGGCGTATTAAGAACTTTGATAGCGACCAGGCGATTGAGCTCTCGATCTTCGGCCAAATAGACTGTGCCCATCCCGCCGCGCCCGAGTTCCTTGACGAACTTGTATTTGGTCGAACTGAAATCCGGATTGGCGACAATGGTCCTCAGGTAGTTCAACTTGTCGTCCGAAAGCCACTTCATTTCACGTCGACTCCGAGTAATGAACGGGCTTCAATGCGAAACTCCTCGTCAGTCGCAGTTATCTCGCGCAGCTTTTCCAAAACGATCTTACGAAAGTCACGACGAACGGCAGCGAGATAGTTGTTAACTGTGGTTGTCTCTAGTCCAAACTCCTCAGCTAGTGAGGCGTAAGAAACGTTCGCATCGTCACGCAGATCGTAACGTTCAAATAGTTGAAAGTGCACCGTGCGATCCGACTGATCGCAGCGCTTGCGTAGCTCGTAGACAGCCAACGTAAACATCCACCGCACCCATTCACGATGAAAGTAGTTTTCAGGACTCAGCGACGATTCAGCAGCGTGTGATGCGAGCTCTGCTTCTGCGCTGACGAAGTCGAGATGGTCCATGTCACCGCCGCGTTTGAGACGCCGCGCGGCTTTGCGTTCATTCGCGACAAAGCCGTCGAGACAGGTGCGCAGAAAAGTTTGGAAACTCGCTTTGCGTGGATCGTAAGTGGCGAAATAGTTCTTCTCGAAAGCGTTGGTGAAGAAGCCCTGGGTTAGATCCTTAGCGTCTTCGTTGCCGCATTGCCACTTGAGGCGAATGTATTTGTAAGCAGGTTTCCAATAACTCAAGAGGATGGTGTCGAAGGCGCGGCGGCGCACGAGTTGATCGTCACTGCGCGCCGCGACGATGGCCGACTGATTGGTAACCGGAAACTTGTGAAGCGGTCCACCTATGTCTGTGTCGCGATCCATAACGAGATTGCCGATTTCCGATTGCCAATTGGAAATCGGCAATAACTACGGTTGTCTCTTAACGATCACGAGCGTGATGTCGTCAGCGGCGCTCGTTCCCTGCGCAAATTTCGTCAACGACGACTCGATGCGATCGCGTATACCCGCAGCCGAAGCCTCAACGTTGCGCGACACGACCTCATACAATCTCGTCGAGCCAAATTCTTCACCGGTTGGACTGACCGCTTCAGTCACACCATCGGAATAGATCACGAGCACATCACCCCGCTGCAACTGAGTGCGACCCTCGCGATATTCAGCGTCGCGTTTGATTCCAAGCGGCAACCCTCCGGACGCGAGTTGTTCGACAGTTCCTGCTGCATGAAGGATTAGCGGCGGATTGTGTCCCGCATTCAAAAACGAGAGCGCACCCGACACGGGATCGAGCTCCGCGTAAAACAAGGTGACAAAGCGATTCGCAGGAATGTTATCGGCGAGGTAACGATTGACCGCGGAAATCGTTGCGACTAACGAATCGTGAGAAGCTGACTGCGCATGAATCGCGGCGTGGAGTGACGACATCAGCAGCGCGGCCGCGGTTCCCTTGCCCGAAACATCGCCCAGCGCAATCACCAAACGTCCATCTTCACGCTCGATGAAGTCGTAATAGTCGCCGCCGATTTCGTAACAGGGAAAACTAATACCTTGCAATTCGTAACCATCGACGTGCGGCGGCGCAGTCGGCTGAAAACGTTGCTGGATCTCGCTGGCCAGTGCGAGTTCACGTTCCAGTCGCTCACGTTCGAGACGCGCTTCGACCAAACGCGCGTTTTCGACGCGTATGGCAGCGACCGACGCGAGTGTCGTCAAAACTTTTAGATGATCTTCGGTGAATCGACCTTCGGCGATCGGTGAGTCGGCATAGATAATCCCAAACACTTTTTCTGAAACGCCGAGCGGCACAGCCAATACTGATCGAACACCTTGAAGCACAACCGTACCACTCGCAAAACGCGGATCGTGTTGCGCGTCGGAGGTAAGCACTGACTTGCCGCGCATTACCACTTCGTCAAGCACGTTGCGACTTACGCGAATCTCACCGACTTCGCCCACGCGATCTCTCAAGCGGGCGACTGCCACGCGCAAGTCTTCACTGTCTTCATCCCGCATCATGATGAGGCAGCGATCCGCCGGCACGGATTCAAACACAAGTGAGACGATCGTTTCGAGTGTTTCATTCAATGTCGCGGAGGCGAGCAGTGTGACGCCAACCTTGCTGATCAACGCCAGCAAGTCGCCTTGTTTTGCTTTCGGCGTGACGGTTGTGGAGGTAACTTCTTCCGGCTGCGTGCGTGCGCCTTCGATCGCTTCGAGTAAACCGGAGGTGGTCCTGTCGCCGGACGCCAGCGCGATCGTCGCTTCGGGAAGTGATGTTCCCGAGTTGTCGGTGATCATCGTGGCGCCCATGCCGGAGTTGAACGTGCCGTCGTCGAAAACGATTTCCGTTTCTCCGATCTGGATGCGTCCACCAGCCGTCAGATGGACCGCGCCGTCGACAGTCGCGCCATTGTAGAGAGTTCCATTGGCAGAGCCGAGATCCTGGAGTATGTATTCGTCTCCTTCACGACGCACTTCCGCGTGCACGCGAGAAGCGAAGGGATCGGGAATACAGAGATCGTTGCGCGCGGACCGGCCGATGGTTATGCGCAGGCGGCCAAGGGGAAAATGATCGGCAGAACGGTCGGGGTATTTAACAATGAGATCGGGCATGGTTTAGCAGGCAAAGCCATCCACAGATTACACAGATTGTTTTAAGAACCTTCACGAACAACGACGGTGCCGGCTATCATATCGTGCAAGCCTCTCCCATGCACGGTCACTGCGGCCAGAACAAAACCAAGTCCCAAGAGCGCAAATGAAATCGGATAACCAATGAAGTGACGCAACAACGCGCGCCCGATGCCGACGTTTCCGCCGTTGTTACGCTCGATTCGCAAACCGGTGGCCCATTTGCCGAGAGTGAAACCTGTCAGACCGGGAAGTATTCCGAGATTGAGCAAGGCGACGGCGACGGCGAGCAGGAGTCCTGCTGTTTCGGCGGAACTACCTGCTGCACGACCGCCGCCACCGAGCATGCGCGAGACCAAAGTTCCTAAGACGACGAGCGAAACGAGTGCGATGTAGTCGATTAGCAGAGCGCCACAACGCAGAGGGAAAGGAGCTCTGAGTCGTTGGCCACCATGCCGGGCGGCACGGCTTCTTGCCTGGGAGCGCGGCAAACCTTGGGCAACAGTCATGGAATAGCGATATAGGTCGTATAAGTCCTATAGGTCCAATAGGACCTATTCACCCAACCAAAAAATGCAACGTCGTCTCGCCAACTCGCAACTTATCCCCACTATCCAACACGCGTGGTTGGCGCGGCGCAAGCCGAACTGAGTCGTTGATCACAGTGCCATTCACAGAACCCAGATCTTCGACGAGAAATGTTTCTCCTTCGAGCCAGATGCGTGCATGCCGTCGTGAAACTTTTGTTTCCGGATCGAATCTCGAGAGATCGATTTCCGGAAAGATGTTTGAATGCGGATCGGTCCGGCCGAGAAGATTACTGTCTTTCTGAAGAATGAACGACGCATCGAGCTCCGTGGTTCCTGTAACGACGAGCTTTGCAGTCGGTCTGACGGAGTGCGGCAGCAGCGCACTCGATCCGACTGCTGCAAGCGGCTGACGCGCCCCGCAGTGTGCGCAATAAACATCGTCAGCGGCAATACGACCCCCACAGAAACCGCAGTAGACCGTTTGCACTTGAACTGTCTCGCCGCCTAATGACTGCGCCGGCATTCCATAGCTGACTCTTCCCGATATCAATTTCTCTAAATGGTTCGCCAGCTCATTTCTCAGCTCACCCGCAGTGCGATAGCGATCCTCAGGCTTGTATTCCACCGCCTTCATGAGAATCTGTTCCATCTCGGTAGACATCGACGGCGCGAGCTGGCGCGGTCTCGGGTTCATCGTGAAGTTGAAAATCAAAAGCGGATTGTCCTGCGGATCTGCTCCGGTCAGCAGATGAAACATCGTGGCGCCGAGACTGTAAACGTCCGAGGCAGGCTGCACTCGCCCACTGAAAAGTTCGGGTGGCGCATAGCCCATCGTGCCGACCGCAGTCACACCTTTCTCTTGCTGCGTCACCCAACGCGCGATGCCAAAATCGATCAGCATCACTCGACCTGTGTTACCGTCGATCATCAAGTTGGCAGGTTTGAGATCGCGATAGATTATCGGTTTTGGTCGCGAGTGCAGATAGTCGAGCACGTCGGCCACTTGCATGCCCCAGTCTGTTACTGTCTTCTCGTCTAATCTTCCGGCCACGGCGGCGCGTAATCTCGACGCCAGGTCGCCGCCCGAAATGTACTTCATGACGAGATAGAAACGACTCAATGCGTCGTCGTAGAAGTAGTCGTAGATGGTCGGAATTGACGGGTGTTCGAGCGATGTCAGCAACAACGACTCGCGTTTGAAGTCGCCGATTGCTTTCTCATGTTGCGATGGATCGAGATGCGACTCCACCATCTCTTTCACTGCGCGCGGAGCATCGCCGAGATTGCGATCCTTGGCGAGATAGACTGCGCCCATTCCGCCGCCGCCGATGCGACGCACGATCTCGTAGCGACTATTCAACACGATTCCGCCTGCGAGTTGCTTGACTGTCGGACGATGACCGCCAGTGGTGCCTTCTTTCGGGGTCGAGGTTGTTCCGGGAACTTTAACGCTGTCGGTAAATGAACCACCGAGTGAAGCGGAAGATATCGGACTTGAGGTTTCGTTGATACTTTGGTCGACGACGCTTGTCTCTAAGCTGCCGGATGATTCGCGCATAGCGGCTGGTGCTGCCGCTTCGATGGCTGGACGCACGTCAACCTCGTCTTCCGAAGTGGCAGACATGGTCCTTAAATCCACTGAACTGGGGATCAGCTGCGTGCCGCAATTACCGCAGAACTGTTCACCAGGGGAAACGCGGGCACCGCATGCGTTACACTCAACCATCTGTTAACGAATACCAATCTCCAGATTGAACCGCGGGTTCCAATTAGTAGACGACGTAGCAGGCGATTATTTCATGATGTGGAAGCGCAAAAACGTTTTTCCGACAATGATTTCGTCGCCGTCGCACAGCGCCTGACGTTGTCCCGGGGGTAATCTCTTACCGCGGTTGATAAACGTTCCGTTAGTCGATCCGAGATCTTCTACAAAGTACTGCCCATTGCTTAGTGTGATTCGTGCGTGGCGTCTCGAGACTTTGGCTTCGGGATCGTCAGTGTCTAGATCAACGTCGGGGAAGATCCCGCCATCAGCGTCCCAGCGGCCGATCTGAGCTTCGGCGTCGCTCAACATGAACTGTTTTCCGGTCGAACGGCCTTTTTCAATAACCAGTCGGGCGTGTGGCTTCGGAGTCGTGCGCATTGATGAAAAGCTCAAACCGGCGGAAACACGTCCGCCTGCAAACTCGGGCTGAGTACCTGGCGACTGAGCGTGGCTGCCGTTGCCGCCCGGAGTGGGCCGGTTCTGGTATGACGACGGACGCCCATTTGGGCGCAACGGCGCGCCGCATTCGTCGCAATACTGCGAGCCGTCGAGATTTTCTGTTTTGCACCTATCGCACGTGATCATCGCCGTCACAAAAAGCAAGTTATTCTAGCGCGAACGCGCTTGGCGTGCCAACGCATCTTACATGAGCAGGAGTGATGCAGTTTGAGCGCAACGGGAACAAGACCCTCCTTGGAGTGCGGCGGCCCGACGCCGCTTTGTTATCGATTACGCCTGATCGAGGCTAAAGCGGCGCCAGGCCGCCGCACTCCAAGGAGTTGCTCAAGATCAAACTTTCTGCATTTTAGTGGCTATAAATGAAACAGTTTGATAGCTTTCCACGTAGAAGCTACTTCGAGAATTTACGCCCCTGGAGAAGGACCCCTAAGAATGGCATTGAGTCGAAAAAAGAAGATTATTATTAGCGTTGTTGTGGTCGCGGTGCTGGCGATCGTGGTGGTTGTCAGCGTAGTCGCGACGCGCAAAGAAGAGCCCGAAGTAATTACAGTAAAACTAACAGTTAGACCAGAATTAAAGCAGACTGTAACCGCATCCGGAGAAGTACGTCCCGTCCGTTATATCAAACTGACCAGCGAGGTGCCTGGCCGTATCGAGGAGATTTACGTCACTGCCGGCGACATGGTGACCAAGGGCAAGCCGCTGGTCCGCGTCGACCCAACGCAACTTCAATCCAGCCAGGAGGCCCAATGGGCCGCCACTCAGGCTTCACTCAACGACGTACAAAATGCACGCAATGCCGTCACGGCGGCGCAACAGTCGTTAGCGGCTGCTGAAGCGGCAGTGGCCTCCGCTAAGCAGCAGGTGGTGGCCTCGCAGACGGCTGTCGAGAAGGCCCAGGTTGAGGTGAACACCGCCGCGCGCGAGCTCAAGCGTTATACGGAACTGATCGAAGCGGGCGTCTCGTCGAGACTTGAATATGACACTGCGCGCGACCGGCTCGAAACTGCGAAGATCTCTTTGGACACCGCCAAGGCAAACCTTGAAGCGCAAAAGCTCGCGGTAAAAGAGGCCACAGAGCGTGCCAATCAGCAACGCGTCGCGGTGAAAGAGGCTGAGACCAGCATCAAGTCGTCGGAGATGCGCGCCAATCAGCAGCAGGCGATGTTGCGCGGACAGGTGAGTCAGCGTTCGAAGGCAACTCAGTTATCGCCGTTGAACGGCGTAGTCGCCGACATTCCCACGCGCGTCGGTGAGTTTGCCGTCGCTGGTCTATCGACGACACCGTTGATGACCATCGCGGACATGTCGCAGATCAACGTCGAAGTAAACGTTGACGAAACGGAAATCAATAATGTGAAGGTGGGCCAGGAGGCGAAAGTCAAGGTTGATGCGCTCGGCGACAAAGAGCTCAAGGCCGTGGTGACACAGAAAAACCCGCTGGCGATAGCGAAGTCTGACACCACTGGCGGTCTGTCGAACCGCGTCAACGTGCAGGAAGCAAAAGAGTTCAAGGTCACACTCGAGCTTCGCGACTTGCCCGAAGACGTGCAAAATGCTTTGCGACCGGGTATGAGTTCCACGGCGACAATTACAACTGACACCAAGAACAACGTTCTCGCCGTGCCACTCGAATCGATCGTCGAGAAAGCGCCGGCCGGTGCACCGTCGCCAAGTGCAACAGTTTCCGGCAGCGTACCAACAGCAACGCCTGTCGGCGAAAAACCGAAGTCGCAAAAAGGCGTTTACGTGATCGAAGGAAACAAAGTGCGGTTCGTCGAAGTCACTACCGGAATCACGGGTGAGGCTGATATCGAAGTTACCAGCGGGCTTAAGCCTGAGATGGAGATCGTGCGTGGGCCGAGTCGTGTGTTGAAGACGCTCAAAGACGGAATGACAGTCAAACGTCAAACCAAGAAACCGGGCAACGCAAACGGAAACGAGGGCAGCTAGATGAGCGACGCTACTCTTACGATTACTCCGCCAGAGAGTGTGGTCACGCCGCGCGCCGAATTCGACGGGCATAACCCGTCCATGCTGATTTCGATGCGTGACATCTGGAAGACTTACCAGATGGGAACTGAGCAGGTGCACGCTCTGCACGGAGTGTCGTTTGATATTCCTCGCGGCGAATACATTGCCATTATTGGTCCATCCGGTTCGGGTAAATCGACGCTGATGAATTTGATCGGCTGTCTCGACACTCCAACGAGTGGTGAATACTGGCTGAATGGCAAGAACGTCTCGGAAATGGATGACGACGAACTTGCGCGCATTCGCAACCAGGAAGTTGGCTTTGTTTTTCAAACCTTCAATCTACTCGCACGCGCCACGGCGCTGCACAACGTCGAACTACCGCTGATTTACGGCGGAGTTAGCGCTTCTCAACGACATGATATGGCGAAGAAAGCTCTCCATTCCGTTGACCTGACCGAGCGCATGATGCACAAACCGAATGAACTCTCAGGCGGCCAGCGCCAGCGCGTCGCAATTGCTCGCGCGTTGGTGAATCACCCGTCGATCCTGCTGGCGGACGAACCTACGGGCGCACTCGACTCACACACCAGCATGGAGATCATGGATCTCTTTGAACGACTCCACTCTGAAGGCAACACGATCATCGTCGTCACGCACGAGCACGACATTGCCGCGCGTGCGCACCGCGTCATCTCAATTCGCGACGGTCAGATCGAAAAAGACGAAAGACTTAGATAATTGTCGGTGCTTTTTGTGCCTCTTCGTGGCTCACTTCATCTGACTGCAATCTGGGAAGCTTTTCGTGTCGCCACCGGAAGTCTGCGGGCGAATAAACTACGCACTGCGCTGACACTGGTGGGCATCATCGTCGGCGTGACCGCAGTTATTGCAGTCGTCACTATCATCAAAGGTCTGGACCAGACAGTCGCGCAAACGTTCTCTTCGCAAGGATCGACGGTCTTCACCGTCTCGAAAAATCCGCAAATCATCAAGTCGCGTGAGGAGTTCATCAAATCAAACCGGCGTAAAGACGTGACACATGATGACGCTGAAGCCATACAACGACTGTGCACGGCCTGTTGGAGAGTCGGCATCGCAGCGAATGCGATCGAGACGGTTAAGTACGGCGATCAGAAGGCCGAGAACGTTCGCATTCGCGGCGTCGATCCGACCACGATGTTTGACATCGATGGAGTATCGCTCAACGTCGGTCGAATCTGGACCGAAAGCGAAGGTGCTTCGGGACGCGACATCTGCGTCGTTGGTCCAGACATGCTGAAGAACCTGTTTGGCGATGCACCGGCTGATAGGGCTGTTGGTCAGGAGGTCCGGATCGATGGCCGACCTTATCTCGTGTTGGGTGTGCTCGAGCCTTTGGGTTCGATCTTTGGCTTCTCGCGCGACAACGTGATTTACATTCCGTATTCGACTTATCAAAAGGCATACGGCGGCAGGCGCTCGCTGGTCGTGTTTATTCAAGTGCCGGCAGCCGAGCAGCTCGAGGTGGCGGAAGATCAAGTGAGAACGATCATGCGCAATCGCCGGCCCCATCCCGCAGACGATACTGACGAAGGCTTCGCACTTGAGACTCAGGACGTTTTTCTTAATCTTTATGGCGCTGCTACGTCGAATATCTACATCGTGACGATCGGCGTCGCAGCAATCTCGCTTGTGGTCGGCGGGATCGTCGTGATGAACATCATGCTGGTGTCTGTGACGGAACGAACGAAAGAGATCGGTATTCGCAAAGCGATCGGCGCACGTCGCAAAGACATCCTGACGCAGTTTTTGATCGAAGCGGTGACGGTCACTGCGATCGGCGGAGCGATCGGTGTGGGCACAGGATTCGGACTGGCTTACATCATATCGGCGTTGATTGGTTTTCCGTTGCTGGTGAGTGTTGCTTCTGCCGTGCTCGGCGTCGGAGTTTCATCGGTTGTTGGGATCGTAAGCGGATTGTGGCCGGCATGGCGCGCTGCGAAGCTGGATCCGATCGAGGCATTGCGGGCCGAATAATAGAACGCCTCCTTGGAGTGCGGCGGCTTGACGCCGCTTTGGCCAAAGCGGTGCCAAGGCACAGCACTCCAAGGAGGCGCCTAAATCTATGAAGTTCGAAGATCTCAAAGAATCGGCGCTGATGGCGCTCGACACCTTGCGCTCGAACAAGCTGCGCTCGGCGCTGACGATCCTGGGCGTCAGCGTCGGTGTTGTGACCGTCATCTTCATGGTCTCGATCATTCAAGGACTCAACAAAGCGTTCGCGGATCAGATCGAATCGCTCGGCTCCAACACGATCTTCGTCTCGAAGTTTGAACCAAGCTTCGGACGTCCGCCTGGTCCAGAGGAAATCCACCGCAAAGACCTGACGATGGACGACGCCGAGGCGCTACGTATCGAAGCTCCTTCGATCGTCGGCGTTTCACCGATTCATCGCATGATCGCCGCGACAGTGAGATATCAGGACAAACAGAGCGACACGCCGATACTTTTGGGTGTCACTCCGTACTACGAGTTTGTCCAGACGCAGTATGTCGCCAGTGGCCGCTTCGTGAACGACATCGACATGCAGGATCGCTCAAACGTTGTGATTATCGGCGTCGACGTCAAGCAGGCATTGTTTCCGTACGAAGACCCTCTCGATAAAAACGTCAGGATTAACGGCAACCCGTTTCGCGTTATCGGAGTGATGGAACCATTAGGCAACTTCTTCGGACAGTCGCGTGATAACTCGATCTTCATTCCGATTACAACGTTCGACAAGTACTATCCGGATCAGCCGTTTCCCGAAGTAGTTTTCTTTATCATTGTGCGGCCGCGTTCGCGTGCTTACGTCAAAACAGCGATCGACGAGATTACTGACATACTGCGGCGCAGACGGCGTGTTCCTGTCGGCGCACCGAATAACTTTGGCATCTCGTCGCAGGATTCTTTGTTGGACGTCTACAACCAGTTGACAGGCGCCACCGCACTGGTCTTGACCTCGATCTCTTTTGTCGCGCTGATGATCGGGGGGATTGGTGTGATGAATATCATGCTGGTCTCAGTTACAGAACGAACCAAAGAGATCGGAGTGCGTAAGGCTGTCGGCGCGACCAGGCTGAACATACTGACCCAGTTTTTGATTGAGGCCGTCGTGTTAACGGCGATTGGTGGCTTCGCAGGATTGGCGGTCGGCGAGATCGCGAGTGTGTTGATGAACAAGTACTCGCCGTTGCCGGCCTATGTGCCGCTCTGGGCCATCGCCGTGGGCGTTGGAATTTCAGCGGCTGTCGGAATAGTTTTCGGACTGTGGCCCGCGTGGAAAGCCGCGCGCCTAAACCCCATCGATGCCCTCCGTTGGGAGTAGAGCCACAAGAAGGCACAAAAAATGATTAATGCGTATCTCAAACACACTTGTGCATTTTGTGCCTTTTTGTGGCTTAATTAGAAAAAGTGAAATTTATCGAAACTCTTAAACTTGCTCTCTCAGCAATCTGGGCCCACAAACTGCGCTCTGCACTGACACTGCTCGGCATGGTCGTCGGTGTCACTGCGTTTGTCGTCGTCGTTTCGCTGATCCAGGGCTTCAATCGTTACGTCGACGAAAAGATCGCCGGCATCGGCGCCAAGTCGTTTACCATTCAGCGATTCAATCCGCTCGAAGATTTCAAAGACACCGACACGATCGCCGCTGCACAACGACGCAACAAAGAACTGACGCTCGAAGATTACGAATACCTGAAAGAACGTGCCACTCTCATCGGCAAGATCGGCGCTCGCGCCCGCGGCACTGCGTCTGAAGTGAAGCGCGGCGACCAGGTGCTCGACGATGTTTTTGTTTCGGGTGCAACCGCCAACTGCGTCGATATCGAGAACCGTGACGTCGCCGAGGGACGCTTCATTGCGCAACCCGAGAACGAGAACGCTGCGCGCGTTGCATACGTCGGCGCCGATGTCGCCAACAAACTCTTTCCGGCCGGAAACGCTATAGGTCAGGAAATCAGTGTTCGTGGTTTGCCGTACCGAGTAATCGGCATCGAAGCTGCGAAAGGGACCGTGTTCGGCATTCCGCAGGACACGTTTGTCATCATTCCATTAAAAACCTATTCGGTGAACTACGGTTCATTGATCCGTCAGCGCTCGCTCTACTTCATCGCGACCGCAAAAACAGATGAACTGTTCAACGACGCGGTTGAAGAGTCGCGCTTCCTGATGCGCGTGCGACGTAAGTTGGAACCAAACGAGAAAGACAACTTCGGCATCGTCACGCCCGATGCAATCACGGGTCTGCGCGATCGAATCTTCGGGACCATTTTCATCGTGGCGATCGCAGTTCCAGGCATTGCTTTAGTTGTCGGCGCCATCGTGATCATGAACATCATGCTGGTGTCGGTCACTGAACGCACCAAAGAGATAGGAATCAGAAAATCGTTGGGTGCGCGTCAGATCGACATCTTGAAACAATTTTTGGTGGAAGCCGTAACACTGGCAACTATCGGTGGCGCGGTCGGGATCTTTCTGGCATGGATCGTGGGTGCGATTGTCACCGCCTGGATTTTTCCTACTTATCTCTCGATCCTTGCGGTTTTAGGTGCGCTCGGCGCGTCGGGCGGCGCCGGCGTTGCTTCCGGAATCTTTCCAGCGTGGAAAGCCGCGAGATTGGATCCGATCGAGGCGCTAAGAGCTGACTAAAAAGATGAAAATACTGCGCAGCGACATCTACGAAAACCTCATGATGGCCCTGCAAACGCTGCGCGCCAACAAGCTGCGCTCGTTCCTGACTGTGTTTGGCGTTGTGATCGGCATCATCACCGTCATGCTGATCGCTTCAATCATCAGCGGCATCGACGTCTCCGTGAAGCGGGAAGTGGAGTCGTTCGGCACTCGCTCGATCTACATCAGCAAATACAATCCAGGCATTCATATCGGGCGCCTCTCGCGCGAGGAGAGAATGCGCAAAGAATTGACCTACGACGACGCGATCGCGCTTCAGTCGCTGCCGACGATTGAGCTCTCAGTTCCCTTTCTCGATATCACCAACAACTTCTTTGGCGGCAAGCTGCTGGTCTCGGGTGGTGGCAAGACGTCGGCGCAAGTTGCACTTCAAGGCACGCTGCCGGAGTTTGAAAGAGCAGGCACACAGGTAATCTCCGAAGGTCGTTTCTTCACGCAAACCGAGAACGACACAAATCAGCAAGTGTGCGTAGTCGGTTCCAAAGTCGCCGATGACTTCTTCAAAATCGGCTCGCCGGTGGGCCAGACAATCAAGATCGGACCACAGGAATTTCGCGTCGTTGGTGTACTCGAAAAACGAGAACAGTTTCTCATCGGTGGCGGCAGTGACGATCAGAATAACGTGGTCTACGTGCCTTTCAGCGTTGCGCAGAAGCTGAAACCAAACGCCGACGATATCTACATTCTTGCGGTAGCGCGTGCAGGGATGATGGAAGAGGCAAAGGACCAGGTACGCGACCTGCTGCGAGTGCGTCGTCAGGTGCCATTCGCTGAGAATGACAACTTCGGCATGGAAACGTCGGAAAGTATTCTCGATAACTTCCGTTCAATCACCGGCGGCCTCGCGATCGCGATGGTGGTTATTTCTTCGGTTGGTCTGATGGTCGGTGGAATTGGCGTGATGAACATCATGCTGGTGTCAGTCACAGAGCGCACGCGCGAGATTGGCGTGCGCAAGGCAATCGGCGCCAGACGCCGCGACATCATGTGGCAGTTTTTGATCGAAGCCGCGACGCTCACGGGTCTCGGCGGCATTGTTGGTCTATCGATTGGCTGGGGGTTGACTCTGCTGCTGCGTTTGCTGCTTCCGTCTTACGTTCCACTCTGGGCGCCGATTGGTGGTCTACTCGCCAGCGTTGGTATCGGACTGATCTTCGGTCTCTGGCCCGCGTGGAAAGCCGCCCGCCTCGATCCTATCGAATCACTCCGCTACGAGTAGGGCCACAACAAAGCACAAACAAAACCTAGCCACGAAAAGGCACAAAATGCACAAGAGTAGATGCATCGATCATTTGTGCTTTTTGTGCCTCTTTGTGGCTAATTTTGCTTTTTGTGCTTCTTTGTGGTTAGCGGCCGAAGATGGCGGCGGAGCCGATTCTTAACAAAGCTCCGATTAGCCAAAGACTGATCACCACTCCCCACGCCGCGCCGGATGACAGCTTTGCAACCTTTCGCAGACCTAGCGCCGCGAGGAACAATCCGTAAAATCTAAGCAAATCAAACTGGCTCAATAACGCGACGAGCACCGGCGACGTCTCGCTATTCGTCAGAGCTCCCGGATTTGTGACTGCCAGATGCTCCGGATCGATCGAATCGGGCGATTTCAAGAAAAGGACCAAAATCGCGATTAGCACTCCCAGTACGGCAGGTGGTAGAGATGAATAAGTCCACACCGCCAGCGACTTCTTGTAGGTAATCGATCCTCCGAAAGCCAGCACACCCAGGAGATACAACGCCGCACCAGCCGCGATGGTTATTGGCACGGAGACCGGCACGAAGACCGCGGCACCAATTTTGCCAATTTTGACGCCCATCTCCTTTTGCGCCTCTGTCTGTTGTGCCGCATTCGGCGAGCGTTCCATTCGTTCGCGAATAAACTGGCCCATATCTACTCTCAGAAACAAAACGAAAGTGACCAGGCAGGTCAAAATAAGCATGATCAGACCGGCAACGAGAAAGCGAGGTCTAGCACGCAGCGCCTCAAAGGCTCTCGAAGGCTCGAAGAAGATGGCAGACAAAGTCTCGCCGGTTGTGACAACTGGCTCGTTAGCCTGGGGCGCACTTGGCGGCGCTATCGAATCGCTCATTTAGTTATCCTCCTATGAAAAGAGAACGGGTGAGAAAGCTTTCCGTCTGAAATTTTGCAAAACGTGGATACGGGACATCTGCTGCCGAGGTTTCATTTGTGCGACTGCAGCGGTGCTTCAAACCAACCAGGGACGCGAATACACGCAACATGATGGCCCGGTGAAACTTCACGCAACTCGGGATCGATATGCGCACAGTCTTCAATCGCGATCGGACAACGTGTTCGAAAACGACAACCTGAGGGCGGATTGATCGGCGTCGGCACATCGCCCTGCAAAACGATCCGTTTGCGTTTCTGCTTCGGATCGGGAATCGGAATGGCCGACAGTAGAGCCTGCGTGTAAGGATGTAACGGTTGCGCATACAACTCAGCAGCGCCGGCTATCTCCACGATGCGACCGAGATACATTACAGCGACGCGGGTCGAGATGTGCTCGACAACCGCGAGTCCGTGAGAGATAAACAGATATGTGAGCTTGAACTCTTCCTGAAGCTCCTGCAACAGATTGACGACCTGCGCCTGCACTGACACATCGAGCGCTGAGACAGGCTCGTCCGCCACAATCAGTTTCGGATTGAGCGCCAACGCTCGCGCGACGCCAATGCGTTGCCGTTGCCCGCCGGAAAATTCGTGCGCGTAACGACTCATGTAATCTGGATCGAGTCCCACTCGTCTCAACAACGCTGCAACGCGATCGCGCCGCTCACTCTTCGTCCCCTCGTCGTGAATTACAAGCGGCTCACCAACGATGGCGCCGATCTTCATGCGCGGATTGAGCGACGCGTAAGGATCCTGAAAGATGATCTGCATCTCACGGCGAATCTCGCGTAGCTCTTTCCTGTTGAGTGCGAGAACGTCACGGCCCTGGAAATGGATTTGTCCGGCAGTCGGTTCGATCAAACGAAGTAGACAACGTCCGACAGTCGACTTGCCACAGCCTGACTCGCCAACCAGTCCGAGCGTCTCACCTGCAAAGATTTCAAACGAAACACCATCCACGGCGCGCACCACTTCATCTGAGCCTTCAACCGGAAAGTGTTTCACCAGGCCACGGACGCTGACGAGCGTCTCGCGGACTGCGGGTGCTGGCTGGCCCGGCTGATGGTTTGTTTCAACTTGGACGCTCATGAACTCCTTCGTGATCCGCTGTTACCGCCGCGGCTAGGTCGTAAAGTACGCAACGCACCTGCACGCTGCCTTCGAGTTGGTAAAGCGGAATCTCTTCTGCCGTACAACGCGGCATACGATGCGGACAACGCGGCGCGAAGTGACAGCCCGGTGGCAAGTCAGTCGGCTTGGGCACCACGCCTTCGATCGTTTCCAAACGTTCTTTGCGAACCACCTGCGTGCTCGTCAGTTTTGGAACGGAGCGTAACAAACCTTCCGTGTAAGGATGCTTGGGCCGCGCGAACAACTCGTCGACCGGCGACTCTTCAACTATCCGTCCGGTGTACATCACCGCGACACGATCCGCGACTTCGGCAACAACACCGAGATCGTGAGTTATCAACAGCACTGCTAATTCTCGCTGCTTTCTGAGATCGTCGAGCAACTCGAGAATCTGCGCCTGGATCGTGACGTCGAGCGCAGTGGTTGGTTCGTCGGCGATCAGGAGTTTTGGATTACATGCGAGCGCCATCGCAATCATGACGCGCTGTCGCATGCCGCCCGACAGTTGATGTGGATAATCGTCAATGCGACGCGCGGGATCGGGGATTGCGACTTCGCGCATCGCCTCAATCGTGGCCTCGCGTGCTTGCTTTTTCGACAACTTGCGATGCAGTCGCAGTGCCTCGGCGATCTGCTCGCCGACGGTGAAGACTGGGTTGAGCGACGTCATCGGATCCTGGAAGATCATCGCGATGTCGTCGCCACGCATGTCCCGCATCTCGGAATCGGAGATTTTAAGCAGGTCTTTGCCATCGAAGAGTATCTCTCCGCCGACAATCTTTCCCGGCGGCGCGATGAGCCGCATGACTGAAAGTGCTGTTATCGACTTCCCACAACCCGATTCCCCGACCAGTCCCAGCAACTCGCCACGATCGATATGAAAGCTAACGCCGTCAACCGCACGCACCAATCCCGCGCGGGTTGGGAAGTGTGTTTGGAGATTACGAACTTCGAGCAGGTGGGCCATCATTTGAGATTGAAGTCATACTCCAGTTGCATCCACATCGAAACGTACTTTCCATCCTTCATCGCAGGAATGAATCTGATCTCTTTGGCGGCCTTAATGGCTTGCTCGGTCAATCCATAAGGCAGTCCCGAACGAACCTCGATGTTTTCGACGCGGCCTGTTTTCGAAAAAACCACTCGGAGAACTACAATCCCTTCAATCCCATTGTGACGAGCATTTTTTGTGTAACTGGGTTCTGGCCTTGTCAGCAAGCTCGCCTTTACTTCGACTTCTTTTCCCATGAATATGCTATTACTGGTGTCTAAAGGCGTTCCGGGCCCGCCGGAAATTTTAATACCGTCTACCTCATCCCCGAGCTTAATTGAGGCAAGGAACTCCTTTACTACGGGTGCTGCTGCGGCCGGTCCGCTGGCTGCAAATCGAAGCAGGCACTTCTCCGTGACAAAAAACTGCACCACTGTAAGTGAAGTCTTGTCCTGCGCAGAATATTCCTTTCCCGGAAAACCATCGACAGTCAGATTCCGTTCCGTAGCGGGATCGTATCGGAACCTGGCATTGCTTTCCGCGATGAACTCCTCCAGCGACTGCCTTGGTTCAGGGTTCTCGAAAACTTCAATATTGTAGACCACGTCATCTAAGGACGTTGTGAAATAGCGGCTTATTCGATTCTTGCCATCTTTTCGAGAAACTGTGCTGGCGGTCATTCCGGGAGGGCTGGGAAGAAGCACAGAAAACTCGCCTTTCATCGTATAGCGACGCCAAGCCAGCGGAAAATGGACTTGGGCCGGCCCGATACCACGTTCGGGTTCCTGACCCACGATTCCAGTCGCCATAAGGATCAACGCACAGAACAATAAGAGGATTTGCTTCATGTCTATAGTCCTAGTTTATTCATTCGCGCGTTTTCATACTCGCCGTCTTCGGCTGGATAGCGGAGCGACTTTGCAATCGTGCCCTTTTCTTTCGCGAGGGACCACACAATGCTTTCGCCCGCCGGAACGATGTTTGGCTTCGCGGAGAAGACCGGGTCGCTGAACGCTTCTTCGGCGTCTATCGGCTGCCAGCCTTTCGCTTTCAACATTGCGATCACGTCGTTCAGAAACAGCCCGTTCAAGAGACTGAAGTGGACCAGAACAGTGTGCTTGACGGGACGACCGAGCACGCGTTGAGCGAGTGAATCATAATACTCCGCGCGCGCCCACATGTGCTCGAGATAAAAGTCGCGATATGGCTTAACGTCAGCGTTCGGATCTTTCTTCAACCGCGCGGTGAGTCGCTGGTCGATGATCCAGTCGGAGTTATCAACCGTGACGTGACCGACACGATAGCCGTGCTGTGCGAGAAAGGATCTCATCGCGTCGCGTTTTGCCGCCGTGTCGCCCTCTTTGAGTGCCGGAAACCGAAAGTATTTTTGAAACCGAGAGAAGTCTTTCAGCAGCGCCTCAGCTTTCAGAATGTCCTGAAAGTATTCTTCGACATTGGTGGTTGGCGCGCTGAAGTTGCCATGCGAATAGGTGTGGTTGCCGATCATGTGACCGGCTTTGCCCGACGCGGAGAGAAGCTGTTTGCCCTTGTCATTGTCGATGTTGCGGCCGACGACGAACAGGGCTGCTTTAATCGAATTCGAGTGTAGCGTGTTGAGAATCGATTCATTCCGCTCGCTGGCAGTGAGCTTGACCGCGTTGGACCAGGTGAAGTCGTCCATCGTGATGGCGAATTGCGGCGTGGGTTTCCGAGCGATTGCCGGCACACCCCCAGTGCCCAGAGCAGTAACACTCAAGCCTAATGATTTCGTGAAGTCTCTTCTGTTCATAAACACCTCGACGTTTTTATCCACAGATTACGCAGATTATTGTTTTAAACCATTGAAGTCTCTCGATACTCACCCCAAACACGTCGCAGCGTATTGCTAATCTCGCCAACAGTCGCGTAGGACTCTACACATTCGAGAATCCGCGGCAACAGGTTTTCACTCGTCCCCGCCGCCTCAGTCAATTTATTGAGCGCTAGTTCCACGCTCTTCGCATCACGGCGCTCGCGCAAAGCCCGCACACGTTCGACCTGTGCCTGTTCGCGCGCGGGATCGATCCGTAATACATCGATCTCGGGCTCTTCCTCGAGTTGAAAACGATTTACACCGACGACGATCTGTTCCTGCGATTCAATCGCTCGCTGATAACGATACGCCGACTCCTGAATCTCACGTTGAACATAACCTGTTTCGATTGCACGCAGCATCCCGCCCATCGAATCAATTTTTTTCAGATACTCAGTCGCCTTCTCTTCCAATTGATCGGTCAAATGCTCGATCGCGTAGGAACCACCGAAAGGATCCGCGATCTCAGTGACACCGGATTCGTAAGCAATCACCTGCTGCGTGCGCAAAGCGACTCGCGCCGCAGCTTCGGTTGGCAGCGCCAGTGCTTCGTCCATCGCGTTGGTGTGCAGCGACTGCGTTCCACCGAGCACCGCCGCCAGCGCCTGAATCGTCGTACGAACGACGTTGACTTCAGGTTGTTGCGCCGTGAGTGACGAGCCGGCGGTCTGCGTGTGAAATCGCAACATCATCGAACGTGGATCTTGCGCCTTGAAACGATCGCGCATGATGTACGCCCACAGTCGTCGCGCCGCTCGAAATTTTGCGATCTCCTCGAGCAGATTGTTGTGTGCGTTGAAGAAGAACGAGATGCGCGGCGCAAAGTCGTCGATGGCGAGACCGGCTGCGAGCGCCGCCTCGACGTAAGTAATTCCGTCAGCGAGTGTAAAGGCAACTTCCTGCACCGCTGTCGAGCCGGCTTCGCGAATGTGATAACCGCTAATCGAGATCGTGTTCCAGTTCGGCACTTCGCGCACGCAGTAGGCAAAAGTGTCAGTGACAAGACGCAGCGACGGAGCAGGCGGATAAATATAAGTGCCGCGCGCGATGTATTCCTTCAGGATATCGTTTTGCAGCGTGCCTCTGATTTTATTGAAAGGCACGTTTTGCTTGCGTGCGACTGCTAGATACAACCCAAGTAATATCGCGGCGGTCGCGTTGATCGTCATCGAGGTCGAGACTTCATCGAGCGGGATACCGGCGAAGAGTCGCTCCATATCTTCGAGCGAATCGATGGCGACGCCGACTTTCCCGACTTCACCGTGCGCAAGCGGATCGTCAGAGTCGAGACCGATTTGTGTCGGAAGATCAAAAGCGACTGACAGGCCCGTCGTACCTTGAGAGAGAAGGTATTTATACCGAGCGTTTGATTCTTCGGCGGTGGCGTAGCCAGCGTATTGGCGCATGGTCCAAAGCCGTCCGCGATACATATTTTTGTAGATGCCGCGGGTGTACGGGAACTCGCCCGGCAGTTCCGCTTTGGTAGTCATACTCGCCACCTAGCATACAAGATTTCGCCACAAAGAAGCACAAAACCGCACAAAAGAAAACCTGCCATTTTGTGCTTTTTCGTGGCAGAGTATCGTCGATGAACGTGGTGAGCGTTAACAAGCGAGGGGCGAATCGTATCCGGCAGGGCCATCTTTGGATCTATAGAAGCGATGTCGTCGAGGTCGAAGCGAAGGGCGGCTCGGTCGTCACAGTCAAGGACGAAGGTGGAAACTTTATCGGCCAGGCACTGTTCAGCGACGCTTCACAAATCGCGCTGCGCTTTTTGACGCTGAGCGACGAAGAGATCAATCGTGAGTGGTGGCAGCGAAGAATCAGAGAAGCTGCGAGCAGAAGAAATATTCCACCCGAAACTAACGCGTATCGCGTCGTCTACTCCGAAGGTGATTTGCTTCCTTCACTGATCGTCGATCGTTACGACGACGTACTCGTCCTGCAAACGCTGTCGCAAGGCACAGACGCAGTGAAGTCGCTACTCACCGAGATACTCATCGAAGCGTTCAACCCGCGTGCTGTGATTGAACGAAACGATGTGCGTGTGCGCCAGCTCGAAGGACTACCACTACTCGCCACAACTCTCTACGGCGACGCTCCAGCCGAATTCGAGATTCTCCAGCATGGACTGCGCTTCTACGTCGCGCCTTTGAGCGGTCAGAAGACCGGATCGTTTTTGGATCAACGCGAGAACCGCCTTGCCGCACGCGCCGCGGCTCAAACCACCGACGGACACAGAGCGCTTGACTGCTTCACGTTCAACGGCGCCTTCGCCCTGCATCTCGCCTCTGTTTGTGAGAACGTGATCGGCATCGACATCTCCACGGACGCGGTGGCAGCCGCGCGACGAAACGCAGAGCTCAACGCCTTCAGCAATGTCGAGTTTCGTGAAGCGAACGTCTTCGACGCGTTGCGTGAGATGGAAGCGGCGGGCGAACGTTTCGACGTGATCGTGCTGGACCCGCCGGCGTTCGCGAAGAATCGCGCGAGTCTGAGGTCAGCGATTCGCGGTTACAAAGAGATTAACTTGCGCGCGTTGAAGTTGTTGAATGCCGGCGGCGTGCTGGTGACGTGCACGTGTTCGTATCACGTTTCTGAGGAGCTGTTTTTGGAGATCGTGGCTCAGGCGGCGCTCGACGCACATCGACGCGTGCAGGCTATCGAACGAAGAATGCAAGCGAGCGATCACCCAGTGCTTCTCGGCATGCCCGAGACACACTACTTGAAGTGCGTGATCGCTCGCGTGCTGTAATCCGCGTCATCCGCGTTCATCCGCGGCTAAGGTTGAATGCCGGGATCATTTTCAATGACGACTTTGGTCGTGTATTCCTTCCCGCCAACCATCAATTTCAGATTGTACGTGCCGGCTTCAAGCGGCAGGCCCTGATTGAGGAAGCCGCCGAAACCGCCACCGCCCCCTCCACCACCGCCGCCGCCACCTCCGCCACCGCCACCGCCACCTCCGCCACCGCCACCGCCACCACCAAAGCCACCACCGGTCGGACGCGGCGGCGGATCGCTGCGCAAGTTCCACTGAACTCTGTTGAGCCCAGCTTCATTCGTGCCTACGATGTTGCGAACGACTTTGCCCGAGTAATCCGCGATCGTGAGTTTCACATCGCCTGAAGCCGGCAACTTCAAGTAATAAGTGATCGCGGTGCCTGGAGCAGGATTGGTCCCACGGAAGAGTTTCGAGCCACCCCAATAACGACCGATGCGCGTGTCGTTCAGCCAAATTGTTCCCGGTCTGACATCAAATAAGTGCACGTCTGAGTCGAGCACTTTCTGCGACAACTGCTGTAACGCGGTGATGTCGTCGAGAATGTAGATGCCGCGACCGTGGGTGCCGACAATGAGATCGTTGTCGCGCGGATGGACCATGATGTCGTCGACGCGTATCCTCGGCATCCCTGACATGAACGGCTTCCATTCCGCTCCACCATTCAGCGAGATGTAAAGTCCATATTCCGTTCCGGCGTAAAGCAGGTCTTTATTCTTCGGATCCTCGCGGATCACATTGACCGTGCCCCACTTCGGCAGATTGTTGACGATCGAAGTCCACGTCGCACCGTAGTCTCTCGTTACAAACAAATACGGCTTCAGATCGTCGAGACGGTGACCGTCGACTGCGAGATAACAAGTTGCCTGATCGAAATGCGACGGCTCGACCCGCGAGATGTGATACGTCTCGCCGATTCCTGGGACGTTCTTCGCGACGTTGGTCCAGTTTGCGCCGCCATCGCGACTCACTTGTACGTTGCCGTCGTCAGTGCCTACCCAAAGAATGCCCGGCACCTTCGGCGACTCGGCAATAGTCACGATGTAACCGTAACCGGTGTAACCGTCATGCTTCGAGGCCATCGGATCTTTGCCCGGCACACCCATGATCGGCAGCGTGTTGCGATCGATGTGTTTTGTTAGATCAGGACTTGCAATCCAGGTGTCACCACGATCGAACGATCTAAACAACCTGTCTCCGCCGACGTACAAGGTTCGTGGGTTGTGCGGCGACATATAAATCGGAGTGCTCCAATAGAAACGATAAACGTCGGTTGCCGGTGGCGTTGGAACAACATTCGACTGCAAGTTCCCGCCGCCAAAACCGCCGAACCCCTGCGCCGCCGCGAACGCAGCAAGTTGTGCTGCTGTGTCAGGAGTCGGTGAGGCGCCCGGCGAAGGACTCGCCGCCGGCTGACCGCCCTGGCGTCCACCGCCGCGTCTTTGCGGCACGCCGCGCGGTCGAATGCTGACGCTTCGTCCCGTGCGCAGATCCAAACGCTGCATTGCGCCGCCCTGTGATTCGGCATAAACAATGTTGAAGTCCGTCGGATCAACCTGCGCGTAAAAACCATCGCCGCCACCTACACGATACCAATCGGCATTGGTGATTCCGAGCTGCTGGTTTCGCGTTTGACTTGGACCACCCCACGATCCATTGTCCTGCAAGCCGCCGTAGACGTAATACGGCTTGCGCATATCAGCCGCGACGGCATAGAACTGCGCGGCCGGAATCGTGTTGACAAATTCCCACGTCGCGCCTTGATCGTAACTGACATCAAGCCCGCCATCATTTCCCACCATTAATTGATCGCTGTTATTGGGATTGATCCAGATCGCGTGATGGTCGCTGTGCGCGATTCCTTGTTGCAGCGATTTGAAAGTCTTGCCACCGTCAGTCGACTTGCTGAAGTTCAATCCGCCGACGTAAACATTTTCGGGATTTTTTGGATCGACTCGAATCTGACTGTAATACATCGGCCGATTGTTTTCGTTACTGACGAGGCGCCACGTTCGGCCCTTATCATCCGAACGCCACACGCCCGACTTCTTGGGATCGAGAGGAGTCGGGGTCGGCGAAGCAGCCGGACTTGGCGATGGCGACGCGGACGGCGACGGGCTCGGGCTAGGCGCTGGTCCACCAGTCGGCTCTTCGCCACCTGTACCGACGCTCGCACCTACTTCCATCTGCGCGTAAATGATGTTCGGATTGGAACGCGAGACGTCGAGTCCGATGCGACCCAGCAACCCTTCGGGAAGGCCGGCGCCTTCCAGTTTCTTCCACGTCTTGCCGGCATCGACTGTCTTCCAGATTCCGCTTCCTGGACCACCGCCGTTGAAACCAAAGCTGGTGCGACGACGCTGATATGAAGCCGCGTAAAGTATCTTGCTGTCTGACGAGTCCATTGCGAGGTCAGTGAATCCAGTGTCCTCATCGATGAACTTCACGTTGTTCCACGTCTTGCCGCCGTCGACAGTCTTGTAGATGCCGCGTTCCTTGTTTGGTCCAAACAGATGGCCCAGCACCGCCACGTAGACGATGTTTGGATCCTTCGGATCGATCACGATGCGCGCGATTGTCTGCGAATCCTCCAGACCCATTTTGGTGAACGTCTTTCCAGCGTCGACTGATTTGTAAATACCGTCGCCGAAGCTGGAGCTCTGCCGGTTGTTTGCTTCGCCCGTTCCAACCCAAACGATGTTTGGATCGGAAGGCGCGATGGCGATGTCGCCGATGGAAAGAGAGCCGTAAGTATCAAAGACCGGTTGAAAAGTAGTGCCGTTGTTAGTCGACTTCCACACGCCATTGGTAGCGAAACCGACGTAGATGATGTAGGGATTCTGTTCGACGGCGGTGATGTCGTCGATACGACCGCCCATGCTTGCTGGTCCAATACTGCGAAACACGAAACGCTTGAGCAGCGGATCGGTTGACCAGTTGATCGGAGTTGGAGTCGGACTGGGACTCGGGCTCGGTCTCGCACCTTGCGCGGGAGCGGCGGCTGGCGTTTGAGACGGAGTTTGGTTTTGGGAATAGACGGTTATGCTGGCGAAAGCCACAGCACTAACGATCACAATCAGCAGGCCAAGATCGTAAACGGAGCGCGACCGGTCTTTCATGCGAAAGTATCCTTTCAAAACTAATTGTCTTCCTAAACTGCGTGGGATAGAACCGACTGCCGTCAGAAAAGGCTAGGTTGAATTGCGGAATATAAATAAGTGGCGCGTTGAATGCAACATAAAACCATCCGCAGATTACACAGATTATCCAATTTCATCGAGAGAATCTGTGTAATCTGCGGATGGCTTTCTTTGTTAGCCGCGCCAGGTGCTGCTGCGAGCGCTGTCGGCGAGGCGCTTGGCATCGGGCAAAGCGTCGAGTGCGCGGAGCACCTGCACATCACTGTCGAGCAACACGCGCGCGCCCGCGTCATTCGAAAACGCCGCCGTCACGATCTCTTGTCGCAAACGCAACTTCGCAAACTCCAGCTCCTCGTCAATCTGCGCCGGTTGAACTTGCAAAACCGGTTGCGTCCGCACGAAATTCTTGAACGCCTCAATCACGCGGTCGGCTATCGGATAATCGGTCGGCTTGGCGCTCTTGCCGTACTGCACTTTGTCAACACGATACGATTCCAACCCGGGAACGATTCCCGCCGCCAGTTGTCGCGTAAAGTGAAACGCAGCTTCGGCGATACGCAATCGCCCGGGCGTGTTTACCGGTTCTTTGACTTCGATGTCCGGAGTAATTCCACCACCGCCGTAAAACACGCGACCGACCGCAGTCTGCACTGCCGGTCCGGTGTGCGGATGCGGCGTTGGAGAAGCCAATGCCAGCGGCGACTCGATATTGCGCGGAGTATTGTTCGAGGCCGACGGGATGTCCGACGAATCGTGTCGCGTGTAGTAATCGTAAAGCGAGCCACTGGAATAATCGCGCTGTAACGAACGGCCGTAAGGCGTGTAGTAACGCGCGGTCGTGAGTGTGAGGCCGGTGTTGTACGGCAACTGGAATATGCGTTGCACGAGCCCTTTGCCAAAGCTAGTCTCGCCGACTATCAGCCCGCGACCGTGATCCTGAATCGCGCCTGCAACAATCTCCGACGCCGACGCGCTGTTTCGATTGATCAGCACGACCAGCGGAAGCGTGGATGGTTCAGATCCGGTTGACTTGTAGACGATTGGTTCGCTGTATTCGGTGCGTCCTTTAACAGAAACCACGACTTGTCCACGAGGCAGAAACTCGCTCGCCACGTCGATCGCCTGGTCCAAAAGACCGCCCGGGTTGCCACGCAAGTCAAGGATAACTTGCCGCATTCCCTGTTCTTCCAAGCGTTTCATCGCCTTCGACAACTCATCGTCGCTCGAGCGTTGAAAACCACCGGTCAGTCCGATGTAGCCCGTGCCGGGACGAACCATGTATGCGTTGCGAATCGTCGGCAGCGGAACGGCGTCACGCACGATCGTGAAATACAACGGCGCTTCCGAACCTGCGCGTTCGACTTTGATTGTGACCGGTTCGCCGAGCCCGCCACGCACGTTTTTGGAAACCTGCTCGCTGGTCCAATCGCGTGCGTCTTTGCCGTCGACTTCGAGAATGCGATCGCCGTATTTCAAACCGTGCTTCGCGGCCGGCGTGCCTTCGACGGCTGATTGAACGTAGACGCCGTCACGGTGCTGAACGATGGTCACGCCGATTCCGTAGAAGCGCGAATCCTGATCCTCTTTGAGCTTCTTGAATTCGTTGTAAGGGAAATACGCTGAATGAGGATCGAGCGTTGAGAGCATGCCCTGAATGGCAGCCTGCGTCGCTTTTTCGTAATCGATGTCACCGGAATAACTGGTGGTGATCGTGGTGACTGCTTCGTTGTAGTCTTTTTCGATCTCATCGGCTACTCGGTAAGAGTTCTTTGCGTCAGTGGAAGTGAAACTGCGGAGGCGTCGCCCGTTTCCAACAGTGCCCCCAAAAACGGCTGCCGCGACGATAATGAGCGTGGCGGCGATAGTGAACTTGTTGATCAAACCAGCGTGGTAATGAGCGGGGGACTTCTGTAATTCGCGGGCGACTTCCATTGCTGAAATATACCACAGAGGCAGAGCTCTTTGGAGTGCGGCGACCTGGCGCCGCTTTGTTATCGATCGCGTCTGATCGAGGTTAAAGCGGCGCCAGGTCGCCGCACTCCAAAGAACTGCTATGTTATATTGCGATTGAGGCCCGCATGACCGCATCTCTCTCTGTCGTCATACCCGCTTACAACGAAGCGGTCCGCTTGGCAAACACACTGCGGGCCATCGTAGATTATCTGCGTCAGTACTCACCGAATGCGGAAGTCATCGTCGTCGACGACGGCTCGTCTGATCAGACGGCCGACCTCGCGCGCCAATGCTTTCTCGACGCGGGAAATTTGCGCACTTCAGTCATCAGTTACAAATCCAACCTCGGCAAAGGAAGAGCGGTCAGGCTCGGACTGCTGGCTGCGCGCGGCGACGTCACGCTGTTTTCCGACGCCGACCTCTCGACGCCAATCACCGAGGCTCCCAAACTGATCGATCCAATCGTCAGCGGAGATTATGACGTGACGTTTGGCTCGCGCGCATTGGACCGCGAACTGATCGGCGTCCATCAACCGTGGCGTCGCGAACAGGGCGGACGTATTTTCAACCTCGTCGTTCGTCTAGCAACAGGCTTGCCGTTCTGGGACACGCAGTGCGGGTTCAAAGCGTTCAGCATGAGCGTCTGCCGGCCGTTAGTCGAAGCAGCGACTGTCGATCGGTTTGGATTTGACGTCGAACTGCTGTATCTCGCGTTTCGCGCTGGACTGAGGTTGAAGGAAGTGCCGGTGCGATGGAACCACAACGAGGGAAGCAAACTCAGCGTGGTTAGCGATAGCCTGAAGGCGCTGAGCGAGGTCGGGTTGATCCGGCAGCAAGCTCGCCGCGGCGTTTACGATAATGCGATTCGAGCGGTGCAGGAATTAAAGCGAAGCGAGTAAAATGAGACCATGACAGCGCGTCTCAATGTGAACATCGATCACGTCGCCACGGTGCGGCAGGCACGGCGCGCGCCTGAGCCGAGCGTGATTGCCGCCGCGATGGCGTGTGAACAAGCAGGCGCGGATGGCATTACGGTCCATTTGCGCGGTGATCGCCGTCACATTCAGGATCTCGATATTCGACTGCTGCGCGATTCGGTAACGACTTATCTAAATGTCGAGATGGCGGCCACTGAAGAGATGTTGCGAATCGCTCTTGAAGCCAGACCTGACGCGGTCACGCTCGTAGCTGAGAAACCCGATGAAATTACGACCGAGGGTGGACTGGATGTGAAGAGCAACACAGATGTGGTGCGTTCGACAGTGTCGAGTCTCATTGAAGCCAGGATTCTCGCCAGTCTGTTTATCGATCCTGACGCTGAGCAGATCGAGGCGGCACGCGACGTCGGGGCGCAGCAGGTGGAGTTGTGTACGGCTGCTTACGCGGAAGCGACGCTTGGCGCGCGTGGCATTCACGGTGAAGGCGCGGAACGCGCGCAACATGAGTTGCGAAGGTTAAGAGAAGCTGCGGAACTGGCGAGTCGACGCGGATTGATTGTAGCGGCGGGACATGGATTAACTTATCGAAACGTGGGCGCGGTCGCAGCGATCGAGCAGGTCACGGAATTCAATATCGGCCACAACATCGTGGCGCGCGCGATCTTCGTGGGATTGCCACAAGCCGTTCGAGAAATGCGCACCGCGATCCATCCACAGATTACACAGATTTCTGCGTAA
The DNA here is from genome assembly GCA_035248565.1 of Pyrinomonadaceae bacterium. Taxonomy (GTDB): domain Bacteria; phylum Acidobacteriota; class Blastocatellia; order Pyrinomonadales; family Pyrinomonadaceae; genus PSRF01. The sequence continues at coordinate 29,736 of DATFHH010000145.1, read as the reverse complement.
TCTGTGGATGGTTTTTATCAAGAGCGTGATGAGGCGAGTTGAAGGCGGACGACGGAGCGTTCGAGTTTCGCGCGCGCGATCTCGAAATCTTCCTCAGTTCCGGTCCACGCGTTAAGTTGCTTCTCGAGTCGTTCGCGCTGGAGCCTCGCGCGCGCTGCGTCAATCTCTTCCGGCCGCTCCGCAATTTCCGCCAGCACGGAAACGTGATCGTCGCGCACTTCAACAAACCCACCCGACACATGCAGCGGAAAGCTCTTGCCTTCCTGCACGTATGTCAACACACCAGTTTGTAACTGCGAGATCAACGGCGTGTGGCCGGGCAGTATTCCCAACTCACCACCCAGCCCCGGCACGGTAACCATATCAACTGATTCTGCGAGAACGCGTCGCTCAGGCGTGACTACTTCGAGTTGAATCTTTTCGGCCATAGTCCTTGCGGCTATCGTCACTGGGCAATCGTCTTGCCTTTTTCGATCGCCTCTTCGATCGTGCCGACCATGTAGAACGCCTGTTCCGGCAGGTCGTCGTGCTTGCCGTCAACCAGTTCGCGGAAACCTCTGACAGTGTCTTCGAGCTTGACGTACTTGCCCTCGAGTCCAGTGAACTGCGCTGCGACGAAGAACGGTTGCGAGAAAAATTTCTGAATCTTGCGCGCGCGCGAGACGATCAACTTGTCTTCATCAGAAAGCTCGTCGAGACCAAGAATCGCGATGATGTCCTGTAGATCCTTGTAACGCTGCAACACGCGCTTCACGTCCTGAGCCGTGTCGTAATGCTCTTTTCCGATGATGCGCGGATCGAGGATGCGCGACGATGAGGCCAGCGGATCGACCGCCGGATAAATTCCGAGCTCCACGATCTGTCGTGACAATGCCGTCACTGCATCAAGGTGCGCGAAGGTCGTGGCCGGCGCGGGATCGGTGTAGTCGTCAGCAGGCACGTAAACCGCCTGAATCGAAGTGACCGAACCCGTCTTCGTCGAAGTGATCCGTTCCTGCATCTCGCCCATTTCCGTTGCGAGGTTTGGCTGATAACCCACCGCCGAAGGCATGCGACCGAGCAACGCTGATACTTCAGAACCTGCTTGGGTGAACCGAAAGATGTTGTCGATGAACAACAACACGTCCAGTCCTTGATCGCGGAAGTATTCCGCAACTGTCAGGCCGGAAAGCGCAACGCGCAGACGCGCGCCGGGCGGTTCAGTCATCTGACCGTAGATGAGCGCCACCTTCGACTGCCCGATCGCGTTCATGTCGACCTTTTTGAGATCGAACACGCCGTTGTCGTGGAAGTTCTTATTAAACTCTTCGCCAAACTGGATGACCTGCGACTCGACCATCTCGCGCAACAGGTCGTTTCCTTCGCGTGTGCGCTCGCCCACGCCCGCAAATACTGAAAAGCCGGAACGCGCTTTCGCGATGTTGTTAATCAACTCCATCACGATAACGGTCTTACCCACGCCCGCGCCGCCGAATAGACCGATCTTTCCACCGCGCAAAAACGGTTGGATCAGGTCGATGACCTTGATGCCGGTCTCAAACATCTGCAACTCGGTCGACTGTTCTTCAAAACTGGGAGCGTGACGATGGATTGGATAGCGCTTGTCGTGTTTCACCGGTCCGAGCGTGTCGACCGGCTCGCCGATGACGTTCAGCACGCGTCCGAGCGTTCCCTCGCCGACAGGCATTGTGATCGGACCACCTGTATCGATGGCTTTCATGCCGCGCACCATGCCGTCCGTCGGCAACATCGAAACGGTTCGCACGCGACCCTCGCCGAGGTGCTGCTGCACTTCCGCAATCACGTCAATCGGAGCCGGAACATCGAAGCCATCGGAGACGACTCGCAGCGCCTGATAAATCGGAGGCAGATAGCCTCCCTGAAACTCGACGTCGAGCACGGGACCGATAATCTGGACGACTTTACCGACGTGATGACCGTCGGCGCTCACATTTCCATTAGGCGTAGCCATACTGTTTCTTGAACTCACAACTGGCAGGATTAAAAGCCAGACAAGATAGCATTGCCAATTGCCAATTGCCAATTGCCGATTGGAGACCCCCCGTTTTTGGACTTTGCAAATCGGCAATCGGCAATTGGCAATTGGCAATATTTCTGAAACCTTACTTGTACTACTCTCGTAGTACAATCTCGAGATGAGCCAGATGTTCTCATTGAGCCCTTCGCACCCAATGCCGCTCTACGCGCAGTTGACGCGCGCTATTCGCTTCGCGATTGCGACCGGACGGCTGAGGGTCGGTCAACAACTGCCAACCGTGCGGCAGTTGGCCGTCGAACTGCGCGTAAACGCGAATACAGTCGCCAAGGTTTACGCTGAGTTGGAACGCACTGGAATTCTCGAGACAAGAAGAGGCGTCGGCACCTTTGTCAGCGCGCGCCAATTCGCAATCAGTCACCGCGACGAGCACGAAAAACATCTTAACGAATTAGTCGACCGGTTCTTGGAAGAAGCAGGAGCACTGGGCTTTTCGATCGATGACCTGCTCGATCAACTTCAAATCCGGCGCAAGAAGAAGGAGACTCAACATGTCTAACCCAATGAGTTTGACGCAAACCAGGAGTAACCTGCCCTCAGTTGATACACCGCGAATCAATGTAGTCTCCGCGGTCGCTTTTTTGACGCCACTAATTCTTGGCGGCTTGCTCAGTTGGTTATTTTTCAATCCCTTCGGAATTATCCTGGGTGTGTTACTGGGATTGCTGCTGGCGCAAGCGCCAAAGATCGCGCGGCAGTGGGAACGCGCCGTTGTTCTACGACTCGGAAAATACGTCGGCTTGCGTGGTCCAGGCCTGTTTTGGATCGTGCCCTTTGTCGACACTGTTTCAGCGTGGGTGGACCAACGAGTGATCACAACGAGTTTCGCTGCGGAAGAGACGCTTACGTCCGATACTGTGCCAGTGAACGTCGATGCAGTGCTCTTTTGGATGGTCTACGATCCTGAAAAGGCAGCGCTCGAAGTGCAGAGCTATCCACAAGCAGTGAGTTGGGCCGCGCAGACTGCGCTTCGCGACATCATCGGTCGAACGTCGTTGACGGATTTGTTGCGTGGCCGCGAACGCATTGAAGAGGAGTTGCAGCAATTGATTGACGAGCGCTCGAATCCGTGGGGCGTGACGGTGCAGTCAGTGGAGATGCGCGACGTGATCATTCCTGCAGCATTACAGGATGCGATGTCGCGTGAAGCTCAGGCGGCGCGAGAGAAACAGGCGCGAATCATCCTGGGCCAGGCTGAGGTTGAGATCGCACATTCGTTTGAGACTGCAGCCCAGTCTTATCGCGACAATCCGACAGCGTTACATCTGCGTGCAATGAACATGTTGTATGAAGGATTGAAGGAGAAGGGCGCGTTGATGCTGGTGCCGAGCAGCGCAGTGGAATCGATGGGCATGGGCGGATTGCTCGGCGCGGCCGCGCTACGACAACAAACTCTAACTGGAAGCGATGAAGTGCCGGAATAATCGGCGTTTATCCGCGTTCATCCGCGGCTTATTTTTCCGGATCGATTCTAATCTTCATGCGCTGAAGGATCTGTAGATCCTCTTCGGTGAGTTCGAGGTTGGAGCTTTCCGTGGCAGGGTCATCATCATCTCCGGCGTGAGGTCTCAACCCAATCTCGAGCCGGAGCGTTAGTTCCATCTCATACCCAGCTTCGCGCAGACGTTCAATCGCTTCGGCAACCTTCGTCGAATTCTCAACCGACTCATTAATAGCTGTGCCGATCTCGCGAACTATCTCTTTTGCGTCGTCATCGATGTCCATTTTTGTATGGGTATGCTACGCCACTCCATGAAAATTTCCAATTGCCGATTGCCGATTGCCAATTGTTTTTTTGGCTCTTCGATTCCCGAGACGGAAATTGGCAATCGGCAATTGGCAATCGGCAGTGTTAGACTTGGCCGGATGTTCGGCACCATCGGAATTCTGACTGGCGGCGGCGACGCGCCCGGTCTCAATGCCGTGATTCGCGCAGTTGTGAAGACCGCTACTTGCGAATACGGCATGCGCGTGATCGGCGTTGAAGACGGCTTCGAAGGTCTGCTCGGCGCGACCAAAACACGTCTGCTTTCGCCCGGCGACGTGCGTGGACTGCTGCCACGTGGCGGAACGGTTTTAGGAACACGGAATCGTGGACAGTTTGTGAAGCGCATGCGCGACGGTGTCGCGATGGACGTCGAGAGCGTCTATCAGGAAGCGATCTCAAATATGAAGATCGTCGGCATCGATGCGCTGGTGGTGCTCGGCGGTGAAGGGACACTGACGATTGCTGCTGAGTTTGATAAACGCGGTATTCCGGTCTGTGGTGTGCCGAAGACTATCGACAACGATCTCGCGTGTACCGAGTTGACGTTCGGCTTTGTCACCGCGCTCGATATCGCCACTGAAGCACTGGACCGGCTGCACACGACTGCCGAGTCGCACGATCGTGTGATGATCCTTGAAGTGATGGGTCGCCACGCCGGATGGATCGCGCTGCATTCAGGTATCGCCGGTGGGGCCGACGTGATCCTGATTCCTGAGATTCCGTTCTCGCTCGAGGTCGTGGCTGAAAAGATTCGTGGGCGCGACATAAGCGGATCGAATTTTAGTATCATCGTCGTCGCTGAAGGCGCACTGGAAATCGGGCACGAGTTAGTTTATCAAGACAAGGGTGATGGACTTCGTGCACCTCGCCTCGGTGGCATTGGCCTGCACCTGCAACAGGACCTGGAAAAAGTGACGGGTCGAGAGACTCGTTGCGTCGTGCTCGGGCATTTGCAACGTGGTGGCCGGCCGAATGCATTTGACCGGATGCTGGCCACGAACTACGGATCGTGTGCAGTTCGCGCGCTCGCGGAAGGTAAAAGCGGTGTGATGGTTGCTTTACAGGCGGGAGACGTTGTTACGGTTCCGCTGACTGAAGCGATCAAGAATATCAAGACGGTGCCGCCGGATGGACAGTTGGTGAGGACGGCGCGCGACACGGGTATTTCTTTTGGCGCTCCAGACGAGGTTAGTTATCATAAACCGCAGTAATTTGCGGAAGGACAGACAGGTGTCACAGTTAATAAAAGAAAAACTCCAGGGAGAGCTTGACGAGCTGGAGACCGAACTGCGCATTCATTTGCCGAAGGAAATCAAGCGAGCGCTTGAATTCGGCGACTTGCGTGAAAACTCTGAGTATCGTGCGGCGCTCGACCGGCAGAACGTGGTCAAAGCCCGAATAGTGGAACTGCGGCAGCGGATCAGTGAGATAGCCTCGATCGATCCCAACAAAGTGCCGCGTGATAAGGCGTCTTATGGTTCTACACTGGTTTTATACGATAGTGAAAAGGACGAGGAAGTCACTTATCGTTTAGTGACTCCCGAAGAGAGTGATCCGGCACAGGGTTTGATCTCAACGACGTCGCCCGTCGGTCGAAGTCTGATGGGAAAGCACGAGGGTGACGAGGTAGTTGTGCGGACGCCCGCAGGCGCACGCAATTTCGAGATCAGGAGCTTGCGTACGCTACACGACGAACTCGCTGCTAACGATTAGTTTTTCTCCATCCACAGACTACACAGATGACACAGATATCTGTGTAATCTATGGATAACGCCACGAGGAGAAGCGAACCTACCACATGTTTGGGGCAAGTATCGGACGCGCCGCCCAGCGAATCATTGATGCCATAGTCCGCTGGCTGGCCCTCGGTCATATCAATCCGAATATTCTGACCGTTATCGGCGTGTCTTTGAACGTCGGTTGCGGTCTTCTTTTTGGAATAGGGTGGTTCTTTTACGCGGGTATCGCCCTCATCGTTGCCAATCTTTTTGACATGCTCGACGGGCAGGTGGCCCGTTTGTCGGGCCGCGTGACGCGGTTTGGCGGCTTTTTGGACTCTTCGTTGGACCGCATGTCAGACATGGTGGTCTTTGTGGGCCTGATGGTCTTTTACGCCCGCGAGACGGAGTTTCACTCAACTCTTAACGTTTTTCTTGCGGGCGCCGGATTAATGGGCTCGGTTATGGTAAGCTACGCGAGCGCTCGGGCAGAGAGCCTGATTCCCAAATGCGACGTCGGCTTTCTGCGGCGCCCGGAACGGGTGGTACTTTTTATAATCGGGGCGCTCAGTACTCATCCAGGTTCGACTAATTTCTTTGCTAATCGGATGCCGGCTGTTTTGTGGGTGCTTGCGGTCGGTTCTTATTGGACCTTTGCGCATCGCATGTACCACACCTGGCGCGAATTGACTGTACCATCATTGCCAATTGCCGATTGCCAATTGCCAATTGAAAAGGATGAGCGGTCAAACGACAACGCAAAATCGGCAATTGGCAATCGGCAATTGGAAATCAATTGAGGTGAACGCTTGACCATTTGTCCGTGCTGCGGTTTCAAATTCCACGGCGCATTGAGCAGTGGTTGTAGACAATGTGGCGCCCGTGCTGTTGGTGAACCGCTTCCTAAACCCGACCACGAACTTCCTTCCTACGGCCGAGCCTTACTCCTGACAGTCGCCGGCTCGCTGATCGCCCTCGTTTTTCTGGTCCAAACCATCATCGCCTTTTTTCAGCACTGGTCGGGATCGTTCGGCTTCTGGTCGTGGGTTGCCGCCGGCGAAACTGCGTCGTGGCGGTTGAAGTGGCTCTCGATCTCTCTTTTCATCGTCACCGTCTGGTTTGGACGCAACTTATACCGCTCGATAAAACTCCAACCTGATAAATTCTGCGGACTGAAGTACGCGCGCAGAGGTTTCTTCACGTCTTCAACTGTCGTTTTTTTGATCGCGTTGTTGATCGGAGTGACGGTGCCCGCGCGTTTGGAACAGCGGCGCCTATCTAAGGAAGCTGCGATGCGTGCGCAGGGCTACGCCATTGAGCGTGCGTTGACCGAGTACAGAATCAAGTACAAAACTTATCCAGCCGAAATCAAAGATTTGCAGGAGCGCATTTCCGATCCTGACGGCACACTCACCGCCGCACTGTTGAATCTCGATCCGAGTGCTTATCGGCCCAGTGCCGACGTTGCTGCTGTAGCAACAGAGAAATCGCGCCGCCTCCGTGGTGCAGTCATTCGCAATGCCTCGCTCTCATCTGCCACTGACGACACGCCGTCGGGAGGATTGTCGTTTACAAATTACGTGCTGCGACTTCCCGGAGAAGACAAGATCACAGGCACGGATGACGACTGGATTGCGCGTGACGGCATGATCATGAAACTCTCCGATGTTGCTAAAGGCGAGGTCGGACGCTCCGTGTCGGCAGGCGCTCTGCAACCGTAAAGCGACTTCAATGTCGTTCCTCGACCGCTTCCGCAAAAAGACTGAAGACGAAGCCTCACGCATCGAGCGTCTCTTAAAAACCGGACGCATGGCTGATGGACGGATTATTGACGCAGTTTCCGATAACTACGGCCGCATCACGCAGGTGACGTACACTTACGAGTTGGCCGGAGTTCAATACGAGTCCTCCCAGGCACTCAACAGTCAGCAACAACAACGCGCTCGCGATTACGTACCCGGCAAACAGATAATCGTTCGTTACGATCCGCGGCGTCCGGCAAATTCGATCGTAGTGTAATCTGTGTAATCCGTGTTTAATAAGATTCTAATTGCAAACCGTGGCGAGATCGCGATTCGAATAATTCGCACCTGCCGCGAATTGGGAATCAAGCCGGTTGCGGTCTATTCGGAGCCGGACGCTGAGAGCCTGCACGTGCGCATTGCTGACGAAGCTGTTTGCGTTGGACCAGCCGCGTCTAGAGAAAGCTACCTAAAGATCGACGCAATCGTCGCGGCGGCTCTAGCGACGAAAGCGGAAGCCATTCATCCCGGCTACGGATTTCTTGCCGAGAGTGCTGAGTTCGCACGTGCCGTTACCTCAGCGGGCTTAACGTTCATTGGTCCAACTCCCGAGGCTATGGAGATCATGGGTTCGAAGACGAGTGCGCGCCGCGCTGCCATCGACGCGGGCGTGCCGATTGTTCCAGGCACGGTCGAGCCACTGGCTTCACTTGAAGACGCGAGCGCGACTGCCGAGAAGTTTGGTTATCCAGTGATGTTGAAAGCTGCTGCCGGTGGCGGCGGCAAAGGCATGCGACTCGTTACCAACAGCCAGGAGCTTCGTTCTGCATTTGAAACTGCGCAGGCCGAAGCTGCTGCGGCTTTTGGTGATTCTTCGCTCTATATCGAAAAAGCAGTCGAACGTCCAAGGCATATCGAGATTCAGATCTTCGCAGACGATCACGGCAACGTGGTCCATCTCGGCGAGCGTGAATGTTCGATCCAGCGGCGCCATCAAAAAGTGATCGAAGAGTGTCCGTCGCCGATAAACGATCCGGATCTGCGCCGGCGCATGGGTGAAGCCGCGGTGAAGATCGGTCGCGCAGTGAATTACACGGGCGCGGGCACGGTCGAGTTTCTGTTCTCCGATGTGACGCACGACTTCTATTTTCTCGAAATGAACACGCGTCTTCAGGTCGAACATCCGGTGACGGAACTGGTGACGGGTTTGGATCTGGTTCGGGAGCAATTCTCAGTCGCCACTGGCGGGCATTTATCGTTCAAGCAGGAAGACATTCAGTGGCTGGGCCATGCGATCGAATGTCGCATCTACGCCGAAGATCCGGCCAACAACTTCTTTCCCAGTCCCGGCACAATCACACACCTGCGCGAACCTTCAGGACCTGGAGTCAGGATCGACAGCGGCGTCATGCGTTTGTCTGAAGTTTCGATCCACTACGATCCGATGATTGCCAAACTCGCTGTGTGGGGTCGCACTCGTCAGGAAGCGATCGACCGTTTGCGACGTGCGTTGGATGAATACGAGGTCTCGGGAATCACGACGACACTGCCGTTCTTTCGCGAGATCGTCAGGGACAACGAGTTCATTGCGGGCAAGCTCGATACTGGATTCATCGGCCGCTTCAACGAACGAAGACCGCCGAGTGAGACAGCATCAACAGTCGAAAGCGATCTGGCTATGATTGCCGCCGCGCTCAGTTATGTCAGTAGACAACAACGAGCGTCGACGGCGACGCAGACTGTTAAGAGCCGGTGGAAGAACTGGGGGAAGACGTGAAACTCAAAGCGCTGATCGAAGATCGCGAAGAGGAACTCACGATCACCCTCCAGGGTGGCCGCGTGGCTGCTGAGATTGGCGGACGTGTTTATGAGCTCGAGGTTCGCGAGCTCCAATCGGGCAGTTATCTGTTTTTTCTCGGCGCCGAGGTTCACGAGTGTCGCGTCACAGAGCGAACGAAAGCGAAAGAAGTTTTTGATGTAAGTATTCGGGGGCACAGTTATGCAGTGACGATTGTCGATCCGAAGCGTTTGCGCAGCGGGCAGAATTCGGATCGGCATCAGCACGGCGTAGCTCAGATTCTGGCGCCGATGCCTGGCAAGGTTGTGCGAGTTCAACTCGAAGCAGGCGCAGAGGTGGAAAAGGGCGCGGGCGTTGTGGTCGTGGAAGCGATGAAGATGCAAAATGAAATGAAGTCACCGCGCGCCGGTGTGATTGTCTCGATAAATGTGAAGCCCGGCGACACGGTAAACGCCGGTGACGTATTAGCAGTGGTTGAGTAAGCATGCGGGTACTTTTGTGGGACATTGATGGGACGTTGATGCGCTCGATTCGAAACGGAGCGTACAAGGAGTACACGATCCCGGTGCTCGAAGAGATCTTCGGCACGTCCGGCCGGCTCGCTAACATGCAGGTGTCCGGAATGACTGATTTGCAGATCGTCTACGAAGCGCTGAGCCATAAAGGCTTCACGCAGCAGGACATTTTCGCGCGTGTGCAAGTGCTTACGTCGCGTTTGACAGAAGAAGCGAGAAAGATCACGAGCAACGGCACGACGTTCTTTGAAGTGTTGCCGGGTGTGCGTGAAACGTTGGAGGCGCTATCGCGGCATCCGCGTTATCAGTCGGCGCTCGTCACTGGGAATATCGAGCCGATGGCGCAATTAAAGATGCAGCTCGTCGGTTTAGATAAATACTTCACGTTGCCAGGCGCGTTTGGTGATGAGTCACACAACCGTCGTGATCTACCCGCGCTCGCGGCGGAACGTATTCGAAAATATTTGGGAGTTGACCTCTCCCCTGAGCAATTCATCGTGATCGGCGACACACCCAATGACATCGACTGCGCACGCCACTTCGGCGCCCGCGCCGTGGCGGTGGGAACGGCACGGAGTTATTCAGCGGAAGAGATCCTCGCGTGCAAACCGGACGCACTCTTGCCTGATCTTTCGGATACCCAACTCGTGATCGAAACACTCGATAATCTTTAGCCGCGGATTTTCGCGGCTAAATACGATGAAATCCCTTAAGAATATCTTTTCTTTTCAAGCGAAGGATCACGGGGCGGCCGTGTGGGCAGGTGGTTGGTGAAGATGTTTGTAGCAGGCGGTCGATTAGCCAGCGCATCTTCTCAGGCGCGAGTGGCGTGTTGACTTTGATCGCCGCATGACACGCGAGCGATGCGGCAATCTCATCACGCAAGGTCTCGTGCGCAGTGCTTTTCTTCTCCGCATCAATTGTCTCGAGTAACTCGGCCAACATGTTTCGCGCTTCGCTGCCCGGCAGATCCGCGGGTGTGGCTTTGATCGCAACCGTGCGTCCCGACAGTCGCATCAACTCAAATCCGTAGTTTTCCAACTCAGGCACAAGCTCGTCGAATACCGCAGCCTGCGCCGGCGTGAGATCGAACGTCTCCGGCACCAACAACTGCTGTGACTCGCTGCGCCGTTCCGCTTCCAACGCACGATACTTGTCAAACAGTATTCGCTCGTGTGCGACGTGCTGATCGATCAAGAGCAGACCTTCATCGTCAGTCGCGATGATGAAACTCTCGTCCAGTTGACCCAACGGACGGATGTTCGTCGAAAGCGATTCAGGTGTGACTTCACGTGCAAACTTCTCCGCCGAATTCAGCGGCGGAAGGGCCGCGGATTTCGCCGACAACGCGGATTGGATCATTACGTCGACGTCTCTAGCAATCTCCTCGCCGGAAGGTTCAACGGGCTCTCGCGGCAACACCGGCGCGGGAGGCGGTGGCGGAACGAATTCAATCCTCGGCTGAGGAATGACTGAACTCACGGCCGCAGTTGCAAACGACACTGGTTGCGGTTCAGGCTCCTGCACGTAATTCGCACTCGCAAGCGCAGCCCTCACTGCTTCTCTCACCGCATCAGCAACCGCATCCTGCCGGCGAAAACGCACTTCCGTCTTTGCCGGATGCACATTGACATCCACTTCTTCGAGCGGCGTTTCGATAAACAACAACGCTGCCGGATAAACCCCGTGTGGCAGAATCGATCGATAAGCCTCCGACAACGAACGCCCAATCATTCGATCGCGTACAAACCTGCGATTGACAAACAAGTACTGCGAATCGCGTGACGTCCGCCGATCTCTCGGCGCGGAAACGTAACCACTCACACGCGCAACTTGCCCTTCGCCGCCATTTACCTCCAGCAGATTCTCCAAAAACTCCGTGCCAAAGATCTGATAAGCCCGCTCACGAAGATCTTTCGCAGGCGCAGCGCGCACCATCTCGCGGCCGTTGTTTACAAACGTGAACGCGATCTCGGGATGGGCCAACGCGTAGTGCGTCACGAGGTTCGTGAGGTGATATGTCTCAGTCGCTTCCGATCGCAAAAACTTTCGTCGCGCAGGAATGTTGAAAAACAGATCGCGGACGATGATGGTGGTTCCACGCGGATGCGCAGCGTCTTTGACGTCGCGCATTCGTCCGCCGTCGATCGTGACGCGCGTCGCTGCTTTTGCGTCTTCGACACACGTAGTCAGCTCGATCTTTGCGACCGAAGCGATCGACGCGAGTGCTTCACCGCGAAAACCCAACGTACCGATCGCAGCGAGATCCTCGGTGACGCTGATCTTTGAAGTTGCGTGTCTTTCGAAGGCGAGTATCGCGTCGTCGCGCACCATGCCCTCACCGTCGTCAGAGACTTTCAACAAGCGCCGTCCGCCGGCTTCGATCTCGATCGTAACGCGCGTGGCGCCCGCGTCGATCGAATTCTCGACGAGTTCCTTGGCGACGGACGCCGGACGTTCAACAACTTCACCGGCGGCGATTTGATTGGCGACGTGATCTGCGAGGACGCGGATTTTTGACATTATAAATAAACGATTTGATGCTCAGTCGATCCCAGATTAATCGCGTTATAGATCCACTCGATCACATACGTGCCGTGGCGGGCCAGCAATGACGTGATGTTGATGTGGCGCTCCTGAAGATCTTTGTTTGGATAGAGCTGATCGAACGCGCGTTGCAACTGCCGGTGCACAGCTTCATCGCGCGTCATCTGCGCGCGCACAAACCGCGTGCGCAGTCCTTCGAGCTGATAGTTAATCTTCTTACGACCCGTATCGAGCGCGCTTGCGAGTGTCGGATCGATCGTTTGTAGCTCTTCTCGCAAACGGTCGAGCTCGTGATTGACGTTCTCCTCAGCTTTGGCGAAGAGTTTTGCCGTGTCAGCGCCGAGATACTCTTCCACCACGCGCGTCATAACCGGTTCGAGTCCTTCGAAAAAGTCTGCGAGCGTCAATTTGTATTTCTCGAGCAGACGACCGGTATGACGTTCGATCATCGTCAGACTCGACCGCGGCAGTATCGGCGTCGCCGGCCGACCGAGCACGCGATAGACCTCGGCGGTCTGCGCGAAGTAAGCAATCTCCGCCGGGCCACCGTAATAAGCAATGGTTGGCAACAAAAAATCCTGCACGACCGCACGCAGTGTCACATTCGGGCTGAAGCGTTGCGGCGTTTCCTGGGCCATCGTCGCCAGCTCTTCAGCGGTGTATTGTTGCTCGAGATCTTTAGCCTTGTACTTCCCGTTCTCGACGCGCACCATCGCATGTCGCGCACCAACGTCATCGTGCAGAAACAATGGAAATGAATTCGCCGAAGCGAGTACCTGCGCGTGATAGCCGTCTTTTTCCAGCTCATTACTTCGCTGTTCGAGCGCGACGGCGATCTCAGGCGCGTGTCGCGCAGCTTGCGAATAGAGGGGAGCGGCAATTTGCTTCAATTCCGGATCGAGTGGATCAAGAAAGATTAGCCCATGACTGCCGAGCAACGCGGTCATCATCGTGGCAAAGCTTTCGACGTAACCGCGGCCAGGCTGCCACGCGTTTTTTACTAACGCTTTCATGTCGGCAGCAAATTCGGAATCGGGCAGCAGTTCGAAAAGCCGATCGACTGCGAGATTGATCGAGTGGTCCAACACGACGTGCCCGACCGGCTGGCCTTCCCGATGCAGGTCTGTTGAGACTTCGACGTGCTTGAGCTGGCAATCACGACCGATCAGTTCCGCCTTAGCGACCTCGGCGAAATCGTGATCCTCCGCGGCGATCCAGAATACCGGTACGGCTTTGGTGTTGCGCTGCCGCAGACAACCGGCAAGTTTCACTGCAAAGAGAGCTTTGTAGATCGTGTAGAGTGGGCCAGTGAACAGTCCCGCCTGCTGGCCGGAAACGACCGCGATGCAGTCTGACTCGCGAAGCAACTCGATGTTGTTGAGCGTTGCTTCGCCTGCACCCCAACCTTGATTGATTCTGGCGAGCGCGTCGCAGACTTTGTTTCGATCGACTTTATACGCAGCGAGAACTTCCGGTATGCGTTGCGGCAACTCGTGATGGAAGCGAACCGCTGACGGGTAGTATTTTCTTAACGCGACCGGATCTTTCAGATAGTCAAGAAACAGACGCGACTGATGTGGGATCTGATCGAACGGCAGCGTTTCGACACGCAGACCTGATTGTTCGGGCGTGCTGTAACAAGCGGGTTCGGCTGTGATCAAGGTTCTTCGGACTCCTGCGGGCCATTCTACGCAGGAAGCGAAAGTTGTACCAGTGTAGGCACAGAAAGGCTAGTCTTTTCGGGCCGCGGATTAAAGCGGATGCATGCGGATTCTCATTTCGGTTCAGGAATCTTCATGCCGATGAACGTACCAGCGCTAATGCCCAAGAGAGTAAGGAGGGTTCCGTTGAAATTCGGCATCGCCAATGACTGGTAGACCTAATGTGAGCTGTCGAACGTTCTATTTTTCGGCAAGAGCTGACGTGGCATCGTCGAGCAGCTTTGAGATCTCTGCTCGAGCGCTCTCGTCGGGAGCTTGCAGCGGTGCGCGCACCGCGCCGCCCCGGTATCCAGCCAAGTCGAGGGCGAACTTCAATCCGCCGATACCGAAGCGAGTTGTCACTGCGGCCGCGAGAGGCGTGAGCTTGGTTTGCAGCAGAGAAGCGCAGGTTAGTTCATCAGCTTTGAAGGCACGAAAGATCTCGACGCAGATCTCTGGGACCACACAACCAACTGCGAGTATTGCGCCGGTGGCGCCGGCTTGCAGCGCCTCGAGAAAGACAGTTCCGTTGCCGGTCATTACTGCAAATTCAGCCGGACAAAGCTGCACTGTTTGCCGAAATCCGTCAGTGTCGTTGGAACTGTCTTTCACCCCGATAACGTTTGGGTGTTCACTCAATCGTGCCACAGTTGCCGGCTCGATCTTAATTCCAGTGAGGGCGGGCATACTATAAAGCAGCAACGGAACAGGCGACGCATCCGCCACGTCTCTGTAGTAACTGACAAGCGTTTCCTGAGTGATGGCAGCGCGGTAGTAATGCGGAGTTATGACGAGCACTGCATCAGCGCCTGCTTCTGCTGCTCGCTTGATTTCTCTAATCGTGCCAATCGTGCTTTGCTGACCTGCACCAACAATAAAGGACATCGAGCGCGGCACGATCTCACGTGTGGTTTCCACCACGTCGAGATATTCGCGTTCTTCAAGATGCGCACGCTCTCCCGTCGAACCGAGAACGACGTAGCCTCCTATACCGGTGGTGGTCCACCGTTTCACGTTGTATCGGAGGGCGGAATGATCAACAAGATCAGAACGGAAAGGGGTTGTGATTGGAAGCAGAATGCTGCGCAGGTTCCTGAGCTCAAAGGCGGCACTGGTCATCTCAATCTAAAAATTCCTTCATGGAACGGGTGCAGCAATCTTTGAGAAGTCTTTTAACAGCGCGTCAGGATCCAAGTCAAAGGCGCACGCGAAGATGAGAGGCGTCGATTCTCCCGCGAGAGAAGCATCGACGCCCTGCACGCTGCGACAGTGTGTGGAAAGACGGCGCAGTTACGTGATTACAGTGCGTCCAATGTTGAAGGCCGTCTTGAACTGCGGGAGGCCATGAGAGCCACCATTGACCAGTTTGCGAGCGGTCTTCAAATCATTTCGAGCCAGGGCCTTGCGAATCTTCGCTTCTTTGCTTTTCAGAAAACTGGCGAGCAATTTAGCAGCGATATCCGGCTGATTCGCCAGTGTCGGTGTGGTAACCAACTCATTGCCCAAGCCGATTGCTGCGCCGTGTATTTTGTAGTTAGAACGCCCAGTGAGCTGGATGTAACCACGGCCTCTGAAATTTTTCCCATCCGGTGGGCCCTGATTGCCTAAGTCAGCCCGATGATCGTACTTAGCAAAGGGCGGACCTCCAGGCGGAGTATTGAACTTCGATTGTCGTTCATTGAGCGGTGTAAAGTTTCCAGTCTCAACGAGAATCGTGGCAAGCGCCATCAAGACCATATCTTTGTCACCAAGATCGGCAGCAGTCAACGCGTTCATTACGAACGGAAGATTCTCCTCAATGTTGACCCGCCGCACGCCGGGAAACATCTTCGTGACCTGATCAACAGTGACGTTGACCGTTGCGGCAGTTGCAGGAGCGGCAACGACGGCAGTACCGGTAACCATCGAAGCACCGCTGGTCGTAGTACCAACGGTAGCGCCGGCAACCGTAGTGTTGGCTTGCAGGGCGGCCATAGTTTTTGGTCCAACAATTCCGTCAGGCGTCAGCCCTTTGCTTTTTTGAAAAGCAATTACGGCCGCCTCGGTGCCCGGTCCAAACATTCCATCAATGCCGTTTGGATCAAAGCCGAGTTGTTTTAAAGTTGACTGTAGCGTGATGATGTTCGGTCCAGATGAGCCTTTTCTTAGTACTGGCATGATTGACACTCCTTTTAGCTGCTTAATTCTCAGTTCTATTGACCTCAAGTTGTGATGGCGGGAGACCCACCGGTCATGCATTCGCTCGAAACACTAGTACGTTGGCAACTTGATTATTGATGAAGATGCGCCCCTTGCAAACAAGAGGCTCATTCTGCGCTTGGTGAATGGCTATGCGACTGAGGGCATCATTTTCGGTCGTAAACTGTTCAAAGATAAGATTACCTAGCTCCATATCTCCAACGTCATCATCATAGCTTGCCGCGGTAACCTCCTCCCCGTTTTCGTTTATTCCCAGATCCAAACTCACTAATTTAGCGAAGAGATTGGCTTCGTCGTTCTCGCAGGTCAGTTCCAGACCTTTAAGAGAACTGATGTTCTTTGGATAAGCGCGTGGTATTGCAGCCATTTTATCCTCCTTTAATGCTCATGTTGAGCCATGGGCGTATCACTTGGTTAAGACAACAGGACTCGGCGATGCCGTTGCCGCCGGCGAAGCAGAAGGTGACGGGCTAGGCGATGGACTCGGCGTCGGCGAGGCAGATGGCGACGGACTAGGTGATGGGCTAGGGCTCTCCGCTGGCTCACTATCCACAATAGCTTGGTTCAGTTTGTTAAGCAGGTTGTTGTTATTTACTAAGGCCAAGCTCCTTCTAATTTCGATCAAGCGTGTTCGCAGATTAGCGCCATCGGTATCCTTCGAGGAAATATTTGCGTTCTTCACAATCGGAGCAAGATCTGTGTCTTTTTCCAGTGTTGCAACTATGCTTTGCAATCTCTTCGTGGCTGCATCCCTCGTGGCTGCATCCCTAAGCTCTCTAGCTAGTTCTTGGATAATCTTGGTCGCGGCCACAGATAAGTTCCTTATTTCTTGGGTTGCTTCGGGCGTTGTGGGTACTTTTACCTTCAGTAATTTGTCTTCAGAACTCCTCGTCTCAAGGGCGGTGTCTTTGCTTAATTCGGTAAAAGCTCGTACGAGTGTTCCCGCATTGTAGTAGTCAACGATATCTGAAATTGCGGCGCCGATTGGATAATCGGCAACGCTGTCCTTTTCTCTGGTCAGAATCGTGGCGCGCACTTTCGCTCGGTTGCCATCCATCTTGGTTATCAAAACTGGAGTGGTCTGCTCTCGATAAAAGTTGAGGTCAGCAGATCTTCGACCGCCCCTGAAAGCGGTTAAAGCGACTCCGAGTATCTGCAGCGGTCGCTCACCTTTCGTAATACCAACTGCGGCGCTGGTTCCGAGTTCCACGAGATCAGCTACGAAGTTGGTGCGGTCTCTGCCCGCTTGAAGATCGGTGATGAAGTCTATGTAGGCGCCATCAACGTAGGGCACGACATCTTCAATAAGTTCATTCCTAATCACCTTTGCTTTCGCTGGTCCGTCGGGGACTGAGCCCAGTGCAGTTACATAAGCTGCCTGGCGTGTTGTGATATAGGCATTCAGCTTACTGACAAAGCTGTCTGGATTCTTGAAGTCTACATTGGGCCGATATTTTGGGCAGCCGGTTGCAAATACCAACATAGAAATGACAAAGAGGAGTTTGATTGAATTCATTATGTTGTTACCTACAATTCCTATGTTTACGTAAGACTTCCCGTGGTTCCGTGCTCTCTGATCCGTAATGACATAATGGCGAAAAACATTTCGCGCAGAGCGAGTCTGGAATCTGTGAATCTGTGGATAGACTTTGCGGTCCTGCGGGAAATTGGTTTAATTACAATTCAAATCTTCTAAACCATGCCCAACTACCGCTTCCTGCAACTCGACGTATTCACTGACAAGGCGTTTGCCGGAAATCCGCTCGCCGTGTTTCCTGACGCAGAAGGTATCAGCGACGAGCTGATGCTGAAGATCGCGAGGGAGATGAATCTGTCAGAGACTGTCTTCGTGCTGAAGTCTGACTCGGAAGAGGTCTTACGGCGCTTGCGCATCTTCACGCCCACGCGCGAGATTCCGTTTGCTGGTCATCCAGTCGTCGGCACCTGGAATGCACTCGCGCGCGAAGGTGTGGTCCCTCTTCCGGACAATGGCAACGGTTGGCAGCACATTCTTCACGAAGTTGGAATCGGAGTGTTGCCGGTTGATATCGAATTTAAAAACGGGCAACCGGTGCAGGTGGTGATGACTCAGGGCCCGTTCGCAATCCTCGATGAGATCGACGATGCACACGAACAGGCCGAAGTCGCACGTGCTTTAGGACTCGCGCGTGAGGATCTCGACGAGACGCTTCCGATCCAGGTGATCACGACTGGCTTGTCGTGTCTGGCGGTTCCGATTCGTTCGCTTGCTGACTTGCGCGATTGTCGTGTGAACGCTGCGTTGCTTGCTGAAATTTACATTCGCCGCGGTGCAACTGGATGTCATACTTTTACACGCGAGACGATCGAGATCGGAGCGTCACGCGCGCACGCTCGCTTCTTTGCTCCTGCCGACAACATCCCTGAAGATCCCGCGACCGGCAGCGCGTGTGGAGCGTTGGGCGCTTACCTGGTGCATCATGGTGCTCTGACATTGGAGCCCGAGAACGGCCGTTATAAATTCATAATCGAGCAGGGCGATTTTATTCACCGTCCGAGCCGCATCAATCTCGACGTCAAAGGCGAGGCGGGAAACGTTGAAGAAGTG
This sequence comes from Pyrinomonadaceae bacterium, assembly GCA_035248565.1. Classification (GTDB taxonomy): domain Bacteria; phylum Acidobacteriota; class Blastocatellia; order Pyrinomonadales; family Pyrinomonadaceae; genus PSRF01. Next base: position 11,106 of record DATFHH010000145.1, on the reverse strand, counting down.
AAGGTTGGTGGACCAGCCGTGGTCGTTGCACACGGCGAGATTTTTGCCACGGATGAACGCGGATGAAAATGGATCTCATCATTATCGGCGCGGGACCGGCGGGACTCTCTGCTGCGGAAGCGGCGGCGCGTGAAGGTCTGAGTTATCTCGTCATCGAGCAAGGCACGATCGCCAACACGATCCGCCAGTATCCGATCGGTCGCACAATGTTCTCCACGCCGAATGAAGTGGAGATGCACGAAGGAACGCTCAAGCCGGTGCGTGAAAAACCGACGCGCGAGGAGTTGCTGTCGCACTACATTCATTTCGTTTTGAATCTCGACCTGCACATCAACACTGGCGAAAAGGTCCTTGATGTCAGCGGGAATATTAGCGAAGGGTTTGTTGTCAAAACGGAGGTCGCTGAATATCAGGCCCGTCGTCTGCTGTTTGCGATTGGTGCGATGGAAAAACCTCGCCGGCTCGATGTGCCCGGTGAGGATCTGCCGAAGGTCCATCACCTGTTTCTTGAGCCGTATGCTTACGTACGCAAAGACGCGCTGGTGGTTGGTGGCGGCAATAGCGCCGCCGAAGCCGCGCTATTTCTTGCTGAAGAAGGGGCGCGCACCACGATGGCGCTCTGGCGCGAAGACTGGGAGAACCGCGATCCCAAAGCCGGTGCGATGAAGCACTGGGTGCGAACGCCGCTCGAAGCACAGATTGAGTTGGGCCGGTTAGAGATTGTTCTTTACAAAAACGTCGACGAGATCACTGAGACCGACGTGAGGTTAACAACTGAAACGGGCGAATCGTTGACGCTTCGAAATGATGTCGTGTTCGTGCTCGTCGGCAGCGATGCAGATCTGATGTTATTAAAAAGACTCGGCGTCGAAACTGAACCGGGAAAACTCACGGAGGTTCCCGTTTACGATCCGGAAACCTTCGAGACCAACGTGCGTGGAATATACGTCGCCGGGCATTTCACGCATGCGCGTCACATTAAGGCTGCGATCGACGTGCCGCGCCGCATCGTTCCGCTCATCGCAAAAGAACTGCGCAATAGTTCGCAAGGCTAACCTCCTTGGAGTGCGGCGGTTATCAGTGTGATCGACAAGATCACGGAGTTGGACCAGCGGGCGTATCTCTTCGCCACAAAAATGCACAAAATACACAAATGATTATTTACGGCGGGCGACGCCAGTGCGATACGCTGCCGCTTCGACTTCACGTGCGACGGCTTCCGCGACTCGTTTATCAAAAACTGACGGCACGATGTATTCGGGATGCAACTCCGCATCGGTGATGATCCCGGCAATCGCATTCGCGGCGGCGAGTTTCATCTCCTCGTTAATACGTGCCGCACGACAGGCAAGCGCACCGCGGAAGATGCCAGGGAAACAGAGTACGTTGTTGATCTGGTTCGGATAATCCGAGCGGCCTGTGGCCATCACTGCAACGTATGGCGCCGCGTCCTCCGGCATGATCTCAGGCGTTGGATTGGCCATCGCAAAAACGATCGGCTTCTCCGCCATCCGCTTCACGTCTTCCGCATCAATCACACCGGGCACTGACAAACCAAGAAACACGTCCGCTCCCTTGATAACTTCGTGAACTGTTCCCTTCTCCTCGTTCGGATTCGTGTTTTGTGCGTACCAATCTTTCACCCAGTTTATGTTCTCTTTGCGGCCGCGATAAAGCGCGCCTGTTTGATCACACCCGATGATGTTTTGCACACCCGCAGCCATGATGATCTTGGTGCAAGCCACGCCGGCTGCGCCGACTCCGTTCACCACAACTTTGATCTCGCCCATCTGTTTGTCCACTAACTTGAGCGCATTGATTAAAGCCGCCAGAACGACGACTGCGGTGCCGTGCTGGTCGTCATGAAAAACCGGAATATCAAGCTCTTCTTTGAGTCGATCTTCGATCTCGAAACATCGCGGGGCGGAGATGTCTTCGAGGTTGATACCACCGAATGCAGTCGAGATCATCTTCACCGTGCGCACGATCTCATCCGGATCCTTCGTGTTCAAACAGATCGGAAACGCGTCGACGCCCGCGAACTCTTTGAACAGCATGGCCTTGCCTTCCATCACCGGCATCGCCGCTGCTGGACCAATATCGCCGAGACCAAGCACTGCTGTTCCGTCTGTAATGATTGCGACAGTGTTCTTCTTAATCGTCAGTGTAAAGAGTTTATCCGGATCGTTTTTGATCGCATCGCAGATTCGCGCAACGCCGGGCGTGTAGGCCATCGAGAGATCCGCGCGAGTTTTCAAGGGCACCTTCGACACTACTTCGATCTTGCCGCCGAGGTGCATGAGAAACGTCGGATCGGAGACTTGCAGCAATTCGACGCCATCGACATCTTTGACAGCTTCGACGATCTGTTCGCCGTGCTTACTCGAAACAGAACTGACGGTGATGTCGCGAATGATGTAGTTGTTGCCGACTGTGACGATGTCGATGGCGCCGATGTCACCGCCGGCGCGACCGATCGCCATCGTCAACTCGCCGAGTGAACCGGCACGCGAAGAGAGTCTGATGCGCAGTGTCAAACTGTAACTCGCGGTTGGTGTGGGTTGCATATCGTTAATCTATCCGCAGATTACGCAGATTACACCGATTTAAGAATCTGTGTAATCTGTGGATGCTTCTTCGTCAGTTTCAAGGAGCGCTTGCCCAGGATTCGATAAAGCTCTAAAGCATCGGCAAGTTGATCACGCTTCAGCGCAGCGAGATGACGCTTCACGGTTTCCAGATCGCCACGGGAAAAAGTTCCTGTCAGCGCCTGGGCCGGATCTTTAGTTGCGAGACTGCGCACCGTACTTTCAATCAGCGGCAACAATATCCGTCTCGCTGTGTCTCGTGTCAGTCCACACTCGGCCAGCATTTCCAATGCGACGTCGAACAGCGCGACGGCGTTTCCCGACGCCATTACCGCCGCCGCGTGGTAGAGCGGTTTATCCTCAGAACGGATCGAAAAGCTCTTGCCATTCAGGTCCCGAACAATGGTTTTACCCACTCGCAGTGCGACGTTATCACCTTCAACACTCCAGAACGCTCCGCGCAGTGCCGACTCGCCGCTCGACGCATCGCTGATAGAAGCAAGTGGATGAATCGACCCCGTATGCCATCCGTTCTTACTTAACGGAGCGAGCACGTCAGCTGACAATGCGCCACTGGTGTGCAGCGCTGTAGTCACTTTCGAACGGGTGCCTACATGAGTGAGTTCGGCCGCAACGTTGGCGATCTGATCGTCTGGGACAGTGATCAGAAAAACATCGGCGGGGTTTAGTGAACGCACATCCTTTGCAGCCACGACTTGGACGTCTTCCTCTAAAAGTGTGGCAGTTTTGCGCGCGCTATTCGCCCGTCGTGCAACCAGTGATCGGATGTGATATCCGCGGCTCGCGAGCGACAAAGCCAGCGTCGTTCCAAGACGACCCGTTCCGATAATCGAAACCGTTGGTCGATTTTTGCTTTTCTCGTCGGGCATGAGTCAATTCTTGCGCTGTCTTTGTTTACTCTGGGTTGCGATCCCGGTATATTGAGTATCAACGCTAAACATTAGGCGCAACGGTCGCAAACCTCCCCAGGAAGTTGTGTTAGGGCACACAACCAAGCCGCCAAAGCTGTCATCATAGACTGCGCGTCTGAAATTAGCGAAAACAGACTACCCCTGCCCTCAGGTCGTTCGATTCTTTGGAGGTTTTAAGATGAATAACTTCTCCCGTGCCACTAGTGCTTTTGTTTTAACTGCATCACTTCTGGTGGGCTCGGTGGCGGCGGTTGCTCAAACACCAGATACTAAGCAAGCCGACCAAACGGCAAAGACCAGCCAAAGCCAGGCGGACCCGAAGGAGCAGAAGAAGACTGAGCCGGCGGCGACGACGACCACGCCCGCGCCCACGGTTGCGAAGTCAACCAAGCCACTTTCGACCAACGAAGACCCTGCCATGATCGGCAAGCGGAATATTAATACCGGAATCATCGCGAAGATGAGCGGCTCCACTGAAAAAGAAGTGCGGATGGGTCGCGAAGCGGCTGCGGAAGTCGATCGCCAAGCCAAGTTTGTCGACGATCCTGTCATCACTGAGTACGTGAACCGCGTTGGCCAGAATATCGTGCTGCACTCTGACGCCAAAGTGCCGTTTACGATCAAGGTCATCGATTCGGACGAAGTAAACGCGTTCGCGCTACCGGGCGGTTTCTTTTACGTAAATAAAGGACTCATTCTCGCTGCTGATAATGAAGCCGAACTGGCCGGAGTGATGGCCCACGAAATCGCGCACGTTGCAGCCAGGCACGCAGTCGAAAATCAAACCAAAGGCAGCTTACTTGAGTACGCCGCGATTGCTGGTTCAATCTTCCTCGGCGGCATTCCCGGAATGATTTACCAGAACACGGCCGGCATCGGACTACTCGGCATCTTTATGAAGTTTAGCCGCGCCGCGGAAGAGGAGGCCGATAAACTCGGCGTTCAGTACATGTATGCTGCGGGCTACGATCCAGGTGCGATGGCGACGATGTTTGAGAAGTTGGAAGCAAAGAACAAGAAGAAGCCGGGTTTCATCTCGCGCGCTTTTGCGACACACCCAGCGCCACCGGATCGCAGAGCAGCGGCGCTTGCGCTGGCTGCAAGATTCCCAGAGCACGAAGAGTATGTCATCAGCAGTTCCGAGTTTCAGCGAGTGAAGGGCCGCTTGTTAAGACTTTCAAACGCACGCGCTTCGACGGCTGGAGCAATCGCGGCAGGCGATGAAGGCGGCGCTCCCGGACGGCCGACTCTGAAACGTCGTCAACCAACACCCGACGACACGACAACAACTCCGGACGGCGATCAGCAGAAGCCGGCCGAATCGGCCCCGCCGAAACTCAAGAAAAACGAGCCGGCGACAACCAAGACTCCTGACAAACCTTAACTGCCGGATACAGATGCTGAGAAAGAGGCCCTTCGGCTTTCAAAGTCGAAGGGCCTTTTTCAGAAGATGATCAGCGGCGAACATGAATTCGGAGATAGTCTGTGCGGTCGCCGCAACTTCATTCGAACTACTACGCGTCGTGAGATTGAGAACGTCCGAAACATAGGTCTCAGCGATCCAAAGAAATAGTGCTGGTGACCCTTGTCTAAATTTTGAGTTCTTACGTTGGCAAAAGCTCGGTCATCTGCTGCGAAGCCACATTTATAGTTAGTCGCCGGTGTTTCTCTTCCTGACGTTCATCCGTATCCTTAACCACAAGTATTAGGCTTATGCTTGCTGCTATGCTGAGGGCGTCGGCAATCATATTCATCCACGTCGCGGAGACGAATTCGGAATTGCTGACGGTGGGTGAAGAGAGCAGCAGTAACGAAGTTCTTGCCATGAAGCTTGAGGCAATGGTGAAGCCCCACCACAAGCCGATCCGCGAAGTTTTTGTTGGATACTGCTTGAGAGTCGATGCATGCTGTTTCAAGAAGTCATCTGAAAAACCAAGATCCGGGCTGCTCTGTCTCCAAAGTTCTTTGACGAGGTCGTAGCCATAATACAAGTTAAGAAACGGCACGAAAAATAATAAGATAGACCATGGTGAAGAATATCGGCCTCTGCGGATCCCGAGGGCTCGCAGATTCTGATGCGCGCAGTAAAACCAGATCAGGAAGAAAATTCCCGTCGCCAGAATGGCAAACGCTTGCAGTACACCTATGATCTGCCAATCGCTGTCATCGATTAACACTTGTCGATACCGGACTGCGATGGCTACCAAATTAACTGCGGACAATATTGCTGAAAATACGATTACCAACTGAGCGAGACGATGGGCAGAGGAAAATGAAGGGGAGACTTTGCTGCTGTGATTCATGTAGACACCTCGTATTGGTGAGAGTTCGCATAGGTCGCGTGTTGCCGTTGAGACAATAAGGTCAAGAGGATTTCAGCAACATTTGTACCATGGCTGTGCTGGTTGATTCACTAGCGCAATGATCGAAACTTGCGAAGATTCAGAGGAAAGTGTTTACAAGAGAAGACACATGCATACAACTGTTAACAGCCGGTTGGCCTTGTGAGTTTTTGTGCATCTTTGTGGCTCACAAAGCCGAAAAACACTGGCGCTTGTTGCCTTGACACCTTTTTGCCCCTTCGGTATCCTAACCGTTCGCGTTTTATTCGCTGAAAACAGAGATAGTTATCTATGTCAACATACTTCCCCAGCGGGAAGGAACTCGCTGGAAGACGAAAATGGTACGTGGTAGATGCGAGCGGTCAAACCGTTGGGCATCTGGCGTCTGAGGTTGCGTCAATACTGACCGGCAAGCGTAGTCCGCAATGGACTCCCTTCCTCGACACCGGCGATCACGTCGTTGTGATCAATGCGCGAAAAGCCGTGTTGAAGGGAAACAAAGTTGAGCAGAAACTTTATCGCCATCACACTCTTTATCCCGGAGGTCTGAGACAGACCACCGCAAAAGAGATGATTGCCAAGCGCCCGGAGCGAGTAATCGAACTCGCCATCAAGGGCATGTTGCCGAAGAACAAGCTCGGCAAGGCGATGGCAAAGAAGCTCAAGGTTTACGCCGATGCCGAACACCCGCACTCAGCCCAGCGCCCCCAACCTTTCGACCTGACTCACAAAACCAATTCAAAACAAGCTTAGTAAGAGATAAGAGGAAAGACTACTGTGGCTGAAATTCAGTATTACGGAACCGGGCGGCGCAAATCGGCAACGGCCCGAGTTTATCTGCGACCCGGCGCGGGCGAAGTCAAGGTCAATCACAAACCCTTTGACCGTTATTTCCCCAATGAAACCCTGCGGATGATTATTCGTCAGCCGCTGCAGCTGACTGAAACCACAAATAAGTTTGACCTCGTCATCAACGTCACTGGCGGTGGTCCCGCTGGTCAGGCCGGAGCGATCAGACATGGCATCACCCGGGCGCTGCTCGAGTACAATGGGGATCTCCGTCCTGCGTTGAAGCATGCAGGTCTGGTGACACGCGATCCTCGTATCAAGGAACGCAAGAAGTACGGACAAAAGGGTGCTCGGAAACGATTCCAGTTTTCGAAACGATAGGTCTTATAGGTCCTATAGGACCTATATTAATCCCATTGCCGCGGCACGATTGGTTGCTTACGCTAAGAAGTACAGAGGCTGCGGTGAGTACATTAAACCAATTAGCGAGAAGGAGACTTTAGTTTGGTTTCGGTTACCATGAAAGAGTTGCTGGAGGCCGGCGTTCACTTCGGCCACCAGGTAAGGCGCTGGAATCCAAAGATGAAGGAGTACATCTTTGGCGAGCGCAATGGCATTTACATCATCGACCTGCAAAAGACGCAGCGAATGTTTCGCGAAGCGATCGCCTTCGTCACGAACCTCATCGCAGAGGACAAAGGCAAGACAGTTCTTTTTGTGGGTACCAAGCGACAAGCGCAGGACGCGATTCGTGAAGAGGCTGAGAGATGCAGCCAGTTCTACGTTAATCAGAGATGGCTCGGCGGTCTGCTCACCAATTTTCAGACGGTCCAAAAATCGATCAAGCGTCTCAAAGACCTCGAGAGCATGCAGACCGATGGCCGCTACGAGAAGCTGACCAAGAAGGAGCGCATCAAGCTCGATCGCGAGCGCGAGAGTTTGAACAAGAATCTCTCGGGCATTAAGTCGATGTCGCGTCTTCCAGACACCATCTTCATTATCGACGTCAAGAAGGAAGAGATCGCAGTTGCTGAAGCTAATCGTCTCGGGATTCCGATCGTCGCAGTCGTCGATACAAACTGTTCTCCCGAAGGGATCGACTACGTAATACCCGGAAACGACGACGCCTTGCGGGCTGTGCGCCTGTTTGCCTCGCGAATCGCCGACGCGATTGTCGAAGGTAATCAAATCGCTACCGAAGGCGGTGTTGTTCCGCCGACCGGGCCGACTGAAGAACCGGGTGAAGGCGAAGCCAGTGGTGGCGCAGGCGATGTTCTCGCATCAGAGCTGGCTTCAGATGACGATTTCAGCGGCGGCGTCGGCAGCGGGCAGGCGCAATCCGAATCCATGACATCACAGGGCGCAGATGCCGCGGAAACTGAGGCGGCGCCCGATGAAAGCACTGAATCTGTCGTGGCGGCGAGCTAAGCGATATCCTTACTCATCGGTGAGCGCAGCCTTCAAGCGGACCATCCGCCGGGCTGCGTTTTTCATTGAACACAAATAATATAGTACTCGGAGAAATTCGTAATCATGCCTGAAATAACAGCAGCGGCGGTAAAGCAGCTTCGAGAGAAGACCGGAGCAGGAATGATGGAGTGCAAGAATGCACTCGTCGAAGCAGATGGAAACGAAGATAAGGCGGTAGAGATTCTGCGCAAACGCGGATTGGCGTCTGCGCAAAAGCGCGCTGGCCGTGTCGCAGCGGAAGGAATTGTTGGTTCTTACATTCACATGGGTGGGAAGGTCGGCGTGCTGGTGGAGTTAAACTGCGAGACTGATTTCGTGGCGCGCGGTGAAGAGTTTCAGCAACTGGTAAAAGACATTGCGATGCACATCGCGGCAGCCGAGCCGCGTTACGTTTCGCGTGAGGAGGTTCCCTCGAGCGTGCTCGAGAAAGAGCGCGAGATCGCGAGGGCGCAGGCGAAGAACGATCCTAAAAACGCGAATAAACCCGAGCAGGTGATCGATAAGATCGTCGAAGGGCGGCTGAACAAATTTTACGAGGAGACAGTTTTGCTCGATCAACCGTTTGTGAAAGATCCGGCGAAGACTGTCGGCGAGCTGGTGACGGAAAAGGTTGCGAAAACCGGCGAGCGCATTGCGATTCGTAGATTCACACGCTACAAAATGGGCGAAGGCCTCGAACGCCGCGACGACGACTTTGGTGGTGAAGTAGCCGCGATGCTGAAATAAGTCGTCTAGGTCCCATATGACTTATAGGACCTATTGTTAATCCGATGACCATCGACAATTCCAATCTCTTCTATCGTAGAGTTCTGCTGAAGATCTCAGGCGAAGCTCTCATGGGCGAGCAGAGCTACGGCATCGACGTCAACGTCGCTCGAAGCGTCGCCGAAGAACTGAAAGCGGTCCACGATCTCGGCGTGCAAGTCGCCGTGGTCGTCGGCGGCGGCAACATCTTTCGCGGTGTCTCGAAGAGCGCCGGCAATATGGACCGTTCCTCAGCAGACTACATCGGCATGCTCGCAACCGTGATGAACGCGGTCGTCTTACAGGATGCGCTCGAGCAAGTTGACGTTCACACGCGTGTGTTGTCTGCTATCGATATACCGCAGTTGGCCGAATCGTTCATTCGCCGTCGCGCTGTGCGACATCTGGAAAAGGGCCGAGTTGTCATTTTCGCCGCGGGTACGGGCAACCCATACTTCACCACAGATTCTGCCGCCGCGTTGCGCGCGTTGGAGATCAAAGCCGATATAATTTTGAAAGCAACCAAGGTCGATGGCGTCTACTCCGCCGATCCGATGACCGACGCTACTGCGGAGCTTTTCAACGAGATTACGTATCGCCAAGTGCTCGAGCGGCAACTCAAGGTGATGGACGCGTCGGCGATCTCTCTGTGCATGGATAATGATCTTCCGATCATTGTCTTCAACATGCGAGAGGCGGGAAATATCAAACGCGTGATTACTGGTGAGCGCGGAGTGGGAACCAAGGTTGGTTGATAATCACTTTAGCGGAGTTCAGCGAGATGAGTGAAAAAGACGTAATCAAGGAAACGCGGCCACGAATGGAAACCGTTATCGAAGACTTCAGGCGCAAGCTTGCAACTGTCCGCACTGGTCGTGCTGCCGTGAGTCTCCTGGACACCGTGATGGTTGATTACTACGGCACGATGACGCCGCTGAACCAGATGGCATCGGTCCACGCGCCCGAGCCGCAAATGCTCACAGTGCAGCCGTGGGACCAGAGTCAGATCGGCGCCGTCGAGAAAGCGATACGCGCAGCGGATCTCGGTCTGAATCCTTCAAACGATGGCAAGCTGGTGCGTATTCCGATTCCTCCACTCACCGAAGAGCGTCGTAAACAACTCGCTAAGCAAGTGCACGACATTGCTGAAGATCATCGCACGGCGATTCGCAACGTTCGCCGCGACGGTAACGATCGTTTGAAGAAGATGCTCAAAGACAAAAGCATCTCCGAAGATGCCGAACGCGACGCCCTTGACGAAATCCAAAAACTTACCAACACCTACATCTCCAAAATCGACGAACTATCGCGGAGCAAAGAACAAGAGATCATGAGCGTGTGAGAGTGAACTAGGAGGTGAGGCGCCATGTTGACGCGTGACAGAATTATTCAATTGCTTCAAAGGGAACGAGAGCATCTGGCTGCCGAATTTGGGGTTAGTAAGATCGGACTATTTGGTTCATACGCGAAAGGTCAGGCTAATGACACGAGCGATATTGATTTGCTCGTAGAGTTTGAGCGCCCAATTGGATTCCAGTTTTTAGATTTGGTTGATTATTTAGAAGCACTGTTGGGTAGTAAAGTTGAGGTTCTAACACCCGCCGGAATTCAGAATATTCGAGTTAAACACGTAGCGAAAAGTATTTCCGAAACCGTCGTTTATGTCTAAGCGAAGTGATCGAGAACTACTCAGCGACATCCGCGAGTCCATTCAGCGTATTTCGGAGTACTTAACCGGCTTCGACTATCAGTCTTTTTTGAAGGACACCAAGACCCAAGATGCTGTCATTCGCAATTTGGAGATCTTAGGTGAAGCCACGAAACGGTTGTCGCAAGAGTTTCGGACAACTCATACCGGCGTGCCATGGAAGAGCATGGCGGGAGCTCGCGATCGGTTGATCCATGATTATTTCGGCGTTAACTTGGACGTTGTGTGGCAGATCGTCACTGTCGAATTGCCGAAAGTTGTCGAGCAGCTTCCTAACTTAGATTCCGAGAGTAGGGTAGTGATGCAGTTTGCGCCGAAGGACAAGTAACGCCGAAGGCGTTGGCTAATTTTAGCCCAAGGTTCGAGCGCGAGCGAGAACCTTGGGAAGCCTGTCCGAGCGATGAAACTCTGAAAGAGTTCGCCAATTGCCGAACGCTTTCAGCGTTTGACTAACTTCCAAATCGCGATCCCAGGGTTGTCGCTGCGCTCCAACCCGTGGGCTGAAATTAGTGAACGCCTTCGGCGTTACTGAA
>DATFHH010000144.1:0-76028 GCA_035248565.1 Pyrinomonadaceae bacterium | reverse complement strand
ACCACAGAGACACAGAGACACAGAGAGAATCAAAATGAGTGACGAACCGAACAAGATCCCGGATGAAGAGGTCGATCGTCTTCTGGCCGAGCAGAGACGGGCGCGAATCGTTCGTCTGAGAAATCGGGTCCTGATCGTGGGAGGCATCGGTTTGGTGGTGCTGGTGCTTGTCGCGCTGATCATCTGGCGCTTGAAGAGCTCTGCAACAGAAGCTGAAAAAGAAGTAACGCCGGTCGTCAGCGTCAAAGTTGCCAAAGCAGAAAAAGGCAACATCGCTGCGCCGATTACAGCAATCGGCACGATTTGGCCGCGCGAAAAAGCCGACGTCAGCGCGAAGATCAGTGCGCAGATAAAGCAGATGTCGCTGTTGAAAAACAAGATCGTGCGCGCCGGAGAAGTCATCGCTGTGCTGGAGTCGCGCGATCTTCAGGCGCAACGAGCCGAAGCAATTGCTGCGCTCAACGAAGCACGAGCGAATGAGCGCAGTCTCATCACCGGCACGATCCCTAAAACTAACGCCGAGGATCAGAAAGCACTACTCGACGCACGCGCGAAAGTGAACAACACTCGCGCGACATACGAGCGTCGCCGCGCGTTGTTTGAGCGAGGCGGCATCTCGAAAAAAGACCTCGAAGTCTCGCAACTCGAACTGACAACAGCCGAGGACGAGCTGCGTTTGCAGGAACAGACGATCGCATTGCGATCGCATTCGCTGAATCCAAACGATCGCGCACTTGCCGCAGCGCGCACAGCACAGGCACAACAGCGCGTCGCGAATCTCGATGCGCAACTCGGTTACGCGACGATTCGTTCGCCAATCACTGGCATCGTTACCGATCAGTTTCAATACGAAGGTGAATTCGCTTCCGCCGGAGCGAAGTTGGTGACGATTGCTGATACAAGCACGGTGATCGTGAAAGCGCCGTTTGCCGACAGCGCTGTGGCTCAACTCAAGACCGGAGACGCTGCGACGGTCGTGCCTACGGATACTTCAGCGGAAGAGATGCACGGACAAGTAACGCTCTTGAGTCGTTCCAGTGATCCGACGAATCGCACGGTTGAAGTTTGGGTGACGCTCGGCAACGGCGAGGGAAAGTTGCGCGCGAACGGTGCGGCACAAGTGACCGTCTTCGCCAATTCCAAAGACGACGCCATCGTCGTGCCCGCGTCAGCGGTAACACTCGAAGCCAGCAATGCGGACGAAGGAACAGTGATGGTCGTCGACGATCAAAACGTGGCCCACGAAACGAAAGTCACGATCGGCATTCGCACGAGTGACAAGTTCGAGATCGTTGAAGGGCTTAAGGGTGGTGAGACTGTTGTAGTTGAGGGCAACTACGCTCTACCTGATGGGACAAAGGTTGAGCCGCAGATATCCGCGGAAAAGGCGGATGAACACTGATTAGAGATGAAACTTGCTCGCGTTGTCTCATACCAGTCTCGAGCGATCGTCGTGATCGTCGCGCTGCTCTGCGCGGCTGGTCTGTATGCTGCCTGGCAACTGCCCGTCGCCATCTTTCCGCAAACCGATTTCCCTCGAATCGTCATCATCGTCGATAACGGTGAGGCTCCTGCCGCGCAAACGCTCGTTTCCATTACCCGCCCCATTGAAGAGGCGATGAATGGCATCCCCGGAATCGCGCGGATCAGATCAAAGACTGCGCGCGGCTCGGCTGAGATCAATCTTTACTTCGATTGGAATGGCAACATCCTTCAGGAGTTGCAACTGGTCCAGGCGCGAATGTCGCAACTGCTCTCGACCCTGCCGCCCACCGCCGAAATTCGAAATGTCGAACGGCTCACTTTTGCCATATTCCCTGTTACCGGATACAGCCTGACCTCAGACAAACGCGATCAGGCCACACTCACCGAACTCGCAACTTACGTTATTCGGCCACAACTCGCACGCTTGCCCGGCGTAGCAATTGTCGGCGTCGCTGGCGGTAAGACGCGCGAGTTTCACGTCACGATCGACCCGGACAGATTAGCGGCACACAATGTCTCGGCCCAACAAGTTGTCGAGGCGATCAAGAATTCGAACGTCATCGTCTCGCCTGGTCTGATCGAAGAGAATCATCAGCTCGAACTGGCGCTGATCAGCGGTCAGGCAAAGAGACCTGACGAACTCAACAGCATCGTCGTCGCTGTTGTGAACAATGCGCCGGTCCTTGTAGGTGACGTTGCAACGGTAGCTCCAGGCGTCGAACCGCAATACACGATCGTCACTGCCGATGGGCATCCTGCCGCATTGGTAAACATCAATCGGCAACCTGATGCAAACACAGTTGCAGTTGTCGATGAAGTAAAAGCCGCACTGAACGCGATGCGCGGGCAGATTCCGAAAGATGTGCGCGTCGCGGCTTATTACGACCAGTCGTTATTGGTGCGCGAATCGATCAATTCGGTTCGCGATTCGATTCTCATCGGCCTGTTGCTGTCGGTCGTAATCCTCTATGCCTTTTTGCGCAATTGGGGCACGACCTTCGTCGCGATCCTCGTGATTCCGGTGACAGTGCTCGTGACGTTTCTTGCGATGTGGTTGGCGCGACTCAGCTTCGATCTTATGACGCTCGGTGGAGTGGCAGCGGCGATCGGGCTGGTGATCGACGACGCGATCGTCGTTGTCGAAAATATCTACACTCACGTCTCGCGCGGACAGTCGCGCCGAGAAGCAGTCCAGAGCGCGGTCTCTGAAATCACTGTTCCGATCATTGGTTCAACGATCACACCCGTAGTGGTGTTTCTTCCCTTGACGATATTGACGGGTGTGACCGGAGTATTCTTTCGATCTCTGGCGCTGACTATGGCTGTCGCACTACTCACTTCGCTTGTGCTTGCTCTCGCTTTCACACCGGTGCTGGCGGAGCGATTCGTTAAGGCTGAACCGGCCGGCCATCGAGGCGAGTCAGAGGATGAAGAGACTCACGGAAGATTTCTCGGAGCCATCATCAGGCGATATGAATCCGTTCTCGCGGTTGCGTTGGACAATCGCTGGCTCGTCGTTGCTACGATCGTCTTCGTGCTGGCTGGCTCTTATCTGTTGTATCGTACACTCGGCTCCGAGTTTCTGCCGGAGTTTGACGAGAGTGCTTTTGTGCTCGACTATCTCGCGCCTCCAGGTTCTTCACTCGCAGAAACCGATCGCATGCTCCAACACGTGGAAGAACTATTAATGAAGACTCCCGAGATCGAGAGCTACTCGCGACGTACCGGTCTCGAGATGGGATTGTTTGTGACAGAACCCAACACGGGCGATTTTGCGGTGAAGCTGAAAGAGGGTCACAAACGCAGTACGGAAGACGTAATCGCTGAGCTTCGCGAAGAGATTGCTGAATCAGAGCCGTCGCTCGATGTAGAGTTTGTCGGTATTGTGGGAGACGTGATTGGAGATCTACAAGGCAACCCCGAACCGATCGAAGTGAAGCTGTTCAGCGAAGATGCAGCCGCGTTGCAGGCGAAGGCGGACGAAGTCGAAACGGCGATCAAAAAAGTTCATGGCGTCGTCGATACGAAAAACGGCATTGTTATCAGTGGCCCAGCGGTCACATTTAATATCAGTCCTTTGCGAGCTTCTCAGTTTGGCGTGACAGCCAACGACATCGCTGCGACGATCACGACCGCGATGTCAGGCGAAGCTTCGTCCTCGATTTTGCAGCAGGATCGATTGATCAAAGTGCGAGTGATCTTTCCGGCGGACGTGCGCACGTCGCTCGACAAAGTGAAGGCTTTGCAGGTTCGTTCTTCATCAGGTCAATTGTTGCATTTGGACCAGGTCGCCGACATTGAGATCGATCCCGGTCAAGCAGAGATAGAGCGTGAGAACCTGCGGCAGATGGTCGCTGTGACGGGACGTCTTGAAGGAAGCGACCTCGGCACTGCGATCCATCAGATCCAGGATCAATTAGTAAAGAACGTGAAACTGCCGCCGGGAATGACAGTCGAATATGGCGGGTTGTATCAGGAACAGCAGTCGAGTTTTCGTGAACTGGCGATTGCGCTTATTCTGGCGGTGCTGCTGGTGTTCATCACCCTGCTGATTGAATTTCGTTCCTACGCGCACCCGATTGCAATCGTCACTGGCGCTGTGCTCGCGTTGAGCGGCGTGCTGTTGGCTTTGTTCATTACGGGATCGACGCTGAACGTGGTTTCTTTGATGGGAATGATTATGATTGTCGGCATCGTCGCTAAAAACGGAATCCTGATGCTGGACGCTGTCGAAGAGCATTTAGCCGCAGGCGACACGTTACGACAAGCACTGCTGCGATCGGGACGACGACGATTCCGGCCGGTGCTGATGACCTCGCTGGCTGCAATGCTCGGCATGTTGCCTTTAGCGCTCGCAATCGGTGCCGGATCGGAGTTGTTGCAACCGCTCGCGATTGCAGTTATCGGTGGGCTGACGATGGCGTTAGCGTTATCGCTGATTGTGACGCCGACCGTTTATGCGATGTTGCACCGAGAGCCTACGATTGACTCGGAACAAATTTGACTATTCTCTCTGTGTCTCCGTGGTTAACTCAACCCTAAAGAAAACCACAGAGACACAAAGACACAGAGAAAGGAGAAGTAATGATCAATATTAAGAGTGCGATAATTATTTTGTCGGCCGCTTGGGTCTTGTTTCAGAGCGGCGCTGGTTACAAAGTCGAGACTCGCTATCCCGTTCCCGGCAATGGTGGCTTTGACTACGTAACCATCGACAGCGTTGCGCGTCGTTTATATTTGTCACACGGCACGCAAGTGGACGTGATCGATCCGGACAATGGCAAGCTGATCGGGACCATCGCGGACACGCCCGGCGTTCACGGCGTTGCGCTGGCAAACGAGTTCAAGCACGGATTCACCAGCAACGGACGTGAGAACAAAGTCTCGATGTTCGATCCCACGACTTTGCAACTGATCAATAAGATCGACGTCGGCAAAGGACCAGACGGAATCTACTACGATCCCGGCACGAAGCGCGTGTTTACCAACAATCATGGTTCGCACGACATCAGCGCCATCGACGCGAAGACCGGTCAGGTAGTCGGCACAATCAAGGTTGAAGGTGACGGCGAATCAGCCGTTGTCGCTGACGGCGTCGTATACTTAAATCTCGAAGACACGAATGAAGTCGTAACGTTCGATCCAAAATCACTCGAGGTGAAGCAGCGTTTTCCGATTGGTGTCGCGAAGACGCCAACCGGTTTAGCCTATGACGCAAAGACGAAACGATTGTTCATCGGCTGCCGCAACGAGCCGAAGATGGTCGTGATGGATGCTGTCTCGGGGAAAGTGATCACGAGTTTTCCGATTGGACGAGGTGTCGACTATGCTGCTTTTGATCCGCAAGCGAAGCTGGCCTTCTTCTCGTGTGGTGAAGGCGTTTTGAACGTCTTTCACGAAAAGTCTGCGGACGATTACGAAGATCTTGGACCAGTGAAGACCCAGCCGAGCGCGCGGACAATGGCGTTCGATCCGAAGACAAACAAGATATTTCTGAGTGCGGCTGAATACGTTGAGGCGCCCGCGACAGCACCTGGCGGCAGACCGCAACGCAGCATCAAGCCTGGTTCATTCGTGGTCCTGGTAGTCAGCAAGTAAGGCCACAAAAAGGCACAAAAGGAACGACACAAAAGAAACAGTATGCGAAGAAACAGAAGATCGTGGGGCCTCTTCGGCATAATTTTTATATTACTCGCGACAACTCTCGCAGCGCGTGCGCAAACACCTTCACCAACTGCAACACCATCACTCGAGCACCAGTTCTTCAAAAATATTCTGCGTGACCAAAAAGCAATTTGGACCTCGCCGTTGCATCTTCAACGAAGCGATGCCAAGTGGATGGTGCCTGCTGGAATGGGCTTGATGGCGCTGATTACGACCGATCGAATCACTGGCGACGAGATATTCGAATTCGATCGTCAAGTGAAAACTAGTCGAGCGATCAGTCATGCGGGCTCTGTTTACACTTTGGGCGCAGTGGCGGGTAGTTTCTATTTGATTGGCCGACACAGGAACGACGATCGCGCCAGGGAAACTGGACTCTTAAGCGCGGAAGCACTCGTCGACAGCCTGATCACCGGAGGTGCACTCAAGGAAATCACGCAACGTGCGCGACCTCTGGCTGGTGGCGAGCGCAGTGAGTTCTTCGACGGAGGAGTCTCTTTCCCTTCGGGCCACAGCACTCAGGCATGGGCCGTCGCGACCATCATCGCGAATGAATATCGGCATCGTCGCGCGGTCCAAATAGCTGCTTACGGAGTAGCGAGCGCGGTCAGCGTTGCTCGCTTCACAGTACACAAGCACTATCTTTCAGACGTGCTTGTCGGAAGTGCTCTGGGATATGGAATTGGTAGATATGTCTATCATGCACACCATCAAACATCGCTCGATTCGAGTGTCGATGATGGACCACTCAGCCAGTCATGGCGGCCCAGATTCACGCCGCAATTCAGCCCGCGCGCACATGCTTACGGCGTCGCACTCACGTGGAACTTCTGAGTGGTCCAAAGTATGATGAGGTATGTTTGATTCTGTTCGCGCCAGACTGACGTTGTGGTACGCGGGTGTACTCGCCCTCTCGCTCGTCGCCTTCGCACTTCTCATTTATTACGCGGCGGCAGCTATTTTCCACGAACGCCAGGACGAGTCGTTGCGCTCAACAGCACAAACCGTGGCCAGCGCCTACGTCGAGGAATTCGAAGAAACACACTCGTTGACGAATGCAGGTCAAATTATTTTCGCAGAACTCACTTTTCCGAATCATTACGTCCAGATTAGTGACAACGCCGGACAACCAATCGCTTCATCAAAAAATCTTTCCGGAACAGTGGTGACGATTCCGCGAGCGAGTCTCAGCGAGGCCCGGCAGCGAGGTTCGAGCCTCGTCAGTGTCGACGGCTTGCGTGTTGCAGTGGTTCCGCTTTCATCAAATCAGGAACTTGGCTTCGCAACAGTCGCCGAACCATTGACTGTTATTGACGAAGGTTTGAGCCGTTTGCGACGCGATTTTTTTGCGGGCGTGCCGATCGTGTTGTTACTTGCATCAGCCGGTGGGTATTTCCTTGCTCGAAAAAGCCTGGCGCCGATCGCGTCGATGAACAATCAGACGCAACGCATTTCGGCTGAGAGTTTGTCTGCCCGACTCGAAGTTAAAAACACGCGCGACGAACTGGGAAGACTTGCCGTCACCATCAATGACCTGCTCTCGCGGCTCGAAAATTCATTCGAAGAGCAACAACGATTCATCGCCGATGCTTCTCACGAGCTGCGTACGCCGCTCGCGGTACTGCGAGGCGAAACAGAAGTCGCGCTCGATAAGCCGCGCACAGTTGCGGAGTACCAGCAGTCACTCCTGTTGATTAAAGAAGAGTCCGAACGACTCTCTCACATCGTCGAAGACTTATTCATTCTCGCTCGCCAACCGCTGGATGCGCCTGCGGCTTTGATCAAAGAGCACGTGTCGTTGAATGAAGCTATCAGAGATTGCACCCGCGCCGCGCAGGTGCTCGCGGTGCGCAAGGGTGTGAAGTTGAACCTGCAAAACAACTCTGCGTCGCTGGCGTTGTATGGTGACGAAGAGTTGATCAAACGGATGATTCTGAATTTGCTCGATAACGCAGTGAAATATACTCCCGAGGGTGGTGAGATCTTGGTTGCGCTGGTCCGGCAAAATGGTAACGCCGAGATAGTCGTGCGCGACACAGGCATTGGAATTCCTGAACCGGACCAGCGGCGCGTTTTCGATCGTTTTTATCGTGTGGACAAAGCGCGTTCTCGCGCACTCGGCGGTGCCGGCCTGGGATTATCAATCGTCAGTTGGATCGTTGAAGCCCACGAAGGACAGATCAAGATCGAGAGCGCACCTGGTCGAGGCAGCACGTTCACAGTTGAGTTGCCGCTTAAGTGAGCCACCAAAAAGCACAAAAGACAGGCTTGGCGAAATCCGCGTTCAGATTTGTTCTGATCGTTGGAATCGTCAATCTGTTTGCTGATTTGACTTACGAAGGTGCTCGCAGCATCACTGGACCATTCCTTGAGTCGCTCGGAGCAAGTGCGATCGTAGTTGGCGTCGTGGCTGGTGGTGGTGAGCTTCTCGGTTATAGTCTCCGCTCAATCGCCGGTTACCTTGCCGATAAGACGCAGAAGTACTGGGTCGTAATCTTCGCCGGCTACATAATCAACATGCTTGTGGTTCCCGCGTTGGCGCTCGCCGGCAACTGGCCGCTTGCCTCTGTCTTGATCATTGCAGAACGGACCGGTCGCGCAATTCGCAAACCTGCTGTAGATGCGATGCTGTCGTATGCAGGAAAATCGATCGGACGCGGCTGGGTCTTCGGACTCAATGAAGGCTTGGACCAGGCAGGCGCCACTTTCGGTCCACTCGTCATTGCACTGGTGCTTTACTTGCGGCGTGGCTATCGCGAAGGTTTCGCCGTTCTGCTAATCTCGGCGCTCCTCTGTCTCGGTACGCTGGTACTCGCCCGGCTCTGGTTTCCACAACCTCATAAACTCGAAGAAGACACCGAACTTTTAGAGACACAAGGATTCTCAAAATCATTTTGGATTTTGGTTGTGGCGGGAGCTTTAGTTGCTGTTGGATTTGCCGACTTCTCGCTCATCGCTTTTCATTTCAAGAAAGCCACGAGCGTTTCTGACACTACGATTCCTCTTTTCTATGCGGCTGCGATGGCAGCAGGAGCTTTGACGAACCTTGTCTTCGGGCGCCTGTTCGATCGTGTCGGCATAGCGATAGCAATGGTCGCTTTCTTTGCGGGCGCCTGTTTTGCGCCTTTCGTGTTCCTGGGCCAATACTGGCTAATCCTGATTGGCATGCTGTTGTGGGGCATCGGCATGGGCGCGCAAAACTCGCTTCTGAAAGCGATGCTCGCCGATGTCATGCCTGCGAACAGACGAAGCACCGGTTTCGGCCTCTTCTATACTGCATTTGGCGTAGCGTGGTTTTTAGGCAGCGCGACAATGGGATTCCTGTACTACAAATCCATTCCTGCTTTGATTATCTTCTCTGTGGTTTTTCAACTCGCCGCATTGCCAGTGTTCTGGTGGGGCCGGAATCGGTAATTGTTTTTTTCGGCGTTTTGGGGCCTTTTTGGGGCTAGTTTTGCTTGGTGTCGACTCCGTGATCGACCAGCGTCGCGATTATCGTGCAAAGCTCAGTGGCTTCGATGGGCTTGGGCACGAAGATCTGGTAACCGGCTTCCAATGCACGCATACGATCTTCAACTCTCACATAGCCTGTCAATGCGATCGCGGGTATGTCGCCACCCCGCTCGGCTGGTAACTGGCGTATGGTCTTTATTAATCCATAACCATCCTCTTCCGGCATGCCGATATCGCAGATCAGCACCTCCGGTTGCCAGCCGGTGAACACATCGAGTGCTTCTCGCACTGATGAAGCTGTAGTGACCTTCGCGCCACACGTCTCGAGCAGCACTTTTATCAACTCCCGCGTGTCTCCTGAATCATCAACTGCCAGGACCTTCACTCCCGCCAAATTTGGACGCCGATCCGTTCCGTTTGGCGCTTGAGAATCGCGTTGCGCTTCGACCAGCGCCGCCTGCGGAGCAACTGCTTGCAACGGCAACTTCACGGTAAATTTCGCGCCGTGTCCCTCGCCATCACTTTCCGCCTTAATCGTGCCGCCGTGCATTTCGACCAGATGACGTGTGATTGCAAGACCCAATCCGAGTCCACCATGTTTTCGCGTTACAGAGGAATCCGCCTGCTGAAAACGATCAAAAACGAATGGAAGAAACTCTGATTTAATACCCTCGCCAGTATCACTAACTGAGATCTCGGTCGCCGAAGGAGTGCGGTTGATTGTCACCTGAACGAAACCGCCGGGAGACGTAAACTTTATACTATTTGAAAGCAGGTTCCAGATGATCTGTTGCAGGCGTGCCTCATCGGCGCGCAAGTGATTCGCATCGGGATCAATAATCATTTCGAGTCGTATCGACTTTGCATCTGCCGCCGGCCGAACCGAATCTATTGCTGCCTCCACGATCGGAGTCAAAACAACCGGTTTCACATTAAGACGCATCTTGCCGGAAATGATGCGCGACACGTCCAGAAGATCTTCGATCAGTTGAGCCTGCGCCCGCGCGTTACGCTCGATTGCTTCCATTCCACGGCGCTCGGTAGGTTTATCGAGCTTGGTGCGGTTCAGCGTGGTTGCCCAACCCAGGATCGCGTTCAGCGGAGTGCGTAATTCGTGAGAGACGGTAGCCAGGAATTCATCCCTCATGCGTCCGGCGGCTTCGGCTTGAGTTCTTAGCGACTGCTCGCGCGCAAGTAATCGTTGCCGTTGCTCGTCGATCCGCTTACGGCCTGTGATGTCCTGAATCAACTTGGAGGCGCCGGTCACATTACCTTCTTTGTCCTTCAATGGTGAGACAGTCAAGGATACCGGAATGCGTCGGCCGTCCTTTGTTAACCTGACGGTGTCGAGACGCTCGGCGGGAAGACCGCGTCGTATTCGCGAAAGAATCTCTTCTTCTTCGTCGAGTCGCTCCGGCGGAATAATTGTGGTTACGGGCTTGCCGATGATTTCATCCGCTTTGTAGCCGAAGAGTTTTTCTGCACTCGCATTCCAGGTCTGAATGATCCCATCGAGATTTTTGGTGGCGATCGCCTCGCCTGAATACTCCACGATCGCCGCCAATTGCTCTCGAGCCTCGTGTGCTCTTCGTTGCGCTGTAACATCTCGGAAGACAAGGACCACACCGAAGACCGAGCCATCTTTGTCGCGAATCGGCGCGGCGCTATCGTCGATCAAAAACTCAGCTCCATCCTCGCGCAACAGCATCGTGTGATTTGCCAAACCAACAATCGCTCCCAGTCGCAACGCCTTGTCTACCGGATTTTCCGCCACGCGACGCGTTTGCTCGTTTACGATCCTAAATACGACTGACAGGGGCCGGCCTGATGCTTCCGTGTTGATCCAGCCGGTGAGCCGTTCTGCTTCAGCATTGAGAAAGGTGACTCGACTCTGCGCATCAGTGACTATCACGCCATCGCCAATACTCGCGAGTGTAGTTGCCAGCAACTCCTTTTCTCGCACCAGAGCTTCACGCGCAGCAACGATCTCGCTCACATCGTGAATGATCTTGGATGCTCCGGTAACGGTTCCCTCAGCATCCTTCAACGGTGAAATACTCACCGAAACTGGAATTTGGCGTCCATCTTTAGCAACGCGAATTGTCTCGAGACGTTCGACCGGATGGCCGTGCCGAATCCTTTGCAGGATTGTGTCCTCTTCGTTCAAACGGTCCGGAGGCAAGATAATTGTGACCGGCTTGCCAATCACTTCTTCGGCGGTGTAGCCGAAGAGTCTTTGCGCGCCGATATTCCAGCTTTGGATAATGCCATCGAGACTCTTCGTGACGATTGCATCGCCTGAGAATTCAACAATTGCCGCCAGGCGTGCACGGGCTGCTTGAGCTGCTCGCTGTTCCGTCACATCACGGAAAACCAGCACCACTCCGAGCACCGGCCCATCTGCTTTTCGAATCGGCGCAGCACTGTCGTCAATTGGAATCTCGCGACCGTCTTTGGAGAGCAACACGGTATGATTCGCGAGGCCGACTGTCATCCCGTCGCGCAATGCTTTCTGAACGGGATCCTCAGCAGATTGGCGCGTGCGCTCGTCGACAATGCGAAAAACTTCTGCGAGCGGCTTATCGGTGGCATCCGAGTTTTTCCATCCGGTAAGACGTTCAGCTTCAGGATTGATTGATGTGATGCGGCCTTGTGTGTCGGTCACGATTACCGCGTCTCCGATACTCGCCAGAGTTGTCGCTAGCAACTCCGTTTCTATTGCGAGAGTCTCTTCAAGATCTTTTCGCCCTTGAAGAACGGCGACGATTTTGTTGTTCGCACGATGCATCCGCTCCCCGATATAGATAATGCTTCCGGCGGAGACCGTGTAGGTGATCAAACCAACTAATTGAGGTGCGGTGAAAATCGATCCGAGGTCGGAAGAAATAAACAGGAAGTAAGCGGCGAGATAGCCTAACAGACTAGCTACTGCCGCTGCTCGCCAACGGCTGTACCAAACAGCAACCGCAACGGCGCCGTAGAGCGTTACGAGAGGAAGACTGTTTTTGAGGATTGGCTCGAGAATCCAGCGGAGCAGCAACGCGATCGCAAAACTCAAAAACGCTATCGCATACTGGAGAGCCAACGAACGGCTGACACCGCCTGGCCTGTTATTTAAATTTTCCTTCGAAACCGACGAGTCCACCTTCATTAGACCTGACCCAGGTACGTTGTGGGGGATGAGTAAGCAGCCGACGAAATATCAAAGCTGGAAATATCGTTTATAGCACAATAATCCACAGATTACGCAGATTGTTTTAATAAAATCTGTGTAATCTGTGGATGAAGAAACCTTAAATTAGGGCGGTGTCTAAGGCGGAGAGGCGGGAGCATTAAACTTCGCATTGTCCAGTGGGACGTTCTGCTTTATCTCATCAATCTTACGACCCCAAATTCTGCCCGGCATGGACCAGCGAATCATGAACGGCTGTTTGACTCCTTCAACATCGCGGTAATCTTCATAATCTATCTGGATCGGAAGCTTGCCTAAAAGAGTATCTGATTCAGCGTAGCGTCGCACCAGAAGGCCGGTTCGCGCGTCAAAGAAAAGCTTTTCCGAAGGACCATTCACCGGTGTCGCCTGAATTACGTAAGCCTCAGCGTCGCCGATGGGCGTTTTATCCAGCACAGTCAACTTCGAATAGAGCTCTTCAATCTTGAGTTCCTTGTAAAAGACCGCGTCTCGCCTCACTTGATCCACGAGTTGCTTGGAGAGTGGCGTAGCACCTTCTCTGCTGGAGTGTCCCCAACCCGCTGTGCCATTAAAGCCATTGCTGAAAACGACGTTTGGATAACTCGTAACGGTCAGCAGTTTGTCGGGCGCCTTTTGATAAACCACTTCCGGCACGAGTACGCCGTCCGCTCCAATGCGAGAACCCTTTGCGACTCGAGTCGTTACTTTCGTGAGCGCCTCAACACCGCCGAGAGCTTGCACGTAATGATTGAGAATCTGTTTTACTGAAGGCAGTGTTTCTGACTTCGACGATGATGTGCTCGGCGCCCAAAGGTTCTGGCCCACTACCGGAACTGAAACCGGAGTGGGCTTGCCGCGGTGACAGGTGTAACAACTGACTTCGCGCTGACCATTGAAGTTTCCTTTATTCAGATCAAACACCATTTGAATCATGCGCCGTGCGGCCAGTTTTGTCGGCTTATCATCCTTGTCGAATTGGTTGGCGACATGGCAATAACTGCATCTCACGCCAAGAGAACCTGAGATAAAAGCCATTGTGGGATCTAACTCGGTCGCGGGCAGTCCTTTAAATATCTGTATGTTCTTGAACTTTTGCTCGGCAGTCAGTTGTTGAGCGACTAAAACTGAAACGACGCTCATACCTGCGACGAGGACGAGTAGCACGATTAGACGCATCATAGGGAATCCTTAGAAAGCTCATCAAGACTTTATTGCGCGTAGCTTGTCAGATGAACGCGTGTTTGGAAGCTGCATGCTGAAGTCGAGATAATCAACCTTTTCTTGCTCATCTCGATGGAAAGTGACCTCGCCGTAGAATTGCTTGATGAAGTACCTGGTTTCGGAGGTCGGAAATAACTCAACCTTCTGACCCGCACATTCGACCGTCAGTCGACTCTTCTCATCGCGCACGACGATTTCCAACTCAGGACGCTCAATGCCACGATACTGGCCCACGAACTCGGCATAGATCTCCGTATCAACAGCGACAACTTCTCTGAGACACTTCTCCAGCGTCACGTCTTCAGACACGAGCTCGAAACCAAGTTTCTCGTTCAATGCGCGAATTACCGGCTGCTGAGGTCTGTTGAAGGTTTGAATGATCTGGTAACCGTGTGATTGAGCGTAGGCAATTCCGCAGATCTTCAACGCAGTTGCCAGGCCGCACCGCCGGTACTTGCGCTTAATGCCGGTGAATCCCTGAGTTAGACCGCCCGGTACTGCCTCAAACAGACTGACATCTGAAACTCCAACGTAATCGTCACCACGCTTCGCGATGAAGTAAGCATCAGGAAGGACGTATGGCATTTCCAGCCACATCAGTGCTTCGCGCGCGTTGTAAGCCGGCGGTGTAAACGGCGCGCGCACTGGATCATCCTGACTCAACAGCGTCACTAACTCATAGAGTTTCGCCGCGCATTGAGGATCTCGCACGCGTTCTTCTGCAAATGTCGAAATCGAAATGCCCTGCTCCTCAACTTGTTTGAGCAGCGGCATGAAGGACGAAGCATCGACCGCCTCCACGTTAAGACGCAAGTCCAACACGCGAGAAACTTCTTCGAAGCCGCGACTCTTGAGAAAATCTATGACTTCGACTTCAGACGCGTATTGCCGGCACGACACAGTGACGGCTTTCGCTTCCGCCAGGTCCTGCGTCAGTCGATCGAACAGTAGATCTCCAACACCTCGCTTAAGCCACTGCGGACCCATCAACAGAAACAGCCGGTATCTCGGCAAGTAAATCGTTTGCTCGACTGCGCCATAAGCGATGATCTGTTTGGCTTGCTGGTTTTCCACAACATAGTGCCTGCGAAAGTAGCGCGACTCGTCAAACCGCTGGCGACGATTCAGCCACAGTTCATGTCCGCGCCTATCGTCACCGCTCCGAGCTGCTGCTATCACGCTGACTCGCGACCAATCGGGATCGTGAAAAGGACGCAGCTTCGTGTTCACTTCGTTTGAAAATCTCATGTCGCGCGATGGGCGCTGTTGCTGCAGATCGCCTTTGAGCTTTTCGACTACGCTGTCCTTGAGTCGCTGCCGCGCTGAATAAAGCCGCTTGTTAACGGTCGATACTGGCACTTCGAGAAATTCGCCGATGTCGGCTTGCGTGTATCCGTTCACGTAAAAGAGAGTTGTCACGAGGCGCTCATTCTCCGGCAGTGCGTGTATTGCATGCATAACTTTGCTTAGCAGCTCCTGTCTCTCAGCAAAGAGCTGTAGTCCAGGATCACTGGCCGAGACGTTAACTCCAGCCTCCAGCGGTAAAATCTGCAGTCGCTTGCAACGCGTCAAACGATTGCACTGCGTCAAGATGATCCGTTTGAACCATCCCGGAAATGCAGCAGGTTCGCGAAGCTGTGCAAGCTTTTGCCACGCCACAACGAACGATTCCTGGGCTATGTCCTGCGCGAGGTAGGCGTCGCCTAACACGGCAAACGCGCAAGCGAAAGCCATGTCTTGAAAACGAATCACGAGTTCGCCGAACGCCTCGCGTCTTGCGGCTGGAGGATTGTCCGGGTCGGCGGCCGTCAGGACAATATCGTGGACGTCTTTCACCTGAAACTCAGTGTCCTCGCTCCTACTTAGTAAGAGCCAAATTCGCGACCGAAGCTTACCAAAGGGGATTCTGGCTTACGCAGATTTATTTTGCGATGGTCCTATCAAGTGTAAATTGATTCGTGATATAAGCGCAGTACCCTGTTTTGGAGGAAACCTCATGACTGATAATGATAATGAGCATCTGATCGATTTTCCCAGCTGTCTAAAAGACTTGAAAGTGGACCCCGATCCTAATCACGAGGCTGACGTACTGTTATTAACCTGCATGGATTTCCGCTTTTTCTTAACCATCGCGGAGATGATGGAGGGGATAAAGTACGATCATGTAATTCTCGCAGGCGCGGCGCTGGGTGTGGTACAGAAAAAGGAAAAGCACTGGGGCAAAACGTATTTTGATCATCTGGGCCTTGCCGTTAAACTTCACAAGATCAGCAACGTTTGGGTTATGGAGCATAGAGACTGCGGCGCTTATGGACCGAAGGGATTCGGCTTGTTACCTGCCAAGCCGGACCGCAAGGAGGAGCGGAAGGAGCATCTGAAACAGGTGCGAAAATTCGCGGCTTTGATTCCCGCCGACCTGGAGCTGGACTTTAAGTGCTTTCTGCTGGAGGTGCCACCCTCAACACAAACTGTGACCTTCGATCAGTTGATCGGAGACGACTAGTCTGCTGAGAAGCTGGTTTTCTTTGCGCCTTTGCGTGAGAAATATTTCTACACAGCGCTAGCTGCGACGTTCAAACAGCAGCGTGTCACGCCAGACGCCATTCAACATGGCGATTCGTTCGCGGCGGCCAACTTCGCGAAAGCCGCAGCGCAAGTGCAACTTCACGCTCGCGGCGTTTTCCGGGAAGATCGATGCCTGAAGTGTCCAGATGCCATTTCTTTCAGACTCCTGTACCAGTGCTTCAAGCAAAGCACGACCAATTCCCTGACCTTTCGCGCTTTCAGTCACATACACAGTTACCTCCGCCACTCCTCGATATACATTTCGCTTTGACACCGGACTCAAGGCGGCCCAACCGAGAATCTTGTCTCCGTCTCGCATTACCAGTCGCGGGATCTGAAAATGTGCCTCGTCCCACTTCCCCCACGACGGAGCATCTGTCTCAAAAGTACTGTTCCCACTCGCGATGCCCTCGAGGTAGATCGAGCGCACCTGCGGCCAGTCACTAGGCGTCATTTGGTCGATAGCGTGACTCATGGTAGTGCTCTAGTTTCGACCTTTCTTATCCACAGATTACACAGATTGTTTTAATGAAATCTGTGTAATCTGTGGATGAGGAACCTCAATTTAGGTTAGACTCCGCCCTTGGCTGATCATTATGGCTCTCACCGACGCAGCCACCAAATTGGCGGGAGTAATTGCAATGATAAAAGTCTTTTCTCTGGTGCTTGCCGTACTTCTGCTGCAAGCATGTACTGAACGATCTACTACAAATCAATTAACTCACGCTGCTCCAAACGCCTATCTGGATTACTCCGGACGTGATGATCTGTTGAGTGGCGGAGTAAAGATGATTCCGATAAACACACCCAAAGGTGTGTTTCATGTATGGACCAAGCGCGTCGGCAATAATCCAACAATCAAAGTGCTGATGCTGCACGGTGGTCCAGGCGCAACGCACGAATACCTCGAAGCGCTTGATAGTTACTTTCCAGCAGCCGGCATTGAGTATTACTACTACGATCAACTTGGTTCGGCGTATAGCGATCAACCTAACGAGCCGGAGTTGTGGGATCTTCCGCGTTTCGTCGAGGAGGTGGAGCAAGTACGTCAGGCGCTCAAGTTAGACAAGGACAATTTCTATCTCTTCGGTCAATCGTGGGGAGGATTGCTGGCAATCGAGTATGCGTTGAAATATCAGCAGCACCTCAAAGGGCTGATCATTTCGAACATGATGGCCAGTATTCCGGCTTACGACGAGTACGCGCACAAAGTGCTGATGCCGGCGATGGACCAAAAAGCGTTAGCCGAAATCCAGCAGCTCGAAGCAAAGAAAGATTATGAGAACCCGCATTACATGGAGCTGCTGATTCCGCACCACTACGAGCATCACATTTTGCGCCTGCCTTACGACCAGTGGCCCGATCCGGTGAAGCGAGCTTTCAAACACATCAATCCCGCGATCTATGTTCCGATGCAAGGTCCGAGCGAACTCGGCGCAAGTGGCAAACTAGCGAACTGGGACCGCACGAACGACTTGTCAAAAATCGCGGTGCCTACGCTGGTGATTGGCGCGAAGTACGACACGATGGATCCCGCGCATATGGAGATGATGTCGAAGAAAGTGCAACACGGTCGCTATCTGTTTTGTCCGAACGGCAGCCACCTTGCGCTTTATGACGACCAGAAGGTGTATGTTGATGGAGTGATCAAGTTCATCGAAGACGTAGACCACGGCCAGTTTTAAGCGCTTGTTTTCGACTTTCTTATCCACAGATTACACGGATTACACAGATTGTTTAGTAGATCTGCGTAATCTGTGGATAAGAAAGTCGACCAGGCACTACTAGCGGAAGCTATCGGTTGCGCGGATGAGGGCGTCGGTGATGCCAGGTTCATTCGCGGCGTGGCCGGCGTCGGCGATGATGTTTAGCTTCGCTTCGGGCCAGGCGCGATGCAGGTCCCACGCATTCATCAACGGACAAACTATGTCGTAACGGCCATGCACTATCACCGCGGGAATATTTCGAATGCGATCGACGTGGTCGATCAGATAGTTATCAGTCTCGAAGAAGCAGTTGTTGATGAAGTAGTGACACTCGATACGTGCCAGTGCGACAGCAAGGTGCGGCTCGTTGAAGTCATTAATGATTTTCTGATCCGGCAGCAATCTTAATGCGCTCGCTTCCCAGACGGACCACGCGCGCGCAGCCTCAAGCCTTAGGGCTTCATCATCACTCGTCAAGCGGCGATAGTAAGCACGGATCATGTCGCCACGCTCAACCTCCGGAATGACGCGCACGTACTGTTCCCAGCTATCAGGAAAGATCGCGCTCGCGCCCAGACTGTCTTCATAAAACCAGCGAATCTCTTTCGGCCGGCAAAGGAAAATGCCGCGCAATACCAAACCTCGCACTCTCTGCGGATGCGTTTCAGCGTACGCCAGCGCAAGTGTGCTGCCCCACGAACCACCAAACACGAGCCACTGTTCGACGCCGAAGTGTTCGCGCAGTCGTTCGATGTCGGCGACGAGGTGCCAGGTGGTGTTGTCTTCGAGCGACGCATGTGGCCTGCTTCGACCGGCGCCACGCTGCTCAAAGAGAATCACACGATACGCCTGCGGGTCGAAGTAGCGACGATAATCCGGAATCAGGCCGACGCCTGGTCCACCATGCAGAAACACCACGGGCTTTCCGTTCGGGCTACCGCATTGTTCGTAGTACAGTTCGTGAACATCGGAGACTCGCAGATATCCGCTGTCGAAGGGTTCGATCTCATCGTATAAACTTCTCAGATTTTCCATATTGCCGTAATTATCATCGCAGACGGTATAACTCGCAAACAAAAATACGAGCCACAAAGAGACATAAAAGTGATATATTTACGCGCCTTCCCCCAGCTATTCCGATGATGCTCCCCCTGACTGAGCCTTTTGACCATCGCTTCCTTGCTCGCGCGAGAACGTTCTCTCGCGGCGCTGCTGTTTTTATCATCCTGTCTGGCGCCTCTGTCCTCGCCGGCTGGCTCTTCGATGTCTACCGATTAAAAACGACGTATGCAGGCATCACGGTGAAAGCCAACACGGCGCTCTGCCTGCTTTTCGATGGAACTTCGCTGCTGCTAATAACTATTAAAACTGACAGCAAGCCGGTTCGTATTTGCGTCCAGATTCTCGCAGCCGTGGTCGCGTTGGTTGGTCTTTTGACTTTGTCGGAGCACATCATCGGCTGGGACTTACGAATCGATCAGTTGTTATTTAGAGAAGTTCAGAACGCACTGGACACAACCAGTCCTGGCCGTATGGGCCCACCGGCATCGACTTGTTTCATGTTGGCGGGCATAAGCTTGCTGTTGCTTCATCGCAATCGTTACGTCCGCCTGGCCCAGATATTCTCGATCTTGATCGGATTATGGGCGCTGCTCGCGCTGGTCGGATACGCGTACAACGCTCACGCCTTTTACTACATTGCGGGATTCACTGACATTGCACTACCAACAGCAATCGCGTTGCTGGTTTTAAGTCTTGGATTAATCGCCTTGCGTCTCGACCGCGGAATCACAGCCGTGCTCAGCAGCAATCGCGCCGGCGGGTTAATGGCTCGGCGACTGCTCTTCATGATTATCACCATTCCGTTTCTGCTGGGCTGGTTGCGAGTGATTGGTCAGTGGCGAGGCTATTACGATTCCGGCTTCGGCACGGCCTTACTGGTCCTTTCGATCATCATTATCTTTTCAGTAGTGACGTGGCGCAGTGCCGCCAGGCTTAGTCGTGTCGAGCAACAACAGCTAACGGCCGAATCGTTGGTCAGAGAAAAGGAAGACGATCTCAAACGTCAACTTCACTTCGACGAAGCCGTCATGCAGAACATGGGCGAAGGCCTCTATACAGTTGACGATCAAGGTCTCGTTACCTTCATGAATCCTGCCGCGGAAAGATTGTTTGGCTGGACGCTCGCCGAGCTGCGAACTCGCAAGATGCACGACGCGACGCATCACCATCATCGTGATGGCTCGGAGTTTCCAATCGAGGAATGCGCCGGTTTTCAGGTCGTGCATCAAGGAAAGACACTCGTAAATCACGAAGACGTATTCATTCGCAAAGACGGGACTTTCTTTGACGTTGTTTACAGTTCCGCACCACTGCAAAGAGACGGACGAATCGCCGGCCTGGTCGTTGTATTTCGAGACGTAACGGAGCAGAAGCTGGCCCAACAAAAACTGCAGCAGTTACTCAGTCGCGAACAGTTAGCGAGAGAACAGGCGGAGAGCGCCAACCGGATCAAAGACGAGTTCCTCGCTACTGTTTCTCACGAATTGCGCACGCCGTTAAGCGCGATTCTCGGCTGGTCCACAATGCTGTGCAACGGAAGTCTCGACGCATCAAAATCGCAAAGCGCGCTCGAGGCGATCGAACGAAACGCGCGTGCGCAGGCACAGATAGTTGAAGACATTCTGGACGTCTCACGAACGATCTCCGGCAAGTTGCGCCTGGATATTAAGCCGATTGAGTTGATCTCGGTGATCAAAGCAGCCGTCGATTCGGTTCGCCCTGCGGCGGTGGCCAAGAATATTCAACTAGAGCTGTTGCTGGATCCTGCGGCAGATCACATCCAGGGCGATGGTGCCCGGCTGCAACAAGTAGTCTGGAATCTCCTGGCGAATGCAGTGAAGTTCTCTGCTCAAGGCGGACGTGTTCAAGTGAGGCTGCAGCGCGTCGGCGAGATGGTCCAGATTGTCGTCAGCGACAATGGCGAAGGAATCAGGGCCGATTTTCTGTCAAGGATCTTTACGCGTTTTCAGCAGGCAGACGGAACGACGACGAGACGACATGGAGGTCTCGGCCTCGGTCTAGCGATAGCGCGCCATCTCGTTGAAATGCATGGCGGCACGATCGAAGTTCACAGCGATGGTCCAGGTTACGGCGCTACGTTCACCGTAAGCGTGCCAGCTGCAATACCTGCTGACGTTTCAGCTTCGCCAACATTTTTAAGTGAGCCAACTGAGCCAGCGGCGGCTTCCGCTGGTCTATCAAGGTTAGTCGGCGTTCGCATATTGGCTATCGACGACGAAGCAGACGCCCGCGACATGATCAAGACGTTGCTCGAGAATTGTGGCGCGGATGTATTAACCGCCAGTTCCGCAAAAGAAGGATTGGAGGTGCTGGCCGGCTGGAAACCGCACGTGATTGTCTGCGACATCGGCATGCCGGAAGAGGACGGATACACTTTTATTCGCAAAGTCAGAGAGGCAGAACGGAATAATGGTGTCAGCATTCCTGCAATTGCGTTGACAGGCTACGTCAGAATCGAGGAACGCATGCGCGCGCTGGAAGCTGGTTACCAGATGTTTGTACCGAAGCCGGTTGAAGGCAGCGAACTTATCTCGATAATCGCAGGGCTGATCTCGAAGGCCGGCGCTGTTGTGTGAGTTGAGCCACGGATTAACGCGCGGATCAGTGCATTGGCGGGGCGGTCTTCCCTGCTCTCACTCGCTGGAACAGCAGCGCGGCGGGGGCGCAGAGCAGACAGAGAAACGCCATTAATCGAAAGTTGTCGATGTACGCAAGTAAAGTGGCTTGCCTGACCACAACTGCATACATCGCGCTATACGCCTGTTGCGTTGCAGTCATCAGGTCGGTGCGAGTGGCCATTGAAGAGGCAATCCCACTCAGACGTTGCTGAAATGCCGGATCGTAAGGCGTCAGATGTGAGACCATCGCAGCCTGATGCGCTTGTGCGCCGCGCGCGAGCATCGTCGTGACTGTCGCAATACCAAAACTACCACCCACGTTGCGCATCAAGTTGTAAATCCCAGTCGCATTACCGATCTGCTCGTTAGTCAGTCTGCCGGTGGCCATTACAGTCAACGGCACGAAAACAAAACCCATCGCAAAGCCGGTGAGGATCTGTGGCCAGACGATGCTGCGCATTGAAATCTCCAAATTTATATCGGCAAGCACGTAGGTGGAATAACCCACCAAAAGGAATCCAAAGATGATCAGATAACGACCATCTATCTTTCCGACCAGGCGTCCTACAAAAATCATCGAAATGACAGCACCGATTCCGCGTGGACTCACTGCCAGTCCACTTTCCAGCGCCGGGTAACCCAACAACGTCTGCAGGAAGAGAGGCAACAGTGCGATCGTCCCGTAGAGTACGACGCCCATCAGAGTAATCAGTGCTGTACCGACAGCAAAATTGCGATTGGCGAGTACACGAAGATTGACGATAGGCTCTTTTGAGCGCAGTTCCCAGATAATGAAACCGACGAGCGCAACACCGGCGATGATGGCAGCTTTGGTTATGAAAGGCGACGAAAACCAGTCGTCCTCCTGTCCTTTATCAAACACGATTTGCAGCGTCGCGAGGCCGATCGCCATCAAGCCAAAACCGATGTAATCGATCCGGCCGGGTCGTTGACCTCTGATGTATGGCGGATCCTCGATGAACATGTTGGCCATGAACACGGCCAAAATCCCGACCGGCACATTGATATAAAAGATCCATCGCCAGGAATAGTTATCGGTTATCCAGCCGCCGAGAGTTGGTCCAATAATCGGAGCGACGACGATTCCCATTCCGTAAACCGCCATCGCCGAACCCCGCTTCTCAGCAGGAAAACTCTCCAACAACACAGCTTGCGCGATTGGCTGTAGCGCTCCACCGCCCGCGCCTTGCAGAACACGTGCAAAAAGCAACATACCGAGACTCGTCGCTGCACCACAAAGCGCAGACGACAACGTAAAGATGCCTATACAAACAACGAGAAATCGCTTGCGGCCTACGAGATAACCCAGCCAATTCGTCGCGGGAAGAATAATCGCGTTTGAGATCAGATAACTGGTCAACACCCACGTTGATTCTTCTGTCGTCGCCGAAAGATTTCCCGCGATGTGAGGCAGCGACACGTTGGCAACCGAAGTGTCGAGCACTTCCATGAACGTCGCCAGCATCACCGAAGTCGCAATGAGCCACGGATTAAAGCTCGGTTTCCAATCAGGAACAGCTTGTTCAACCGCACTCATTTGACGCGCACCTCAGGAATAACCGACATCCCTGGCGCGAGCATGTGTTTTGGATCGAGTGGCTCGTCAAAAACGATCTTCACCGGCACTCGCTGCACGACCTTGACGTAGTTTCCGGTCGCATTCTCAGGCGGGATTATGCTGAACCGCGAACCGGTTCCAGCCTGAATACTATCGACGTGTCCTTTAAATGTTTTATCAGGATATGCATCCACAGTAATTTCGACTGATTGACCGGGCGCCATCCGTCCGATCTGACTCTCTTTGAAGTTCGCCGTGACCCAAACATCGCCCGGAACTATCGCCAACAAGGGAGTGCCAACCTGAACCAGCGCGCCTTCTTCGACGCTCTTCCGCGTCACGCGTCCATCGTCGGGGGCATAAATCTTCGTGTAAGAGAGTTCCAGTTCGGCTTGCTGAACTGCGGCACGCAGTTGTTCTGTAGTTGCGCTTGCGGTGGTCGATTGCGCTTCACTGACAGCGACTTTTTGCGGCGCTGTATTCGCTTCTGCCAAACGGCCGAGTGCTTCGCTCACGCCGGCCTGTTCACCGCCAATCTGTGCTTGCGCCTGGCGAGCTGATTGCGCCTGCGCGACTTGCGCCGAACGGGCTTCATTCACCTGGGCCATTGCTGCCGCGACTTTCTGGCGCGCCACTTCGACTTGAGCAGCCGCGGTCTTTGCCGTGGCAATGGCTTGGTCCAACTGTTGTCTCGACATCTCGTCTTTCGCGAGAAGCTGTTCATAACGAGCGACGTCGTTGTTTGCACGCGTTGCTTCAGCTTCGGCGGCCGTGACTTGCGCGCGCGCCTGCTCGAGGTTTGCCTGCGCCGTCGCAACTGCCGATGCGGCCTGATTCGCACGTCCTTGCGAACTGGCTGCGGCCGCACGCGATGCTTCTACATTCACACGCGAGCGGCGAACGGTCGCGGCTGCCTGCTGCACGTCGGCATGACTGCCGGCGCGTGTAAGCGCGACGTTGGTCCGCGCTTCGTTCGCTTTAGCGATACCCGCTTCCAATGCAGCTTTCGCTTGCTGCAAACGGACCTCATAGTCACGCGCGTCGAGTTCCACAAGCAGATCGCCGGCTTTCACTTGCTGGTTATCGCTAACGTAAACCTTCGCAACGTAACCCGAGACCTTCGGGCTGACCTGAATGATATGACCATCGATGAAAGCATCGTCTGTTGTTTCGTGCGAGCGTGCATAGAGCCAATATCGAATGCCACCAATGATCCCAATAAGCAAAACGACAGCCGCAATCACAATCACGGTTGGACGTTTGTAAAGGGGACGCTTATTTGTTTTCTCCTCGTTCTCCACTAATCATCACCAGTGAAAAGTTTCCGCACGTCCGAGCGCTGCGGCCAGGTTCAAACGCGCGGCGTTGTGTTGGGCCAACGCCGTCACTTGAGTCACACGTGCACTTGCGAGCGACGCCTGCGCTGTAACCACTTCGAGATTGTCAGCAACTCCGGCTCTGAAACGATCGCGAGCCATTTCGAGCTCCCGCTGCGCCAGCGTTACGGTTTCATCAGCCGCACGGACTTGTATTGCGGCAGTCCTTAAAGTTGTCAGTGCGAGCCGCACGTCTTCTTCGACTTGTCCGCGAATATTTGCGAGCTCGAGTTCACTCTGCCGCGCGCGGCTGGTCGCCGCGGTCAGCCGTCCTCGCGTCAAACCACCGTTGAAGATCGGCACATTGAGCTGAATCGCAGCTCGACGCGTCGGCAGATCGAAGCGGTCAGGCGTGATGCCGCTGGCGCCATAATCACCTACAAACTCGAGTGATGGCAGATACTCTGCGCGCGCTGCCTGACGTTCGAGCTGGCTGACTCGGTTCTGCTCTTCTGCCACCTGAACTTCGCGTCGATCGTGAGCAGCCTCGGCCACAGCCGTTTCCACAGACGGCAACGGCTCGTCGATAAAGCGCAGTGGGTCAGTCAACATCATCGCGCTGCCCAACGGCAAACCGACAATTCGTTGTAAGTTCAGTCGGGCTTGTTCGGAGGCGGTTTGCGCCTGGGCCAAGGCGACTTGCTGCTCGGCCAGACGTGTTTGTGCCCGAGTAACATCAACTCCGGTTGCGACTCCCGCCGTATGCTGATCCTGCGCGAGTTGAAGCAACGCCTGTGCTAACTCGACGTTCGCCCGTGCAGCGGCGACTGCACGGTCGGCACGCTGTGCTTCGAGATACGCGAGCCCGGCAGCGCTCGCGACCTGTTCGCGCGCCAGGCCTTCCTGCAACTCAGCGACACGTACTCCAGCGCGTCCGGCCTGGTAACTGCGAATCGCACTCAGATTGAAGATGGTCTGCCGCAACGCGACGCGCGCGTCGAAATTTTTGAATGGACCAAGAAAGGTGGTATTGAAATCGGGAATGGTTCCAGGTTGAAAACCAAGCGCGACGAGATTCTCGGTCAAACTGGCCTGATAGGCCGTCCCGGAAAGGTTTGGCAATAAGGGCGCGAGAGATTGCTGCTTCTCGCCTCGCGCCTCATTGCGACGTTCATGTGCCAGTAGAGTTGCAAGATTATTATCGATGGCGAGCTTGATCGCATCTTCAAGACTCAAGGCCGGCGATCGTCCGGTAACAACTTTTGCAGCACCCGGAACCTCGGGTGTGACCTGTTGCGCCGAAACGCTCACGACACCAGCAAATGCGACAATCGCAATCCATGTTAACGATTTGAAGACACTTCTACTCACGGTGCTTTTATTAATTTCATAAGCGTGTTCGTTTTGTATTGTCTCCGCTTGTCAGGAATTTCTCGAATTTGCGACGGACCATCTGCGTAATCTGTGGCTGGTTTCGTTGACGATTCAACGGCGACTGGCTTGTTGTGATGGTCCGACGGTGGAATCGAGCTTTGAGGTAGTTCCGTAAAACAGGCCGCGGATAACGCCGATTGGGCCGGATTAACCGGCCCAAGTACAAGACATGCTGCACAGTACTCAATTCACGGCGAGGGCTACTGTGTCTGGCTCGGCTTTATTGCTTGCCAGCTCACGTTGAAGCTGTCGCTCTGAACGAGAAGGAGTTAACTCCCGCGCGGTGTCCTCGCCCGCGGTCACCACTTCCGAAAGGAAATAGGTATCGCCGTAACGATGAAACACGAGACAATGACTGTGAAGCAGTATCAAGGAACGACCATGAACGATCGAGATCCCCAGGGTGTTACGTCCGCACAACCGCCAGCTCCGTCATCGCAGAAGGAGACATCGAATCGCAGGACTGAAGATCAGAAGAAGAACCGCTCGGGCAAACTAACGAACGCCGCGCGATCAGGTAAGTAGCACTCGCCATATTCAGTTCAAAGCCTGGTTGGCTGGCATGGCGTTTGACAGGTAAGATCACCATCTGAGTTGAGGCCAACAAATCTTGAATTACGACATTTGGAAAGGCCGCATTCTACGTGCGCTATGGCGATATGGGCTCGCTGTCTTTTCTGTCATGGCAGCGCTAGCCATCACCATACCGCTCAAGCAGTACACTGACATCACTCCGCTCTTCTATGCTGCTATCGTCCTTAGCGCCTGGTTTGGTGGCATGGGACCAGGACTGATAGCTGTTCTGCTTTCGGCAGTAGCAATTGATTATTACTTTGTCGAGCCGCTCTACACGCTGGGCCTTGAAACAAAGCGAATCAGTTTCCTGCTTGTGTTTGGTCTGTTGGCGATTCTGACCAGTTGGATGAGCACAAATCGAAAACGGGCTCAACAGGCGCTTCAGCAGGCCCGCAACGAACTCGAGTTGAGAGTTCAGGAGCGAACCGCCGAATTAAGACAAGCAAACGAGACTCTTCGAGAACGCGCGAACCTGCTCGATCTAACACACGATACAGTGTTCGTGCGCGACATGAACGACGTGATCACGTTCTGGAACAAAGGCGCCGAAGAACAATACGGATGGACCAGCGAAGACGCCGTCGGTCAAGTGTCTCACGACATAACAAAAACGCGATTTGCCGCGCCTCTCGAAGACATTCGAAACGAATTGACTCGCACCGGTCGTTGGGAAGGAGAATTGGTCCATACTCGCCGCGATGGAACTGTTGTGACGGTTGCGAGTCGGTGGGCGCTGCAGCGTGACGAGCGAGGAAATCCTATCGCCATACTCGAAACAAACAACGACATCACTGAACGGAAACGTGCGGAGGAGGCTCTACAGAGAGTTCAGACTGAGCTGGCGCACGTCACTCGCGTGATGACGTTAGGTGAACTGACTGCTTCGATTGCTCACGAGGTTAATCAACCTCTCGCGGCCATTGTCACTAACGGCAACGCGTGCTTGCGCTGGCTGGCGGCCGCGCAACCAAACCTGGCCGAAGGCCGGCAAGCGGTTGAACGCATAATTAAAGACAGCTATCGAGCGAGCGATGTGATCTCGCGTATTCGCACGTTGGTAAAGAAAGCGCCGCCACGAAAGGATTTGATCAACCTGAACGAAGTGATACTGGAAGTGTTTGCACTGGCGCAAAACGAAGTGCGCCGCCACCGCGTTTACCTGCGGCGAGATCTTTCGCGTGAGCTTCCGCTGGTGCAAGCTGACCGGGTTCAATTACAACAGGTGATTCTGAATCTAATCATGAATGGTCTGGAGGCAATCGATAAGAGCAAGAATGGTCCACGCGAACTATCCGTCAGCTCGAGTAATCACCAGCCGGATAGCGTGCTCGTCAGTGTGCGCGATTCCGGAGAAGGGCTTGACGAAGCAAACCTCGATCGCGTGTTCGATGCATTCTTTACGACCAAGCCAGACGGTATGGGCATGGGTTTGGCGATAAGTCGTACTATCATTGAGTCGCATGGAGGGCGGCTCTGGGCCACAGCAAACACGCCCCGCGGAGCTGCCTTTCAGTTTACACTTCCGACCAGCGGAGAGAGGGCGTCATGAACGAAGTCGATGCCATGGTATTCGTCATCGACGACGATGAATCAATTCGTGAAGCACTCAAGAGCCTCATCAGATCCATTGGGCTTCGTGTGCAGACGTTTGCGTCGGCGCAGGAGTTTCTTCAAAGCAAACGGCCGGACGTGCCTTCTTGTTTGATACTCGACGTGCGCATGCCGGGTGTCAGTGGTCTCGAGCTCCAGCGCGAATTGTCGGAAGCGAACATTCACATTCCAATCATCTTCATCACCGGTCATGGTGATATTCCGATGTCTGTGCGTGCGATGAAAGCTGGGGCGGTTGAGTTTTTGACTAAGCCGTTTCGCGACCAGGATCTGCTGGACGCGATTCAGCAAGCTATCGAACGCGATCGGCTGGTGCGTTCTCAACGCGCTGACAGCGAGGAGCTGCAGAAGCGGTATCAATCTCTTACGCCACGAGAAACGGAAGTCTTTGGGCTCGTCGTGAAGGGTTTATTGAACAAACAGATCGCACTACAGCTCGGCACGAGTGAGATCACCGTCAAACTCCACCGCCGTCAGGTAATGGAAAAAATGCACGCCGACTCACTCGCCGACCTGGTGCGAATGGCGGAACGCCTCACCTCGCTTTAGCCACAAAGAGGCACAAGAAGCACAAGGAATGCGCCGAATGCTTATTAACGCCGAAGGCGTTCGCTAATTTCAGCCTAGGGTTGGAGCGCGAGCGACAACCCTAGGTTCCCATCAGAAACCAGCGCTCAACCCTGAAAGGGTTTCTATTGTGCCTAATCCCAAACGTATCGTTCGTCGAATTCAACACCATATGCCTTAAGAAAAGCGCGATACTCATCCTGAAACGTCACTCGTTTGTGATGTTCCTCTTGATTCTCAATATAACGAATTACATCGGCGAGATTCGATTGACTCACTGAAAACGCAGCATATCCACCTTGCCAATGAAACTTCGAAAGGTTGCGCGAAGCCTGTTTGATCCAACCTGACGAAGTTCTTTTAACTTCCTTAATTATAGTGGCTATCGGTGCGTTTCTTGAAGGAGCAAACAGAGCGTGCGCATGATCCTCAACGCCACCGACGATCAGCGTCTCGCAATCATGATTTCGAAGCATTTCTGGGCCGAAGTTTAGCATCGATGCTCCAGGGTTGTCGCTGGCGCTCCAACCCTGGGCTCAAGTTAGCGAACGCCTTCGGCGTTAGAGCTAAACCTATACCAAAGTATAGGACGTGGATACCTGCGTATAATAGATTTTCCACCTCACACACGCGTAATCTCTCAACGAAATGAACAGCGCACCCACAACGAATAATTCGACAAGATCGCCGATTGATATACCTAAAGTTCCCCTGATCTCGATTGTCGACGATGACGAATCAGTGCGTCAGGCGCTCAAGAGCCTGATCGACTCGGTGGGATTCCACGCTGAGACATTTGCCTCGGGAGAGGAGTTCTTGAATTCTCGTTACACCTCCGAAACCGATTGCCTAATTGCTGATGTGCGGATGCCGGGCATGAGCGGCCTCGAACTACAGGATCGTTTGAAGGCCATCAGCTCTCGCATTCCAATCATTTTCATTTCTGCCCACGACGACGGAGAAGCGCGGAGACGCGGTCTGCGCGCAGGAGCTGTTGACTTCTTGCAGAAGCCATTCAGTGAAGACTCCCTGCTCAAGGCGATCAGCGCTTGTTTTGATAAGGGTTAAAACGAAAAGGGGATGTGTGATGTTACAAACTGGTATTTTTTCGAACTATCAAACCTTACCGGGCCACTGCGTAAAGCAAACTTCGAATCCCGCAGCTCTTGGAAACTGTCTGCGGCGAGAAGAGGTTGCCAGGCAGGTGACTAGTGATCTTTCTGTGCTCTATCCGGAATCTGTTTTGAAATCAAGCGATGGTATTGGGTGGCAAAACGTACGTGTTGTTCATTTTCGTCATAACTCCAGCGACGTCACAATTCCTGCTTCAGACGATCACTGCGTCGTGCTCAATCTTGGCGCTGCACTTTTCATAAATGTATCTCCCGGCAAACGAAGGTTCGAAGGAAAAATATTTTCAAGTGAGGTGGCGATCATTCCTGCTGGATCGTCATGGGTCTGCCGCTCTGAAACTTCCGATTCGCAAACAATGCTGCTGCTCTATCTCAGACCGCTGTTCGTACGCTCGGCTGTGACAGAGTTTAACTTTTCTTCCAACGAGGTTGGTCTAACTCCGCAAATCGGTTTCAAAGACAAGCACATCTGTCACATAGCAATGTCGCTCCTGCACGAGTTGAACGAC
Organism: Pyrinomonadaceae bacterium; assembly: GCA_035248565.1. Taxonomy (GTDB): domain Bacteria; phylum Acidobacteriota; class Blastocatellia; order Pyrinomonadales; family Pyrinomonadaceae; genus PSRF01. The sequence goes on along the minus strand of DATFHH010000144.1, from coordinate 45,815 downwards.
GCCAATGTGGTCGGACGTCTTTATGCCGATTCGTTGGCGACCGGGCTCGCCATCCAGCTCGTGCGGCGTTACAGTTCGTTGAGAGACGTTCACATGGGCCATGGTGGCATGGCCCCACACAAATTACGAAAAGCCGTTGCGCTGATTGATCATCATCTTTCTGACGAAGAAGAAGGACGAGTGGCGCTCCGTGCTGTGGCCAGCGATGTCGGCATGAGCTACTTTCACTTTTCGCGCGCGTTCAAGCAGTCGATGGGAATGACGCCCACGAATTACATTGCCGAACGCCGGATCGAACGCGCGAAAAAGATGTTGGAGGAAACTGAACTGCCGATATCAGAGATTGCGTTGCGTTCAGGCTTTTCGAGTCAAAGTCACTTTACGACGGCGTTCCGGCGACTCGCAGGCGCAACACCGAAGGCCTTCAGAGCGTCGCTGTGATAAGTACCGAAGGAATTAGCCACAGATTAACGCGGATTTTGACGGATTAGAAGAATAGTTATAATCCGTCTTCGTCTGTGTTTATCTGTGGCTCTTTTTCTTTCGATGGCAAAGACGCGACTAACAATTACCCATCTGCTTCGACCTCACCGAACAATGCTCGCCATCGCTTTCGTCGCAGTGCTGGGCGAGACCGTCACCGATCTGCTCGAACCCTGGCCGCTGAAGATCGTCTTCGACTACGTCTTCGGAACGAAGAAAATGCCGTCGTGGATGTCGAGCATGATGGCTTCGACGTTCGGCGTCGATAAAGTCTCGATTCTTCACTTCGCAGTCCTCTCGGTAATAGTCATTGCTGTGATCGGCGCGATCAGCGCTTACGCGGAAAAGTATATGACGACTTCGGTCGGCCAGTGGGTGATGCATGACCTGCGTCGCATTCTCTATCATCACATTCAACGACTATCGCTCGCTTATCACGATCACAAACGAACCGGCGACTTGATCAGCACCGTTACGACCGATATCGAATCGATTCAGGATTTCATCTCGCAGGCACTGTTAGGCATCGTGGTAAGTATACTCACGCTCGTCGGCATGCTTGCAGTGATGTTTTATCTCGACTGGCGCTTCACGTTGATCGCGCTTTCAGTGACGCCGATCTTGTTCGTGGTCGTCTACACCTACACGCATCGCATCAAGCGAGCTTCTCGTGCGCTGCGGAAGAAGGAGGGCGAAGTAATTTCGGTAGTTCAAGAGGTGCTCTCTTCAATTCGGGTGGTCAAGGCTTTTGCGCGCGAACGTTACGAGCAGGAACGTCTGGAGCAGCAGAGTCTCGAGAGTGTCGAGATGGCGCTCGCCGCGCGTAGTCTAAAAGCAAAGCTGGCGCCGGTTGTGCAAGTGATCGTCGCTGCGGGAACGTGTCTGGTGCTTTGGTATGGCGTGAATCTGGTGCTCACAAATCAACTGACGCCGGGCTCGTTGCTCGTCTTTCTTCTTTATCTAGGCAAGATGTACAAACCGATGCGCGATCTTTCGAAGATGACTGACACGATGTCGAAAGCTTCGGTCGGTTACGAACGCATACGCGAAGTGATTGAGACCGAAGAGGAGATACGCAATCTGCCCGGTGCGAACAAAGCGCCGAGCTTTAGAGGCGACATCGAATTCGATCATGTGTCGTTCGCTTACAGTGAAGGTTACGCAACGCTAAATGACGTTAATCTCAAGGTGGAGGCCGGACAGATTGTAGCTCTCGTTGGTCCAACGGGCGCCGGCAAGACGACGATCGCGAGTCTTATCGCGCGCTTTTACGATCCGCAAAAAGGTGCGGTGAAGATCGACGGTGTAGACGTGCGCAAGTACAAGATCAAATCGCTGCGCAAGCAGATCAGTTTTGTGTTGCAGGAGACAGTGCTGTTCCGCGCGCCCGTCTGGCAAAACATTGCCTATGGCAAGCCGGAAGCTTCACGCGAGGAGATACTCCGCGCGGCGAAGTTGGCAAATGCTGATGAGTTCATTCGCGACATGCCGCAACAGTACGACACGATGCTCGGTGAGAGAGGCATTACGTTATCAGGCGGCCAACGCCAGCGGATTGCAATCGCCCGTGCGGTGATTCGAAATGCGCCGATTCTGATACTGGATGAGCCGACATCGAATCTCGATCCAGCATCGGAAGAGTTGGTTTTCGACGCGTTGACCAGATTAATGGAAGGCAAGACTGCGATCGTGATCGCGCATCGGCTGGCGACGGTGAGACGGGCTGATGTGATATTCGTTTTGGACCACGGCACGGTTGTCGAGCAAGGGACGCACGAAGCGCTGCTCTCTGGTGACGGGTTGTATGCTCACCTTTACGAGATCCAGTTTCGCCAGAAAGAGCCACAAGAAGTTTAGCCGCAGTTAAAAACGAGTGTGGGTGTGACCGCCCCGTGAGCCCTCATTTTTGGTCCACCCACACTCAAAACACAGGGATTTCCCCCCTTGCTCGCTTCGAAAGCCCTGTGTCTACCTGAAGAACATCCTCCTTGAATTACAACGTCTGTAGATTAAATCCAGGCCGCTCATATTTCTTTCAGCTTCTTGTCGCTTTTGTCAGCCATTTGCTGTAGCGAAAGTCCTTGATCGAGATCTCGATAAAATTCCTGTTCACCACCCTCGAAATGATGACCACTCGCCTTCACTGTATAGAGTCGCTTGGAACCAGGTGTTGCTTCGTACAGCGATTGTGTTTCACGCAATGGCGCGGTGCTGTCGTCAGTCGCGTTGAGAAAGACAATCGGCGTCTGGTTGAGTTGCTTCAGATACTCATGTGCGTCAAAAACTTTCTCGTGTGGCGTTTTGTGCGTGATGTAGATAATCGCATCAGCCGGTCGCCACGCCAGTTCGCCATACATCGGTAGACTGATCGCCATTATCCTGCTCACCTGATAAGTGAACTGCGGTTGAGACGCCACGAGCACACTATAGTCTGCGCCGAGTGACCAACCAGCCAGCACCAACGGAGCCTTTAAATCAATGCCAGGCCGCGCAGTCGCAACGTGCGCGATCGCATCGTAGTCGCGCGTGAGATCTTCCGGCGAAATAGGATTCTTGGGACTCGCAAACTTCACGAGATAGTCCTTCGCATCGATCCCCACGACAGTGATTCCAGTTGCCGCAATGTGCGCGGCAATGTCCGCACAAAATGGACTCCAGCCGCCATCGCCACTAGTAAAAAGAACGAGTGGCTGGTTCCTCGCATTCTCCTGTTGATAGAGTTGGAACTCCAGCGGTGGTCCATTTCGAATCGTCGCCTGAAAATTTGAATGCCTGACTTCGTGTGACAATTCTTCATGAGTGACGTGATGATAAAACGTGTGATACCACCTCACTCCGTATGCCGCGGCCGCGCAGAGAACGATAGCAAACGCCGCGAGCAGCAAGAGCCATCCGTGACTGCGATTTTTTAGTCTCGCAATCATTGCACCGCTCCCACGTTTTGACTCTCGCGCATCCACGCGACCGCGTTGCCGAGCGCGGCATAGAATTCATCCCGAGCTCCGCTAAATCGATGATTGCTGGCTTGAATCAGCACATACTTTTTCGGATTCTTCGCCGCCGTATACAAAACGGTTCCGACTTTAGGCGGACTGGCCGTGTCAGATGTACTCTGGATCATCACCAGCGGCACCGGCGCAATTTGGGCCATCACATTTTCACTGCGAAAACCATAAAGTGCGTTGGTCTCGTGGTTGAGGCTAATGTAGTTACCACCAACGCCGCTGACGAGCTGGTTCTGTTTCGGTAAGCCGATCGAAATGATACCGGCCCAATTCGCACGCGTGTCGACGTCGGACCCGACCGCGATGGCGAAACCCGCGCCGAGTGACCAACCATAAACATAAACCGGCGTTGATGGATCGACCTTCGCGTAACTCCGCAGAACCTTGGCGATATCAACATAATCGAGGGCGAGCTGTTTGATCGTCAGCGGATTCTTAACAGATGAAAACTCGCGCAGGTAAACTTTCGAATCAATACCTGCAACTGCAAACCCGATGTGGGCCAACTGTTCCGCTGTGCGGGGCGCAAGTCCACGCCAACCACCGTCGCCACACGCATAGATCGCCGGTAAGACTGCACCGTCACCGCGCGGGCGGTAGAAGTGAACGCTCAATTGTTGTCCTCTTACCGAAACGTCGCGATCCTCTGTAACCACGTCAGCCCACGTCTTCGCGTCGTCAGGATCGTAGTGATCGGGATCCTGAGCCATGACGCGAACCGACGACGCTACCAGGACGAAGAAAGCAAAGCCCAACAGAATCCAACTATGATTGATGCTGCGTGTTTCCATGTCTTAACTCTTTGATGAAAACCTCCCTGTCCGAGAAATCTCCTGAAATTGATCGCGTTGCGAACCTGAATTACCGCGTAAAGCATCCCGAGCGAGAGCCGTCGCTGATTGAAACAAAAATACCGCGGCTCCCATGCGTGTGGGTGATACTTCGCTTTGTAGCGATACAGCAGCTTGAAGTCGTAACTGGAGTTGAAACGCTGGTAGATGAACCGCATCAGCCGTGTCAGTAACGGATGGTCCACCAGGTCGGGATCGTCGAGCAGTGCCAGTGGCGCGAGCCCCATCGATACCATTTTGTAACCTTCTTCGCGCAGGAGACGCAGAATCTCGGCGGTCAGAAGTTCCATCGTGCCGCGTACAGCGTCAGACCTGCGTCGCGTCACGTCGAGATAGTAACCATTGCGGCCGTAGATCGGTTCGCAGACGACAAAGCCTTCAATTCGTCCAGTGCCATTATTAGATCGCGCGATGTAGTAACGCTTCGCCGATGGCTGTTCGAGACCGATGGAGCCGAGCACAAATCCCAGTTCGTGATTGCCTTTGCCTTTCAACCATTCGTCTGAAATCTCTTTCAACTCCTCGTTGATTGCTTCGGCGCCTTTAGCAAACGGATGATGTTCGCTGACGACGACTCCTTCGCGTCGCGCTTTGTTAGTTGCAGCACGAACCAGTTCCATGTCTCCGCCGGCCAGTGTGAAGCGATTCAGATCGAACACGGCTTCTTTGCCGATCTGTAGATCGTCAAAGCCTTCCTCACGAAATGCTTGCAACATCTGCAATGAAACTTGATACGCACCCACAGGTCTCATCATCGCAACTGTGAAATCGTGGATGAGCTGACGAGCTTGTTCAGGCGCGCAAACTGGATCGCCGGCAATCAAGGCTATTCCACCGCTGATTTGGTATGCGAGAAATCCATCTACGCCGGGCGAAGTGAAATAAGATTTCGGCCCTTCGAGCAACACATAAGAGTTTGAGCTCGTGCCATAACGCCGGACCCACGAATCGAGTTTCGCTCGATCGATTCTTGCCTCAAAAGTCATACTTCAGTTTTTTTAGCCACAAAGAGACACAAAAATTAGTAACTGAGCCTGTTTCGGCGGTATCGATAATGCCGGTGGTGCCTGTGATGTCGATGGCGACGACCAGCAGCGCTGGCAGTGCCGGCTTGCAAACCGAGCGCACCAATCAGCAATGCGCCGCCCAGCAGAAATGAAAACAGTTTCCTCATGTTCAATGTCCTTTCAAGAAAATCAAAATCACACGAGCATTTCGCAACGAGCATGCCAGCCTTCAGGAGACGGATTAGCCGCGCGTGAGGCCATTTCGGGACGCCATCGACTGTGGCAGGTTTGTTGTAGCGACAAGAGCGCCACAGTCAAAACCACTTTCACCGCAAAATTTTGCAAGCCACAAAAGGGCGCAAAGTGGCATGCTCATTGCGGTCGCTGCGCTGATGCTTGAAATCATTTTGATCAAATATGGATTGGTGGCGGCGTTCGTGGCGGCAATGCTTGAGGCAGACGTGATACCGGTGCTGGCAGGAGTCGCGGCGCATCGCGGTTATTTCAATCCGTTGCTGGGGATTGCGGCGGCGAGTGCCGGCGCTCTTGCCGGCGACTGTCTTTGGTTTTATCTGGGACGACACAATCTGATCAAGAACAACAGACTGCTGCTGCGACTGAGATCAAAAGCCGAGGTGCTGTTTCAGCGCGTGGGAAACTGGCAGATTCCGGCGTCGCATGTGATCTACGGAACTCGCATCGCCACGATGACTTTCTTAGGCGCGAGAGGCTCGTCGTTCCCCGGATTTGTTTTAGTCGATGCGACGTCTTGTCTGGCTTTAACGACGTTCCTCTTCTGCCTTGGCTTCGCCCTGAGCGCGAGTGTCTCTGCGATTCTGGTTGACGTCAGGCGAGCGGAAGTCGTTCTGCTCATCGTTGTGGCTCTCTGCGTTTTGATTCTTCATTTGCTGGAAAGATTCGGACGAAGAGTCGTCCAAGGCACAAATTGATCTGATGCGAAGCTTTAGACTCCATACCAAAACCGCACTGCTGAGCTCCGTGATTATCGTAGCCATGCTGGTCGCAGCGTTGGTACTCACAAGTGCGGCGATCGCCAACATCGAACGAACTGACGACGAGGCCCTCGCAGAAGTCCAAGCGCGGGACTTGGCCCAACATATCAGCGACATGGGACCATCGCGCGATTCGGAAACCCTTGCGCGCGCAGCCAATCTGATCAAAGGCTCTCGCCCTAACATCGTTACGGTGCGTGTTTGGCAACTCACACAAGGAGGACTAGTAGAGAAAGTCGCAGCTACCGGGAGCGCGCCTGCAAACCCGGTTCCTGAAAGTGTGAGGAACGCATTACTTCGTGGCGCAAGTCCAACAGTCGTCAGTTCGGCGTCATCGAGTTCGTGGTATCAGGTATTCGCGACCACGTTCGAAAACGGCCGCCCGAGTGGAGCTGTCGAAATCGTCGAGCGTTTTGACAGCATCTGGGCAGTCGCGTTTCGTTACTTAAAGAACGAAATTTGGATGTCGTTAATAGCAATCGCACTCATCATGCTCGGCGCCTATCTCCTGTTTCGACAGTTGCGACTGACCACGCAACTTGAAATGGAACAGAGCATACTGCGCGATCGCGTGCGCGAAGCCACGATCCAATTGGAGAAACGAAATCAACAGCTTCAGGAAACTAACCTGGAACTCTGGCGCACGAACCGCCGCATGAATGAATTGGGGCGCCTTGCCGCCGCCGGTCAAACGGCTGCTCATTTTGCACACGAAGTCGGCACTCCCCTGAACCTGATCAGCGGACACGTTCAGTTGCTCAAATCAGATCTGGAGCGCAATCCACGCGATGCGGAATATCGCATTCGGACCATCAGCGCGCAGATTGAACGCATCGAGAGAATTGTGCGGCGGATGCTCGATAAAACCAGGTTTGAAACCGAGCTTGCGCCACTCGATCTCAACTCAGTGCTGCGAAAACTCTGCGATGCAATGGGGCCGGCGTTTGATACGCGCAACATTAAACTGGTCGATAGACGTGCCGCCAATCTTCCGTTGATGGCAGGTTCTTCCGATCGCTTGCAGCAACTGTTTTTGAATCTTATTAACAACAGCCTCGACGCTATGCCTGAAGGTGGCGAAATTCAGATTAGAACTGCGACCGAAGGCAAGGCTGGCAAAGCGCAACGCATTGTTGTCGATTTCACCGACACCGGAGCGGGCATGACACCGGAAGTAATGATCCACATTTTCGATCCACTCTACACGACCAAAGATCGTGGTCAGGGAACGGGACTTGGATTGGTGATCGTCAGTCAAATCGTGTCGGAACACGGAGGCACAGTAGAGGTTCAAAGCGAATTGGGCCAAGGCACAAGCTTTCGACTCACCTTCACAGCGCTACCGAATGAACTGATAGAGCTCGAGGAACACGACGCTGAAGTTGAGTTAATCACATGAAACGCATTCTCGTTGTCGATGACGATCGCGACTCATGCGAACTGCTGCGCGAGATCTTCAGCGCGGAAGGTTGGCAGGTCGACACTGCACTCAGTCCGGAACAGGCGTTCAGCGTCGCAGGAAAAGCGCATATCGATCTGGTTGTCAGCGACATTAATCTCGAGGCTAACCAATCGGGACTCGATCTGCTGAAAGACCTGCGTGCGCAGTGTCCAGTGATTCTGGTCACTGGCTTTGGCACGCTCGACTCCGCCGTCGAAGCTGCGCGAGAAGGAGCGTGGGACTTTATTTCGAAGCCTTTCAAGGTCCAGGAAGTTGTAGCGATCGCGCGACAAGCGCTCGAACAGGAGCGAAACACGAACGGCGTGGAACACACGGCCGAGCAACTCTCCGCGCCTTACGAACAAGGCGGATTGTTAGGACGCTCGCCGGTAATGATTGCGCTCTACAAGGAGATCGCGCGCGTTGCTCCGACACGTTCGACAGTTCTGATTGTTGGTGAGTCAGGAACGGGCAAGGAGTTGGTAGCGCGCTCGATTCATCAACACAGCACTCGCTCTTCCGGTTCGTTCGTGGCGATAAACTGCGGCGCGCTGACTGAGACGCTTTTGGAAGCAGAACTATTTGGCCACGTGCGTGGGGCGTTCACTGGTGCAGTCGGCGATCGAAAAGGTCTGTGGGAAGAGGCCGGCGGTGGAACGCTCTTTCTTGACGAGATTGGCGAAACGAGTTCTGCTTTTCAGGTAAAACTCTTGCGCGCGTTGCAGGAAGGAGAGATTCGGCGAGTCGGCGCGTCGCGTGCAACGCAAGTTGATGCACGCGTGCTTGCGGCTACAAACCGCAATCTCGAACAGGACGTCAAGGCAGGAAAGTTTCGCGAGGATCTCTTTTATCGACTTAGCGTGGTTACGTTGCGGGTGCCTGCGCTAAAAGAGCGCCGCACAGACATTCCACTACTGGCCGAGCAGTTTCTGGCAGTCGTACTCGATCGAGAAGGACATAAACAATTGACGCTGTCGGAAGAGACGGTCAGAACTCTGGTGGCTTACGACTGGCCGGGGAATGTGCGCGAGCTCGAATCGGCGATCGAGTATGCCGTGTTGCACGCGCGCGGGCGTGATATCGCGCCGGAAGACTTGCCGGCAAAACTCCAGTCGACGCAGGTGCGCACAGCAGCGCGTGCACCGTTGTCGGCGCTGTTTGAAGACCTGCCACCGCTCGACGAGCTTGAGCGTCGTTATCTGCTTTACGTGCTCGAGGTCGCTGGTGGAAATCGCACGCGCGCTGCGGAGATCCTGCGCGTCGATCGCCGCACCCTCTACCGCATGATCGAACGCCACGCCATCGACTCTAACAGCGATTGATGTGGGGCACTTTTGCCTCACGCTCGCAAAAAGCCTCATATATCGCCACAAAAAGTGGCTCTGCCTCAAAAGTAGTTTTCGCCACAAAGAAGCACAAGAAGCACAAAATGATTTCCTGAGTTTTTGTGCCTTTTGTGCCTTTTTGTGGCTATATCTCTATCCATGATTCGGCTTTTGAGGCAAAGCGCCAAAAAGCACAAGAAATTCAAATTGTAGCTGTGTACGGAATTTGCGAAGTCGCGGCGCGTCATGCGTCTGCGGCTTAACCTACAGCAAAAAATTCTCCTGCTCGTCGCTGCTTCGATGTCGTTGATCGTGCTCGGTTCGTCATACCTGCATAGCGGGAGAACGCGATCGCTGATCGAAAAAGACCATTACGACAACGCGCTGAACCAGACAACGGCGCTCGGCACCCGAATCGGACAGTATGACTACTTCTCAAATCTCGAAGATCTTCTGCAGGAGATGCAGCTCGTTATCAGCTCGCGCCCCGATTTTAGACAAATAGACGTTTACGAAAACCAGCAAACAGTTCCAAAGCTGATTGCTTCAACTGCCTCAGGCACGAACGATCTCCTTTCCGCCTGGGACACGAATAACTCCAACGAGCTTGCCGGCCCAACTGCGACAGAGGTCAACCGCGACAACGGCAACTTCTGGCTCATTACCGTCCCGATTACGAACAATCAACATAGCGGCTTCATCAAAGCGCTGGTACTCAAAAGTTATCGTCACAAACTGGTCAGCCGTCTGCACCGCGAATACAACTTCGTGTTAATTGGCGCCGTGATCGCGTCGGTGCTCCTGTTGTATCTGCTCTTCGTCTATTTTTTCCGCAAACCTGTGAAAGACATCGTGCAAACGATGTCTCATGCTCGTAAGGGTGATCTTTCGGCTCGGGCGCCAGTACTGCGAGACGACGAGCTGGGAGAGATTGCTCGTGGATTTAATCAGATGATGGACGATATCGCGTCCAAATCTCGCGAGCGTGAGGAGTTGTTGAATCAGATTGGCAGTTTGAATAGTGAGTTGGTGAGAAAAGTGCAACTGGCCACAGCCGAATTGCGTGCCGCGAACGGAAATCTTATTCGCACTCAGCAACGTCTGTCGTATGCGGAACGCATGGCAGCTATTGGCCAGGTGACTGCATCACTCGCACATGAGATTGGAACGCCGTTGAACGCTATGGCCGGACACCTGCAATTACTCGCTCGCAATCATCCGAATTGCGGCGACACTCAGCGACGCCTGACAATCATCAATTCCCAACTCACCTCAGTTGTACAAACCGTCAAGAGTTTGCTCGAACGCACGCACCGCCGTCCGATCGATCCGCAGCCGACTAATATCAACACAATCGTCGAGGAATTGTTACTGCTGGTGGCGCCGTTGTTTGAGTCGCGCAACATCCGCGTTTCGCAAAAACTCGATCCGGCGTTGCCACGTGTGCTAGCCGATCGCGAGAGTTTGCATCAGGTGTTTCTTAATCTTGTAAACAACAGCCTCGAGGCGATGCCTGTCGGTGGTGAGATGGAGTTTATTACGAATTACCTCACAGATCTCGGAGTGGCGGAAGTTCGCTTTATCGACTCGGGCACCGGAATATGCAATGACGCCAGAGAACATCTTTTCGAACCGATGTGGACCACGAAGAAATCGGGTAGTGGTCTCGGACTCGCAATTGCCCGCGAAATCGTTCTCGAACATGGCGGCCAGATCGAGTGTGTGGAAGTCAGAAAAGGAGCTGAGTTTCGGGTTGTGTTGCCAGCCATTGAAGCTATGGCTGTCGTTTCGGAATTAATTGGAGTGAGTGTGGATGCCGCGTAAGATTCCGCAGATTCTGACGGTCGACGACGACGCTGTCACTTGCGAACTTCTCTGCGAAGTATTTGCTCGTGAGGGTTTCAACGCTACGTTTGCAAACAGCGGCGAAGCCGCACTTGATGAAGTGGCTCGCCAACTTCCCGATCTTCTGCTCAGCGACATTCGCATGAAGACGAAGCTCGATGGTCTATCTCTGCTGGAGATTGTTCGTCGTGAATATCCCTCAGTTCCAGTCGTATTGATGACTGCATTTGGCTCGATTGAAACTGCTGTACGGGCAGTTAAAGAAGGTGCGTTTGATTACATCAGCAAGCCTTTCAACATCGACGAGTTAGTTGCGATTGTGCGGCGCGCGCTCACAAACGGAACAAGCAAACAATTGGCAACTGGTCTGGATGAGGAGGAGTGGAGTGCGGGACTGATCGGCCGCACTTCGGCAATGCTGGAGATCTACAAGTTGATCGCGCGCGTTTCAGACTCGCGTGCGGCGGTCTTGGTAACTGGTGAATCCGGTACCGGCAAAGAACTGGTCGCACGCGCCATTCATAATCATGGCTCACGATCCGCCGCGCGCTTCGTGGCGGTGAATTGCGGCGCGTTGACGGAGACACTGCTTGAATCTGAATTATTTGGACACGTCAAGGGTTCGTTCACCGGCGCGATTGCCAACAAGCGCGGGATCTTTGAGCAGGCCGGCGATGGCACCGTGTTTCTCGACGAAATAAGCGAAACTAGTCCGAGTTTACAAGTCAAGTTGTTGCGTGTGCTGCAAGAGCGTGAAGTAGTTCCGGTCGGCAGCACCGAACCGATCAAAGTCGGTGCGCGAGTGATCGCGGCGAGCAACACTGATCTGGAAAAGCTTTCGAGTACCGGCGCGTTCAGAGGAGACTTGCTTTACCGGCTGAACGTCATTCAACTACATCTGCCGCCGCTGCGAGCGCGCCGCGAAGACATTCACCTGCTGGTGGCTCACTTCCTGCGCAAGCATGCGGATGGATCAGCGGCAGCGCTCGACGAACAAGCGATGCAATGTCTCAGTGCGTATTCATGGCCCGGAAATGTGCGTGAACTGGAAAACGTGATCGAGCGTGCCATCACACTCAGTCAGGGAGGTGTGATCACGATTGAGGATCTGCCGCCGCGTATTCGCTCGCAACAGTCGTACGACACGCCGCCGCTCTCGGCTGACGACCTCGCAGAACTGTTTTCGGGATTGCCTAATCTCGACGAGATTGAACGCCGCTACATACTGCATGTGCTCGAAGCGACGGGCAACAATCGTAAACGCACCGCCGAGATCCTCGGCATCAACCGCAAGACGCTCTATCGCATGGCGGCGCGTTTCGAGATCGAGTTTGCAACTGTGGCGACGTGACTTTATTTAGCCACAGATTAACGCGGATGACGCCGATCAGGTTTGCGCGGCTAGTGTTTTAGATGGTAGGGAACATTAGTCACAATCACGCCTTCCTTGAAAAGGAGCGCCGCCTTCAAGGTCAGCGAACTCTGGTTGTGCAGTAAATGTTGCCACCATTTCGCCGGTACGAACTCCGGTAGAACTATGGTGACTAAATCATCCTTATGATCTCGTTCAACGCGATCGATGTAACGTAATAAAGGACGCGTCAAAGCACGATAAGGAGAAGCTAGAACAACTAACTCTACGTCCCCGGCGACTTTCTTCCACTTGTCTCGCAGACTTTTCGTGGCTTCTTCATCAAGATCAACATAAACCGCAGTAACATGTCCTGGCGCAATAGACCTGGCGTACTCTAGCGCGCGAATGACACCGCGGTGAATTCCAGAAATTGGCACAATCACTTCGTGCCGGATCGGACGTAATCCTCCCACACCTTCCATCGTTAACTGTTGTGCTACTTCTTCATAATGGCGGTGAACGGCACGGAACATCAGGACCAAAAGCGGAATGAGAAACACGACGATCCAAGCGCCGTGAATAAATTTCGTAATAATCAAGACGATGAGAACGATAAACGTCGCCACCGCACCCAGCCCATTTATCGCGATCGACTTTCTCCAGTGCGACCGCTGCTTGCGCAGGTCAGCGATGTCTTCCGGGTTACGACCGGCAACACGCTCTGGTGTTATGCTGACGTGAATGCCATCTAGCGCAGCACCTTCCTCAAATGCTTGCTCCGTCTTGTTCCAGTCAGCCACTCGCAAAGAATTACTACTGCGTCGTAGTGTCTCTCGGTTCGCGCGTTCTGCACGTCCTTCCTTCAACCAGTGACGCACCATGCCAAGTTGCGACAGGGTGAACGAGAGAAAGACACCGACAGCATAGAGTGGTATTAGACGACTTGTATCGCCACCGAATGCAATAACTAAAATGCCAGAGAAGATCGCAAGAATAATTATGCCGTTCGAAAACACCAGCCGGTCACCGCGGTTCGCAAACTGGCGAGGCAGGAACCGATCGCGCGCAAGCAGACTCGACAATCGCGGGAAATCTGCGAACGAAGTGTTTGCCGCGAGAACCAGGATTAGGGCCGTTGTGCCTTGGATCAGGTAGTAGAACCAGCCCATTGGACCAGTGAAGATGATTCGAGCGAATTGCGAGATAACGGTTTCATTCTCGTGAGGATGCACTCCGTAAAAGTAAGCCATCACACTAGTGCCTATGAACATAGTTGCCAATAACGCAGCCATGATCGTGAGCGTCGTTGCCGCATTCCGTGCTTCTGGTGGTTTGAAAGCCGGAATGCCGTTTGAGATTGCTTCAGTACCGGTCAGTGCAACGCAGCCATTAGAAAAAGCACCCAGCAGTAAAAACCATGAGAGCGGTTGAATGTGATAACCTTCAGCAAGTTTAATATGCTCTTCTGTCACAGAAGCCGCAATTCCGGGATTCAGAAAATAATGAACGATCCCGTAGCCGATCATAAATAGAAAGCTAACCAGAAATGCATATGTTGGTCCGGCGAAAAGCGCTCCCGACTCACGCACGCCCCGAAGATTCGCGACAGCAATAAAAGCGATCAGCACCAGACAGAGAAGCACCTTGTGATCGTTTAACCACGCAAATTGTGTCCCCTGAGCTGCGGACGTAATTGCCGCCACACCTGCTGATACCGAGACGGATACAGTCAGCACGTAATCAACGAGGAGCGCGCCAGCCGCTACTAGACCAGGCGTGATCCCCAGGTTGTCCTTGGCGACAATATATGCACCGCCGCCTGAAGGATACGCATGAATGGTTTGCCGGTAGCTGGTAGCGACTATTCCCAGCACAAGGGCGATGATAATCGAGATTGGTACTACATAGTGGTAAGAGTAAGTTTGACCAGCGGCTGCTGCAACGGCCAACACCAGCAGGATTTCCTCCGAGGCGTAGGCTGTTGAGGAAAGAGCGTCGGAGGCAAAAACAGCCAGTCCCGTCTTTTTTGAAAGGCGCTCATGAATGGCTTGTTCGGTTCTCTTGGCTCTGCCCACAAGCAGGCGTTTGATACTCATTACCAATGTTGTGCCCCCTGAAATGTGATCAAGTGATGACTACGGTGCAATTTCAATACGCCGAAGGCGTTCGCTATAACGCCGAAGGCGTTCGTTAATAACGCCGAAGGCGTTCGCTAATTCTCAGTCCATGGTTGGAGCGCAGCGACAACCATGGGTTAGCTCATACATTCCGTATTAACCCTGAAGGGGTTTCCCTCATGGCGAACCCCTTCAGGGTTTAATTTTCTTCTCTTAAATCCTCCCCCAGGGTTGTCGCTCGTACTCCAACCCTGGGCTGGAACTAGCCAACGCCTTCGGCGTTAACTCATGGTTCATCCCGTCCCCATCGGACCGCAACATCAACTTCTTCCGGACTCAAATCAACTAGTGACAATCTGTGAGCGGGGAAGCGGCCCTCATTCCATAAATAGGTGGCCAGCGCACGCTCGGCACGAGCGGTCCAGAACGAGCTCTCGGGCGGTAGTTGCCTGTGTGTCATGCGTTCAGCGTAAGCGACCACCTCCTCGGGTATTTCCACGATCGCCTCACGTTCCCATCCGCGAGGATTCTTCACCATGAAATGACGCTCTCTCGGTTCAGCAGGCTCGGAGTCGCTCAACTCGGTAAGACGAACTATCTCAAAGCCATTCATCGTGAGAATGTGAATCAGCGAAGCTGCTGGTTTGGCAGAGTCATCTTGGTCTGCTGTCGGTTTTGGTGCGGCTGCCCTCGGTTTTGCGATGGCCGCGGCAACAGCATCGCGCAATATCTCAGGAGTCATCGGCTTGCGGACAAAATCAGTCGCGCCGAGCTTCATCGCGTCGACTGCGAGTTCGATCGATGCGTAGGCGGTAGCCACGATTACTCGCGCATTCGGGTTGAGCTTTCTCAGTTGACGTAATGTTTCCAAGCCATCTATTCCTGGCATTCTTTGGTCCAACACTACTGCTGCCCATTTCGAGCCATCGCCAAATAGCTTCAGCCCCTCTGCACCGTCTGTTGCTTCAGCAACTTCGTAACCCGTAGTTTCAAGTGTTAAGTGCATCATGCGGCGTATGTGCTGCTCGTCATCGATTATCAGTATTCGCTTGCTCATAACTATTTCTACTGCTCAAGCCACTGCGGGCAATGTAAATGTAAAAGTTGAACCGTTGTTCGGTTCGGATTGCGCACTGATCTGCCCGCCATGGGCTTCCACGATCAGTCTCGAGATCGCCAGTCCCAATCCCGCGCCACCAGTTGCAGCTCCGGGCACTTGCACAAACTTCTCAAAAATGTGTGGTAGATACTCCTGTGGAATTCCGGCTCCTGTGTCGGAAACCGAGATCGCGACGAAGTTTCCACGCTGCCGCGCGCTGATTTTTATCTCGCCCTGTTTGGTGTAACGGATCGCATTGATTACCAAATTCGTGAGCACGCGTTCGACTTGTGAACGATCAATCAGCACTGTCGGAAGATCCGCGGGCCCATCAATCGTGAACACCAGGCCTTTCGATTCGACCTGCGGCCGCAATTCCTCGATGGCAGCATCAAGTAAGTCTTTAGTCTTTACAGGTTCAAGATTGGGCTTGCTCTCACCTGCCTCAATTTTCGAAAGATCCAGCAAGTCACGCATCAACTTGTCGAGACGTTCGCAATCCTCGCGACAAGCAATCAACACTTCCATTTGTTTCTCGTTCAACTCGCCGGCCGCTCTTTCGAGCAACAGATGAACACCCATCTGCACGCTGGTCAGTGGGGTGCGCAACTCATGTGAAGCCGTAGCAATGAATTCTGATTTGAGACGATCGAGCTCGCGCAGGTGAGTAATGTCTTCGAGTAATGTGACGGCGCCGAGCAAATGCTTTCCGTTATCGCGCATCGGAGTCGTGCGTAACCGGAAGGCTCTTTCCAAGCCGTCGACGGCGAGCGGAAGCACCGATGTCATTCCTTCTCCTGCTACAGGTTGCTGGGATTCCAGTGCTTCGGCTACTGCTCCAGCAATGCGCTCATCACGCGAAACTTCGCCGACGTGTTTGCCGGTGTTCTCCTTTTCAGAACCGAAGATGTCCTCCGCAGCAAGATTAAGTTTGGTGACATGGCCCTCAGCGTCAGTGATGATTACCGGATCGTAAAGAGAATCTATTGCGGCTTCGGTAGTTTGTTGGGCAACCAATAACTTCCCCATGTCAGAATTGCGGAGTTGCCGAATGCGTTGGGCCATTCGATTGTATTCGGCAGCCAACAAACCAACTTCATCACGAGAACTCACAGCAACGTTGGCATTGAGGTCGCCGCCCGCGATCTTTGCGGTGCTTTCGGTGAGCTCGCGCAATGGTTCAACGATCCGTTTGGCCAAAACAAACGCCAATGCAACGCCCGCCGCCACCAATACTCCGGCGATGAGCAGAGTGCGATAAAACCAGAGTTGGGCCACGCCCGCTGCCGCCTCAGACTTGCCAAGCATTGCACGTTGGTTCAGTTGCAGAAGATGTTCGCAGTCACCGCGAAGTCTGTTGAATTGCGGCTCTAGTTGAGTGAAGTATTCGCTGCTTTCCGGGTGTGGATTGTTAATAAAGGCGTCGAACTTTTGATAGTCGATGGCACGATCATCATGTATTGCTGCTATCGCTGCCGCTTCACCGATCTCGGTGATGTTGTTTGTTGCCTTTTGAAGATTCTGATCGAAACGAGCGCGATGTTCGCGAAGCTGAGTGAGTGCTCTTTCGCGCGCGCCGAGTAGGGCAAACAGCGCGGCGGAATCCTGACGCTCCAAACTCTCCTTCATCTCCTGAGCAGCGACAACCGAGTCATAGTTTTCAGAGATAATGCGACGCGACACCTTTCCCATTTCGTGCAAACGCCAGGCGCTCCACGCGCCCAGCAAAATAAGTGCAGCGATAAAGACTCCATAGCTGGTTAGCAGCTTTGCCCTCAGGTTCATTCGTGTGCTTCTTCTTGGCGGAGATCAACAGGCACAACCTGCACGGTTGCGTCGCGCACTTCATCGAGGAAGCGGTTGATAATCGAGCCATGCAACAAGATGTCCCAACGCGAGCGCGACGTCTGCCCAAAGATCACGTGTGTGATCCCTTCGCGACGCGCGAAATCAATAAGCGCATCTGCGACGCTGTGCGCCTTGAGCTTGACGATCTTCGCCCCTAACTCTTCGGCAAACCGAATATTTTCCTGAAGCGCTGCGTAATCCTCAGGTTTGATCCGTCCCATTTCCTCACGGGGAGTCTCTACGTAGACCGCGTACCAATCGGAAGCAAGACGACCAGCGATTCGCGAACCGATGCGCAGCAATTTCTTGGCGCTACCACGCGAGGCCATCGCCACCAGCACTTTTTCAGGAATGATTGCGCGGCCCAGGCCTTCACGTTCACGGTAGCCATTTGCTTTCGTTGCCTCGTCCTGGGCCACCTGTCGCAACGCTAATTCCCGCAACGCAGACAAATTTCCTTTGCGAAAGAAATTGTTCAGTGATTGCTCGATCTTCTCCACACCGTAAATCTTTCCCTGACGAAGCCTGGTGCGAAGCGTGTCTACTGAAACGTCAACGTTCACCACTTCGTCAGCGCGACGAAAGAAATAGTCAGGGACCGTTTCGCGCACACGCACGCCAGTCGTGCGTGCTACCACGTCATTCAACGACTCAATATGCTGAATGTTTACGGCGGTGATGACTGAAATATCGTGGGTGAGCAGCTCAAGAACATCTTCATAACGCTTGGAATTTCTCGATCCGGGAACGTCGGTATGGGCCAACTCATCAACTATCGCAACCTGCGGAGCACGCACTATGACCGCATCGACATCCATCTCCTCGAGCGTGACGCCTCGATATTCGATCCGCCGCATTGGCAAACGCTCCAAGCCTTCGGCGAGCGCAGCAGTTTCCGCTCGGCCATGCGTTTCAAGGACTGCGATAACGATATCGACACCTTGACGCTGCAACGCGTGGGCGTCTTCCAGCATTTGCCACGTCTTACCAACACCCGGCGCCGCGCCGATGTAAACGCGCAGTGTCGGCTTGTCGCCGACTTTCAATTTGGTGAGCAGTGCTTCGGGTGACGGTTTTTTGAGTTCAACTACCATCCTGCTAGCGCTTCGTTGGCTTTCGACTGTCTAAATCAAGATTGAGCTCCAGCACGTTGATACGTGGTTCTCCGAGAAACCCAAACTGACGTCCTTCTGTGTGCGCTGCGACAATGTTTCGTACTTCTGCTTCGCTCATGTCGCGTTCGCGAGCGATACGTGGAACTTGAAACTCCGCTGCCGCCGGAGAGATGTGTGGATCGAGTCCGGAAGCGGAGGTAGTCACCAGATCGATCGGCACGGGCTTACCGGGATTCTCTGCTTGCAACTTTTCGACGTCAGCTTTTACGCGATCGATCAGTTTCTGATTAGTTGGACCAAAGTTCGAACCTGATGAAGCACCGGCATCGTATCCGCTCGCTCCTGCGGCTGAAGGACGCGAGCGGAAATACCCCGGCGAAGTAAATGGTTGGCCAATCAAACGCGAGCCGATAACTGTTCCGTCAGATCGCCTGATCAGTTGCCCGTTTGCCTTGTCGGGGAAAATCACCTGTGCGAGACCAGTAACAACCAGTGGATAGATCAGACCAAGCAATACGGTCGTCACGATGGTCATTAAAAGTGCGGTGATTAGGTTCTTCATTTTCATCTTTCACGCTATCTTTGGAGTGCGGCGGCTTGCCGCCGCTTTGGCCAAAGCGGTGACAAGTCACCGCACTCCAAGGAGGTGCTAAGCCAATCCGATCGCGTGAATCACCACGTCGATGATCTTGATCCCGACAAATGGCGCGACGATTCCGCCGAGTCCGTAAATCAGTAAGTTGCGACGTAACAACGTGGCTGCACTCATTGCACGATACTTCACGCCTCTTAAGGCAAGCGGAATCAGAGCAATGATGATCAAGGCATTGAAAATCACTGCCGACAGAATGGCCGATTGAGGCGTGCGCAAGCCCATGATGTTCAGCGCGTTGAGCACCGGAAACGCAGCGGCGAACATTGCCGGAATGATCGCAAAATACTTCGCAACGTCGTTGGCGATTGAAAAAGTCGTGAGTGCTCCTCGCGTCATTAACAACTGTTTGCCAATCTCGACGATCTCGATCAGTTTCGTGGGATTGGAATCAAGATCGACCATGTTGCCGGCCTCTTTTGCCGCCTGTGTGCCAGTGTTCATCGCCACACCGACGTCTGCCTGGGCCAAGGCCGGAGCATCGTTCGTTCCGTCACCGGTCATTGCCACCAGCCTCCCACCTTGCTGTTCGCGCTTGATGAGAGCCATTTTGTCTTCAGGAGTCGCTTGGGCGAGAAAATCGTCAACACCCGCTTCGCGCGCGATGGTCGCAGCGGTCAACGGGTTATCGCCGGTAATCATGACAGTGCGAATTCCCATCTGCCGCATTTGATTGAAACGATCGATCATGCCGCCTTTGATGACGTCTTTCAGTTGAATCACTCCGAGCGGCAAGCGATCATCGACGACAACCAACGGCGTGCCACCTTCGCGGGAAATTCCTTCTACGATTGCGTTCAGATCTTTCTCGGTATGATCTCCGAGCGAACCAACATAACGATGAATGGCGTCAGCCGCTCCTTTGCGTATTTCGCGGCCATCGAAATCAACTCCGGACATGCGTGTCTGCGCTGTGAAAGGCACGAACGTAGCCTCGAGCGGCGCCAGTTCACGTCCGCGCAATCCGTATTTCTCTTTGGCCAGGACGACGATCGAACGACCTTCAGGAGTTTCGTCTGCAAGCGACGACAATTGCGCGGCTTCCGCCAACTGGTCTTCGTTGACGCCCGGCAGTGGTATGAAAGCTGTTGCCTGGCGATTACCTAACGTAATCGTTCCGGTCTTATCGAGGAGCAGTGTGTTTACGTCGCCTGCTGCTTCAACTGCTCGCCCAGACGTCGCCAACACGTTGTGTTGAATGAGTCGATCCATTCCTGCAATGCCGATGGCACTTAGTAGACCTCCGATCGTCGTAGGGATGAGGCAAACGAGCAGGGAGACAAGTACGAAGATCGTCTGCGGAGCAGTTGAATAGATCGCAAACGGCTGAAGCGTTACGACTGCCAACAGGAAGATGATGGTGAGTCCTGCGAGAAGAATATTCAGCGCGATCTCATTCGGTGTCTTTTGTCTCTCCGCACCTTCCACCAGCGCGATCATGCGATCGATAAACGTCTCACCGGGATTCGAAGTGATGCGTACTTTAATTTGATCTGATAAGACTTTGGTGCCGCCCGTAACAGCCGAGCGATCTCCACCGGCTTCACGAATTACTGGAGCGCTTTCGCCCGTTATTGCCGACTCGTCAACCGATGCCACACCCTCGACAATCTCGCCGTCGCCGGGAATAAGCTCTCCTGCGGAGACGATTACAAAGTCTCCCTTCCGCAACTGTGGTGCAGGTACATCTTCAGTCAGTGAGCCGGAGACAATGCGATGCGCGATGGTTTCGGTTTTTGATTTCCGTAGATCGTCGGCCTGAGCTTTGCCACGGCCTTGGGCCATAGCCTCAGCAAAGTTTGCAAATAAGACCGTGAACCACAGCCAGAGAGTGATCTGCAACTCAAAGCCTGTATGGGTTACATTGGGAATCGGCGCGACTATTCCTCGAATCAATTGCAGTGTTGTCAAAACGCTGCCGACTTCCACCACAAACATGACTGGATTCCCCATCATCTTGCGGGGATTCAGTTTGATAATAGAATCAAGGACCGCTCGCTTGACGATCTGTGTATTCCAGATTGCTCTTTTCGATTGCGTACTCATCTTTGTAAGGACGGCTGACGCTCCGTCGCCGCCCGCGTTTTCTTAAAATGTCTTTCCCGCCTGCATTAACAAATGCTCAACTATTGGTCCTAAACTCAGCGCCGGAAAGAAAGTCAACGCGCCGACGATCACAATCACGCTGACCAGTAAAGTTGTAAATAATGGCGTCGTCACTGGAAACGTACCGACAGATGGCGGCACGATCTTTTTTGTCGCAAGATTGCCGGCAACTGCCAACATCGGAATGATCATGAAGAAACGTCCGGCTAACGTAGCGATGCCGATCGTCGTGTTGTACCAGTAGGTGTTCGCCGAGATCCCGGCGAACGCTGATCCGTTGTTGCCCGCTCCGGAAGTGAATGCGTAGAGGATTTCAGATAGTCCGTGTGGACCGACATTGTTGAGTTGAGACGTGCCGAATCCCGGCTCTACCGACGAGATAGCCGCAAACAGCAAAATCGTCAGCGGAAACACCAGGACCACCAGCATTGCCATCTTCACGTCGTAGGATTCAATTTTCTTACCGAGATATTCCGGCGTTCGACCAACCATCAGGCCGGCGATGAACACTGCAAGGATCACGTAGATCAAGACTCCATACATCCCTGCTCCAACACCGCCAAACACCACTTCGCTGAGCATGATGTTCGCGAGAGGAACCAAACCTCCTAACGGAGTGAAACTGTCGTGCATTCCGTTTACAGCACCGCACGAAGCATCGGTGGTGATGGTGGCCCAGAGTGTGGTGTTGGCTAACCCAAACCTCACTTCTTTTCCCTCCATGTTGCCGCCTGACTGCGCAGCGCTGGTCCGTTGATCGACACCGCTCAGCAATGGGTTACCTTTTGCTTCGGCCCAATAGGAAACAAACATGCCTACAGAGAAGAGCACTGCCATCGCCGCAAAGACGGCCCAGCCGTGTTTCTGCGAGCGTGTCATGCGTCCGAGCGTGTAGGTCAATCCTGCCGACACCGCGAAGATCGCGAACATCTCGATCAGATTTGTAAATGGAGTTGGATTTTCGAATGGATGCGCGCTATTGGTGTTGAAGAATCCGCCGCCGTTGGTTCCCCACTCCTTAATAGACTCCTGAGAAGCAACCGGCCCTTGCGCAATCGTCTGTTCCGTAACAGGCTGACTTTCTTTGACAGCGTTGCCCTGCGCATCAGTTACGACATTGCCGTTTGTGTCCTTCTTATCAACTTCGATCGTTATGCCGTTATCGACGAGTTGGGCCTTATCGTAGGGCCGCAAATTCTGAGGAACTCCACCCGCGACGAGCACCAGTGCGCCAACCAAACAGAATGGCAGGCAAACCCAAAGAGCGGCACGCGTCATGTCCACCCAGAAGTTTCCGATGGTTTGCATCTCGCGACGCGCGATCCCTCGAATAAATGCAATCGCGAGGGCAATGCCCGTCGCTGCTGAGACGAAGTTGTGATAAGCCAGACCAGCCATCTGAGTCAGATAGCTCATAGTCACTTCGGGCACATAACTCTGCCAGTTGGTGTTAGTAGTGAAGGACGCTGCGGTATTGAAAGCTGAAGCGACGTATCTTCCGGTAGCGCTTGTGGCTGAATCGACGCCGGCTAATTGCTGAGGATTGAAAGGAAGATAACCCTGCAAACGCTGGAGTAAATACAGGACCAGCATCGACACGCCACTGAAGATAAGCATTGTCGCCGCATATTCGGTCCAATGCATCTCGCGGTTCTCATCTACTCGCGTCAATCGATAGATGAGTCGTTCAATCGGCCGCAGTACGGGATCGAGAAACGTGCGTTCGCGATCGAAGACATGCGCCATAAAAATGCCTAGGGGTTTCGTGACCAGCAGAATGAGCGCGAAGAAGAAGAGAATTTGTAGCCAGCCGTTTACTGTCATCTCAGAATTTCTCCGGCCGCAATAGTGCGTAGCCCAGGTAAAAAAGCAGCAGCGCGGAGGCAATTAAGCTCACGACTGTTTCAAAGTTCATCACCGGCTCTCTACCTGAGCTTCTCGCAAGCGCGCACATAGGCCAGCGCAACCAGAAAAAAGACAACTGTCATAGTTACAAAAATTAGATCCAACACCGCGGCTCCTCGCTTGCTTCGACTTAGTTGAAGTTGTAACCCACCTCCAGGAGGAAAAAATGATTTCCGTTTGATAAGTTCTGATTGCCTATCGAATAGCCGGCGTAGCCCGTTACCTTTGGACCAACTTTGAAGACCGCTCCGGGCGTGAAATATCCGGAACTGTGTTTTCCGGTAAACCAGTCAGTGGCAATCGTAAGTTTCTCGTTTACTGGTTGCTCGAAACCGAATTGACCGCCCGCCCGATTCGCAGAAGCCACTACGTTCCGCGTAAAGTCGTAACCTCCGAACGTGGTTCGCGTTCCGCTCTTAAATGTTTTGCTCACCTCGGCGTAGACGTAATTGCCGGCGTTGTACGCGCGGTTGCGGACCGGGATGAATAGGTTGTCACCTACAACGAAAGCCCATCCGTTATCTTTGCCTTGATAGGGTTTCCACTTGATGGTTGGGACCAGCATAGTTGAATCGGGACCAGGTTGAATATTTCCCGTAATGTTCAACCCCGTTTCGAAATGATTGCCCACGCCCACCACCACACGCGGAACGAAGGAAGAAAACTTCTTAACTACGTCGCCATCTGTTGGTTTCAAGATCGCGTCTAGCTCCGCATAGACTTTGCCTTTGTCAAGGACGTCAGTGGTCGGCACGTTGAAGATTGTCTGTTGTCCATGAACTTCATTCGGAGTAATGCTGAGAATGGATAGAAGCGTCACCAACCCGAGAATTACCTGTGCGTGCGAATTCGAGTTGCTTTCGCTGATCTTCTTCTCTCTTAAATCCATGAAATGGCCGCCGAGGATCAGGACAGGGATTCCGATGATTAGGGAAATCAGGCCGACGCCGTGCAACCATGGATGGAGTTGCGCGTTGAGCAACAGACGAGTGGTGAGGACAAATCCAATCGCAAGTAATAGCGGCGCGCTCACAAAACAAACAGCCGCTGCCAGTGACTCCCATGCGACTGAGCGCTTGACTGGTTCTTCGCTCATGAAACCAACTTACGCCGCGGCGCATAAAGACGGCGCAAAGGTTTCATAAAAAGTTTGTAAAGACAGCAGGAAGTGCTTTTTGTGCTTCTTTGTGGCTAACCCGGATCGAAGCGATACCCGATCCAGGGCTCGGTGAGAATGTAACGCGGCGTGGCAGGATCCATTTCAATCTTCTTACGCAGGTTACCGACAAACACACGCAGGTACTCATTCTGCTCGACGTAATTCCCTCCCCAGATCGCAGCGAGCAACGTGCGATGCGTCAGGACCTTGCCGGCGTGTTGAATGAAATAGACGAGCAGTTCAAACTCTTTCGGCGTCAAGTGAATGGGATTATCGCGCACAGTTATCTCGCGCGACTCGAGATCGACATGAAAGTCGCCGGAGTCGAGCAGCCTCGGCGCAGTTTCATTTATCGCCGGAGCATTCGCGCGACGTAGCGACGCTCTCACGCGCGCCAATAATTCGTCGATTCCAAACGGCTTGGTAACGAAATCGTCAGCGCCGATGTCGAGCGCTTCGACCTTCGTCTTCTCTTCACCCTTTGCCGACAGCACAATGATCGGCACTTGTGAGATCGCGCGCAGTTTTCTACACAACTCGAGTCCGTCTACGTTCGGCATCGCCAAGTCAGTAATGACAAGATCCGGATGCCAGTCGTTGAACGCTTCGAATCCAGCCAGTCCGTCAGCCGCCACACGCACATCGTAACCTCGCGACTTAAGACCGGTGCGAAGCACGCGCGTCAATTGCGGCTCATCGTCTACAACCAGAATCTTCGGCGGACTATTCATTGCTCTCACTGCGGTTCCATATCTTCGTCGCCAATCGGAAGCGTGAACACGACCCGCGTGCCTTTGCCGCCAGCACCTGACTCGATCCAGATCTTTCCTTCGTGCGCTTCCACGATTCCTTTTGCGATCGCCAAGCCCATTCCGGTGCCGGTCGGTTGATGACTGATATCGCCGTCACGCGTAGCGCGAAAGAACTTATCAAAAACCTGCTCCCGGAGGTCAATCGGAATTCCCTGCCCTTCGTCTTCGACTGCCATTTGTATTTGCCCGTCGCCGGCGTGTTGCGCAGTAATTCGGATTCTCGATCCCGGCGGTGAATATTTCGCTGCGTTGTCGATGAGCGTGTACACGACCTCGCTGACCGCGCGTTCATCAACACGCACTCCTGGCAGTTCCCTTTCGACGTCGAGTTCGATTCGATGCTGCTTAGTAATCGGCTCAGCTCGTGAAAGTGCGGTGGAAATAATCTCTTCAACTGCGCCCCAACGCCGTCGGAGATGTAACTCACCAGCCTCGATGCGGGCCAACTCGATCAGGCCACTGATGAAGCGGCTCAAGCGATCACTCTCTTCGTCGATGACTTCCATCATCTCCAGCCTCGACTCCGCGTCGAGTGCGACTGGCGGTTCACCGTCGACTCGTCCATGCGCTTCGTCAAGCAGCGTCGTGATTGAAGCCTTGATAGAAGTGAGCGGCGTTCGCAGATCGTGAGTCACTGCGTCGAGGAGAGCGGACTTCAGTTTTTCACTTTGTCGCAGAGCCTCGGCGTGACTCGCACGCTCAAACGCGCCGCGCAATTCGGCGTAGAGCCGCTCGATCTCAACTCTTCCCGTCTCCGCTTCTTCGGCGCGTTTCTTGGCGCGTGCAGAGAGTTGTCCGGCTGTTACAGCGGTAACGAGAAAAGCGAGCAGCGCGACCCAGTTGTCAGTTGCAGCAATGGTGAAAGTCCCAAATGGTGGCAGAAAGAAGAAGTTGAAACAAAGCATCGCGAGGATTGAGGTGAACAATGCCGGCAGACTGCCCCAGCGAGTCGCGATGAATAAAACGTTCAGCAACAGAGCGAGCGACACGGTCGCTGCGTTTACATGTGTGCCGACGATCTTGAGGATGAGTGTTAAGGCAAAGACGCTCAGCGCTGCCACCACGTAACTAGCCCACTTATGGTCCAACACCGAGCGTCGCATGCGTGTATTGTATGACAAAGATTCTGATCCGTGTCATCCGCGTTCATCCGCAGCTAACTTCTTACCTTTGAAGATGCGGAACAGGTAATAGTAGGAGGGAAACAGCAACAGTGCGCCGAGCACGAGGGCGATGAGCAGTAATTCAAGCGTGGCTCGCGGTGCGGCCGCGGACGCGATCGTGATGTCAGGTTCAACCAGATGCGGAAACTGCGCGAAGGCCCAACCGAGCAAGATTAGTGTGACTTGTGCCGCCGCACAAACACGTGCCAATCGATATCTTCTGGTCCACAACGTATAGAACGCGCTGATCGCAAACACCGCAGTGAGAATGTGTAAGCCAAACGCCCACCAGGTTCGACTAATGCCTGCTCGCACAGTCGGCGCACCTTTTTCAGCCAATATAAAAACGATCAGTGCCAGTATGCCGACCACGATTCCCGCAACAATCGCACGCAGTCGGAAGTCCTCCTGCAACTCCTTCACTCGCGTTTCCAACGTCAAATAGACCGCGGCCAAAAACGCAAACAGCGCGAGCGCAAAGAAGCCAACAGCAAAGGGAAAAGGTGCGAGCCATGATTTGAGAAAACCAGTCGTGACGAAACCGTTCTCAACGCGAATCGTGCCGGAAGCAATAGCGCCGAGGACGATGCCCAACAGAACCGGCGTAATAATACTCGCAATCGAAAACACCAAACTCCAGCGTCGTTGCACAGTGTCGCGTTGCACGTCGTACGTGCGAAATGTAAAGGCAGTGCCACGCAACACAATTCCGATAAGCAGCAGGGTGATCGGAATGTGAAGCGCTGTTGCGATCGCAGCAAACGCTTGTGGGAATGCTGTGAAGAGGACGACGATAACGAGTATTAACCAAACGTGATTCGCTTCCCAGACAGGGCTGATAGCCTCTGCGATCAAGGCTCGTTGTTCTCGCGCGCGCTTTCCAAAAGCAAATAGATCCCAAACACCGCCGCCGTAGTCGGCGCCCCCCAGAAGTGCGTACAGAACGAGCGACGCGACCATCACGCCTGCGATGATGATTTCAAGCCGCAAGTGCTTCCTCCTTTGCAACCGGCTCTGGACCTTGTGGACTGGCCGCGACTTGTCGCAACAATAACCAAACGGTGATCGCGGCGAGGAAAATGTAGAGCACTGTGAACGTGGTGAAAGGAATGACTAATCCAGGCATCGGCGTAACTGCTTCACTCGTGCGCATCACGCCTTGAATAATCCAGGGCTGTCGCCCGACTTCCGTGACCACCCACCCAGTTTCGATCGCGATGAAGCCCAGCGATGCCGCTGCAACAAGCATTCGCAGAAACCATTTTGATTCCAACCATTGTTTGTTGCGCCGCCCTCTCAAATATCGCCACGCGCCCCAGAGCGCAATCAACATCATCGCAACACCACACGCAACCATGATCTGAAAGGCGACGTGCACAATCGCAACAGGTGGGCGCTCGTCTGCGCGAAAGTCGTTCAATCCTTTAACCGTGGCATTTGGATCGTCGTAAGCGAGAAGACTCAGCCCGTACGGGATTTCGATCGCGTAACGCGTCTCGCCTGCAGCTTCATCGGGAATGCCGCCAATGCGCAGTGGCGCACTTTGCTCTGTTTGAAACTGTCCTTCGAACGATGCAAGTTTCACTGGCTGAGTCTTTGCGACTGACTTGGCCAGTAGATCGCCGCTTAACGGTTGCAGAATCGCGGTCGTTCCGCCAACGGCGAGGGCGATGGCGAGTGCCGCCTGGTGAAATCGGTTGTGCGGATCGCGCAAGAGCATGAAGGCGTGAATGCCGGCGACAATGAATCCTGTAGCGGCATAAGCGGCGAGTGTCATGTGAAGCGTTTGTGGGAGTGCCGCGGGGTTCATCATCGCCGCGATTGGATCGATATCGACAGGTTTGCTGCCGACCAGTCGAAAGCCGGCGGGCACATTCATCCACGCATTCGCGATGACGACAAAGATGCCTGAGAGAGCGCCGCTGATCGCGACCATCGCGCCTGCGAACAGATGAGCGCGAGGCGGCACGCGCTGCCAGCCGTAAAGATAGATTCCGAGAAAAATTGCTTCAGTGAAAAACGCGAAACCCTCGAGTGAGAACGGCATTCCGATGATCGAACCTGCATAACCCATGAAGCCAGGCCACAACAATCCGAGCTCGAAGGAAAGCACCGTTCCCGACACTGCGCCGACAGCGAAGAGTATGGCGGTTCCCTTGGCCCAACGTTTTGCAAGCGTGAGGTAGATATCATCCTTGGTGCGCAGCCATTTCCACTCGGCAATCACCATCAACAGCGGCATCGCGATACCGATCGCCGCAAAGATGATGTGAAAAGCGAGCGACATCGCCATCTGAGAGCGCGCCGCAAGAAGGTCGTCCATTGTTGTATTGCGCTATAATAGCCACAAAGAAGCACAAAAAGCACAAGTGCAAATGAGGGCACCAGTCTAAAATCATTTGCGCTTTTTGTGCTTCTTTGTGGCTAAAATCAAATAATTGGAAAGAGCGCAGAATGAGATACATGCTACTGGTCCATCATGACGAGCAGGCGTTTGCGAGACGGCCTGAGACAGAACGGCAGGGTATGATTCGCCAGTCGGTTCAACTCGCCAATCAGTTGCATTCAAACGGTCAGTACATCGGTGCGGCGCCACTTCATCCGAGCGCGGAGACAAGTTGTGTTCGCGTTCGCGATGGAAAAAGAATTGTTACTGATGGTCCATTCGCTGAAACACGAGAACAGATCGGTGGCTACTTTCTCGTCGACGCCAAAGATCTCAATGAAGCTGTTGAAATCGCTGCACGCATTCCCGGAGCACAAATCGGAACTGTCGAAGTCCGGCCAGTAACTGAAGTCGACGGCCTACCAGAGACTTAGTGTTTCTCGGTCACACCTATCGTGTCAGGCGGCTGCTGCGGCCGCCTTGTCCGCCGCCGAAATAGGTTCGAGCGCCTTCACCACCGCCGAACGCGAAGTATAAACGAAAGAGAATATTGTCCAGACGACGCGGCGCCACGACGATGCCGGCGCCATAAGTGTGTCTCATCCGTCCCTCGTCAAAACGGCTCACACTCGGCGCGACTTTGCCGAAGTCGTAAAACCCGATCAGATCCACTGGTCCATAGATTGCCCGTAAAAATTCAGTCTGCACCAGAAAGTAATCGCGATCGCGGAAACGATAATCTCGAAACCCTCGCAACGTATCGTCACTACGAATGTTCGATCCCCCCAATGTCTCCATCAAATAAAACGGAACTCGCTGGCCTGCGCGCGTTTCAGCGAGTGATAGCCGGCCGCGAATGCGAATCTCGTTCTTATCGCCAAGAGGAAACTTGTGTCTCAAATCTGCATTGAAGCGCCGAAAGGAATACAGGTGATCTCTAACATCCTGATAAAAATGATAAAGAAAGATATATTCGAGCTTGCGCGCTTCGGGCTGGCCGCGCGAGTGCAGTCTGGCAAATGCCGCCAGGTGCAAGTAGGGTGGCTGTGAATTCAATCCAGGCGCAGTTGCTTCCGTGTACTTTCTCTCAACCGAGGTGACGGTCGGATTCGAAATGGTAATGAGATCCGGCCAGATACCTTCAACTGCACCGCCAAGATCAAACCAGCGACCGATGGGTTGCGAGATATCAGCACCTGCGACAGCCTCTCGATAGTGGAACAGCGCACGATCTCCTGGTTCCGTTTCTGGTCCTAGGCCGAAAAAGTCGAGCCGCGGCATGTCCTTCACGAACCCATAGAAGTTCATTTTTAGATTGCCAATGTCAGACGACGCTGTTGTGCTGCTGCTGGTTCTCGTTAGACGAAGATTCGCGTCAAACTCCCAATACTTTTTAACTGAGACTCTGGCCGATGAGACGAACTGTGTCTGCCAGTTTGGACCAGTGCCCCTGTATCCGTATCCAATACCTCCGGCGATGCTACTGCCAGGAACCACGCTGCCCATAACAAGGCGAAAGCCGTCCTTGGGAGTGACTTTATCGTAAAGGTGCTTGCCGCATTTGACGAAGTAGTTGATGCCCTTGCCTTGTCCGGGCTGCGTTTGACAGGGGTTTGTTTGCGAAGGCGTTGTTGCTGGTGCGGGAGGAGGGGGCGTTTGAGAACGCCCGGTGACGAACGCCAGCAAGAGAATCACTGCCGCCAGCACTGGCCGGCTGTGTGTTAACACGTTTCGTGGTGAAGCAAATCGCATAGCTATATTCTCCGTGACCTCAGCGTTTCTTAGTCGCCGCTTTCTTCTTCGTTGTCTTCGTACTTGTCTTACGAGCCTTAGCGGTCTTCTTCGCTTTGACCGGCTTGCGATCGGCGCCGTTGCGATCTCCATCTCTGGTTGCTTCGACGCACTTGCGAACCTGTTCCAGGTAGTCAGCCGCCTCCAATTCATTGCTCATTGAAGTCACGTTTGACGCTGCAATCTCGCCGGGCAATAGTCTGTCAGCCATCACCGCTTGAAAAATCATGGCCTGTTGAAAATCACCGAGCTGGCCGATTGTGTCGGGCTCGCCAGGTTTCTTCTCAGCCACATCAGAGCTCAACCCAAATGAGCCGCTTGCACTATCAGTTGCCGCCGCTGCGAATGCCGATGGCGAAGGCGGTGGCGGGCCAAGCTTCGGAAATTTCACTTTGTCAGTGCGCGCAGTCGAAAGATTGAGGCAGTCTTCAAACGTGTTCGCGTGACGATCGCGTTCAGTGAGCGGAAACTTTTCCCACTCGGGTATGAACAACTTCCTGGCGGTAGCAATGATTGACGTGTGATCGAAGATCTTGTCATGGATAATTGTGCCTTGTTTGATGAACGGTGAGATAAGCACCGCCGGCACCCGAACACCCAGCCGCTTGAAATCAAATAACGTTGAATCAATCGGCTTGTCGCCAGGGTTTACGGTCTCGGGCGGCGGCACGTGATCGTAAAGCCCACCGTGTTCGTCGTAAGTAATCAACAGCAGCGTGCTCTCGAACGTCTGCTTGTTGCTCGTTATTGCCTCGTAAACATCATTGATGACACGCTCGCCCAGTCGCATGTTGTGATCCGGATGTTGGTCCGAGGCGCCCTGAAAATCCTCTGACGTTACTCGATCGTTGAAACGCGGCTCCACAAAACTCAATGGCGGGAGCTTGTTCTTCTTGCAATCATTCCTGAAGTCATCGAAGAAAAAGAGAAACTTCTTGGCGCGTTTAATGATGAACTCAACTGCCAGACCGAGAGTAAAGTCGGTGAAATAGATCTTCGAGGCGACACCATGTTCATCGAGTAGCTGAAAGATCGTCTTCAGCGCTAAATAATTGGGATTCATGTCGACGCGACCAAGTGAAGTGGCGCCGATTGAAAACGCGCGGTTCGGCAATGTCGGTCCGGGCACAGAGGCGAACCATCGATCGCACACTGCATATTGTTGCGCGAGCGTTTGCAGATTTGGGAGTTGACCGGGAGCAAAGCACTTCATCACGTTGTGCGATTTCTTCACATTCTTTGTCTTACCTTCGTAAGCTTTGACGAAGCCCTGCATCGTCGGTGTGCCGGTCCCCGCCAGATTGCCGAATATCTGTTGATTAACGCTGAGGAAATCGTGTGGCGGATCGGGATTGAAATCGCCCGCGTGCTGCGCGTCCTGAGTAACTTTTACGACCGCGCCCTGGCTATCAGGGTTGGTCTCGTCACCTTTCAGGCCGTCGATAGGCCACGAACTGCTTTTTAGAAAACCGAACATGTGATCAAACGAGCGGTTCTCCATCATCAGCACAACGAGATGTTCGATTTTCTTCGGCATGAGGGTCCTCCGTCAGATAAACCAATTGGTCCTTACCATCAATGTCATTTACCCACAATTTGTTAGCAGCTTTTTTGGGACCATAAAAAAGATGCCTCGGTTTGTGTCGTGGCACCTTTTCGAATCCGTCACTTTTGTGAGTTCCTAGCGGCGCCTCGGTAATGGAATCAGCATCGACACTCGCCGCCGGTAGTCGGCGTACAAAGCACCATAAATGCTGCTCAGATCGCGTTCTTCGAGTTGAATGGCTATCAAAATGTAGGCCGTAGTTGCTCCCGCAAACAGCAGATGACCTAAAGACATTCGTGGTGTGGCCCAGAACGCGATGATGAAACCAAGCATGATTGGATGACGCACGATCCGGTAAAAGAGTGGTGTGCGGAAGCCCAGCTCGGTGTAGTTGTCGTACAAGTAGACCTGTCTTAGACCAAACAGATCTGAGTGGTTGATAAGTGCTGTGCTCGCCAGCACGATCACCCAGCCCGCAAAGAAAAGTATTTGCAGGATTACCACAGCAACCGGATTACGGACGTCCCAAACAATGGCGAGCAGCGGTCGCCACTGCCAAAACAGAAGTGCCAGTATAAGACTCGACAGCAGAACGTACGTGCTGCGTTCGATCACTCGCGGCACGATCCTCGTCCATGCCTGCTTGAACCAGGGACGAGCCATCACACTGTGTTGGGTCGCAAACAATCCGAGCAAGATGACGTCGACGAGCAATGACGTGCCGAACGGACCTTGCCCGCCTGAGTCGATCGACTTCGGCACGACGATGTTTCCGACAAAACCGACCGCATAGAAGAAGGTAACAAAGAAGACCGCATAGCTCACGATGCCGTAAAGCAAAGCTAGTACTCGTCCCATGATTGCCTCCTCAGTTCGAACACCTAAGAGCTTTATGTGTCTTTTGTGGCTTTAACGATGATCATTTGCGCTGGAAACTTCATCTGGTTGTGCGGGAAGAATGGTTGTACTGCCTGCTCGACCTCGCGCGCGACTTCGGTCTGCTCCTTTTCCGAAAGCTGCGCGAGTTTTCCTCTCAAAGTGTCAGACAGTTGAGAGCGCATGGTCCAAAATTCCCGCGATGAGAGCGGCGCTGCGATGTCGAAGCTGACCATGTGTTCGCTAACATCAACGGCGCCCGACTGTTCAACCACTCGTGCGAGTTTGCCCGGCTCAGCAAAACGAAACGCGTTGGGCGCATCAGGATCGGCCGGCGGCGAGGCTATGCGTTTATCCATGATGCCACTGACAAGATGACAAAACGGGTTGAGATCGCTCTTATGCCAGACTGCAAGAGCGAGGTTACCGCCCGGTTTGGCAACCCGCAACATCTCGCGTATCGCGGCGTGCGGATCAGGAAAGAACATCGCGCCAAGCCGGCTGATAACTGCGTCGAATGAATTATCCGGAAACGGCAGCGAGTCAGCGGAGCACTGACGAAACACAACATTCTTGATTCCGCGACGATCCGCTTCGCGTCTGGCAGCTTCTACCATCTCGGCTACGGCATCAGTGCACGTTACCGATCCGGCTGGTCCAACTACTTCCGCGACCGTTAGCGAAGGTTCACCTGAACCGCCGGCGACGTCGAGTATGGATTGTCCTTCGCGGATTTGCGCGTGTTGGATGAGTGCTTCCGTCAGCCGTGCAAACATAGTGCGAATGGTCGCGCTATGCCTGGCCCAGTACTTCGCGCTTTCGCGCCATTCGTTCAGAACGTTATTGAAAGGTTTATCAGGATTCATAAGCCAACTTTAGAAACTGAATTGCTGCCGATTGTATCTTTTATAGATCCGGCGCGCATTTAAATTGCGACTACATTAGCAGCAAATTCCGCCAACAAACAGCAAGTATCGCCAACGAAAGTGCCTTGACTAAGGTGAACACAGGTGACAATTTGACCCCCGCAACTCGAGTCACTGCCAAAAATTTAAGATCGGTTTTCCCCCCGTCCTTGCATAGCTGATCCTTTCGCGAGTCAATGTCTTATAGATCTTGCGCTGCCCTCCTGCGGGTCAAGTAACCCAGTCACCCTTTACCGGTTCTCCAACGGGAATCATTCAATTCATGGTTTAACCCTTGGCCGAACTGTGCCAAGCATGCTCAAAGGAGACACTCAAATGGCTTATATCTCGAAAAGAAACAGGAGAAGAGAGAAAGAGCGTCAGCAAGCACTAAACAACAGACTGGAGTTGGTGAAAGAGGGTTTCACTAGACGCCAGCTGATGAAGATGGGACTCATGACGGGCGCCGGAGTTCTCATCGCTAAGAGTGGATTGACACACGCCCAGACCACGTCCAGCTTCGACTATAGGAACCGAAGTAATTGCGATCTCGGAAACAGCCCGCAGCCGGCCAATGTCTTTGTTGACCCGATGCCCATTCCACCGCAGTTGCCGACACGTCCACTATCCGATCCGGGATTACAGTTTGGCGCGCCTCCACAGCAATTCCCCAACAACGCGATCAACCCCGCAACCGGTCTTCCGTTTGAGGGGCGAGGACAATTCAACGGCACGTTGCGTCCGGGATCAGATTTTTTCCAGTTCTTTAACCAGTATCCGACGCAACAGTATTTCGTGCAGCGCATGAGAGCCAATTCGAACTTCAGGATCACGTCGGATACAAACATTCCGGCGCAAACCATCTGGGGATTCAACCTGGGCGGGTCGGCCACTAGCGACGTAGCGACCTTTCCCGCACCCACTATTGTCACCCACTACCAGCAACCATGGCTGGTTCGCCGGTTCAACGAATTGCCGACGCAAGACCAAAACGGTGGTTTCGGTGTCCCGGAGGTGTCCACTCATCTGCACAACTTCCACACTGCGCCTGAAAGCGACGGTGGTCCCTGTCGGTGGTTTTTCCGCGGACAGTATTTCGATTACTACTACACCGCACAGCAGGCGGGATTCGCCTCAGACCATCAGCCTAACGGTGACATCAACGAGTCGTTGAGCACCCTGTGGTACCACGATCATCGCATCGACCACACGGCCGAGAACACTTACAAAGGTTTGGAGGGCTTCCACCTCATGTTCAATCAGTTCGACACTGGGAACGAAACTACTGGCTTCCGCCTGCCCACCTATCCGCAATTCGACATCCCCATTATCCTGACTGACAAACTGCTGGACCCGAGCACTGGTCTGATCTGCTTCGACACTTTCAATTTCAAAGGATTGCTCGGTGATATCCAGTTGGCCAATAGCACAGTGCAGCCGTTCCTGAGCGTGAATAAGCGTCGCTATCGTTTCCGCGTGCTCGACGGCGGGCCGTCGCGGTTCTATGAACTCTTCCTTACCGATCCACTGAGTCCGAGCACGGTGATTCCGTTCTGGGTGATCGCGAATGACGGCAACTTGCTGCCCACACCGGTACAGGTCACCAGCTTCCGGCTCGGTGTGGCCGAGCGTTATGACATCATCATTGACTTCAACCAGGTCAAGAGTCTGATCGGCAGCCATACGAAGGTTCGCCTTGAGAATCGGTTGGAGCAAAGAGACGGCTCGGGACCAACCGGCAACATTTTATCTCCCGGCACGGGGACCTATTGCCTGGAATTCCAGATTGGCGCGTCAGTCGCCGACAGCAGTGTTGACCCGGCAACCCACCCCGTCTTTTATCAATTGCCGTCAGTCGTCACGCCGCGCATCACCCGCAATTTCAACTTCGATCGCGACAATGGCCAATGGGTCATCAACAACAAGTTTGCGGACTGCAACGAACTGCGCTTCACCGTGGAACAGAACAGTGCGGAGAATTGGAAAATTATTAATCCGCGTAACGATTGGCAGCACCCCATTCACATTCATCTGGAGGAGCATCAGATCCTGCAAAGGAGTGCGGGCGGGCGCCATGATCGGACGGAATACCAATCGTCAGGTGGATACAGTGGAGATGGCTGGGGCGGCAGCGGCTACGGTAGCGGAAGCGGCAGCAACGGCGGCACCAACAACAACGGAGTGCCGGCCGTCGAGATAGCGAGAAAAGACGTCACCCGGCTTCAGTTCAACGAGACCGACACTCTTTTCTTCCGCTTTCGCGATTTCACCGGGGACTGGCCTATGCACTGCCACAACACTGTTCACGAGGATCATGCCATGATGTTGCTCTTCCAGGTGCAGCCTGGCGTCATCGACAACAATCAGAATCCTTAAACCAGCCGCCATTGCCAGGGGCAAGGCACGAAAGAGAAAGGAGCAGAGATCATGAAAGGAATAACAAGGAGAAAATGGTTGGCGGCTGCTGGAGCGACGACGGCGGCGGTAGCGATAACGCCCCGCTTGTTCGCCCAGGAAGCGACACCGGCGAGCAAACACAACTACAACTTCCAAAAGATCTCGCCGCGCGAGCTTATCCAGCAACGTCACCTGCCTAACGTGGAATTAATCACCCAGGACAACCAGAAGGTTCACTTCTACACCGATCTGGTTAAAGACCGGCGCGTGGTAATTCAGTTTATGTTCACGCACTGCAAAGATATCTGCCCGGTGATTACTCACCACCTGGCTGAAGTTCAGCGGTTATTGAACGGGCGCGTTGGTCGAGACATTTTCTTTTACTCGATCAGTTTGAGTCCCGAGGAAGACTCGCCGCGTGAGCTAAAGGCTTATGCGAAAATGCATCATGTCGAAGGTCCAGGGTGGACGTTTCTAACAGGCAAGCCGGAGGACATTCTCCTGCTGCGCAAGTCGCTCGGCTTTTTCTACGACAATCCCAAAGAAGATGCGGACAGGAATAACCATTCGGGCATGCTCGTGGTCGGGACCGAACCGCTGATGCGCTGGACAATGTGCGAAGGTGGCGCCAATCCCAAGTGGATCGCCACCGTCATCCAGACAGAGACGGATGCTCCTCTTCAAGGCATGGTAGATGGAATAAGACAGGAAGATCCTGTTGTTAAAGTGCAGAATGGGCGACCGATGAAAAAAACCGTTTCATCAGCTCACGTTCATGAGCATTAGACCAGTTCGCGAGAGCGGTAAGGGTTTTCAGAACTTACCGCTCTCGCGCGATCTTTGCGTAAAAGATCCCAAGATCTGCGTAATCTGTGGATGGTTCCACAGGCCTATTTTGAATCAGTAATGGCGCTCGGAATTCCATTCCAATCGATTGCGCCGCCGAGTAGACCATTGATCTCTTCACGAATGAAAGCCTTCACGCCTTCGCGGCCGGTCAAACGCAACCACACTGGACCATCTTCCGCTTCGATTTCGATCGCGAAACTGAGAAAAGGGCAGCAAAGTTTCTCGAGTGAGACAAATTCAGCCAAGTTCGTTACCAGTTTTGGACGACTTACGAAGCGAAACTGGTAACCATTCGGCAATTCACGAGTTTCTTCGATCCGTGAAAAGAGATCTCGGCTGTTGGTCATGTGTCGTTGTCTGTGATCGAAGGGTATTGCTGTCATATCGCAGGCCAATGGCGATTGCCGTTGAGTGTTTGCGACGAAGAGTCTGAGCCGGTCGAGTATCTCGTCGCGCACGCGACGAAACACTGCAAGTCTGGCAAGCTCGTCGCCTCCTGCTGCGGCTGGATCGTCAAAGCTCCAATGGATGCGTTTAGCTGGTCCAGGAAATACCGGACAGTGTTCGTTCGCATTATCACAAACCGTGATCACGTAATCGAACTCGCGTCCGGCAAAATCGTCAACGGATTTTGAACAGTGCTGTGAGATGTCGATGCCGATCTCACGCATCACTTCGATCGCCTCTGGTCTGACGCTGGTTGGCGACACACCGGCACTGTCCACCTCATAGTTATCGCCGGCTACGTGCCTTAGGAAGCCTTCCGCCATCTGGCTTCTGGCTGAATTGCCGGTGCAGAGAAACAAGACCCGCTTGCGATCACTCATGTCGACTTCTCATGTCTGAAGAGTCAGTTCGATTCAACCAACAAAATAGAATTGTAGCGGTTCCAGCGCCTCCGAGTTGAGCAATGATGAACGCCGGTGTGTCTAAAGGTCTGATGCCCGCAAAGGTATCAGTGACAGATCGTGCGAGTGTTACCGCCGGATTCGCGAACGACGTGGAAGCCGTAAACCAATAAGCTGCGACGATATAGGCAGCCACGGCAAGCGGCTCTAGCGATTTAAATTTCTTGCAACCGCAAATAACCACTAACAAGCCAAACGTCGCGACAAATTCGCTGAAGACTTGGGCGCTCCCGCTTCGAACGTGCGTTGAGGCGATAAATGGCGGCAGTCCAAACATTAAATGCGCGATGCCGATCCCCGCAAAAGCTCCAACCATTTGTACAAGCACATAAGCGGAAGCTTCACGCCATCTGTTTCGCCGCCACGCATCGGCAATGGTGACGGCGGGATTGAAATGAGCACCCGAAATTGGACCAAAAGAAAGAATAAGCGCAAAGAGAGCGGCGCCGGTCGCAATCGAGTTTGCCAGAAGTGCAATCGCAACATTGCCGGCCGCCAATCGTTCGCCCATAATTCCTGAACCAACGATAGCGGTCAGCAGCATGGCCGTGCCGACGCCTTCAGCAACAAGACGCTTGCCGATTTGTAGCTCCTTTCGGTGCTGTGTCACAGCATGAGGCTGGGTCCACCGCGGCCGTCACTGGTTGCTGTTCGACAACTTTCGTTCCACACGCACACTCCGTTGTTTCGGCGAGATTGTCTTCCAACACGACAAAGACTTCCCATTCGTTGCCGTCAGGATCTCTTACCCACGTTTTGTCCTGCAATGCGTAACAGCAACTCGTTTGCATTTCATCGCGCGTGATTAGCCCCGCCGCCATCCACGTTTCGCGCATCACCAGCACGTCATTTGTCGACGCTACCTGAATGCCGAGATGCGATAAGGCCCCGCGTTCCGTGAAGCTGCTTTCATTGAGGGTTAGATTCAAAAGCGGATTCTGCACGTCGAACTTCGCGTATCCGGTTCTGATCTTGCTTGGTTCAACCCCAAACATTTTCCTGTAAAACTCGATACTATGCTCGACGTTATGAACATTCAGCGCCAAGTGTGCTTTCAACGCCTGTACCTGCTTTTCGCTTGTCATTCTGCTACTCCTTTGTCTATTAAGTTCTTGCACATATGCATAGGCGAATATGAAGACACAATATCTCCAACGCCGCATATCTGTCAAGCCATATGTTCGTCATCGTGCTAAAATCACCGTCGTGAACAAGAGATCAAATGAATTCAACAAGGAACTATTCTTCCGCGCGCTCGCCGATCGCACTCGTTTGCGGCTGCTGAACCTGATGAGAGGAGACGAAGTCTGCGTCTGCTTCTTCGTCGAAATTCTCAAGACAAATCAACCAAAAATCAGCCGCCATCTTGCATACTTGCGCCGCGCAGGCATCGTCGGGGTACGCCGGCAGGGACAATGGATGCACTATCGAGTCGTTGAACCCGCTGAACCGAACGCGGCTCAAGTATTAAAGGAGGTCATGTCGTGGCTGGAAAGTGATAAGGAGATGCAACGCGATCGGGAACGTTTAGTGAAAGTGTGTTGCGCGCCGCAACTTCCAGTACGCATTCAAAGCGCGCCGCGTCCCGCGAGTCTTGCAGTTCGATAAACTAGCGGAATGAACGACGCGAAGGCCGGTTGCTAATCAGTCGCGTATTACGCGGAGCCGAGCCAGCCGCCGCGGAAGCCGGCTCGACGCAGGCCGTTAATAATAAAAGGACAGCGGCGCATCATGCGCCAGATCAAACCCGACCGATAATTTTCGATCATCATCACGATCGGGCCCTGATCCAGACCGTAGTAGCCCTTCGAGACCCAGCCTTTGCGCTTGTTGGCAGGAAATGTCGAATTATAACTACACTTGAATCCGTACTCGCTTGTTATCTCAGGATAGTCTTTATTCAAGCGATTCAAAGACGGCAACACCACTTCCGGTGCAAATGGTAAAGACGCGACGACTGCCCACGGCGCGAGTGTGCCGTCGTCAGGACCGTAAGGAATCGAGCGTGCTCTGTAATCGAAAAATCTTACCTTCCTGCCATTGACGTGCTGCTCTGCTGGTCCTGGACCATCGCTGGCCGTAATGCCCCAGCGGAATCGATCGTAACCAGCAAAATTCTTCGGATTGTGCATCGCATAAGCCTGCTGCGCATAAATCGCGCGCCGGCTGTTCTCGAAATAATTCATTGCCTTACCGCGCATGTACTCATCCTGGATTCCGCGAAAATCGATCCAGATGTGTGAGAGATGATGAATGAAGAGTGGTCCAGCATACACAAACTCGTGGCCGTAAATCCTCTTCCATTTGTAGGTTCTGGTCCACGCAGTGTAACTCTCCGGCGGCAGCGGAAAAGTTGGAGAGGCAAGTCCGAGAATATACAAGATCGAGGCCTCGCTGTAGCCGGTCCAACGATATTTGATGAATCCTCTTTCGGGTTTCCAACCGTGTGAAACTGTCAGCGCACCGTTCTGCGCCCAATGCCAGTCGGCCCGTTTGTAAAGCGACTCCGCCAGTGACCTGATTTCGCGTTCATCATTTGTTTCACGATTGAAATAAGAAGCGGCTGTGAGCGCGCCGACGATCAAGTAAGTCGTATCGATGGTGGAGATTTCTGACTTCCACGCGCGGCGCCCGGTCTTCATGTCGAGAAAGTGATAGTAAAAGCCCTTGTAACCCGTGGCGTCGCGTTGTCTTCCTTGCGGAGCATTATGAAAGAACCGAAGAGTTGTCAAAGCACGCTTCACGGCTTCAGCCCTGCTCATGTACTTCCGTTCAACGCCGATCGGATATGCGGTCAGCGCAAAACCCACCACCGCGATTGAACACGGTGATCCGCTGCGTGTATTGTCGGGAACGAGACCGTTCTCAAGATTCACTTCGTCTGAGAAGTATTTGAACGTATCGCGCTCGATGCGAGCGAGTTCTTCATCTGATAGTGAAGGCTCCAATACTTTCATTTCGCGTTCCTGCGCTCGGTCGGTTTGAAGTCTATCGTTATTGCGGCAACCGCATGTGCCGACAAGTTTGTCTTGAGAAATATTGATTCATTTTGAAAACTCACCGGTTGCTTCTCACTTATCACTTGAGAGGCTTCCTCCAATC
Organism: Pyrinomonadaceae bacterium; assembly: GCA_035248565.1. GTDB lineage: Bacteria > Acidobacteriota > Blastocatellia > Pyrinomonadales > Pyrinomonadaceae > PSRF01. The sequence continues at coordinate 4,755 of DATFHH010000144.1, read as the reverse complement.
GTTCGATATCTTTGCGAGACAAGGACTCCGGTTGCCCCATCTCCAACCATAATCGTTTCGGATTTGCACGTTCTTCATCGATGCGTTGAATTCGCGCGGCGATTGGTTCGCTCGCATTAGCCAGGCGCAACTCGATCTGCTCGGTCTCGATCGAGTGACCGGGTGTCGTGTGATTCGTCAACAACACAGTCACGCTGGATTCGTTCTGAATCACATTGCAATCGACTGTTTCGTGCAGACCATCGACCAACGACAACCTATCGCCCAAGTGATGAAGCAACTCAAACGCGCGGTAGCTAGGCTTGGGAATGCCGTGCAGCGTCAGTAAACCAAAGCCACCATGAAAAGGAACTGAAGGCAAGTACTTCTCTTCGAAGATGTCAGAAAAGGTCCAGAAACCATAGCCTTCGACCAAGCCGTTTGCTTCCATCACGGTTGAAGCGATAAAAGCTGCGGCATAAGACTCGTCGTGGAGAGGATCTCGCGGATTGGCGGAAGAGTTCCATTCTGTGTAGTAGACCGGGCGATTGCGGGCCTGGTAGCGAGTGTTCTGTGCAACTTCGCGCATAATTCCGCGCTGGCTCTTGAACAGTTGCACTTCCGTGTCTTCATCACGGGCGAAGCCGTCGGTTGGATAATGATGTGTGCTGATAAAGTCAGCCGGCACGCTGTTGCGCTCACAGAAGTCAACGAATTCTTCGATCCACTCGCTTTTGGCGGTGGCCGGTCCTCCGACCTTCAACGATGCTGACGATCGTTTGATAGCTTCTGCCGTGTGACGGTAAAGATGGAAATAGTCACGTTGATTGCCGGTCCAAAAAACTTTCAAATTCGGCTCGTTCCACACTTCAAACAACCACTCGCTGACTTCGATTTCACCGTAACGCTCGACCGAGTGTGAAATCAGACGATCAATCAAGGTGGTCCACTGTTTGTAATCTTTTGGTGGTGTGATGTTCGCTTGATAGCTGAAAACTGTCTTACTGCCTGAAGCGAGCGCGCCGGGCATGAAACTCAATTCGACGAAAGGCCGCATGCCGATCGAGAGTAAAAAGTCAAAAATCTGATCGGAGTTAAAGAAGGAGTAATGAAGTCGACCGCCATCTCGGACGACAGTGCCCATGTCGTCCGACAACAATCCGTGAAAACGCACGTGACGAAAGCCCAACCCTTTGTGAGCTCGTTGTAACTGCCGTTGCCAATCGGCGCGCAACGCAATCGGCGCGTGATCACTTCCGACTGTATGTTCCCAGAAATGCGGGAGCGGAACCGTTGCTTCTGCCAGATCGCAGAAGAAAGTGAGTCTACTCACAGCACCTGCCGCAATGCCCGACGGCTAAGCTCAACCGTCACTCCATACACAAGATGAGACGCCAACGCATAGGCATGCGTTAATGGTGGATACTCAGTTGGTCCTTTTGATAGTCTGAGTAGTGGGACCGTAACTTCGTCCGCAACCAGCCAGAAGACTGCTCCGAACGGAAGACCTGCGCCACTTGTGATCTGTGGCGAGAACTCGGCAAGCGCTCCATACAACCCGCCAGTTCCAACACTGAAAGCATAATGCACCGCAGCACCCGCAGGTCTCTTTTCGTTCTCCTGCAACTCATGCCCGAAGAGATGCTCGGAGATCACCTTAGCAGTCTCAACCGTCGCGTCGTCTTCCTCATTCATATCTCGAGCCAAGTCGCCGGTAGATCCCCCGCTTGGCTGCATCGATTGCGCGCCGTGCGGCTTTTGAGACCCGCCTGCCAGTTTGCTCCATGCCGCTTGAAACTCGTTCATGGTCCATGCTGCAACCAACCCGCCCACGAGTCCGGCCACAACACCCTTCCAAACATTTCCGTCACCATTCTCTCGATGCATGTCTCTCACTCCTTCCCAGCGGACCTGTGCAAGTTCGTTGCCAGAAATACGACGTTAATTTGCTCAGCTTTTCCTTGCGATGAAGATTTGAGACTCGCGCCGCTGTACTTCTCTAATACGGCCACGTTTCGCAACCTCGCCTATAACTTGCCACAAAGGAGCACAAGCAGGCGATAATTTTTCTCACGCAAAGGCGCAAAGGCGCAAAGAAAGGCCGCAAAGAAGGAGTTTGTTCTTTGCGGCTTTGCGCCTTTGCGTGAGATTTGTTTATGAAGCCAACGACTCAGACTGGCTCTCAACCGCAGGAAGCTGCTGTGAGCGGCGAGAGCGGAAGAACGAAGTGCGATCCAATACCTTCTCCTGAAACTGCTCGAGGTAAAGATAGATCACCGGCGTAATGTACAGCGTAATAAACTGTGAAACGATCAACCCGCCAACGACAACCAACCCCAGCGGCCGCCGCGACGAACCGTCAGCACCATAACCCAGCGCGATCGGCACCGCGCCAAACACCGCCGCCAACGTCGTCATCAGGATAGGACGAAAACGATCCATGCTCGCATCGTGAATAGCTTTATCTGCTGCTTCACCGGCCTCAACTCGATGGCGCGCGAAGTCGACGATCATGATTCCGTTCTTCTTCACGATTCCCATCAACATGAACATGCCGACGAACGCATAAAGCGACGCTTCCTGACCAAACAGAATCAGCGTCAACAATCCACCAACAAGAGCTGTCGGCAGTGTCGAAAGCACCGTCAAAGGATGGACGTAACTCTCGTAGAGAATCGCGAGAATCACGTACATTACAAACACCGCGAGCGCCATTAAGACAGTCAAACTGGTAACCGTGCGACTGAATGTCTGCGCTTCACCTTGCAACTCCGCGCGCACACCCTGTGGAACGATCTCCGATGCGGCATGCTCGATGTAGTTGGTCGCATCACCGAGCGCCACGCCGGGTTTGAGATTGAAGAAGAGCGTCATGCTGGTGAACTGATTCAAGTGATTGACCACTTGTGGACCAAGCACCGATTTCCACGTCACCACTTCGCTGAGCGGCACGAGCCGGCGTCCATCGTCTGATTTGATGTAGAGCAGCGACAGATCTTCCGGTTTCTGCCGCACGCTGTCTTCCATCTCCAGAATTACCTGATACTGATCCTCAGGCTTCTTGATGAGGTACAGATAATTTTGCGAATAGGCGTTGCGCAACAACGTCAGAATTCGCGCTTCGGAAACACCAAACGTCTTTGCCTGATCGCGACGGATGTCAATGTTCAGATTCGGCGTGTTGTGGTAGTAATCCGACGAAACAGTTAGAAACCCGGGATACTGCATCAGCTTGGCCATCAGTTTTTGGCCCACGTCGTAAACCTGATTCGGATCGGCGCCGGAAACTGTGAATGCGTATTGGCCTTGCTGTTGACTGGTCACGCCAGTGCTGATCTCGAGGACCGGGAACGGCCGGAGGAACGTCATGATGCCGGGAATCGTGTTGAGCTTGCCCATCATTTCCGCCGTAACTTGCGGAATGGGCTTTCGGTTGTCCGGCGGACCGATGAACGTAAACGTGATGCCTTGGTTGGACGCGAGAAAACCAGTGGCGCCCGTCAAGGTGAAGTCGGTGACGACATTTGGATCCTGGTGCAACCCCTGATCGACCTGATCCTGGTACTCACGCATCTGTTTCGGCGACGAACCTTCCTGCGCGATGAACGCGCCGAAGATCACGCCGCTATCGCCCGGCGGCAGGAATGTTTTCGGCACGAGCATGAAGAGCCAGATCGTACCGGCCAAACAGATCACCCAGATCACGGGCGAGATCCAACGACGACGCAGAAACCACCAGAGCGATCCGCCGTACAATGCGAGTACTCGTTTCTCGATGCCGCCGATGACGCGCTCCATCCATGTCTGGCCTAAACCGTGGCCACGCTCCTTCAGCAGTCGCGCGCACATCAACGGCGTCAGCGTCAGCGACACCAAACCAGACGCCAGAATCGCAATCACGATCGTGATGGCAAACTCGCGGAAGATACGTCCAACCAGTCCGGTCATGAATACCAGTGGTATAAAAACCGCCGCGAGCGAAATCGTCATCGACATGATCGTGAAACTGATCTCTTTCGCGCTGTTAATTGCAGCTTCAAACGGCTTCTCACCACGTTCCATTCGCCGAACGGTGTTCTCCAGAAAAACGATCGCGTCGTCGACGAGGAAACCGATAGCCAACGTCAACGCCATCAGCGAAAGATTGTCGAGACTGTAGCCAAGTCCGCGCATCGCCATGAACGTGATCAGCAATGAAAGCGGCAACGCCACGACTGGAATCAACGTGTCTGTCACACGGCCGAGGAAAGCAAAGATGACCATCACGACCAGCACGAAGGCGATGATCAGAGTTGTCTGCACGTCGGCCACTGAGTGGACGATGTTTGCTGAACGATCGTAGATCGGCAGAATGCGGATCGAACCCGGCAACTCCGATGCGACCAGCGGCATGATCTGATAGATTGACTTCGACACCTCAACAGCATTTGCGCCAGCGCGGCGATTCACCGCCACGACCACAGTCGCAGTCGGAACTGGAATACCACGCACCCAGAAACGCATGCTGACGCGTTCATCCTGGACCGACCCTTTCACTGTCGCCACATCGCGCAGATAGATCGGCGCGTTGTTGGTACCGCCGACGATCAAGTTGCCGTACTGGTCGGCAGTTTCGAGTTGTCCCTGCGGTCGCAGGATCGCAGTGCGCGACTGACTGTCTAATTGGCCGGCGCCCGTGTAACTCGTTCCGTTCTTGATCGCAGCGTTGAGGTCGTCGATTGAAATGCCGCGGGCCCACATCGCCGACGGATTCGCCTTGATGCGAATCGCCGATTT
>DATFHH010000143.1:0-4446 GCA_035248565.1 Pyrinomonadaceae bacterium | reverse complement strand
CAAGAAATGTTTGGAACAAAGCGAGCGCTGCGAGTGCAATCGTGCTGAAGCTCGCGGAACAGAAGAAAAAAGGTGAAGTGGAAGATATCGGCTTAGTAGTCGAGCCATTCCGCGTCACCGGGTGTTACAAGCCGCATCCGTCTGAAGCGCCTGCGGCGTAAACTCTGTGCCTCTGTGTCTCTGTGTTGAAATAAACCACAGAGACACAGAGGCACAGAGAGAAACTGAAATGCATCAAGTAGAAATCGCAACAACTCAGGAAACACTCCTCGACAGCCCAGGGATGGTGCTGAATATGGGGCCGCAGCACCCATCCACGCACGGTGTGCTACGCATAGTTCTGAAGCTCGACGGCGAAACCGTGATCGATCTCGATTGCGATATCGGTTACCTGCATCGCGGCATGGAGAAGATCTCCGAGAACCGCATGTACACGCAGATCGCGCCGTACTGGGATCGCCTCGACTACATCGCCGCGGTTTCGAATGGTCTCGTGTGGGTAGAAACAGTCGAGCAGATGATGGGTCTCGCTGTTCCACCGCGCGCGCATTACCTGCGCACTATTCTTACTGAACTCAATCGCATCGCTTCGCACCTGTTGTGGCTTGCGACACACGCGCTCGACATCGGCGCCGTGACCGTACTGCTCTGGGCGTTACGCGAACGCGAAGAGATTCTGAAGATCTTCGAACGACAGTTTGGCGCGCGGCTTACGTGTCACGCGTGGCGTGTCGGCGGCATGCCAAACGATGCTTACGACGACTTCAACAAAGACGTCCGGCAGTTCATTAACAACTTCCCGAAGCGTCTCGACGAATATGAAACAGTGCTTTCTGAGAATCGCATCTGGTTGAGTCGGACTGTTGGTATCGGAGTGATCTCTGGTGCGGACGCAATCGCGATCGGTTTGTCGGGGCCGGCGCTGCGTGGTTCCGGCGTCGCGTGGGACGTGCGCAAGTCTCGACCGTATGCCGCGTATGGTGATATGGATTTCGATATTCCGCTTGGTGAAAACGGCGACACTTACGATCGTTACCTGGTGCGGCTCGAAGAGATGAGACAGTCGCGACGCATCATCGATCAGGCGCTGGAGAAACTTCCTGATGGTCCGGTGAACGCGAAGTTGCCGAAGGTTGTGAAACCGCCAGCGGGTGATTACTACCACTCGATCGAAGCACCAAAAGGCGAGATCGGTTGTTATCTGGTTTCTGATGGTACTGCGCAACCGTATCGCGTCAGGGTTCGGCCGCCATCGTTTATCAATCTTCAGGCGCTGAAACAGATGTGCGTTGGACATTTGGTGGCGGACGTGGTGGCGATTATCGGCACGCTCGACATCGTTTTAGGAGAGATTGATCGGTGAAGAAGTTTCACGCAAAGGCGCAAAGCCGCAAAGGAAGGCACTAAGAGAGACCTTCAATCTTTGCCGTCTTCTTTGCGCCTTTGCGCCTTTGCGTGAGAATTAACCTTGAAATCGCATGCTTCTGTTTGGTCCAATAAATGTTCTTAACGATCTCCTGCTGAAGGCTTTCAGTCAGGAAACAATCAACTTTGTCATCTGGCCGCTGATCCAAATCCTGATCGTCGTGACGCTGGTCGCGCTCTGGGTCGCCTACGCCACCTATCTCGAGCGCAAGATTTCTGCGTTCATGCAAGCGCGACTCGGTCCGATGCGTGTTGGTCCATGGGGACTCCTGCAGCCAATCGCCGATGGATTGAAGCTCTTGACCAAAGAAGACTTTATCCCTGAAAGTGCCGACCGCTGGATCTTTTTCTTCGCTCCCTATATCGCCGTCGCTTCGGCGTTCATCGTTTTCTCGGTCATTCCGTTTGGTCCTGACTGGGCCGTAATCGCCGACGTAAATATTGGCCTATTGCTCGTGCTCGCGGTGTCGAGCGTCGGCGTGTTGGCGTTGATACTCGCCGGGTGGTCGTCAAACTCTAAATACGCCTTGCTCGGTGGTTTGCGATCGAGCGCGCAGATGGTCTCATACGAAGTCGCGATGGGATTGTCACTCATCGGCGCTTTGATGTTTGCTCGCACGCTGTCGCTCTCCGGCATCGTCGGGGCGCAAGGCTCTGACTCGATCTGGTATCTCGTTTATCAACCAGCAGGGTTTTTGATCTTTTTGGTTAGTGGTATCGCGGAGAACAACCGCGCGCCATTTGATTTGCCCGAAGCCGAGTCGGAACTTGTCGCAGGCTTCCATACTGAATACTCAGGCATGCGCTGGTCGCTCTTCTTTATGGCCGAATACGCGGCGATGGTGGTTGTCGCAGCGGTCGCGACAACCGTTTATCTCGGCGGCTGGTACTTCCCATTCGTTTACCGCCTGGAAACCAGCGGATATCACAATCTGTACGTGCTCGTTAGCCTGCTCGTCTTTTTAATCAAGGCTTCGATCATTTTGTACGTCTACTTCTGGTTGCGCTGGACGCTGCCGCGCTTCCGTTACGACCAGTTGATGGACATCGGTTGGAAGTGGCTGATTCCATCGGCGCTGATCAATATCGTACTGTCAGGATTTGCAATCTTTGTCGTCCAGGCTTTAGATGGTTGGCGCGGAATGAAGATGGTCGAGTCTCTCGATCGCGGCTTGAACCTGACCGCCGGCGGCAAAGTCGTCATGATTGTGATCGGGCTGGCAGGATTATTTTTGACCGCGGCGCTACTCGCGCGAATCAACTGGCGCTCACGTGATTTCAACCTGAAGACGCAGCGCCGCAATATCAGACTGGTGAATCTGCCCAAAGGAAAACCGGCAGTGCAGCCAGGGAGTTAATATGGCATTAGTAAAAACACCGAAACCCACATTCGCGCAGAAGCTCAAACGCTTCTTTATGATCGACCTCATTCGGGGGCTTGCGCTGACGCTGAAATACAACCTCGGAGCGCTGACTGACAAAGACGCAGTTGCGGGTAAGGGAATCTACACCGAGCAGTATCCGAAAGTTCGCCCTGACGTGGCGCCACGTTTTCACGGCGCGCCGCGATTGAACATGGATCCTGAAACGCACGACACGCTTTGCATCGCGTGTAATCTCTGTGCGATTGCCTGTCCGGAAGATTGCATCGACGTGATTCCGATGGATGTCGAGATCATCGTGGCCGGCAAGCCGCGCCGCAAGAAAGTGCTTGATGAGTTTATCTTCGACACGTCGCGGTGCATGTTCTGCGCGCTCTGCCAGGAGGCGTGTCCGACGTATTGTCTGGAGCTGACGCAGGATTTCGAGCTGGCCACATACTCGCGCGCCGGCTTTGTCTGGAATCGGGAAATGCTCGAGCAAGGCCGCGAAACGGTGAAGTACACGAGCTAAGTCATTGCCAATTGCCGATTGCCAATTGCCATTGGCACTGCTGTTGGGCATTCATTGGAGTCCTCACGTCATGGATGCTGACGATTTAAAAATGCGGACTAAGGAGTTCGCGCTCAGAATTTTGAAGCTCGTTGCCGCTTTGCCGAATACGCTACAAGGCAGAACGGTTGGAGGACAGTTGGTTAGAGCTGGCACCTCGGTCGGTTCGAATTATCGCGCCGCCTGTCGCGGTAGATCGAGAGCTGAGTTCATCGCAAAGATTGGTGTCGTTGAAGAAGAAGCGGATGAAAGCGCTTTTTGGTTGGAGTTAATTATTGAAGGCGGGATTTTAAATGAAAACCGCGTTAAGCCGTTACTCGACGAAGCAAATGAGTTAGCAAAAATTATGGCAAGTTCCCGCATATCGGCATCAAGAAAGGTTCGAGCCAATCGGCAATTGGCAATTGGCAATCGGCAATGATTCTCTCCGGTTACGAGGCGCTATTCTTCTGGATCTTTGGCCTGGCGGCGATCTTCGCGGGCTTGTTGACCGTGATGGCGCGCAATGCCGTTCACAGCGCGCTGTTTCTGATCTCGTCGCTGGTTTCGGTGGCGGCGCTCTTTGTGTTGGCGCACGCGGAGTTTATCGCCGGCGTGCAGATTCTGGTTTACGTTGGCGGCGTGATGGTGCTTTTCCTGTTTGTAATCATGCTCGTCAACGTCGGCGCGGAAGAACGTGGTCGAGAAGAGATCTTCAACAATCAACGACAAGTCACAGCGGCGCTGATCTTTTGTTTCCTACTGGTCGGTGGAGTGATTTACGCAGTCAATCGTGGTTATAGCGGCTTGCAATCGCTTCATCCAAAACCGGAAGCACCGGCTGGGCAGCCAGTCGATCCATCACAACCAAAAACAGCAACGGGCACCAGTCAGGCAACCAGGAACGCAGAAAGTGTCGGGAACAATCTCTATCGTTACGGATCTTTGCCGTTTGAGATCGCGAGCGTGCTGTTGCTGGTGGCGATTATCGGATCGGTGATGCTGGCGCGAACATTGAAACAGGAAGTCTCCGCTGACGACGTGGATCCGGAAGTCTTGCAGGAAGAACTCGCAAGAGATCCCGACCTCGCAAGGCTCGAAGCGCGAACA
>DATFHH010000142.1:0-9654 GCA_035248565.1 Pyrinomonadaceae bacterium | reverse complement strand
GATCATTTGGTGGCTTTCATTTCCATTACTGGTGCTCGGCGTTTGGTATTCACTCAAGTATCGTCTGCGCCAAATCTCGCCAATCCTGATTTTCACCACAATGCTTTCCATCGCCTACTCGGTGTTTCAGGGTAACGTCGGTACGGCTTATCGTCAGCGCGCCCAGTTACTGGTCTTTTATTTCGTATTTGTAGCGGTCGGTTTTGTTTTGCTCAAAGAAAGAAAAGAGGAGCAAAACAGGCTGACGCAGGCCAGACGATAAAACCATCCACAGATTACGCAGATTGTTTTAATAGAATCTGTTTTAATAGAATCTGTGTAATCTGTGGATAAAATCGATATGTGTGGAATTGCAGGCATCGTTAGAAACGACGGGAGACCGATTGACGAACAGTTGTTGTCGCGGATGAATAACGCGATTCGTCATCGTGGACCCGACGACGATGGTTTCTACGTCAATGGCTCAGTGGGCCTCGCCATGCGCCGCCTGGCGATTATCGATTTAAAGAGTGGCGCACAGCCGATTCATAACCAGGACCGCAGTTCATGGATAGTTTTCAATGGCGAGATCTACAACTATCTTGAGCTGCGCGAGAAGTTGGAAAAACTGGGTCACACTTTCTACACCAATAGCGATACGGAAGCGATTGTTCATGCCTACGATCAATTCGGAATTGATTGTCCTAAACACCTCCGCGGCATGTTTGCATTTGCCATCTGGAATGAACGAAGCCAGGAACTATTCCTCGCCCGCGATCGTGTCGGCAAAAAACCCTTGCTGTATGCGCATGTAAACGGGCAACTCATCTTTGCTTCAGAGTTCAGCGCGCTACTGCTTCATCCTGACGTCAGTCGTGACATTCAACCCGAGGCGCTTGATTACTATCTGTCGTTCATGTGTATTCCTGCGCCGTTGACCGCTTACCGCGCGATTCGAAAGCTCGAGCCGGGACACTGGCTGCGTTGGCGTAAAGGCGAGATCGAGTTGCAACGATACTGGCAACCGGATTTCACGAAGAAACTCCAGCTAAGCGAGGAAGAAGCCGGCGAACGCACCGTCGAGATTCTGCGTGATGCTGTTCGCGTGCGCTTGATGTCGGAAGTGCCGCTCGGCGCGTTCTTGTCAGGAGGCATCGACTCGAGTGCAGTTGTAGCACTGATGAGTCAAGAGTCGAGCGAACCGGTCAAAACTTTCTCGATCGGTTTTGAGGAGCAGGATTTCAGCGAACTTCATCATGCGCGACGTGTCGCCGAACATGTGGGCGCCGAACATCACGAGTTTATCGTGCGGCCTGATGCGCTCGAGGTATTGCCCACGTTAGTCGAACATTACGGCGAGCCTTACGCCGATTCATCAGCCGTGCCGACGTACTATGTCGCGAGAGAAACTCGCAAGCACGTTACAGTTGCTCTTAACGGTGATGGCGGCGACGAGTCGTTTGCAGGTTACGAACGATACCTCGCTATGGGACTGACAGAAAAATATCGCCGCGTCCCGTCGTTCCTGCGTGAATCGGTGATCAAGGAAACGGTAAATCTCATTCCAAGTTCCTCGCTAAAGCGCAGCAGAGTGAAATCGGCCAAGCGTTTGCTCGAGGTGGTTGCGCTGCCGCGAGTTGCTCGCTACTCGCGTTGGGTGAGCGTCTTCAACGAAGAGACTAAGCGGCCGCTTTATTCCGACTTCTTCCGCGAACAAATTGGCGCGGCTAATGCAACGGGACTGCTGGAAGAGTGGTTCAAGCGCGCCAACGGTATCGGCGTTCTGGATGCAATGCTTTTGACAGATCAGATGACTTATTTACCAAACGATCTGCTCGTGAAGGTTGACATCGCCACGATGGCTGTTTCACTCGAGGCGCGTTCACCGTTTCTCGATCATCATGTCATTGAGTTTGCCGCCAGCTTGCCTCAGGACCTCAAGCTGAGAAGACTCACGAGCAAGTACCTGCTGAAAAAAGTTTTGCGGAAGTTGTTGCCGAGCGAGAATCTCAACCGGCGGAAAATGGGATTTGGTGTTCCGGTTGGTCATTGGTTCCGTGGCAAGATGCAACCGTTTCTTCGTGAAGTTGTTCTTTCAGAGAAAGCTTTGCGAAGAGGTCTGTTCAAGCCGGAGTGGGTCAAGCAGTTGATCGAATTGCACACGCGTGGCGAACGCGATTATTCGCAGCAACTGTGGACTCTCTTGATGCTCGAATTGTGGTTCAATCGATTTATTGACTAAACAAAAGTAAGTACAGGAGGACAACTTGAAAGGCGTGGTGCTAGCCGGCGGCTTGGGGACGAGATTGCGTCCGCTAACCTCCGTCACAAACAAACATTTGCTGCCGGTCTACAACCAGCCGATGATCTATTACCCGATTCAGACACTCGTGAATGCGGGTATTACCGACATCATGGTCGTCACAGGTGGCAGCTCCGCGGGCGACTTCCTGCGCTTGTTGGGGAATGGCAAAGCGTTTGGCCTCAAGCACCTGAACTACGCGTATCAGGAAGGCGAAGGCGGCATCGCGGAGGCGCTTTCGCTCGTGGAACACTTCGCTGCAGAGGGTCCTGTTTGTGTCGTGCTTGGCGATAACATTATCGAGGGAAATATACGTTCGGCGGTTGAGGCGTATCGAGGCCAGGGACGCGGCGCCAAGATCATTTTGAAGAAGGTTCCCGATCCGCAACGCTTTGGCGTGCCACGACTCAACGGCAATCGAGTCGTTAGTATCGATGAGAAGCCGGAGAAGCCGCAGTCAGATTACGCGGTGATTGGCATTTACATGTATGACTACGCGGTGTACGACATTATTCGATCTCTGAAACCTTCAGGCCGCGGCGAACTCGAAATCACAGACGTCAATAACGCTTACATCGATCGTGGCGCGATGACGTGGGAAGAGCTCGAAGGATGGTGGACCGACGCCGGAACGTTTGAGAGTTTGTTGCGAGCCTCGAACCTCGTGGCTGAAACCGGCGCCAATAAACTTTAATCGGTCGAGCCTGCGGTGCAGGCTAGCACGGATTGCGATTTGAAGTATCTGCGATGCGAAGTAGCCCGTCACAAGACGAAAAGCCGAGTTCGCAGTTCGAAATTCGAAATCCCAAAGTGATCCGGATCATTGCTCGCCTGAATGTTGGCGGACCAGCAAAGCACGTCGTTTGGCTAACGTCCGGTTTGAGCGAAGCCGGCTTCGATACGTTGTTAGTGACAGGCAAAGTGCCCGAAGGTGAAGAAGACATGAGTTACTTCGCCGCCGAAATGGGAGTGACGCCGCGCTACATCACTGAGATGAGCCGCGAGATATCGCTCAAGGACGCAGTCACCGTTTGGAAACTGTTTCGACTCTTTCTTCGTGAACGGCCTGATATCGTGCACACGCACACAGCGAAGGCGGGCACAGTCGGACGCACTGCCGGTTTCTTGTATCGCTGGTTTACGCCGGGAATTCTTTTAGGCAAGCCGCGGCAGTGCAAGTTTGTGCACACGTACCACGGGCACGTTTTTCACAGTTATTATGGGCGCGGTCGCACGCGTCTATTTCTCGCGATCGAAAGATTGTTAGCAAAGCTGGTTACCGATCGATTGATTGTTGTCAGCAAGCAACAGCATAGTGAGATCGGTGAAACGTTTCGCGTTGGCCGAGCCGAGCAGTTCAAGGTGGTTCCGTTAGGTCTGGATCTTGGTATGTTTGCGGAACACGAATCGCGGCGCGCAAAGTTTCGTCAGGAGTTTTGTATTCCTGATGACGCGTTGCTTATTGGCATCATCGGCCGCTTGACCGAGATCAAGAACCATCAGATGTTTCTCAACGTGGCCGGTCGTTTGAAAGCAATCGACCCAGCTTGCCGCAGACAAGGCGCTGTACGCTTCATCGTCATTGGCGATGGTGCGCTGCGTGAGAGCCTGGAGTTTCAAACACAGGCGCTCGGTCTGGAAAAAGACGTCATTTTTGTGGGCAGTCGCAAGGACCCTGAATATTTCTATCCGGCACTCGACGTGGTCGCGCTGACGTCTCGAAATGAAGGCACGCCGCTGACGCTGATAGAGGCCATGGCCAATGCGCGACCGGTTGTCGCTACAAGTGTTGGCGGTGTTGTCGATTTGTTGGGCGATGTAATCGAAGATGGACCATACCAGGTTTGCCGGCGCGGGATCGCTGTTCCTGCTGACAGTGTAGAAGCTTTTGTTGCAGCATTGAGCCGCATCATTCGCGATCGATCGCTGCGCCAGGAATTAGGCGAGCGTGGTCTGGAGTTTGTGGAAGTGAACTATTCGAAAGAGCGATTGTTCGAAGATATAAAGAGTTTATATAACGAGTTGGGCCACAAAGAGGCACAAAAAGCAGAAATGCTTCCTATCACTCGTTTGTGATTTTATGCTTTTTTGTGGCAAATATTTCTTAAGGAGCAGAACGGTTGCGAGTACTCATCACAGGCGGCGCAGGTTTCATCGGATCTCATTTATCTGATGCTTACATTCAACGTGGCGACGAAGTCTACGTCATCGACGATCTATCCACCGGCAGCATTGAGAATATCCAACACCTCAAAGGCCATCCGCGTTTTCATTACACGATCGAAACGGTTCACAATCACCCGGTAACGGCGGAGCTGGTCGATCGATGTGATGTGATCTTTCATCTGGCCGCCGCTGTTGGAGTGAAACTGATCGTCGAGAGTCCGGTGCGGACGATCGAAACGAACGTCCGCGGCACCGAGGTCATTCTTTCACTGGCCAACAAGAAAAAGAAGAAGGTGCTGATTGCGTCCACTTCCGAAGTGTACGGCTTGAGTGCCGACGTGCCGTTTCGTGAAGACGGCAATCTCGTGATGGGTGCCACCACGAAAGGTCGTTGGAGTTACGCCTGCTCGAAGGCGATCGACGAGTTTTTGGCGTTGGCTTACTGGCGCGAAAAAAAACTTCCCACAATCGTGGTGCGGCTTTTCAATACGGTTGGACCAAGACAGACCGGCCAGTACGGCATGGTCATTCCCACATTCGTAAAGCAGGCGCTCGCAGGGCGGCCGATTACTGTTTACGGCGATGGAACGCAGAGTCGTTGTTTTGGATACGTTGGCGACGTCGTCGGAGCGCTCATCAAATTGATGGATAGCAGCACGGCAGTTGGACAGGTCTTCAACATCGGTTCGAATTCAGAGATCACGATTCTGGAACTCGCCGAACGGGTGAAGCGGCTCACGCAGTCGGAGTCCGAAATAGTTTTCGTGCCATACGATGAGGCTTACGAAGAGGGTTTTGAAGACATGCCGCGGCGCGTGCCTGACATCTCGAAGGTTGGCGAGCTGGTTGGTTTTCGTCCCGAAATGAGCCTCGACGGCATTCTCGAGAGTGTCATCGATTACCACGTTGGCCGCCGCGGCGCCTCGGGCAACTGAAGCCACAAAGAAGCACAAAAAGCACAAAGGTGGATACGGAATCATTTGTGCTTTTTGTGCCTTTTTGTGGCATAGTTTTCGTCACTTCTATGCCCGTAAACCTGCGCACGCTCCTGGCAGTTGCCACCTCTTTCTGTTTAGCGCTGATACTGACGCCCCTGGTGCGAGCGTTTGCCCGGCGCTTCGGTTTCATCGCCGTACCTAAAACAGATCGGTGGCACAAGAAACCAACTGCCATGCTCGGTGGCAGCGCGATTTGGCTCTCAGTCGTCATTACTTCCGTCGTCTTCTCACTCCAAGGCATCTATGGAAAATGGATCCTACTGGCCAGCACATTCCTGTTTCTCGTTGGCCTCGTCGATGATCTGATCCACATCAAGCCTTATCAGAAACTGATTGGACAAATCCTCGGGTCGGCCTACGTTGTTTACTACGGCTTGACACTACCGTGGAGTCGTTCAGTGCTCTTGAACATGGCGCTCGCCATCTTCTGGTTAGTCAGCATAACGAACGCCATCAACCTGCTCGACAACATGGATGGCCTCGCGTGCGGCATTGCGACCATTGCGGCTGGATTTCTGGCGCTCAGTTTTGTGAACACGGGCCAATACACGGAAGCTTTGGTAGTTCTGATCTTCGCTGCTGCACTGCTTGGCTTTCTGATTTACAACACGAACCCGGCATCGATATTCATGGGCGACTGCGGATCGATGTTCGTCGGTTTCTTCCTGGCGAGCTCGGCGCTCATTAATGTTAGCGGCGGAAGATCCAGAAGCTTCCTGCCGGTGCTTGCCGTTCCAATCCTGATCCTCTTCATTCCGATTTTTGATACGACGCTGGTCACAGTGCTGCGCAAGCTTTCCGGTCGTGCTGCCTCGCAAGGCGGCCGCGATCACACGTCGCATCGGCTCGTAGCGCTGGGCATGTCTGAACGCAATGCGGTTTTGATGCTTTACTCCTTCGCGGCGCTTTCAGGCTTGCTCGCCATCCTCGTACAACGAGCGCGATTGGACGTCAGCCTGGCTGCAATCGCGGGCTTCACGATTTTGCTCACACTAATCGGCGTCTATCTGGCGGGTGTGAAAGTTTATGACGAGACGGAGGAGGAGATGGCGCTGCTTAAAGATAAGCCGCTCCATGCATTCCTCGTCGATGTTTCTTACAAGCGCCGCATCTTTGAAGTGTTTCTGGACGTCGTGCTGATAACGCTGTCGTACTGGGCCGCCTACGCAATCAACTTTCCGCCCACCAGCACTGCATGGTTACTGTTTCTTCGTACGTTGCCCGTGCTGGTGTTTATCAAGATGTCGGTCTTTCTGGTGATGGGCGTTTACCGCGGTCTTTGGCG
The DNA here is from genome assembly GCA_035248565.1 of Pyrinomonadaceae bacterium. Lineage (GTDB taxonomy): Bacteria > Acidobacteriota > Blastocatellia > Pyrinomonadales > Pyrinomonadaceae > PSRF01. Next base: position 2,924 of record DATFHH010000142.1, on the reverse strand, counting down.
ATACACGGGCATGAACGATCTAATCGTGTTTGCTAAAGCTGTGGCGTTGAGCTCCGCGGCCAGTTTGCTGGTGCTCCTGTTTGCGTTTCGCTTCCAAGGTTTCTCCCGCAAAGTTTTTCTAATCGATCTCGTGCTGATGTTTTTGTTCCTGGCGGGCAGTCGCATGGCGTTCAGGCTGTTTCGACAATTAATACCCGCAGTCAGTAAACAAAACGGACGCCGGGTATTGATCTACGGCGCCGGCGACGGCGGTGAACTTTTGTTAAGAGAGTTGCGAAACAACCAGGAGCTTCGCCTGGCGCCTGTCGGCTTTCTCGACGATGATCCGGCCAAGAGCGGGAAAGTCATTCACGGACTTCGCGTGTTTGGAGGTAATGGCGATCTGGGGACGGTCTGCGCGCAACATCAAGTGGATGAAGTGGTCATCTCGAGCATGAAGATGAGTGAAGAGCGCATTCAGGAAGTGTTGCGATGCTGCTCTGACATACAGATCACGGTGAAGCGAATGCGTATTACAATCGAAGATCTAACATCGCAGTAAAAGTACGAATAATAAAGATGGCCCAGGAAGTAATTCACGTAAGTCTTCGCAATCCACTGCTCAAGCTTCTGCTAATTCTGCTTCTGGTCAGCGCCGGCGTCTGGTCTTACTTTGCCGTGCGTTGGTATCTCGGAGACACGCTCGCCGAGTACTTCGATCCCAGTGGCAGCAATGTCGACGTTGCGCGTATGGCAGTGTCGTTGGCGCCGAACGATCCCCTGACGCATTGGCGTACCGCTTCAGTCTCCCAAAAAAACTTGCCCTTGGATCAACAAGGCCTGGCCATTGCCGAATACGAAAAGGCTGTCAGTCTGTCTCCAAACGATTATCGCTTTTGGATGACTCTAGGAACTGCCTATGAAGAAGCGGGAGACACGGCTAAAGCTGAGCACGCGCTGAAACGAGCAGTCGCGCTCGCTCCGTCCTACTCTTACCCGCACTGGTATCTTGGCAATCTGTTTGTGAGAAACGGTCGCTACGATGAAGCCTTCGCCGAATTACGCATCGCCGCTAATGCCGATCCTGAGCTGCTGCCTCAAATGTTCAATTTGATCTGGCAGGTCAACAGTAACGACCCGGCAAGTCTTCAGAAAGCAGTTGGTGAAAGCACAAGCACAAGGGCGCAATTCGCCGCTTATCTTGTCGAACAAAATCACAGTGAGGATGGGTTGCGTTTATGGAACGGGATGAGCGCTGATCAGAAGAAGGCCAACCGCACCAGTGGCGAATTGATCATCACGGCCCTTAACCAGCAGTACAAGTATCACAACGCTGTCGATGTGTGGAATCAAATAACGGACGAGAAGTATCACACGGAAGTGGGCCGCGTATTCGATGGCAGTTTCGAAGAGGCGGTTAACTATGACGCTGAGACGACCTTTGGCTGGCAGGTTAAAGGCGTGCGACAAGTGCAGATCGGAATTGATCCAAACAGGAGCCACAGCGGTTCGCGTAGTTTGCGATTCGTTTTCGAGGTTCGCGGGAATATCGAACCAGTCAACGTTTTGCAGCTTGTACCCGTGCAGCCCGGAGCCACATATGACTTCGAATGCTACGTGACGACGGACAAGCTCCAGACCGCTAGTGCGCCACAGATTGATATTCTCGATGCGACTAACAACGCAGTCCTCGTTTCGTCACCAATGGCGCCTAGTGGGACGAACGGTTGGGGTCGCGTCAGTCTCTCCTTCAAAACCGCAGAGAAGAGTGAAGCAGTGATTCTTAGGATCGTGCGTGTGTCTTGTAACGACAAGGACACGCCTGTCTGTCCGATTTTTGGTACGGTGTGGTATGACGACTTCAATATCAAGCGCAGAAACTAGTCTAGCTGTGTCGGAGAGCGCGAGACCGCTCGCGTCGACGAGATCTGCTGAGCACCGCGTTTTTCGTAGCAGGCACACGCTCGCCAGCAGGTATGCCTTCCTGGTGATCTGTATTGCGATTGTGCTTTCGGCGCTTGCTTACGGAACCGTTCACTACTGGGCGCTTGGGTTATTGAATCTCGGCGGCCTGACAATACTTGTTTTGTGGGTACTGGACGCCTGGCGCCTCGGCAACATGCGAATCAGCCGCAACTTGCTGCAACTGCCTTTACTGGGAGCTTTGGGACTCGGTCTGATTCAACTGTTGCCACTGGGCGAAGTTGCGTCAAGTGGAACCACTTTTGGACTGGCTAACACGTTGTCGTTTGATCCGTACTCAACCAGACTCGTGCTGGTCCAACTGGCAACGCTCTTGATCTACTTTGCGGCGACCCTGGTGTTTGTCGATACGCCTCATCGTCTTCGCCTGCTGGTGAGGACGATTATGATTTTTGGTTTCTTTCTCGCAATTTTCGGGTTGACGCAGTCGTTCACCAGTCCGACCAAGGTCTATTGGATTCGCGAGTTGAGCCAGAGCACCGCTTTTGGTCCATTCATCAACCGACACCATTTCGCGGGTTACATGGAGCTCACGATTGCGCTTCCTTTGGGTTTGCTGTTTGCCGGCGCTGTCGACAAAGAAAAACGACTGCTCTACTTGTTCGTAGCGGTACTAATGGGAGTTGCTCTGGTGATGACTGGTTCTCGTGGAGGCATCATCAGTCTCGTCGCGGAGATTCTGTTTTTGGTCGTCGTAACCGCGATCTGGAGATCTCAGAACGAGCGGCGCAGGACGAAGTCAGGGCGAATGAGGCGCGTCGCCATCAGAATTGGCATGGCGACGGCACTGCTCGTTGGGCTATTTCTCACCGTTGTGCTGTTGGGCGGAGAGTTCTCGATCCATCGTTTCATTGATACTGTGAATACAGACGATCCGACCACTGGCCGCGCGCATTTTTGGGCCGTTACGCTGGACATCATCAAAGCCCATCCGTATCTCGGCACTGGCCTGGGTGCTTTTG
>DATFHH010000141.1:0-3458 GCA_035248565.1 Pyrinomonadaceae bacterium | reverse complement strand
TACACCTTTTCAATCTCGTCACGAAAAGCATATGAACGCGAGACAGCCAAGGCATAGACAACTATCACTCTTTCTTGAGCTCTGTCAGACGCAGTAAGATTTTCGCTGCCTCTGATTCTTTGCCTCTACTTTTCAGAAGTTTCGCGTGATCCTCCAAAATCATGATCATCAGCCAGGTGCTGTCCTTGCGATGTTCGAGCAGTGCCACTGCCTTGCGATAATTCGCTTCCGCTTCGTCATAACTCTCTAACTTCACGAGCACTTTCGCAAAGTCTTTTATAGAGAATACTACGTCCGCTATATCAGCACTCTTGTCGGCTTCATAGGCCGTCAATAACTGTTCATAGAACGTCGCGGCTTCCTCGTAATCGTCTCTATTCTGATAGGCCTCAGCCAGACTTGAAAGCAGCGGTATCAAACTGGGGTGAGTGGGGCCAAGCTTGTCTTCCTTTTCCTCGAGTTCTCTGAGTTCCTTATTGATCTTTTGCAGCCAGCGTCCCCGTTCAGCTTCCTCGTGCTTTTCTTCAATGGCTAGAGCCTGTCTACGTAATACGGTAACCTCATCGAGCCGCTTCATTCGTTCCAGCACCTCGATCCGTCCGTTAATGAGTTCAGCAACCTTTGGATGGTCCGGCCCAAGCCTGCGTTTGACGTTATCGAGAGCTTGTTGATAAGTGGCGTCTGCTTCGGCCAACAATCCGCGAGCTAATTGCGTTTCAGCAATCGCCGTTAGACAGTGTCTTGCAATCGGGTTTCGCGCGCCCCAACTGTTTTCAAGGATGTCTCGAACTTTCGTGAAAAGAAGTTCCGCATCGTCATGACGTTTTAGCTCCACGCATAACGCTGCCACAGCCGCCAATCCAACAAGGTTCATTCCGGAAGGGGTTTTTAGCATTTCGTCGAGGTTCGTGACGACTCTATTGATAGGCCATGCCAGGAGATCCTGCCTGTTAGGCACGGAACTATCCTCTAAAGCTTGCGCCAAAAACATTAGTGTAACCGCATCCAAAGCGTGCTCATTTTTCCAGATTCTGTTCGAAAAACTTTTTACACGCTCAAACAACAACTTAATTCCGGCCTCGCCCTGGCTGCCATGATAGTTAATCGCAAACTTGATTACGGCTTCCGCGGATGCCGGATTCTCAAGGACACGGGTTGTTTCGGCAATCTCAAAGATTATTTTTACCAGGCCATCGTACGTAGCTTGATCGTCATCTCCGGCAATTGATGCTGCGTACAGCAGACCATGAAGTGCATTATCAGGATCTTCCCGAGCAATCCCCTTAGCCAGCCTTACGCCCTCGTCAAAGAGTTGTCTTTTCGTATTCTCGTTCGAGAGGTACTGCGATAGTCTCAGTAAAGTGGGGATAGTCCACGCAACATTGTTTGCATCCGAAGATTGGGGAACACGTTGACGCTGTGTTGAACGTGAGCGGCGGTTGTCCGTGGAATTTCCGACCGTCCTACCCCTGACTAACCGGAGTAACTGCAACGCACTCTCTTCCACTTCCTTTCGTTCTTCATCGTAAAGGTCATTCCAGTCGCGACTTGCGTAGATCTGGAGCAGAAATGCGCCTGCTCGCACACTCTCAACATGCTTTGCTTCGATTTGTTTGTGTGCTGTAGTCTTCAGTAATGCTTTGAGCCATCTGATCTCAAGGGCAAAATCGTAATCCAGATTCACATCGTCATCGAGTTCAGTATAGAAATCCATCAGGTCGAAGAGAGCTGGAGCGGCTGCGCCAAAATCCTTTGCTAGTGCGGCCTCGCAAGTATCCCAGATCTTATCAAGTAGCACCTGGGGTTTATCTGAGTTATCAACCAGAAAATAAGTACGTACTAACTGGACTCTGGAGGCGAGTAAATCCGGATCGTTTGCCGGCAACGATCTCTCTTTGATGGCTAAGGACTTTTCCAAGATTTCAAGGGCCCCGGTCGCGTTCCCTTTGCGTGCTTCTAACCAGCCCACATAGTCGAGCAGGCGAGGATCATCTTTCATTCCGAGCGCTTGCGCACGTGCAAAACTTTCCCCCGCTTCGCTGTACTCCCCGAGCCGAAATTGTGTTTGGCCCAGAAAGAAGTCGTTCTCTGCCTCGGCAAGTCGCTCACGCTGGGCGGCCTCTCGACTGGCAAGGAAGTGTCCACGCGCGGTGGAGAGTTGGCCCTGGTATAAAGCGTATTGACCTTTCTCTGCGGCGGATGCTCTGCGCTGTCTTGCCCTGATCATCTGGTCAAGTTCCCGTGGAGTTGTGCCACAGGATCGAGCCACGATGGAGAGCGCGCCTTCCATTAAATCAACAGTTGGTCCTCCTGCGTTTTGCATCGCCTGCTTTTTGTAGTTGATCATCTTGACCAGGCTGGCTAATACGAATCCGTCTCTCAAGGCTTTCTTGTCACCTATCTGAATGACCTTCACTTCGATCGGAGTCATGGGGTTAACATGTTCTCGTACTTTGTTGTCCCAGGGATCGATGAGCACGTAACCTTCGGTCAGCACAAACAATTCTACAAAGCGGTTCCGAGCTTGTTCAGGAGAGAGTTTGATCTTCACTAAGCCGGCGGAGTCCATTTGGCACAAATCGAATTTGCGGTCGGGGCAAACTTTAACGTTTGGCATTTGCGTGCCGCTGTAATCGACGACCTTAATCCACATTTCGCGGATCTGAGCCTGAGCGCAAACGCACGTGAGAAAGCTTATCGCAATGAGGGAGAGGGCTACTCGTAGGTTGTGCATGAACTATTTCGACAAGGTAATCTGACCGTTTGTATCACCAGCGATGAGCCAATGTTTCTCAACGGGTAAATTAGGTCTTGAGACAACGACCATAACGCGCTCGCCTGGCGCACCGTGAGCAGGCAATTCAAACCTTCCTTTCGCCGTTTTCGTTTTTTCCTCCTCGTGATGTTCGATCCAAACCTCAGCCCCGTCGACTTTTGAATCTGCAGCGTCCACCACGACCGCCATAGCTTTGGCAGTAGTGTCACGCGCCATCTCGATGGTCAAAGTGGGATTGAAATCATTCGACAGCACTATCTCACCACGGCCGCTCAAGTACTCGACTTTCTTTTCGGCGAAGAAGGTAACTTTTCCGTCTGCCGGTTTTGCGGATGTCGGGATGTCGAATTGCCAAACGCTCCCTTGCTGTTTGCCGTTCTCGCCAAGTGACGACGTCACCCGAGCATCCGCAACAGGTTTCTTTTGGGAATCGGTAACTGTAACCGTCACGCGGTAAACATCGGGTATGACGGGCGACCAGGGAGTGAGCCACCACACCAGGACGAACGCGAACATTGCAATACCGCCAGTCGCCTTGACCGCTAACTTGCCGAGTCTGTTATCGGGCGACACGAGGTTCACGCTGATGTCGCCAGTTAGAAAAAAACCAACGAGGCCGGCTAACAGCGCACAAAAAATCGCGAGCATCCGCTGCTTAGGAACCGAAAGCACGTCAGGAGTG
>DATFHH010000140.1:0-54537 GCA_035248565.1 Pyrinomonadaceae bacterium | reverse complement strand
GATCGGTTGGATTGTCCGCGTCGTGGCCCGCACGCAGGAGATCTTCAATCGTGCGTATCTCTCGTGACGGTTTTGGCGGGTCTGGGCGCAATTGCTGGCAACGTTGAATATGCCCGCGGACTTGCTGAGAGAATTCCGGTAATAACCTGTCAAAGTCAGCCAGCAACGGCTCCAGGAGCGGCACTGGATTGCAGAATGCGGCGCTGTTTCCACTCCGTTCTATTTCCGGAATCGCGTCGGCAAGTGTTCCAAGCAACGACCTTTTATATTTGTTCGCCGTGAATGGTCCATTAAGTACCTGATTCACCAGGACGCCGAACAGGTTGTAATCACTTTTGGACTTGGCAACGGTAAGGATCTGCGAGAAAAGCTTGTCGCCTTCGGTCGGATTGCTTATGTAAAGATGCATGAGTAGCGATCCTAAACGGTACGAGAACCCAAGGTTTAATGAATCCTCGCCGAACCTCTCAGCAGCGTGCGGATCAGGCGTTAAGACGGCCATTCCTGCCTCGATCAGAGCGTTCGCGTTCTCGAGACGCTCGCTGTCGTTTTGGCCCTTCTTAGGTGCTTCGATAATTGCCGCCAGCCGATCGGCAAGTGCTTTATTGTGGCCTGAAATAATGCCCAGGAGCACTACAGCCGTAGCTCGCTGGCAAGCGACTTCACGCTTATCCGCCGGAGCAGTTTCTAAAGTCTCGACAGCCAGCGTAAACCACTTCCGCGCGCGTTGCGGATCCCGTTTGGACCAAATCTGGCCCAGCCTGGCCAACAGCATTGCTTTATCATTTTTCTCGAGTTGCGGGAGGTCCGCTAAGAGAATGTCAGTAATATTTCGGGCGCGAGTTTCCCAAATGCGCGGTGGGCGTTCTGCTCGTTGAGGGTGCACGTCTGGCGCGGAACAGGCGAATAACATTCCGCCAAGAGCGATCCAGCTCGTGAGTTTATTAAGGTTCTTCATCCACAGATTCTAACAAAATAATCTGCGTAATCTGTGGATAGAAACTCAGAAGGTGGGTGGGCAATTATTGAAGTGGCGGAGCCGACGGGACTCGAACCCGCGACCTCCGACGTGACAGGCCGGCGTTCTAACCAACTGAACTACGACTCCGCAAAATTTCAACCGTCATTTGGTAGGCACGGAGGGACTCGAACCCCCAACCTCTTCCTTGTAAGGGAAGCCGTCTACCATTGACGTACGTGCCTTCGTCGGACCGACCCTGCCGTCAGTCCTTTTTTCAATAATAGCGCTCGCAAGAAGCGAGTCGCCATGCTATGGGAACAGGGCAGGAGTGTCAAGTTGTGCCTCTTTGGGGCTTGTTATATCCTTTCTGCGAGAGCCCATCCAGTTTTGTCGTTATGTCAATACTTATAAAGCTCAGTAGTCGTTTGTCCGGCTGGATTATCGTTTTGATTGCCGTGTGCGTTGCGGCACAGCACGTTACTCAACAACCTGCTCAGCGACCGCGACGAGTCACTGGAACTGAACAAACCACCGAAGCCAAGAAGAACTCGGACGAAGTCGACGAGGGTGACGTCGTCAGGGTCGATACCCAACTCGTTGCCGTTCCTGCTGTGGTGACTGACAGCTCGGGACATCCGCTCTCCGGCCTTCGTCCGGAGAACTTCCGCATTCTGGAAGACGGCCAACCCCAAACGATCGCCAACTTCGGCACGGCCGAAACTCCTTTCGAAATCGCGTTGCTGCTTGACACGTCAGGATCGACGCGCGATGACGTCGCCTTGATACGCGCGGCGGCGAACAGTTTTATCGAAGCGTTACGGCCGGGCGATCGTGTTGGAGTTGTCTCATTCAATACGGCACAAACCGTGGCCGAGCCGATTGCGACGGTTGAAGTTTTGACGCCTTTGACCAGCGACCGCGACGCTTTGCGCACAGCAATTGAGAACCTTGGTGCGAGTCAGGGCACGCCGTATTACGACGGGCTCCAGAAAGTTGCCGACAGCATCTTTCGCGATCCGCCGCGAGATGACGTACGTGGACGACGCGCTGTCGTGGCGTTGACCGACGGAGTTGATTCGTCGAGCAACTCGGATTTTGCGACTGCGAAAGAGAAGCTGTCGCGCGCGGGCATCGCGTGTTACTTCATTGAAGTGAACACGGAAGATTTTGTTGAAGATCGTCTGATGAAAGACTGCCAGGACGACGGTCGCCTGGCGCTCTCGAAAAAGCAGATGCAACGTTATCGCGAGCTTTTCGTGCCCAAGGCGAAGTCAGAGGACTTCAACGATTTCTGCCAGATGGGTCCATTTGAAAGAATGTCGATCAGCCGCGGGCTTTACAACCTGGCGCGACATGAGATGAATGAGTTGGCGCGCGTTTCTGGTGGAAGAAGTTTTGAAGCGGCGACGTTGGCTGATGCACGAGCGGCGTTCGCGCGCGTCGCGGCTGACATCGGTACGCTCTACAGCCTGAGTTATTATCCTACCAACAAGACGCGCGATGGAAAGTTTCGCTCGATTAAACTCGAAGTGCGTGGTTTGAAAGACAAAACGCAGATCCGCTCGCGCGACGGTTATTACGCACCGAAACAGTAGGAACATTGCCAATTGCCGATTGCCAATTGCCAAATTCAAATCGGCAATCGGTAATTGGAAATCGGCAATATAACAAATGTCCTTTCACCGCGTTCTACTAATCGTTCTCGACGGCGCCGGTATTGGCGCGATGCCTGACGCTCCTGAGTGGGGCGACGCAGGCGCTGACACGTTTGGTCACATCCTCGAATCGCGTCCAGTTCGTCTGCCAAACCTGCAACAGTATGGTCTCGGTAACATTCGACCGCTCGAGGCAGTACCACCATTGGACCATGTGCGAGGCTCGTACGGCCGTTGTGCGTTGCGCTCGAACGGCAAAGACACGACGACGGGTCACTGGGAGATGGCGGGAATCATTCTCAAGCGCGGCTTTCCGACTTATCCAAACGGATTTCCCTCAGCGGTGATCGACAAGTTCATTAAAGAAACGTCCGTTCCAGGCATTCTGGGCAACATTCCAGCCTCAGGCACTGAGATCATCAAAGAGCTCGGCGAAGAGCACGTCAAAACAGGCAAGCCGATCGTCTACACATCAGCCGACTCAGTCTTTCAGATCGCAGCCCACGAGGAAGTGATTCCGCTTGACCGGCTTTACGAGATTTGTGAGATAGCGCGTCGCATGCTCGACGGCGAACACAAAGTTGGACGAGTGATTGCGCGTCCTTTCCTGGGCCAACCGGGATCGTTTTATCGCACTGAGAACCGGCACGACTATGCGGTCCCGCCGCCGCGCGAGAACCTGTTGCCCGCGCTGGCCGATGAAGATCTCGATGTTGTTTGCATCGGAAAGATCGCGTCGATCTACGATTCGCTGGGAGTGACACAGGATCTGACGGCGAAGAACAACGAGCAGTCAATCGATCAAACCATCAAAGCACTGAAAGACCCGACACGCGGTTTGATCTTCTCAAACCTCGTCGACTTCGACATGCTCTATGGCCATCGCCGCGACACTGAAGGCTACGCGAAAGCACTCGAACACTTCGACGCGCGTCTTCCGGAGATTGAGTCAGCGATGTGTGAGGACGATTTAATGATGATCACTGCGGACCACGGAAACGATCCAACATTCCGCGGCTCAGATCACACGCGTGAGTACGCGCCGTTATTGGTATACGGAAAGAACGCTCGCGCCGGCGTTAATCTCGGCACCCGCTCCTCTCTCGCCGATATCGGTCAGACCATCGCCGAAAACTTCGGATTACGCCTGAGCACCGGCGAGAGCTTTCTTGGCAAAATTAGTATTGGCCACGGATGAACACGGATGACGCGGATCAGAAGAACTGATCCGTGTCATCCGCGTTCATCTGCGGCTAAAACTCACTTCTTAGCGGTGGCGCTTTTGTAGATTGTCTCAATCCAGAAGTCTGTTTTGATGAAGCCTGTGCCCCAGGGTTTCCACTCGTCCGGCAGTCCTTCACTTTTGATCTGGTCCAATGTCTTGCCTGCGGTTATCTTCTGGCGGACGATCTCGCTGGTCTCCACCAACATCCGGTGGTAGTTCTTCAAATCGTCAAGCGTCGAAAGCGGTCCATGCCCCGGAATCAGCTTCGCGGTCGGGGGTATCTTGTTGACCAACTCGCCAATATTCTTCGTCAGACCCTCAACACTGCCACCACTCTCCAAATCCACAAAAGGAAATCGACCAGCAAAGAAGTCATCACCCAGATGGACCACGTTTGAATTCGTGAAGAAGATAACGCTGTCTCCATCCGTGTGACCATGCGGGAAGTGAATCGCGCGAATGTCTTCACCGTTGAAGTGCACAGATAAAGACTGGTCGAACGTGATCACCGGTAGCGCTTCTTTCGGTGAGGCCGGCGTCGTGCTCTTGAAGACTTCTGACTTCTGTTCAGTCGCCAGGCGCTTGCGCACGTTGTCGTGAGCGATGATTGTAGCTTCTGGTCCGAACACGATGTTGCCGCCAGTGTGATCTCCGTGCCAGTGAGTGTTCAGAATGAAGCGCAACTTCCCCTCGCCAATTCCTTTGAGCGCGGCCCTGATCTTATCGGCGAGCGGCGCAAACTGATCGTCGACGATCAGAATGCCGTCCGGTCCGACTGACACGCCGATATTTCCGCCCAAGCCTTCGAGCATGTAAACGTTTCCGCTAACTTTCGTAACCTTGATCTGGACCTTTGAATAGTCTGTCTGCTGACCACTCGCGGAGATCGCAAAGAACAGCAAAACAACCGGCAACAAGATCTTCTTCACGTCTGTTTTCTCCTACGCTTCGGGATTCTTCAACACTGCGATGAAAGGTAAGTTGCGGTAACGTTCGGCAAAATCCAAACCGTATCCAACTACAAACTCGTCCGGGATCTTAAAACCCAGATAGTCGATCTTCACTTCTTTCTGCCGACGCTCGAACTTGTCGAGCAGCGCCGCGAGTTTCACGCTGGCCGCGCCGCGCGACTGGAGATTCGCGAGCATATACGAGAGCGTCAGGCCAGTGTCGACGATGTCTTCAACGACGAGGATGTGACGTCCTTCGATCGGCACGTCGAGATCTTTCATGATGCGCACTTCACCGGAAGTTCGCGTAGACGATCCATAACTCGAGATCGCCATGAACTCGATACTCAAACGCGTATCGATCGCCCGCAGCAGATCACTCAGAAAGAAGCAGGCGCCTTTCAGCACGCCAATCAGCAACGGGTTAAGACCTGCGTAGTCTTTCGTAATCTGGGCGCCCAGTTCGTTGATGCGTGCACGAATCTGTTCTTCAGTGATCAGCACGGCGAGATTTGGGTTACTGAATTCCGACGTGAGCTGCGAGGAAGAAGTAGCCAAGTTGTTCTCCTTTTGTTGTAGGTGTTGGTCGAGCAAGACGTTTGCCTATGTGCCGCGTGGTGCGACATACTATGCAAGCTCTTCCTTCAGGTCAATGCTTAACATGCCCCGCTTCGATCGAATATCTCGCGCGCTTCTTTGCGCCATCGCCTTAACACTTTTCATCACCCCCTCATTCGGGCAGGGGACTGCGATTCTGCCGTGTCAACCGACGCCCACTCCGGCCAAGCCGGGCATCACGAGCGCGCCCGCCAAAGTTGCCACGCGATCGAGTCTCTCGGTTATCGACGGAAGCATTCCGAACGATCCGGATATCGACAAGTTGCTCGCGCCTTACAGTGCGAAGATTCGCGAACTGAGTAAAGTGATCGGAATGCTCGAAGGTCAACTCACCAAGACTGGAGTTGGCGGCGGTTCACTCGGAAATTTCGTTACCGACGCCATGCGCGCTCAGGCAAAGGCAAAACTGGGAAAACCCGTGGCGCTTGCACTCATGAATGCAGGCGGCCTGCGCAAGAATGAGATCTCGGCCGGCGAACTGCGCGCGAGCGACATCTTCGAATTGTTGCCATTTGAAAACGCTCTGATGGCGGTGGATGTTTCGGGCGTGCAGCTTGCGAAGTTACTTCAGATCGTCGTACGCGACGCGCAGGCCGGTGCGCGTATTCAGTTCAAGTGGAACGATCAAAACCGCGCTGAGTTTCTGAGTGGTAAGTTGATCGACGAGAGTGGGCGCGAGGAGGAGATCGATCCGCAAAAGACCTACACAATCGTAACGATCGATTATCTGCTGCATCTCCGCAGCGGCGCTTACACGATTCTTCAGGAAGCAAAGAGTACCGCGCCTCTCAACCTCACTCTGCGCGACGCGATCATGGATTACGTTAAGTCTGAAACGGCGGCCGGACGCCCGATTCGTGTCGTTAAAGACGATCGCTATGTTCAGGTTGGACCAGGACCGAAGACTACTACAACGCCGCAATGATCAATCGAAGGACATTTCTGACAGCTTCTGCTGCCTTTGGCGCCACCGTCGTCGGTTTTCCGCGAGATCTACTCAGAGCAAGCGCGGCCGATACTGTTATCACGATTCTTCACACCAATGACACGCATTCGCAGATCGATCCATTGCCGGAGAACGACAAGAATGCAGGGAAGGGAGGCGTGGCGCGTCGCGCAACACTCGTCAAGCGAATCAGAAAAGAGAACCCAAACACGTTGCTGATCGACGCGGGCGACGTGCTTCAGGGCACGCCTTACTTCAACTTCTACAAAGGCGAAGTCGAGTACAAAGCGATGTCGGCGATTGGCTACGACGCCGGCACGCTCGGCAATCACGAGTTTGATAACGGAGTGGAAGCGCTCGCCGCTGCTTTGAAGTTTGCGAATTTCGACATCGTGTCAGCGAACTATGACGTCAAAGGCACTGCGCTCGAAGGCCGCGTAAAACCTTACGTCGTCAAAACTGTTGCCGGCATACGAATCGGATTATTCGGTCTCGGCATCAGTCCAGTGGGTCTGATCACGCCCGCAAATTTCGAAGGCATAACGTACAACGATCCTGTAATCGTCGCGCGTGATGTAGTCAAAAAACTGCGTGAGGAAGAACACTGCGCGTTGGTTATTTGCATGTCGCACCTTGGCTACCACGAAAACGGCAAGAGTGGTGACTCGTTTGTTGCGTCGCAGGTTGATGGTATTGACTTCATCGCCAGCGGTCACACCCACACATTCATGCAACAGCCTGTAACGCAAACTCAGCCCTGCGGCGCCCAGACTCTCATATTTCAGGTTGGCAAGAGCGGAATCTACGTCGGGCGAGTTGATTTCACTTTTCGCATCGGGAAACTGATCGCGGCTTCAGGACAGTTGCTCGATCTGAGGAACGTTTGATGGACGACGATTCAACTCGCGATCGTGTTCGTGCGTTAGTCCGCGAGGTGTTGTCTAAAGCAGCGCCGGAAACCGCAGCCAGCGAGACTCAGTCCACCCGATTCATCAATACGGTACCCGAAAGTTCAACTCAAACTGCTGTCACGCGTGATGAGTCGGCGAAGAGCGTTATCACTGAGGACGACGTGCGTGGATTGGAACCAGGCGCGGTCCTCAGGATTGGAGAAGACGCTCGTCTGACGCCGCTCGCCGCAGACATCGTCAGTGAAAAGAAGATCGAGATTGTGCGTCGCACTTCACGACGTGGATCGAAGGCGTCGAAGATAATTGCTGTCGGCGCTGACCACGGTGGGTTCAAGATGAAGGAAGAGATCAAAGTGTTGTTGAATGAACTCGGACATCGAGTGCAGGACTTTGGAGCTTATTCGGAAGAGGCGGTTGACTATCCTGACTTCGCACACGCGGTCGCGCGAGCGGTGGCGAATGGCACTGCGGATCTGGGAATCGTTGTTGATGGCGCAGGTGTTGGCAGTGCGATGACGGCAAACAAAGTGCCGGGAGTTCGTGCGGCGGCGTGTTATTCAGTTGAGGTTGCGCGCAACTCGCGCGAGCACAACGATGCTAACGTGCTCACGCTCGGCAGCAAGACAATCACGAGCACGCAGATGCGCGAAATCGTCACAGCCTGGCTGTCTTCTGAAATCAGCGAAGAGCGGCACCGTAAACGCGTCGCGAAGATCGACGCGATCCAGCGGCAGTATCAAAGATAGCCACAAAAAGGCACAACGGCTAGAATGTCTTCGATGGCGTTCTCCAACAATGGCGATTACGAATCCCTGGTCGAGCAGATCACTGATGCGATTGTCGCGCGGCTGAACGGCGACGGCGCGGATCAGGCGGCGATGTGTGGCTGCACGTCAGAGTGTTTCCATCGCTGCCCCGAGCGCATGCATCGCATCGTCGACGCAGGCGCGGCGCGCATCGGCCTCGTGCTTGGCGAAACCGCATCTGCACGAGAATGGGCCAGCCTCATCGATCACACATTGCTCAAACCCGAGGCGACAGACGAAGACATCAAAAAACTTTGCCGTGAAGCGGCAACGTATCACTTCGCGTCCGTCTGCGTTAATCCTACCTGGGTGCGCGTCGCTGCCTGCAACTTGATCGGAAGCGGCGTTCCGATTTGTACGGTCATCGGCTTTCCACTCGGCGCCACGCTGCCGGACGTCAAAGCCTACGAAGCACGCCGCGCGTTGCTTGACGGGGCAAAGGAACTGGACATGGTAATCAACGTCGGCGCTCTGAAGAGTGGCGACGACTGTCTCGTCGAACACGACATCCGTTCGGTGGTCCAGGTCGCACACGAGTACGACGCGATATGCAAAGTGATCATCGAGACTGCGTTGTTGACTGACGACGAAAAGGTACGTGCGTGTAATGCAGCTAAAAAAGCCGGCGCCGATTTCGTCAAGACCTCTACCGGCTTTTCAAAGGGCGGCGCGACAGTCGCCGACGTCGCACTGATGCGACGCACAGTCGGATCAGAGTTGGGCGTAAAGGCTTCAGGTGGAGTTAAAGGACTCGAAGACGCACGCAAGATGGTTGAAGCCGGCGCGACACGCATCGGCGCGAGTGTCGGCGTAAAGATCGCACAAGAAGCTGCGGGCGCCAATCCAACTGCCGCAAGATCCTCCGCTTATTAGGAATGGTGATCGCAAATGCCGGCAAGTCCAAAACTGTTGGCAGTAATTCTCGGCGGAGGCGCCGGTAATCGTCTCTTCCCGCTCACGCAACAACGTTCCAAACCCGCAGTTCCACTCGGTGGCAAATATCGTCTCGTCGATATCGCGCTTTCGAACTGCATCAACTCTGACATCCTGCGCACGTTTGTGCTGACGCAGTACAACTCCGCGTCGCTCAATCGGCACATCGCGCAAACTTATCGCTTTTCACAATTTTCGAATGGTTTTGTCGAGATACTTGCCGCCGAGCAAACACCGGAAAGCCCGCAGTGGTTTCAGGGAACTGCCGACGCCGTGCGACAAGTGTTGCCACACATCAGAGACTGGGGCATCGACACGTTGTTGATTCTTTCCGGCGATCATCTTTATCACATGGACTACCGCGACTTTCTCGAGCTGCATCATCAGACGAACGCTGATGTCACTGTCTCAGTGATTCCATGTGAAGCACACTCTGCGAGCGAGTTTGGCTTACTGAAGACTGACGAGACCGGACGCATCGTCGAGTTTAAAGAGAAGCCTAAGGCTGACGATCTGTTGTCGATGCAAGTCGACACAACGCAGCTCGGTCTTGAAGCGCAGGACGCGCAGCGCCGGCCTTATCTCGCGTCGATGGGAATTTACGTGTTCAAATACGAGCGTTTGGAAGCGTTGCTGAAGGAAGATTCAACGTGGATCGATTTTGGCAAGCATGTCATTCCCGCAGCGATCAAGTCGGTACACGTGCAAGCGCACATGTTCGATGGCTACTGGGAAGACATTGGAACGATCGGCGCGTTCTATCGCGCGAATCTGGATCTCACGAGTAAGATTCCGAAGTTCAATCTATTTGACGCTGAAGCTCCGGTGTATACGCGCGCGCGCTACTTGCCGCCTTCAAAGGTCGAAGAGACGGAGATTAACGACTCGATCATCAGTGATGGCTGCATCATTATCGGCGCGAAGGTGACGAACTCAGTGGTCGGTTTGCGCAGCAGGATTTCGAAAGGCGTTCAGATGGACGCGTCGTACATGATGGGCGCTGATATTTATCAAACGTTTGATGACATGCGAAACGATGCCGCCCGGGGTTTGCCGCGCATTGGAATAGGGGAGGGAAGCATCGTCAAGCATGCCATCATCGACAAGAATGCGCGCATCGGAAAGAACGCGCGGCTGTTGAATGAGGCTGGTGTGGTTGAGGCAGATGGACCAGGAGGTTCCTACTTTATTCGCGACAGCATCATCATCCTCCCGAAGAATGCAGTGATACCTGACGGCAGCGTGATCTGAATAATCCGCGTCATCCGCGGCTAAAGTTCTACTTTAACTAATGGCCCTATTCCCAACCCGCGAGTATCACCCAGCCGTTGTCGAACGAAAATCAAGCCCTCGCAAGCGTCGGAAGGCCTCGATCCCTCAAATCAAACTGCCGAAGGACAAGAACAACGTTGAAGTACAACTTGAAGATCGAAACGTAAAGCTCACAAACCTCGACAAGCTCTTCTGGCCGAAACAGCGGGTCACCAAACGAGATCTCATCCAGTATTACCTCGATCTAGCTCCAGTGCTGCTCCCTCACATCGTCGATCGCGCGATGGTAATGAAACGTTATCCAAACGGCGCCGCCGGGGAATTCTTCTTCATGAAGCGAGCGCCGTCGCCGCGACCAGATTGGATCGAGATCTGTCACATCGAACACGAGTCGGGGAACATAATCAATTTTCCGATGATTCAAGACGTGGCATCGCTGATGTGGGTGATCAATCTCGGCTGCATTGACTTGAACCAATGGTACGCACGCTGCGACGACGTAGATCGCCCCGATTACATGCACTTCGATCTCGATCCAGTGCCGAACGCTTCGTTTGAAAAAGTCTGTGAAGCAGCGCTTTTTTTGAAGTTAGGATTGGATTCATTGAAAATTCCGAGTTATGTGAAGACCACTGGTTCGAAGGGAATTCACATTTACATTCCAATCAAACGTGGTCCAACTCAAAAGCAGGTCTGGACGTTTGCGAAAGAGTTTGCTTATGCAGTCGCGTCGCAGGCGCCGAAACTTTTGACTGCGATCTATCAAGTGTCGCGCAGACCAAGGGGAAGAGTGTTGGTCGATTACAATCAGAACGCGTGGGGACGCACGTTGGCATCAGTCTATTCAGTCAGGCCAAACAAACTGCCAACCGTCTCGACGCCCGTGACGTGGAAAGAACTCGAGCGCGGCGTCGCGATCGAAGACTTCCGTATCGACAACGTGCCTGCTCGCATTCGCAAGCTCGGCGATTTGTGGAAGCCGGTCAATGAAGCGAAGGGCAGGTTTCGACTTGAAGCTTACCTTTAACGGTCGGCGGGCCTACAGTTGAAGCGGAGTATGAGGAAGGCGATCACAATCTGGACCGTTGGTCATTCGACGCGCACGGAAGAAAAGTTTCGAGAGATACTCGTGGCGCATGACATTCAGGTGTTGGTTGATGTACGAAGCTTTCCTGGGTCGCGTCGATATCCGCAGTTCAATCGCAGTGAGTTGTCTGAGTCGTTGCCGAGGCACGGAATCGAATACAAACATGAGCCGAGACTTGGCGGTCGTCGTTCGCCGCGTGCTGATTCGCACAATACCGCGTGGCGGAATCAGCAGTTTCGCGGTTATGCGGATTACATGGAGACGGAGCAGTTCAAGGCTGGAGTTGAAGAGTTACTTGAACTCGCGCGCGAGAAGAGAGTAGCGGTGATGTGTGCGGAAGCGGTGTGGTGGCGTTGTCATCGCGGCTTGCTCGCTGATTACTTGAAAGCCGCGGGAGATACAGTCATTCACATCATCGATGAGAAGAAGACTGAGGAACATCCCTTCACTTCCGCCGCCCGGATTGTTGATGGAGAGCTCTCATATCGAGGATTGCTAGCCACGGATGACGCGGATGACGCGGATTAACTTGGGCGGTTGCTGTGCCAGACCTTGGTCTTTGCGCCCTTCTTGCGGCGCTTCACGCCGGTGCGTCGGGGAATCACTTTCGGATCGCCTGTCTTAGCTTTCGTAACGTTCCCACCTTCATCCTCCGCAATCTCCGCGAGCGAACGCCGCGTCAGGATCGAAACCGGCGCGATCTCAGTAACGTCTTCTTCGGTCGTGTAGTAATCGCGATGCTTGATCAATAACCATTGCCGCTCGCGTGTACGCACCAACACCCACGACCCTTTCAACTTCTCGCCTTCAAGCGTGAACTTGAAATCACCTTTGCGTAGCGCGGCTTCAACGTCGTCAGTCTCTTCCGGTTTGTAAGTCCCGTAATCCCAGACCATCACGGTGCCACCGCCGTACTCGCCTTCGGGGATGACGCCTTCAAACTTCGCATAGTCGACCGGATGATCTTCGACCTGCATCGCGAGTCGCCTGACTTTCGGATCGAGTGATGGACCTTTCGGCACGGCCCACGACTTCAACACGCCGTCGACCTCGAGTCGAAAGTCGTAATGCAATTGCGTGGCGCGATGCTTTTGGATGACGTACAACCGGCCCGTGCGTGTGCGCTTCTTCGTCGGACCAGGCTCGGGAGTTTTGTCAAACTTCCGCTTCTTCTTGTACTCGGTTAACGCCATCCAGTTAAAGTATCAGTTTAAATCTGTGTAATCTGTGGATGTTCTTCTTCCATGCCGAAGAGCTCGGTCTGGATCGGATCGAGGCCAAGCACTTCTCGCACGCGTGCGAAGCTGCGACGATGAATCGGCAACGCCCCGAGCACTTTGAGCACGCGACAGTGTTCCGGCGTGGGATAGCCTTTATGCGTCGCGAGCCCGTAGCCGGTATAGACCTGGTCCAACTCGAGCATGTGCGCGTCGCGTGTCGTCTTCGCAATGATCGACGCCGCGGCAATACTCGCCGACAAAGCGTCGCCACGAATGATCCCACGCTGCGGCGTGTGACAATTCGGAATCCTCCGCGCATCAACAAGAATAAAGTCCGGCTGCGCGCTCAAACCCTGCACTGCACGTTGCATTGCCAGTAGTCCGGCGTGATAGATGTTGATCTTGTCGATCTCTTCGACTTCGGCGATACCGACCGACCAACAGATCGCGTCTTGCTTGATCTGCGTCGCGAGTTCATCTCGTTTCTCAGGATCGAGAATCTTCTTCGAGTCGTTGAGACCGCGTAGCTTATAGTTCTGCGGCAGAATGACCGCACCCGCCACGACCGGTCCGGCGAGCGGCGCCATGCCCGCTTCGTCGACGCCTGCGACCATTCCGTACCCCTGCGACCATAACTCGATCTCGAAGCGCAACAGGCAATGCAATCGTTGACCTTCGGAACGATTCTCACGATAACGTTCGCGAATGCGTCGCGCGAGTTGATGAGCACCGTGTCGCGGGTCGACTTCCAAAGCTTCAAGTAAACCTTTAGGCACGGGCCGTTGCCGCCGCAAAAACAGGTCACTCAATTCTGGTATCGATTTGTTGAGGAGATCTTCCAGAGAACTCATGATCGGAGCTAGTCTGTGTTCCGCGTTTTAAGTTGTCAAGACAAGTGTTTGTTTTTTGTCTTACCCATCCACAGATTACGCAGATTGTTTTATATAATCTGTGTAATCTGTGGATGGCTTTCACAGGGAAAGTCTATGAGTATTTCTCCCCGCACACGAATGCGCCTGCTCGGGCTGCTCCCGCTACTCTTCTTTTTCGCGCAGGCAGTGCACTACTGGAGAATCGACCAACTCGGGCACGTGCTCTGGATGTGCAACATCGGTAACCTGGTGCTCGCGCTCGGACTTTTTTTCGAAAAGCCTGTCGTGGTCAGAGTCGCCTCGATCTGGACGATCCCGGGTTTGATTATCTGGTTTATCTACGTAGTGCTCGCGTGGGGAGTTTTTCTCACTTCAACACTCGCTCACGTCGGCGGACTCACCGTCGCGATGATCGCGTTGAGTAAATACCGGATGGATCGTACTGCTTGGCGTTGGGCCTACGGCTGGTCGCTGCTGGTCCAACTATTGTCGCGCTTTGTCACACCGGCGGATCTGAACGTAAACCTCTCGCATGCGATCGGTTACGGATGGGAACGAACGTTCCACTCGTACTGGACTTTCTGGCTCGTTACAACACTCGTCAGCGCGGTCAGCCTCTGGCTGTTTGGCCTGCTGCTCTGGATTATTTGGCCCATAGATAGATTACACAGAGAATCTGCGAAATCTGTGGAGGCTACGTAGAAAGCAGCTATACCGTCACGGAGTGGACACGCCGATGCGACTCGATTAACGAGGCGACCAAACTACATAACTCCGACGGCTGGCTCGGTTTGATCAGATATCCTTGCGCACCGGATCGAAGTGCCCGATCACGATCGATCTCGTATGCCGCGGCGGAGTAAAAGAGAATTGGTGTAGCTTTGTCAAACTGCCGGATCTGTTTGCACAGATCCAGACCCGATCCATCCGGCAGCCACGAATCCAGAAGATAAAGATCGAACTGCTGTGAACCAGCCAGCTCAACTCCGGTCTCGATAGTTGAACCGGTCACGACTTCAAAACGTCTCTGCTCGAGCACAAGCGTAACCAGTTCCCGCGTGTCGTCGTGGTCCTCAATGTAGAGAACCCGAGGGGGATTTGTAATTTGCATCAACGACGCTCGCTTAATGAATCGGAGCTCAGTTGCCGCTAAGCTTTGAGATTCAGTGATGGTGTTTTCGAATCAAGAATAAGAGGCCGGGCCGACATATATTTCTCAAGGTCAGTCGGGAAGGATATGCCGGACCGCGGCCACCCTGCTTGTTGTGTGCCGCGACTGTATGCCCCTGGAACGAACTTGTCAGTACGCTGACGCACCTACTAATACATCAGCCTAATCTGTTTTGACAACTTTGATCGACCATCCATTTCCGCTTCTCCTTGGAGTGCGGCGGCCTGGCGCCGCTTTGGCCTCGATCAAGCTCGGTCGATAACACAGCGGCGCCAGGCCGCCGCACCCCAAGGAGGCGCCTTGTTCCTGTTGTCGGTAGTGATGCAGTTTGCGCCGAAAGACAAGTAACTCAGCGTTTGACCAACTTCAAAATCGCGGTCCGAAGGTTGTCGCTGCGCTCCAACCCGTGGGCTGAAATTAGTGAACGCCTTCGGCGTTACTTAAACTGCAGCACTATCCCTGTTGCCTGTCCTCTGTACGAAATCGCACAGAAGCGGTAGAATGTGTGGCGTCGAAATCAATTAACCCCTGTTGCCCAGAACCCCCAGCTCAGAGAACATGACCCTTAAGGTGCGGTGGGATGAATACCAGTCTTAAAACTCTACAAATTGAAAAAGAACTGCCTGTTTCCGGCGTCGCCGTTAGGAACAAGGTCCTGCGAGATCTGCTTGCCGAACCGAACGTGAGGGATTACCTGCTGCCGCAATTACGACTCGTTACAGTTAGTCCAAATCAGGTGATTTACGAGCTTGGAGACAAGATCGACCTCATTTACTTTCCAGTCGATTCCGTCTTTTCCGGCCTCGCAATTATGGAGGATGGTACAACGGTAGAGACCTCGATGTTTGGCCGGGAGGGTCTCGTCGGCATGTCTACAATTTTAGGCAGCGGACTCTCTAAACAATGGATTTGGATTTCGATCAGTGGTTACGCGCTTCAACTTGATACTCGAGTGCTGGATCAAGTTTTTGTGCAGAACGAAAGAGCACTCAAGTCGTTGCTGAAGTGTTACCGAGGGTTGGTTACCCAAATTTCTCAACGATGTGTTTGCAACACGCGACATACGATTCTCGAGCGCCTGTGCTGTTGGTTGTTGATGATTCACGATCGAGTTGACGGCAACAATCTGAGACTGACTCAGGAGATGATCGCTTCCAGACTCGGTGCTCGTCGTGCCGGTATTACGGTCGCGGCAGGAATGCTGCAAGAGAGGCAGGCGATTGAGTATCGCCGTGGACAGCTACACATTCGCAGCCGTGAAGTTTTGGAGCATGCAGCTTGCGAGTGCTATAAAATCATGAGGACTCAGTTCACGCCCCTCGATCTGACTACTCAACTTTCTCAGTGTAAATGAACAGACGATTTATAGTTGAACCGGCGTCGCTGATCGGTACAAGGGTATGAATAAAGCGGCCGTCGGACTCTTCTTCTCTGAAGGCGCTTGCTTGAATCGGCGTCGTATCAATTGGTTGTTTTTCACGAATGGCAGTTCGCAGCAGTTTGAGCAACTGATCGACGTCCTTTCCGCCAAAAACTTCGGTAACAGGTAATCCGATTACGTCGCGCGCTTTCAACCATTGTTGATAACTCGGATTCACTGCCTGGATCGTAAGATCTTCAGCACTCAAAACCATTACGTAGTGAGGAAATCCCTGGAGTACTTGCGAGAGGTGCACTTGGTCCAATTGGTGTTGGACAGTGAGGTCTTGTAGTTCGACGGTTCGCGCTGTCAATTCATCGTTGGTCGTTTGCAACTCTTCGTTCGTCGCCTGAAGCTCCTCATTATTAGTTTCAAGCTCTTCATTGGTCGCCTGCAACTCTTCATTGGTAGCTTCAAACTCTTCGTTCGTCGCCTGTAACTCTTCCTGCGTGAGCATCAGCTCCTCGTTTGCGGCCTGCAATTCCTCATTTGCATCCTGAAGCTCTTTGTTCATGGCGCCGAGGCGCTTGTTTGCTGTACTTAACTCGGTGAACAGTTCGGCATGCTCCCGTTGCACTGTTTCCAGCCGTTTCTTTGTCTGCACCTGTTCAGTGATATCGATCGATGTAATTATGCCGAGCTCAGGCGCGCCCTGCTCAACCTGCATAATCATTATCGTAACGTGTAGGTATCGTCCCGAACCCTCGGCCATTTGATCCAGTTCGAGTTCCGGAAGAGTTATTGTTGTACGTTCACGAAAGGCGGTATCAATGGCCTGGCGCACTTCCTGGTAAGGCATTCCTCGAACGGAATGAAGAAAGTCCTGATCGTAACCAAGATCCCGAACACCTAAGAGCCGCCGCGCAGCCGCATTAATAGTCATAATTCTATAATTGCGATCGATGATCACCACAGCCAGGGTCGTATAACGAAGAATGGTTTCATTGATACGTCGGAGCTGCGCGATTTCTGTCTCTGACTGGGTCAATTCGTGCGGGCTTGGCATGGCCGCGGCTGCCAGCCGGCGCTTTTGTTCTTGAAAAAAAGCAGTATTACGACGAGGCGCAAGCGATGGATCTTGCACTGGGAACGCGTGAGGTCCGCCCAGGCAGCGATAGATCTTCCATCTTTTATCGACGAGCTCGAAAGTTGCTTTGCTGGGACGTGCCGTTTCTGCTTTACCTAGAAACAGGAAGCCACGCGATTGATGCAGTGAATAGGCAAACAGATCGAGCACGACGCGTTGTAGTTGGGGTTTAAGATAGATTAAAAGATTTCGACAAGTAACGAGGTCGATACGGGGAAAGGGCACGCCGCGGTTGATGTCTTGTTGCCCAAAGATAACCGCCTGGCGAAGTGCCTTGCTGATGCGATAGCCATGATCGATTCGTTCAAAAAAACGGATGCGGAAGTCATCCGGTAACTCTGTAAGAACGTTCTCCGGATAAAGCCCGCGCCGTGCAAAAGCAATCGCGTCCGGAGCGAGGTCGGTGGCAAAGATCTTTACGTTCCACTCAGGAAAATCCGGTCCGAGATGATCTGCTATGAGGAGCGCCAATGAATATGCCTCTTCGCCAGTAGCACATCCGGCAGACCAGAATCTTAGTGTTCGGCCATTCTCTTGTCCGCGTTCCACGAGCACTGGAATGATTGAGGTTTTAATGACGTTGTAAGCCTCTGGATCGCGAAAGAACCCCGTGACGTTTATAAGGAATGCCTTGACTAGTTCCTTGACTTCATCAGGATGGGCGCCCAGATAATCTGCATAGGCGCGAATGTTAGGGTTATGAGTAACGGCCATTCGCCGGCCAACCCGCCGCAGAATTGTCGTAGGCTTGTAATTACGGAAATCGATATTTGTTTGACCGCTTACCTGTCCGAGAAGATCACGCAGCGGATCATCAACTTTTTCCGTGGAAACAAGATGGACTCCGTTCAAAATATCAAAAAGCAAAGGGCCGATTTGCTCCATGTCCACTACGTGATCGACTGCTGTTGGTGGTAATGACAGAGGCATCGAGGGATAGGGAGCAGTTTGAGGATTCTGAATGATCACTACGCCGCCTGCATTTTTGACGTCTACTGCTCCGGCCGCGCCGTCAGATCCCGATCCCGTTAGGATCACCGCGATGAGATGCTCGCCATAGGATTGCGCGGCACTCGATAAAAGTATATCGACTGACGGTTTCGGCCTCTCTCCGTCGTCTGTTTCGAGGTGCACGTGACCGTCGACAATCTTTACGTGCCTGTTGGCCGGTACAACGTAAATCTTTCCCTTCTCCAACGGGGTTGGAGCAGGTTCACTAACAATGACGATAGGCAAGGCGCTGCGTCGTTCGAGAATTGATCCGAGGTGACTTGGCCGCTGGGGATCGAGGTGTTGAGCGAGAACGATTGGTGCGGGAAAAGACTTCTGCAACGTACTAACCAATGTGGAAAGAGCTCCGATGCCGCCAGCCGAGGCTCCAACCACCACTAAATCATCGTTACCGCTTTTTTCAGAATCAGGCATCGCTAACTCAACCTGCGCGGAACATCGGGGTGCATCAGCAGGAGACTATCTGCAAGAATGATGTCGGAGAATAGTCAATCATTTCCCATTTGCAAGAGAGGATCACCGAGTTCACCCTTTTGAGCACTCAGCAATACCTCGCGAATAATAGAACTGTGCTCTTCAGCCTCCTGCGCACGCTGTTCAAATATTTTTGCTGCTCGTATGCGGTTGGCCTTGCGGGCTCGGTCGACGATGCGCCGCGCCAGAATCATCTGCTCCTCGAGCGCCCGTACAGCGGACCATAGAGCCACTTCGAGCATTTGCGTTTGTCCCTCGTTCAAACTCTCAGCGGAATAGGCGTGTCCGACGTGACAGCGATAGCGAAGGATGTCCGCATCGTTCATTTCCCAAAGTGCGCCGTGACAATCCGGGCAGGTAAGCTTTGAAATTTTGCCGAGCCGCTCAACGCTTTCAATCAGTTCGTGACTCTCCATCTCTTGTTCCGCGATTCTCGATTCAATCTCGATCTCATCGGGCACGGGATACCTTCCTTCCTCCTCGACAATTTCGTGCGAGACTTGATTTAGTAATGAGCCAATCTCGCGTAGAGGGATGGAGTAATCCACTTTGATCTCCTGCATAACACTCATTGGCATGCTGGGGAAGGGAGCCTCCAACGGATCCTGAACGATAGTGATGCCGCCACGCTGCTTGATCGCGCGCATTCCTACCTTTCCATCATCCCGCGCTCCGGTGAGCACGACTCCAATCACACGAGGCCCGGCCCAGCGTGCTGCCGAACGGAAGAGAGCATCGATTGATGGACGATGAAGGTTTTCTCTTGGACCATGGACCAACTTCACATGATCCTCTTCTATCAATAAATGCTGATTAGGCGGCGCGACATAAATTCGACCGAGTGCTATTTTTGCGCCATCCTCCGCGTGGGCCACCGGTAAATGTGAATCACGTGCAAGTATGCCGGGTAATAAGCTGGGAACGTTTGCAGGTATATGAAGAACTATGAAAACAGCGGCAGGCAGATCTGGAGACAGCGCAGCAACAAGCTTCGATAACGCCTGGACGCCACCAGCGGAAGCTCCGATCACTATTGTGTCGCGCGTTGCCATGGATCTGTGCGGCTTTTGGACCAAAGAGGATCAACTTGAGCCGGATTATTCCTTTATTCAGGGGACGGTTTGAATCTTAGCATAGCTGTACACAGATAGTTCGAATAGTAGGTGTTTGACATGGTTTAGTGTTTGTTTGGCGATGTATACGCTGAAGCTCGGTGCGGGACCGCACATTGCCACTCACTTTCAGATGCTCTATACTTTTGGACGTTGAATACCCCTTTCCTCCTGTGGGTATAGTTGGCGCGGCGGACGGCAAAAACCGCCGCGCTTTTTTCTTGTGCCTTTCCGTGGCTCGGCGTAGACTCTGCCCATCTGGCTCTAATCTGAGCGGTCTCCATGAAACGCAGCCTGATTCCCCCAATTGGCCTGAGTTTAATCGTTGCGATCGTCTATTTTGCTGCGGCCGAACTCGGTCTTTCAGTCGCTTCACTGCACCAGAACGTCACGCCTGTTTGGCCACCAACCGGCATCGCCATCGCTTCACTGCTGATCTTTGGCCGTCGGGTTTGGCCGGGTGTGTTTCTTGGCGCGCTCGCCGCTAACTTACCAACCAATATTCCGATCGCTTCCGCGTTTGGCATTGCCACTGGAAACACGTTGGAAGCACTGCTCGCCTGTTGGCTTTTGCAAAGAACACCTCGCTGGCGAAAGTCTTTCGAGTCAGTCGGCGACGTGATGATATTTGTGGTCTACGCCGCCGTGCTTGCGCCAGTCGTCGGCGCGACCATCGGAAGTTTGAGTTTGTGTTTCGGCGATCCACGCGAATGGGGCAGGTTTTCGTGGCTCTGGCTAACCTGGTGGATGGGCGACGGTTTTGGCGCGCTAATCGTATCGCCACTTCTCTTGTCGTGGAGCTCGGGCCGCAGATTCAGTTCGCGAGATCAGGCAGAGATCGCCAGTCTGTTTGTGCTGCTGGTGATCGTGGTCTTGATTGTTTTTGCCGGCTGGTTTCCTGGACCGGTTAAGACATACCCGCTCGCTTATTTATCACTTCCCTGTCTGCTATGGGCGGCATTGAAATTTGATCAGCGGATCGTGACCACCGCGATCGTGCTGATGGCCGGACTCGCAGTGTGGGGCGCGCGACACGGGTATGGACCATTTGCACAACCCAATCCAAACGCATCGTTGTTGCTTTTGATCTCGTTTGTTGGGACGGCGACGCTGATGACGTTGATTGTGGCGGCAGTCACGAGCGAGCGGAGAAAAGCCGAGACCGATAGATCAAAGTTGGGATCCGAGCTCGAGCTGCATCGGCGTCGCATCGAAGACATCGTCGCTCATGTTCCCGGTGTTGTTTGGGAAGCGTGGGGGAGTCCGGATGCCGGTAATCAGCGCCTCGACTTCGTCAGCGGCCATATCGAGGAGATGCTCGGCTACAGCGAACAGGAATGGCTCTCGACACCAAACTTTTGGCTGTCGATCGTTCATCCTGAAGATCGAGAGCGTGCAGCTGCCGAGGCAGCGGCGATCTTTGCCTCCGGCAAAGGAGGAACAGTCCGGTTTCGCTTGATGCACAAAGATGGACGCGAGATCTGGGTCGAGACTCGGTCGATAGTCGTTTGCGACGAGAGTGGCCCAATCGGAATGCGTGGCGTCACAATGGACATCACTCCGGCAGTGAAAATCGAAACTGAGCGCGCTGAGTTACTGCGGCTCGAGAGTCACGCGCGACAACAGGCCGAAGACGCGAGCCGAATGAAGGAAGAGTTTCTCGCGACTGTTTCTCACGAATTGCGAACGCCATTGAATGCAGTGCTGGGATGGTCGCGGCTGCTTCGTTCCGGACAGCTCGATCAGGACGGAATGTCGCACGCCATAGAAGTGATTGAACGAAATGCCGCGTCGCAGAAGCAGATTATTGAAGACTTGCTTGACGTATCGCGGATCGTGGCGGGCAAGTTGCGCATAAATACGCAACCTGTTGACGTCTTGCTTGTCATTCACGCAGCCATCGATGCAGTTCGACCGGCTGCCGAAGCGAAGCAGATCAACATCAGCACTCACTTTGAAGCTCCCGATGCGATTGTCAGAGCCGACACTGAACGACTGCAACAAGTGCTTTGGAATCTTTTAGCAAATGCGGTGAAGTTTACGCCCGTGGGTGGTGCGGTTGACGTTTATCTCGAACAGCACGACGCAACAGCGGAGATCCGGATTGAGGATTCCGGGCCCGGTGTCCCGCCGGAATTTCTGCCACACATTTTCGAGCGATTCAGTCAGGCCGATGGATCAAGCACGCGTCAGCACGGTGGTCTCGGATTGGGATTGGCGATCGTTCGTCACCTGGTCGAGCTTCACGGTGGAACTGTTTCCGCGAGCAATCGTGAGAGTGGAGGCGCGGTGTTGACGGTGCGATTGCCGGCGTTAATTGATACTCCGGATCTTCACGGACCAACACCACGCAGGACGTCGATCCGTATCAATCCGTAAAAGTCCGCGTTACCGCAACACTGGTGCATTCGCGCGTTGCGAGTTGTTGACGAGCGATGCGCCGCCTGACGGATTGAAAATGTAACTGTCGCGCGCGCGCACCGCGAGGTTTGGTTGTCGCGCACGAACCTTGACCTGTCGCCGTTGTCCAGCTTGAGGCGGACGCTTCGGATAGTAGCCGATGCTGTACTGCCGTCGGAGTTCCTCAGCAACATTCGCAAACGCGTAGGACATGTTGTTCAGCGAGTCGGCTTTGTATTCGCGTCCGCCAGTGCTGTTGGCGAGTTCGAGCAGATACCGACTGGCTAACTCGTAGTCGTCGCGAGCGCCGCCTGGAGGCGGATAACCACCACCGCCACCGCGACGTCCACCATGTCGTCCGCCGCCGCCCCCGAAGATGCCGCCCAGGATCTGTCCCCAGATATCGATCGGTCCGCCCATGGGCGGGAAGTTGCCGACGTTCATGTCGCGCGAAGTGTCGTATTGAACCGGATAGATCAACGCATCGAGTTCCTGCGCGTCGGTGATGTTGCTCTCGTAAGTGGCACGTTTACTCGTCGTATCGACACCATCGGTGAAAAGCACGATCGCTTTTCTTCCCTGAATTCGACTCAACTGCTCATTGATAACCATGTCGACTGCGTCGTAGAGGCGCGTGCCGTCGCCAGTTCTGGAGTGCTGAATGGCTCGATGGATCTTCTCACGATCGGTAGTGAGGTCGCACTGAACTTTGATGTTGTCGTTGAACGAGACGACCATGACCTTGTCGTCGGATCGTAGTTGATCGACAAAACTGATTGCTGCGTCCTGAATGTCTTCGAGTCGAAACTGTGTTGACGGGCTGGTGTCGAGCATCAGCACAACCGAGAACGGTTTATCGACTGACTGAAAGAACGCGACTTCCTGCTCGACTCCGTCTTCCCAAACCCGAAAGTCTTCTTTTTGAAGGTTTGGAACGTACCGGCCATCGCGATCCATCACGCTTACCGGAATCGTGATGAGGGTGGTGTTTACGCGAATCACATCGCCTGCATCGACTTCTTCGGGACCGCTTGGCGTTTGATTCTGTTGCGCCTCAGGCTGGCGATTATTCGGATAATTCGAACCGCCGAGCACCGGAGGCCTGGTAGGAGCAGGCGCCTGCTCAGTTGTTTGTGGCGCAGACGTTTGATCGCCGACACGCCGAGGGCGGCCTTGTCCGAAGCCGAGGCTAATGGATGTCGAAATAAGGGAGAGGAGCGACAGGAAAACAAACAACTTTTTCATAGTAAGCTCCGCCAAACCTCGGTTTGATGCACTGAGAGAGCGATAGTGTTTACGGCTTTATGGAAATCAGGGAGAGAAAACCGAATGCCATGGGGAAGAATAACCTTTTGCCGTACGGGAGGGCAAGGTTGCTTAGCCGCAGATGACACGGATAACGCGGATTTAATCTGTGAAATCTGTGGATGGCTTGAGGGCGTTCCAGATGAATGGCAGCGTTGCCCAGGTCTGGCCCCGGTGCTGCGGGCGAAATCCGAACAAAACGACGCGTCCTTTGCCCACACTAACTTCAGCCAGCGCGATTTGTCCGCGCAGTTTGTCTTCACCGAGCAGCCAGCCGCTCAGCAGCACGTTTTCCTTCGAATAGCGGGCAATCACTCGAACGTTTGAGTCTCCGGTGGTGGCGAAAGCCGAGCTGTTGATGAAGTATGCCGGAACCATCGGCGGGAGCGTCGCCGCGATCGGGTGTTTGTTATCGACTTCGAGTGCAACGATCGATCCCGGACAGTAAAACTCCGAAGACCTCACACCCTCGAGTGTGTTGCGCAGGGGCAAGTTGAACTGCTTAATCGCCAGGTCGCACGAGTTGTCAAAACAGATCAATGTCCCACCATTCGCCACAAACTCCTTCAAGTTCTTCACACCGGCTTCGGTAATTCCGCCGGTGTACTCGGGCGGGAAGGTTCCCGCAGCGTTACCGTTGATGATCTGTGTGCTTGATTGCGACGGAAGAATCACCGCGTCGAATTTGGTATTCAGCGCGCCCTGCCTGACGTCGGCGTCGCGGATCGAAGAGTAAGGAACGTTAAAGGTGTCGAACACGAAACGCGTCCAGCCCTCATCCATATTGCCGATCGAACCTTTATAGATCCCAACGCGAACTGGTTGCTTGACTGGATTTTTGATCGGCGACGCATCTCCCTTTTTCAACGCCAGCGCGAGGTCAGCTCGGACTTCGTTGGCATCTTTGAGCAAGGTCAACTTTCTTTCGCCCGCCGATTCTCTAATCGCAGTAACTGCCGGTGCATCGACTCCCATTTGCAGTGGCAACGTCCAGCCCGCGACGTCGTAGGGACGCTCAGCCTCTCCTTGTCCGGTTAGCCGGTTCGGATAGATCTGAGGCTCGAACAGAGCCAAGACGTTGGTTCGTTGGGGCTGAGCCAGGAAGATGATGTAACTACCTAGCGGAACCTCCTGCATCGGCGCACGCGCGATCACTTTTCGATAGGCGCCCAGCTTCTCGCTTGGCGCGTTGGTTCGCTGAAGGACCTGCGGGCCAAAGGTCGCGTGCAACTCACGGTCGAGCCGGTAAACCTCAACGCCTTGATCGATCAAACTGCCGATCATCTTTGCGACTGCTTCGTCGCGCGCCTGTCCTGCAGGAATCAGGTATGCGACAGGTTCGTCTTGCTTCGGCTGTAGCTCGACGTTCTTGCGCCCAAGCTCATAAAAGTTGCGCAGGTAATCGCTACGAAACTTAGCAGCCAACGACAGAATCGATCGCGCTGCAATCAGCTCCATGTCCATGATGTCGCGCGGGCGCCACGTTCCAGCAGGCCATGGATCAGGAAGATTAGTCGTCGCTTCGGTTGCGTTGCGCATACCGCGCGTGCTGGATCGCGCGAGTTGTTCGACGGTGACAGTGCTCGGCGTCATCAACCTCGCGCTCGCAGCTTCTGAAAGGATGCCAATCGAGTTGTGAAAGTAAGGTGCAGTGCGAAAACCGCCATGCCACCACGTGTCGTAAAGCGCGTTTGTCAGAACACCCTTGAATCCAGCGGCTTGCAGATCAGCGGCCACTTTGTGACCGATAAGCCCGACCTGTCGCAGTAACAACGGTGCGATGTTTGGATTCGGCGGATCGTAAAACGGCGGAATGAAGAACCTCGATCCGTTCGAGCCTTGCTGGTGTACGTCGTAGACAATTTGGGGAAACCAGTCGTGCCACAGCAGACGTGTGATTATCTGCGTCTCTTTCAAATTGAGCATGAACCAGTCGCGATTGTCGTCGTGACCAGCGTAGTGATGATAAAGCTCAGGTGGCTCGCGCCCTTCGTACGGCGTGCCAAAAGTTTTGCGATACCAATTGGCGACAATGTCGACGCCGTCGGGATTCGGCGATGGAATCAGCAACAGGATTGTGTTTTGCAGGATCTCGCGCGTGTTTGCATCTTGGGCCGTCGCGAGTTCGTAAGCGAGCTGCATCGACATCTGCGAAGCGACGATTTCACTCGAGTGGATCGAACACGAGATCGTCACTACAACTTTGCCGTTGGCGATTAGTCGATCTAGTTGAATGTTTTGCGTGATTCTGCGAGGGTCGGCGAGTTGCTGCTGTATCTCTTTGTATTTTGCGAGCGCCAGTATATTCTCACGCGCGCTGATGAAGGCCACGATCAGTGGACGTTTCAAGGTGGATTGGCCCAACGTTTGGACCAGCACGCGATCGGATGCGCGATCCAGTCGTTCAAAGTAATCTGTAATTTGAGACCAATCGGCGATCGTGCGATCGTCGCCTGGAGTGAAGCCGAGGACTGATTTCGGCGAAGGGATCGAGGCCGATTGAGCAGCCGCACGCTGCGCGAATGAGGATGGGCACGAAGCGGCGAGAGAGAGTACGACTGCCAGGTAGACGATGAATGATCGACGGCTAATCATGGCGCAGGAGTCTAGCACAACCGGCGGTCGCAGTTTTATGCGCCGTCTGCACTACTGGTGGTCATTGTTTGTTGCGGGTGCTCTGCTTGCGATCTGCGCGCCGCCGGTGCTCATTGTTGCCTGGCTGGCCGGCAAGCACGACTGGGTTTATCCGTGGGCGTTCTTCGGTGCGCGCGCGTGGTTGCTGCTGAGTGGAGTGCGCATAAAAGTCAAAGGTCTCGAATTGCTTGATCCGAAACAGACTTACGTATTCGTGTCTAATCATCGTTCGTATTTGGATACTGCGGCGATGTTTGTTTACACGGGCCGGCGCATTGGATTGCTGGCGAAGAAGGAGTTGTTGAAAGTGCCCTTGCTTGGCGTGGGCATGGGCTTCGTGAATGTAATGGCTATCGATCGCAGCAATCGCGAGAGTGCGATTCGCACAACCGAGGCTGCGGCCAAACGGATTCGCTTGGGTGTTTCGTTCGCGGTCTTCGTCGAGGGAACTCGCGCGAAGCCAGGCGAGTTGCTGCCGTTCAAGAAGGGCGCGTTCTACATGGCGCGACAAGCGGGAGTTCCGGTCGTGCCCGTAGCGATCAAAAACTCCGATGTGTTGATGGGCAAGGGCACTGGCGAAGCGAGATCGGGAACGATTGAGATGATATTTCTGCCGCCGGTCGATACCGCGAGCAGGACGACTGATGAGGAGATCAACCAGCTAATATCCAGTGTGCGCCGCTCGATTGCTGCAGAGCTAAATCAGCCCTAAATCCGTGTTATCCGCGGCTTATTAACCACGGATAACACGGATTCTAAAACGCGGATTTAGAAGTTGTAGGTTAAGACGCCAGTG
Organism: Pyrinomonadaceae bacterium; assembly: GCA_035248565.1. Classification (GTDB taxonomy): domain Bacteria; phylum Acidobacteriota; class Blastocatellia; order Pyrinomonadales; family Pyrinomonadaceae; genus PSRF01. The sequence goes on along the minus strand of DATFHH010000140.1, from coordinate 27,671 downwards.
ACTTTGATAGTAATACCATCCTTCGTCGTCGGCTCGAACTTCGCCTGACGCGCTGCGGCTTCAGCAGCTTCACGCAACGGTATTGGTCCATCAGTCGCCTTTGCGGAGATCACCTTTCCATTCTCGTCAATCACCACGCGCACAGTCACTCGTCCCGAAGCCTTCAGTCGCTTTGCTTCTTCCGGATATATAGGCTTAGGCAGCGAGACTGCTTTCGCATTCAACGCACCGACTTCAATCGGCTTTGCAACACCCGTTGAAGTCGACTCGTCGGTCTCACCGATCTCAGTCACCTTCAGTGTACCGTGTGAGACGACGAAGTCAGTGTAACGAACTTTCATGCGCACATGTAATGAATCGCCGCTGTCGAATATTATCTCTTCGTCGGCATACGAGTACGTGGGAAACCAGTAACGACCATCGATGTGTTCGCGATAAGTCTCCACGGTTGGAAACTTGTTGTTCTTGGTTTCCGGCACGCCTTTGCCTTTTGTTTTCACGATCTGGAGATCCTGATCGTCAACCCAAATTCGGCCCGAGAACAGCCGCTCTTTAGTCTTCTTTGGATTGGGCATGACTTTCGGCGTCACGTCAAAGACGTAAAGATCCAGCTCGTCGATTTTTTCCTTACCAACGTAGCGGAAGTTGTACCGGTCGGCTTTTGAAGGTTCGAGTGCGAATGGTTCAACCCCACCAAGATCTTCAATGTCCTCCTGAGTTATTTCCGGCATCGTCGACATGGGAAAGAAACTGATCTTCTCGTAGCGGTTTCCCTGGTCGTCGAAGGTTAGGGTCGAGACACGATGGTATTCGCCGACGATCTGGCCGCCCATACCGATACTCTGAATCAACGCGTCGCGTTTGAACGAGTAGCTGTCCAGCGCTTTGCGAAACTCTGCTTCTTTAGTGGTGAAGGATCGAATAATCCGATCGATTTCGACCGGGGCCAGCGATCCGGTGTTGCCCACAGGTACAGCGGCGGGACTTTGGGCCAGAGTGGTCACGGCGGTAAGGACCACGAGGGCCAGGACGGTTGCAATCGTAGGAATCCTCATACGTTCTTTCTTCATTTGACCAATTGGGTTGGTGTCAGGCCGGCGGTGCCACGCCGGTCCAGTGAAATCTAACTGTCCTCAGATGCCGAACCGAAAGAGTCCTGTTGCCAACCGGCCGGGCGGCCGGGGTCAAGTCGGGAGCCAGACTGCCATTTTCCTGTTGCAAAATTTCCTGCATCTAGTGTAAGGTGCCCTTACTAGAATAAGTTATAACTTGGCTAGCGGCACGTTCGACAATTAAAATGAGCCCGGTTGGCCTCGAAAATCGTGGCTCCGCAAATTTGAAAGTAAGAGTTCTCAAAGGTCCTCATGTCGGCAACAGGCACTCGTCCTAAATCCGTGGAGCTTTACGGCGCGGGAGCGCAGACGTGACGCCGAGCGGCGGCGTTGCTTACACGGCTCGGGCGATAAACCAAGCTTTGGGAGGAGTTTGGTTTTACGTGGTCTGATGTCGATGATGTGCGCGGTGGTTAGCTGCCCCTTCTGGGCGGGGTGGCAATACGATCACCGCGCACACCCCAGCTTTGGCTTCGCAAGAATACCCAAAACAGCTAAATTCTTCCGTAAGTCTCACGCAAAGGCGCAAAGACGCTAAGGAAAACGCAGGAACCTACTATTTCTTTGCTCTTGCTTTGCGGCTTGGCGCCTTTGCGTGAGAAATGCTTACCCTTCAACAAAATCTACCGGAACCTGATGCGGAACAATACCTCTTTCAAACCCTTCCGCCAGTAGCCGCCGAACCGCCTCCCGCCCGCGCTCAGTGTAATCCAACGTCAGTTCGTTAACCCACATCCCAACAAACCTATCCGCCAGCTCCGGTTCCATGTCTCTCGCAAACTGCATAGCGTACTGGAGCGCGTCGTCGCGGTGAGTCAGCGAATAGTTGATACTCTCGCGCAACAGCCGTGAAACCTCCTTGATCCGAGTCGCGCCGAGCTCGCGACGGATGACGTTTCCTCCCATCGGCAGCGGCAGGCCGTGCTTTTCGTGCCACCACTCACCGAGATCCAGCACCTTGTGAAGCCCTTTCGACTCGTAAAAAAGTTGACCCTCGTGAATCAAAAGCCCGGCGTCGCACGTTCCGTCCTGCACCGCATCGATGATCTTGTCGAAGGGAACTACCCGATACCTGAACTCTGAGTTGAAAATTCGCAGCGCCAGAAATGCGCTGGTCAACTTTCCCGGAATCGCTATTTTGAGATTGGGTATGTCTTCCGGCTTAGCGGGCACGCACGAGACAACAATCGGTCCGTAGTTGTCACCAATGGAGGCGCCATGTGGCAGCAACGCATATTTGTCCGCCACGTATGCGTAAGCGTGAAAGCTGATGGCGGTAACGTCATAAGTGCCGCGCATCGCTTCCTCATTCAGTGTCTGAATATCTTTGAGCAGATGCTCGAAATGAAGACCGCCAGTGTCGAGCTTATTGGTCGCCAACCCGTAGAACATGAATGCGTCGTCGGAGTCTGGCGAATGTGCGAGGGTAATGGTGTCAGGCATAAATGTGTGCGTCAGACCACGCTGACGCTGTTTCCTTCAATTCGATTGTAGACTGTGTCACGTTCGACCGCTTCGAAGCCGGCGTCTTCGATGAGCCCAATCAGTTCCGTCTTCGTCATCTTCACTTCGTTATTAGCTTCGACGGAATAACTGGTGGTCAACTCGCCGCCTTCGGTGATGGTGCCGTCGATGTCATTTGCGCCGTAATGCAACGCCACCTGGGCCAGGCGTTTGCCCAGCATCACCCAATAGGCCTTGATGTGATCGAAGTTATCGAGCATCAGACGCGAAACTGCCATCGTCTTCAATGAGTCGACGCCAGTTGGACCAGGCAGATGCGCGAGTTGCGTATCCGGTGGATAGAACGCCAGCGGAATGAAACACTGAAAACCACCGGACTTCTCTTGTTGCTCGCGCAGTCGCACGAAGTGATCGACGCGATCCTCGATCGATTCGATGTGTCCGTAGAGCATGGTGGCGTTGGTCTTTAACCCCGCTGCGTGCACTTTTCCTTGCAGCTCGAGCCAACGTTCGGCGTCACATTTGTGCGCACAGATCATCGACCGCGTTGGTTCGCGAAAGATCTCTGCACCGCCTCCCGGACACGAATCCAAACCGGCTTCGATCAGTTTCTGAATCACATCTTCATCATTCATCTTGTAGAAGTGCGCAAAATGATCGAACTCCACCATCGTAAACGCTTTTAGGTGCAACTGCGGGTACTCGCGCTTCAACGACGACAGAAGATCCGTGAAGTAACTAAACGGAAGCTTCGTATTCAACCCACCGGTTATGTGCAACTCGGTCGCGCCTTCCGCAATTGCTTGTGCTGCGACTTTCAAACTGTCATCGATGTTGTGTGTGTAAGCGTCAGGCTGCCGTGGAGTGCGGAAGAAGCCGCAAAACTTGCAATCAGCGTAACAGATGTTCGTCGGGTTGAGATGGCGATTGACGTTAAAGTAAGTCGTGCGACCATGTCGGCGTCGTCTCACCATGTCGGCGAGTTTGCCGAGCGCCGGAAGATCACTGGTGGCATACAGCGCGACACCATCTTCGAGCGAGAGTCGTTCTCCATTCATGACGCGCGTCGCTATCTCGTTAAGTTTTTCGTCGTGTGAAAAATTCATTTCAGTTCATCGATGCAGGAAAACCGCGCTGCCGAAAGTAGCAAGCAGGATCACGCTCACGAATGCATTCGTTGTAAAGAAAGCGGCATTCAAACGGCTGAGATCGCCGGCGCGAACGAGCCGATGCTGGTAAACAAGCAGCGCGCCGGTGGCAATCACACCGGCAAAGGCGACTGGTCCAAGCTGCGTGATCACAAACAACCAGACGAGCGCGAGAAAAGCCAACGCATGAAGCGCACGCGCGATCCAGAGCGCACGTGCGATGCCGAAACGCGCCGGAATCGATTTCAATCCTTCGCGACGATCAAAGTCGTAGTCCTGGCAGGCGTAGAGCACATCAAAGCCTGCGGTCCACAACAGGACCACCAGCGACAATAATAACGGTGCCGGACTTCCGATCGTGCCGCGTACTGCGATCCATGCGCCTGTGGGCGCGATTGAAAGGCAAGCGCCGAGCACGAGATGCGACAACTGTGTCCAACGCTTAGTCAGCGAGTAAAGCAGAACGCACGCCAGCGCGACGGGCGACAAAATCAACGTCAGCCGGTTCAGCATCGCAGCAGCCAGAAAAAACAATGCGGCGGACGTGATGGTAAATGCCCAAACGAAACTGACGGAAAGCAAGCCCGCAGGCAGTGCTCGCGACGCGGTGCGTGGGTTCTTCGCGTCAAACTTTCGGTCCGCAATGCGATTAAAAGCCATCGCCGCGGATCGCGCACCGACCATCGCTACAACAATCCAAAGAATCTGCCATGGCGTCGGCAATCCGTTGGCGGCGAGCACCGCACCCAGAAACGCAAAGGGCAACGCAAAGAGCGTGTGCTCGATCTTGATCATTTCCAGTGTTAGGCGGGTGTTTTTGATTACAGTGGACACGGCCGGTCAGATATTGCCACAAAAAGGCACATAAGTCACAAACCACTGATCCATACGAAACGTCACTTTGCACGGTTTCTCTTTATGTGCTTTGTGTGCCTTTTTGTGGCATGCTGAAGACAATGGATGTGAACGAACTCGAGAAGCTGTTATCAGCCTACAAGTCTGGTGAGTTGCCGGCGAGCGAGGCACTGAGACGCATTCAAAATCTTCACTTCGAAGACATCGGATTCGCACGCGTCGACCACGCTCGCGCGAAACGGCAGGGTTTTCCCGAAGTGGTTTTCGGCGGCGGAAAGACGCGCGCGCAGGTTGTCGGCATTGTCGAGCGACTCGCAGAGCGTTCATCCAACATCCTCGTCACACGCACCGACGAAGGCACGTTTGGCGAGATTCGCAACGTTGTAACCGACGCCGAGTGGCACGAGTCTGCCCGGCTGATCAGAATTCGCCGCGACAAGACCAACCTGGGCGTCGGATCGATAGCCGTGGTAACTGCGGGCACCAGCGATATTCCAGTGGCGGAAGAAGCCGCTTTGACTGCTGAAACGATGGGCAATACTGTCGATCGGATTTGGGACGCAGGTGTTGCAGGGATTCATCGCGTGCTTGCCGAACGTGCGCTGTTGCAACGCTGCCGTGTAATCATCGTCGCCGCTGGAATGGAGGGCGCGCTGCCGTCAGTGGTTGGTGGTCTGGTAAGCGTGCCGGTTGTGGCTGTGCCAACCAGCATTGGTTACGGCGCATCTTTTGGAGGTGTTGCAGCGTTACTCGGCATGTTGAACTCCTGCGCTTCAAACGTGACTGTAGTAAACATCGACAACGGCTTCGGCGCCGGCTTCGTCGCGAGCTTGATCAATCGTCGCTGGACGGTGCCCGTTGAATAGACCACGACCGGCGCGCTACCGGCCTTTACTCTTCACTCTGATCGTTCTCTCGCTGGTTTCGAGCGGATGCATCTCTGCGCGTCGCACGCCCGACCTCGAACACATCTTTGCCGCAGCACGGGCCAGAACCGGCAAGCGTCCGGTGATCGTCATCCCTGGAATTCTCGGCTCGGAGTTGATCAACTCGAAGACCGGTGAAACTGTTTGGCCTTCTGCTTTCCGAACGTCGCAAGAGGGTTTGCCGATGAATCCCGATCTCGCGTCGAATCGCGATGATCTGGTGCCCGGAAAAATTGTCGAGACAGTGCGACTGGCGCGCGTACTTCCCGAAGTTTACGTTTACAGAGATCTGCTCGAAGCCTTGCGCAGCTATGCCGGCTATCGCGCTGGCGATTGGGAAAATCCCGCCGCCGATGGTTATGAAGACACTTATTACGTTTTTGCATACGACTGGCGCCAGGACAACGTAAAAAATGCGCGCGAGCTCATCAGACGTGTTGAACGTTTGAAGAGTAAGCTCCAGCGTCCGGATTTGAAATTCAACGTCGTCGCGCATTCCATGGGTGGGTTGATTGCGCGATACGCAGCGATGTACGGCGACGCCGATCTGCCTGACGGTGATGGACCAATTCAACCGACCTGGCGTGGGGCGGCCCACATCAGCAAGATCGTGATGATCGGCGTGCCGAATGAAGGATCGGCCGATGCCTTTGCAACACTGGTCGACGGTTATTCCATTACTGAAGGCTTGCGACGACGCATTCCACTCCTCAACAAACTAACGAAAGAAGATGTGGTACGGACTGCCTCTGTATTTCAACTGCTGCCGCATCGCGAGACAGTGAAATTTCTTGACGAGGACCTCCAACCTTTGCAGATAGATCTATACGACCCAGAGGTCTGGAAACAGTATGGATGGAGCGCGATCTATTCGCCGGAATTTCGCCGCCGCTACGGAGAGTCAGGCGGAACTAACAGTCATGCAGACGAGCTCGACGCTTATCTAGCGGCGACTCTGCGCCGCGCGCGTCGCTTTCAACAGGCGCTGGATTCTGTCGAGGGCTCCAGTTCGCCGGTGACATTGCTGGCAATTGGTGGCGATTGTGAAGAGACATTGAACTCGCCGGTGATCCTTCGAGATGCAAAACAGAATCGCTGGCTGACATTGATCAGACCGCGTGAATATCGAACGTCGAAAGGTGTGAAGATCTCGAAGAAACAAGCCATCGAGGCGATGTATGCGCCTGGTGATGGGCGCGTCACGCGTGTGTCACTGCTCGGCAGTGACATCTTCAAAACGCTCTCTCGTTACGCCATCTTCGGCTGCGACCTTCACGGCCAACTTCAACGCAACAAAACCCTCCAGGACAACGCCCTAACCGCAATTGTTAGTGAAGTCCTGAATTGATCCGCGATAATCCACAAATAAAATCCGCGTTATCCGCGGCTAAGGATTGATCAGCCCATTCAACTTCTCGGCCCACTCAGGATCGATATTCGTGAGTATTGTGTACTGCTCTAACGCTCCGTCGCGATTGCCCATCGCGAGTAGACACCGACCGAGGTTGTAGTACGCCTTCCCAAAATCAGGCTTCAATCGTATTGATTGTCGAAACGATTCGGCCGCCTCGTTGTAGCGATTGAGCTCAAGATAAGCCTCGCCCATATTGTTCGGAGCGTTCGCATCTCCAGGCTTCAGCGTGGAAAGCTGGCGAAAAATCTCTATTGCTTCGTTGAACTTCTTCGAGCGCAGGTAACGCGCACCAAGTCGTTCATAGGCAACTGTATAGTCAGGCCGCAAACGAATCGCCTGTTTGTAAGCCTGGATCTCTTCGTCAGCCTTGCCCCAGTCGCGATAGACCAGACCGAGCGCGTAATAAGCGTCGGCCGAGTTGTACGGATCCAGCTTAATCGACTGCCGATAAGCCTCGACAGCGTCGTGATACTGCTTGAGATAAAAGTTTGCGAGTCCAATATTGAAATACGACTCCGCGGACGGTCTCAAATTAACTGCCTTTTTCGACGCTTCAAGCGCTTCAGCATGTCGGCCGAGTTTCTCATTGCAGAATCCGCTCTGTGCCCACGCTTCGGCGTAGTTGCTGTCTGACTCGACAGCTTTTTCGAAGTAAGGCAGCGCCTTCTCGCAATCGTCTTTCGAAAGAAAACTCAAACCGTCACGAAAAAACTGCACCGCCTTCGCACGTTTATTGCGGCCAGTGGCCGCTACCAGATCAGCTAAAGACATCAATGAAGTCGACTGAAGTTGTGAAATGCGTTCCGAGGGAATCGCGAAGTTCACGCTCTGGCCGCCGGTAATCTGCAACGTCGCGACGCCGATTACCTGTCCTTGCATGTTGACTACCGGACTGCCGCTCGAGCCTGATGAGATCGGTGCGGTGATCTGAATGATGCGACCGAATGTTGGAATGTCGCGCACTGCTGACACGATGCCGTTCGTGACACTGCCTTCCAACCCCAACGGGTTGCCGATCACAACAATACTTTCGCCTTCCTGTGGCGATGTTTTGTCGAGGGATAATGGTTTGATTTGAGTTACCGGAGGATCGATTTTCAACAACGCGATATCGCCCTCGGCGTCCACCGCGAGCACACCTTTGACGGGAAAGACTGTTCCGGTTGAAGAGTGAACTTCAGCACGATACGCGCCTTCGAGTACGTGACGATTGGTGACGATGCGATCGGTGTCGACGAAGAAGCCACTACCGCGCGAGAGTTTTTCACCGCGCGAGTCGAATGTCTCGATCGCCACGGCCGACGGTTTTATGCGACGAACCAATTCGGGGAGAAGATCCTGCGCTTGAGTGGGAAGTGGGAGGAGTAGAATTAGTAGAAGCCAGCTTAGATTCATTTCTATAAAACCATCCACAGATTACACAGATTCTATAAATCAATCTGCGTAATCTGTGGATAGAGCATTTACGCGACTCACGACGTCACTGATTTTAACATCCTCGCTCTGTTTTGTGCGGCGATTGAATAATTCAACCAGCCCGTCTGCAACTTTTTTACCGATCGTGATCCGATACGGAACACCAATCAAGTCAGCATCTTTAAATTTCACGCCCGCGCGTTCGTCACGATCGTCAAGCAACACCGCAAGACCCGCTCGTTGCAACTCGCCGTACAGCTTCTCGCCCCCATCACGGAGCTCGTCTTGCTTCATGTTTGTGATCGTGACGATCACATCGAACGGCGCCAGCGTTTTTGGCCAGATGATGCCGTCTTCGTCGTGATTTTGTTCGACAACCGCGCTGATGATTCGTTCGACGCCGATGCCGTAGCTGCCCATCACGATCGGCACTTCTTTTCCATCCTGCGTTAACACCGTTGCGCCCATCGTTTCTGAGTATTTCGTGCCCAGTTTGAAGATGTGTCCAATCTCCATGCCTTTGAAGAGTTCGAGCACGCCGGTGTCGCACTTTGGACAGCCTTCGCCGGCTTCGACCATACGCAATTCGAACCAGTCGTCAACCGAAATGTCTCGTGCTATGTTCACCCCACGCAGATGGTGGTCGTCTTTGTTCGCGCCGGTCGTCATATTGCGCCGATTCTTCAGCGCCGTGTCGGCAATAAGGCGCAGATCGCGCGCCTTCGCTTTTGCACCGACGCCACCGAGACTGCCGGCGCTCGCGCCAAGGAGATCGCGTATCTCATCAGCATGTGCAGGACGCACTGCCGTCGCCCTAAGGCTGTCGGCAAGTTTGATCTCGTGCAGTTGATGATCGCCACGCAAGAGGACCAGCACCGGACGGTGCTCACCGTCGATTGTGGCAATGAAAACGAGTGATTTGATCTGGCGATTTGCTTCCGCGCCTCCGGGAAACGAGATCAGATCCTCGATCGTACGGACACCCGGCGTCGGAAACTCTTCGGGCGCGTCCGGTCCAGGTTCATCCGTGATTTCCGTCAACCGCGAAGATGCTTTTTCGACGTTCGCGGCGTAACCGCAGTTTGGACAGTTAACGATGAGATCCTCGCCCGCGGGAGTTCGCGCAATGAATTCGTTCGACGCTGTTCCACCCATTGCACCCGACGAGGCCTCGACGATTAAAAACTCCAGATCACAACGCGTGAAGATATTTTTGTACGCTTGGCGCTGATCGCCGAACGCCTTGTCGAGCCCGGCGAAGTCGACGTCAAACGTGTACGCGTCCTTCATAATGAAACTGCGCAGGCGCATGAGACCGGACTTGGGCCGAGCCTCGTCGCGAAACTTGATCTGAATCTGATACCAGACTTGCGGCAGTTGTTTGTACGAACGAATCTCACTGCGCGCGATCGTCGTGAACACTTCTTCGTGCGTCATGCCCAGGCACATGTCGGTGCCTTTTCGATCTTTCAGGCGAAACATCTCGTCGCCGATTGCGTCCCAGCGACCCGATTCCTGCCAGATCTCAGCCGGCTGAAGCGCAGGCAGATAGAACTCCTGGCCGCCGACGGCATTCATCTCTTCACGCAGGATCTGCATGATTCTGAGCGCTACACGTTGGCCCAGTGGCAAGTAAGAATAGAGTCCCGCGGACAATTGCCGGATGAGACCGGCGCGCAAAAGTAGTTTGTGCGAGATGACTTCGGCATCGGCCGGGTCCTCGCGGAGTGTTGGAATGAAGTAACGTGACCAGCGCATAGAATTGGCATTCTCGCTTAGCAACCGAATGTAAGGCAAATTGAGCCGCTGATAAACGCGGATGAAACGCGGATTGTTTGCCGAGGTTTGAAGGCTGAGTTAACATCACGGGTCTTTCGTTAACCTAAATTCAAGAAGGTTCTGAAGAGATGCGAATTGCACTGGCAAGCGATCATGCGGGCTACGCTGAGAAGGAGCGTTTGAAACCGCTGCTTACTGATCTGGGTGTGGAATTTCAGGATCTTGGAACATTGTCTGAAGAGTCAGTGGACTATCCTGACTACGCACGCAAGGTTGCGGAACAGGTGGCGCAGGGTCGAGTTGAACAAGGGCTGCTTGTTTGTGGCTCAGGCACTGGCATGGCGATCACGGCGAACAAAGTTGCGGGCGTGCGTGCGGCTGTGGCGTGGTCGGAAGAGACTGCGCGACTCGCGCGTCAGCACAACGATGCAAATGTGTTGGCGATTGGCGCTCGCACTACTCCGCCCGCGGACATTCCGAAGATCGTACGCGCATGGTTCTCGGCGGAGTTTGAAGGTGGGCGCCACGTTGCGCGTGTGGAGAAGATTAGTGAAGTGGAAAGAAGCAGATAATGAACAGAAACTCATCGCTCGCTGAAGTCGATCCGATTATTGCAGGTGCAATTGACAATGAAGTGGCGCGCCAGGCAAATGGCCTGGAACTGATCGCCTCGGAAAACTTCGTCAGTGAAGCCGTGCTGGAAGCTGCGGGCTCGGTGTTCACGAACAAGTATGCCGAAGGTTATCCGGGCAAACGTTATTACGGCGGATGTGAATGGACCGACGTCGTCGAGCAGACTGCGATCGATCGCGTCAAAGAGTTGTTTGCGGCCGAGCATTCGAATGTCCAGCCGCACAGTGGCGCCCAGGCAAACATGGCGGTCTATCTCGCGACAATTCAGTATGGTGATCAGATTTTGGGAATGAATCTTTCGCATGGCGGTCACCTCACGCACGGCCACCCGCTGAATTTTTCGGGCTTCAGTTACAAAGTCGCCGATTACGGCGTGTCGCGGGAGAACGAGCAGATCGATTACGACGAGTTACAGAAGATCGCCGAGACGCATCGACCAAAACTGCTCGTGTGCGGCGCGTCGGCATATCCGCGAACGATCGATTTTGAACGCATCGGACAAATCGCGCGCAGCGTCGGCGCGCGCATGTTTGCCGACATCGCACACATCGCTGGTCCAATCGCGGCCGGGCTTCATCCATCGCCCGTGCCGCATGCTGATTACGTAACGTCGACCACTCATAAGACGTTGCGCGGTCCGCGAGGTGGTTTGATTCTCTGCAAAGAGGAACACGCGAAAGAAATCGATAGGCGAGTGTTTCCCGGCGTGCAAGGTGGACCATTGGTACACATCATCGCTGCGAAGGCAGTCGCGTTTGGTGAAGCGCTGCATGAAGATTTTAAAGAATATCAGCGTCAGGTGTTGAGGAATGCGAAAGCGCTGGCGAGTGAACTGCAAGAACAGGGATTGCGACTCGTCTCGGGTGGCACTGACAACCACCTGATGCTGGTCGACGTTTGGATGGACGGCAAAGGTATCACCGGCAAGGATGCGGAGAAAGCGCTCGAAGCCGCGGCCATCACAGTCAACAAAAACACGATCCCGTTCGATCAGAACAAGCCGTTTGTTGCTTCAGGACTACGCATCGGCACGCCCGCCGTCACGACGCGAGGCATGAAAGAACCGGAGATGCAACAGATCGGCCGCCTGATCGCGGAGGTGATTCACGCGCCTGAGTCTGAAGAGGTGAGAAACAAAGTTAAGCGCGAAGTTGCGGAGCTAACCGCCCGCTTTCCGCTCTATCCAAAACGATTGAAAGGTGTGATCCCAGCTTGAGCAAAAGATCGATAGCCGTTCGTCTGATCATCGCGCTATTAATTCTTAGCGGTATTGGGCTGACGGTGTATCGCATGTTCTTCATTCGGATGGTCGGCATACCGCACGGTTCGATGAAGAACACAGTTATCCCCGGCGACCGCCTGATAATAAACAGGGCTTTCGGTGCGATCGATCGCGGCCGGCTTGTGGTTTTTCAATATCCCAACGATTCAAAGTACTACCTCTCTCGTGTCATCGGTCTTCCGGGCGAAACAATCCAAATGCGCGGCAAGGTGGTTTACATCAACGAACATCCGCTCAACGAACAACGCGTCACAGCGAAGGAAGCCGGCGAGTACGATTCATTAGTGGAGCTTTCACGGGAAGGCAAGGGAACCTATCAAGTGTTTTACACTCGGCCGCGTGACTATGACCATTCCGGCGATAATTTTCCATTCGCGGGCGATACTTCGTTTCGAATACCACTGAAGAGTTATTTCGTTATGAGTGATAATCGCGACAACGCTGAGGATAGTCGTTATCGCGGCGCCGTTCCGAGAGAGTTGATCTGGGGCAACGCTTCAGTGATTTATTACTCGGCCACAATACCCGACGGAGAGATCAGGTGGGAACGGATATTTAAGAAAGTGCATTAGTGTCACGCTACGAGTTTGCGGAGCTTAGCAGTCACTTCCGCCGCATTCGGAATTCTCTCGTGATTACGTTTGGCGCTCTCAAGCCAAAGAGCCTGCACTTTTTCGAGTTCTTCCAGACACTCCGCCTGCGTTTCACCCTGAGCCAAACATCCTTTGAGCGCCGGCACCTCAGCGACATAACCGCCGTCTTCAGAGGGATAAATAATTACGGGATATCTCGACTCCTGCGTCATTTAGTCTTTCCTTTCGCTTCGTCGATAAGTGCAATCACACGCTTCAGATATAAGGATTTTACACGGTTCGCATGAACCGGAATGACAAATGTGACGCTTGCTTTCTTGAAAATGTGATGGCTGCCCGCCACGCGATCCAGTTGAAATCCTTCTTGTAACAACAAGGTTCGTATGTCGTCGAACGTAGCTCCTTTGGGATTATTCCTGAGGCGATCAAGTAGTTTACGTTTTCGCATAGCTGGTGAGGTAGCTTCGCGCGTGATTTTAGATGAATGTTGATAGAAAATGAAGTCATTGTTGTGAAGTCGCTAAAGAGCTTGCAAGGCGTGGTATTCTCTCTGTCCCATCGATGTCTTAACGTGTCGCAAGTGAAATCATGCTTGAAGTGTTTGGCCCGGAGGGGCTGATTGCGCGGGCGCATCCTGAATATGAATACCGACCGGGCCAGATTGAGATGGCCCGCGCGGTGATGCGCGCGTTTGAAGACAAGAGACACCTGATCGTCGAAGCCGGAACAGGCACCGGCAAAACACTCGCTTACCTCGTTCCAGCAGTCGCTGCGGCACTCGGCGGCAACGGCCGCGTCATCGTCTCCACCGGCACCAAAAATTTGCAAGAACAATTGATGGAGAAAGACATCCCCTTTCTCCAAAATGTCCTGCCGAAGCCTTTCGCCGCCACGTACATGAAAGGCCGCAACAACTATCTTTGCTTGAACCGTCTCGCACGCGCACAGTCTGCGCCAGTGCTCGAAGGACTCGATGAAGTCGACTACTTCGAAGAGGTCACTCATTGGTCGAGAGAAAGTGAGACCGGCGATCGCGCAGAACTGGCAAATCTTCCTGAAACGCTGTCCTTCTGGCGTCACATCGATGCTCGCTCGGACACGTGTCTGGGCCAGAAGTGTCCCGACTTCGATCCCTGTTTCATCACGCGCATGCGAAACCGCGCACAGGAAGCCGACATCATCGTCGTCAATCATCATCTGTTCTTCGCGGATCTCAGTCTGCGCGGAAGCAATTACGGCTCGGTGCTCCCAGCGTACAACGCGGTGATCCTCGATGAGGCGCACCTCATCGAAGAAGTCGCCTCTGAATACTTCGGCGCACAGGTCTCTAACTATCAAATCGAAGATCTCGTGCGCGATCTCGGTATGCTGACCATCGAAGACGCTGAGACAGACAGAGAACTCACTCACAGCCTCGCGCGCATCTCGCGATTTTCAGACAACTTCTGGATCGGCTTTCGTGACGGTCGCGGCGAGGAAGGCCGTTACCCGATCATTCCCGGAACTTTCGCACGAAAAAATTCTGACGGTGAGTTGCAAGCGACACCACTTGGCGAATCGTACTCGGCACTCGAAGGGGCCATCGCGCGAGCGGAAACGACGCTCGACGCAATGAAAGAAAAGTCGCCGGATGTTGAGAACCTCATTCGGCGGCTGCGAGAAATTCGTTTTGAACTCGAGTTTATCGTCACCGGCGCAGACAAGAAGTTTGTCTACTGGCTTGAACGACGCAATCGCGGCGTCTTTTTGCGTGCTTCTCCAATTGACGTCGCGGGACTCTTGCAAGACAAGCTGTTTGATGAAGTGCCGACGGTGATATTGACCTCGGCGACACTGTCGAGCGGTGGAAACTTTGCTTTCATCCGCGATCGTCTTGGATTGGATACGGCTGACGATCTCATTGCCGAGTCGAGCTTTGATTATCAGAGCCAGGCGATTCTTTATTTGCCGGCGAGGATGCCCGATCCGCGCGAACGTGAGTGGGCGACGGCGGCGGCCGCCGAAGTGACAAAGATCCTTAATGCCACCGAGGGCAGAGCGTTTGTGTTATCGACTAGTTTGGCAGGCATGCAGGCGCTTTACGAGAACGTTTGGAGCGAGATCGATTATCCCTGTTTGATTCAAGGCACTGCCTCGAAAGGCCAACTACTAAAACGATTTCGCGAAACGCCAAATGCAGTGTTGTTTGCGACGTCGAGTTTTTGGCAAGGTGTCGATGTGCGGGGCGAGCAGTTGTCGTGTGTGATCATCGACAAGTTGCCGTTTGCGGTTCCGACCGATCCGCTTGTCGCGGCGAGGCAGAGATATATCGAAGACACTGGTGGCTCGAGTTTTTATCAGTACAGTGTGCCGCAAGCGATCATCGCCCTCAAACAGGGACTCGGGCGGTTGATTCGCAGCACGACTGATCGAGGCGTGTTGGCGATACTCGATCCTCGTTTGCGGACGAAAGGTTATGGGCGGACGTTTCTACAAAGTCTGCCGCCTTGTCGCGTGACTTCGAATATTTCGGATCTTTCGAGTATTTTAGCCACGGATTAAATGGATTTTGGACGGACTGGGTTAGATATGGCAGGACAGTTTGAAGTAATGATTGAGCGGAATTTCTCGAGCGCGCATCAACTGCGCGGCTACAAAGGCAAGTGCGAGAATCTGCATGGACATAACTACAAGATCGAGATCTACGCTCGCGGACGCGAGTTGGACAATATCGGCTTGCTTGTTGATTTTGTAGAGTTGAAAGCGGCTGCGGATGAGGTGGTAGCGTATTTAGATCATCGCAACATCAATGAACTTCCACCATTCGATGAGTTGCAGCCATCCGCTGAGAACCTCGCAAAATATGTTTTGGAGCGCGTTGCCGCGCGCGTCGGTGATGACCGCGTGCAGATTTACAAAGTCCGTTGCTTTGAGACACCAACCAGCGTGGCGACTTATCAACTTGATTAAGCCGCGGATAAGACGGATGTAAAAAGACCAGATCTGCGCAGATCTGATTTTAAAAATCCGTCTTATCCGCGGCTTATTTATCTATTTGTTCAGGGAGATCGGCGACCGTGTACGCCATCACGGCCATGGTGGCGACGCAGAGCGCGAGCTCACGCGGGTTGACTTTATCCAGCGTGTCGGCCGGCGTGTGATGAATATCGAAATAATGTGTGCCGTCGACATCCAAACTAGCGCCGATAACTCCTTCACGCATCATTGGACCAATATCAGCGCCGCCGCCATCATCAGCGATGTGGTCCGCGCCAATTCCCCATAATAACTTCGCGATCTCATGAAGATTGGATCTCACTTGCAACGGAGCCGTCGCAGCCAGTCCGAATCCTTCAGGCTTGTAAACACCCGAATCCGACTCGATTGCGAAGACGTGTTTCGACAGCTCCGCACGATGTGCGTCGTGATAACCATTGCCACCATGCGTTCCATTCTCTTCGTTCGTGAAAAGCACGACACGAATGGTCCGGCGGGGCTTCAGTCCGAGTTCTTTCAGCAACCTCGCCGCTTCCCACGCGACAATACAACCGCCGCCATCGTCGTGTGCGCCCTGGCCCACGTCCCACGAATCTAAATGGCCGCCAATCACGACTACTTCATCCGGCTTCTCGGAGCCTTTAACTTCAGCGACCACGTTTGCCGACTCCGCATCAGGCAAGAACTTCGCTTCCATCCTAAGTCGCAGCGCCGGGTGATCGCCGCGATCGTTCATGCGTTGCAGAAACTCCGCCACTTCGATCGTTACCGCAGCGACCGGAATTTTCGGCTGATTCGGATCGTAATTCATTGCGCCGGTATGTGGTGTTTGCAAACTCACGGGCGTGATCGAGCGCACAAGCGCTGCTACCGCACCGTATCGGGCTGCACGTGAAGCGCCTTGCAAGCGATAGATGACGCTCGCGCCATAGTTGGTAAACGGCGCGTTGTAGACCACGATCTTTCCGCGCACTCGTTCTCCCAGTCGATCGAGCTCGTCAAAATCGCGCACGACAACCGCTTCAGCACTGATGCCCTCAGCCGGAGTACCGATGCTGTTGCCCAATCCGACCATCTGCAATTTTCTCGGAACGGGCGCCAACATTTCGAGACTCTCTTCGCCGCGTACCCAATGTGGCACCATCACCTTCTCAGCGCGCACATTGTCCAAACCATCGCGTTTCATTTCAGCGACAGCCCACGCGATCGCCTGTTCGAGACTTTTCGATCCGCTAAGACGATTGCCGATGTGGTCTGTCAGATGTGCCAGTCTGGAATAAGCATGATCGCTCGCGAGTGCAGCGCCAATGATGCGCGCAGCGGCAGCACGATAACTATCGATCTTAACAGTTGGTGCCGGCAGCGGCGTTGGTGTGGGCGTTGGAGTGGAAAAGACCTGCGCTGCGCCACTTGGATTCTGAGGTTGTGTTTGATTTTGTGTTGCCAAGGTGGTGACGTAAATCAAGGTAGAAATGAGTGCGAGCAACTGTACGAAACGCACGTGTGGGAATCCTCCATGGACCGTAATTTCGACTTTCTATCCACAGATTACACAGATTGATCAGAATTTGTGTAATCTGTGGAAAAAAAACTCATCAAGGAGAAACAATATGTCAACTCGAATTCAGCCCGCCCCGCAGAAAATCACAACTTTTCTTTGGTTTGATAACAAGGCCGAGGAAGCGGCCAACTTTTACGTCTCTGTTTTCAAGAACTCGAGAGTTTTGAACACTGTACACAACGGTGAAGGCGGACCGGGACCCAAGGGAAGTGTGCTGACGATTGAGTTTGAGCTCGATGGTCAGCGATTCACAGGTCTGAACGGTGGACCACAATTCAAATTTACTGAAGCCATCTCGCTCGTCGTTCATTGTGAGACGCAAGAGGAGATTGACTACTTCTGGGAGAAACTCTCTGCCGATGGCGGCGAACAGGTTCAATGCGGCTGGTTGAAAGATAAGTTTGGTCTGTCGTGGCAAGTCGTGCCGAATGACCTGCCCAAGCTGTTGACAGATAGCGATCCTCAAAAGAGGGAACGCGTGATGAGCGCCATCATGGGAATGAAGAAACTCGATATCAACGGGCTACAGAAAGCCGCTAACGGTTAACCACAAAAAGGCACAAATCACGCCGATACGAGAGAAGGCACGTCGATGTTGTACTTCCGTATTTTGCTGTAAAGACGGGGGCGGTAAATTCCCAAAAGATTTGCCGCCGCCTGCTTATTCCCGCCCGTTCGCTGAAGCGTTCGTTCGATGACCAGCCGTTCGATGTCTTCGAGCGTCATGTTTGGTGGAACGTCCCACTGCACGTTCGACGAAGTGCCTTCCGGAAGCGTGCCGTTATCGAACGGCAGATCGATCGGTTCGATCTGCTTTTCCTTTGCTAACAGCACCGCACGCTCGATCACGTTTTGCAACTCACGTACATTGCCCGGCCACGCGTGACTAAAGAGTCTTTGATAAGCAGCCTGTGAAACACCTGTAATTGCTCGTTCATACTTTTGCGCGTACATATGCAGGAAGTGTTCAGTCAAGAGCTGAATGTCTTCATTACGCTCGCGCAGAGGCGGAACGTGAATCGTGATCGTCGATATGCGATAGAAAAGGTCGTCACGCAACAGTCCATCGCGTATCGCATCAGCAGGTGGACGATTGGTCGAACAGACCAAACGAAAGTCGACTGCGTACGTCTTTTCCGATCCGATTTTGCGATAACTTCGCTCCTGCAAGACGCGCAGCAACTTTGGTTGCAGCTCGATCGGCATTTCCGCGATTTCGTCGAGCATCAGCGAACCGCCGGCCGCGTGTTGGACCAAACCTTCTTTGTCGGCGTGCGCGCCCGTGAACGCACCCTTCGTGTGACCAAACAACTCCGACTCGATCAGTTCTTTCGGGAGCGCTGCGCAGTTTACTTTGATGAATGGTTTTTTCGAACGCAGTGATTGATAGTGAATGGCGTTGGCAATCAATTCCTTGCCCGTTCCAGATTCGCCAACGATCAGCACGTTCGCGTCAGATTTCGCAACCGACTCGATCGTCTCGTAGATCATCTGCATCGGTTTGGATGCGCCGATGATGTTGAAGTACTCGGCCCGCGTCGATAGTTGCCGTCTCATGTTTGCTGTTTCAGCGACCAGCTCGCGACGTTCGAGTGCTTTTTCCACTAGCGGCTGAAGCTCTTCGAAATCAAACGGCTTCTCGACAAAATAGAAAGCGCCGGCTTTTGTTGCTTCGACGGCTTTTTGTACTGAGCCGTAGCCAGTGACGACGATCACTTCTGTCGTTGGTCGCGCATCCTTCATATGACGCAGCACCTCGAGGCCATCCATATCCGGCAATTGCAGATCGCAGATCGCCAGATGGTGCCCGCCCTGATCAAAGAGCTCAATGGCGGCGGCGCCCGTGGGGGCGGTATCGACGGAGTATCCTTCCTCGACGAAGTTTTGCCGCAGAGAGTCGGCCATCGTTGGCTCGTCGTCTACAACAAGAATCCGTACCTCTTTGTTCTCCACCTTTCTCTCCTCTCTCGAAATCGCTGCGCCTTGGGACATGATGATTACTCCCTCTTGTTATTGCCCAATTGCCGATTGCCGATTGCCGATTGTTGATTCGCTGTTTGTCTTTTAATTGGCAATTGGCAATAGGCAATTGACAATGATTTCAATCTCTGAGCGGAAGCTCAACTACAAACTTCTTATCCGTAAATGCCGCAGACCCGCCGTGGGCCTGAATAATTTTTTCCGCCAGCGCGAGTTTGACATCGTCAATACCAGCCAAGGAACGAAACGGATCCCGATCCAATTGACGCAAGCCTGACCACTCGACAACGGCCGCACCTGGCTCCTTCGCTTTAACACTCACATTGATCTCAACGCCATCATTTTCGTTGTTCCTGAGTTTTACTGCTCCAGCGCTTAGCCATTTCAGGGCTTCGGTAAGCTTGAAATGATCAAAATCTCCCTGAACTGCATCTGAATTCTCGTTCACAACTATTTGCGAAGCCGTTTGGTTCAAGCTCGTGCAAATCGTCTGCAAAACCTTGTCGATTTCAAATCCGGGCTGCTTTTTCAACTCTACCGGCTGGCCGTAGTGCACAATCAGCGACAGATCTTCTGCTGCGCGATCGAGCCCGCCTATCAACTTGATGACGGTTTCTTGTTCATCGTTGGGGCGTTCACCCTTCTCGATTCTGCGTCGCAGAAACGTGGCATAGAGTTTGAGACCATTCAGCTGATTCTTTAGGTCGTGAACTATTTGCATTGAAGCTCGCCCGAGATCCTGGAGTCGCTCAGCTTCTTCGGGCTTCGACATTGCAGTCTTCATCAGGTGCAAATCGCTCTCTGCTCTTAATTGGGGCCGCAGGGGGAAGGGAACCTCACAACCAGTTCGAGTGTATGAATTAGCCGCTGGCGTAAGATCCTTTTGTGTTGCGTTTCAGTGCGGCATGGTAGCAAAAAAAGCGCGCGTATTCTAGTGATACAGTGAAATCAACAACTTGGAGGCGTTTTTCGGCTCAAATCGAAGCGATTTTGAGGCCATGACCAGCGGACAAGAGATGGAAAGGGAGGTCGATCAAATTACGGTTTTACTGGTTGAGGACACTGAGGACAACCGTTTCATGATGCGGCGATTGCTCGAGATGGCGGGTTATCACGTAGTCGAAGCGATGAACGGAGAGGACGCGGTGAAGCTCGCAAAGGCCGAATCGCCGCGAGTTATCCTGATGGACCTCAGCCTGCCGGTAATTGACGGACTTGCCGCCACACGCCTGATTCGCCAGCTTCCGGAATTTGCGTCGACGCCGATTATCGCCGTTTCTGCGCACGACACTTCAGACTTTCAATCAGAGGCGATCGAAGCGGGCTGCAACAGCTACATCACGAAGCCGATCGATTTCAACGAGCTCGAACAGTTGATCAAGCAACTGCTGTCTGCGTAAGTCGTTGCAAAACAGGTTTCCTGTATCTACAATTCTTCCACTATGGCCGTTCCAGACCGGCGGATTGAAAGTAGCGAATCAAATCGCACGCTCATCATCGTTGTGGCTGTTATTGCTGCCGTTGTGATTGCGGGTTTGTTTTACGGTTTGATGCGTTTGGGCGGTGGCAGCAGCGGAGGCGGCGAACCAACTCTTCAAGGCGCAATTCGCGCAGGCTCACCACAGTTTGATCAATACAAATCGCAGATCGTTCTCGACAACCCGGAAGCGACAGAGGCAAAACGCGCGCTTGGCGACATCGTGATGTCTCTGCAAACGACTGTTCGCAATCTGACAGGAAAAACGATCAACGGGTTGGAGATACGCGCGGCAGTGGTTGATTACCAGGGGCAGCCGGTGAAACAGCGAACGGTAGTTGTAATCCCGACGCGTCAGGCGGAATTAGCGCCAAATAAGACGATGCAAGTGCCAGTGATGTTAGAGGGAATGAGCGACTCCGACGCCCGCGCGAATATCAAAATGGAAGTGACGGCGTTTAAGTTTAAAGAGTAATCTGCAGATTACAAAAACAATTCTTCCAGCGATTGTTTCACCGGTTGAACTGACACGATCTTGCCGTTGACTTTCCTGAGCGCGGCCAACACTTCTTCAATCTTATCTTCAGAAGCGATCTCAATGCGCAGACCTCTCGGCGTCGGAGTAATCTCTGCTTCGGGCAAATGCTGCTTCAAAGTTTCGGTATCCGTTCCGGTTGCCATGACCTCCAGGTGCTGTGGGCCATGAGTGGTGTGGCGCAACTCATCCAAATACCCAACCTGCGCGAGCTTCCCTCGTTTGAGAATCGCGACGCGATCGCACAGTACCTCGATGTCGGAAAGTATGTGAGAGCACATAAAGACAGTTTTGTCTTCGTCTCGAAGTGAAGCAATCAAATCACGCACTTCACGACGGCCGACTGGATCAAGCCCGCTCATCGGTTCGTCGAGAAACACGATCTCCGGATCGTTTATGAGCGATTGGGCCAGACCCACGCGCTGAAGCATTCCTTTCGAAAATTTTCGCAGTTGGCTGTCCCAACGCTTCTCGTCGAGCTTGACTCGCGCCAGCAAATCCGCGGCGCGCTTCTTTCTTGAGGCTGACGGATAACCAAAGATCTGCGCGCAGTAGTCGAGGAACTCGCGCGCAGTGAGATAGTCGTAAAAGTATGGATTCTCCGGCAGGTAGCCGATGCGTTGATGCATCCTCACGTCCTGAATGTCATGACCGAGAATTCGCGCACTGCCCGCAGTGGGAAAAATCAGACGCATGAGCAACTTAAGCGTGGTTGTTTTGCCGGCGCCGTTCGCGCCGAGAAAACCAAAGATCTGTCCGTGGTCGATTGAAAGCGAGAGACTATCGAGTGCGCGCACCTTGCGTTTGCGCCAGAAGCCGACTTCGTAGTCTTTGGTCAGATTTGTGATTTCGATAGCAGACATTGGCTTATCCACAGATTTCACAGACTATTTCGCCAGAATTTCAGACTTGGGATCCAGTTCGATCTCACAGGTTCCAGGGCGCAGGACATAAGGCAATCCGGTTGGATCCAGCGGAGCGCTCAACACACCCAATTCGCGCCAGGAGTTTGGGCATTTACTCGTCCGCGCCTGGTACGCAGTCAGTACTTTTCGCAAAGCATCTCGCTGGTCCAATGAATCGAGTTGCAGCAATCGTCGTCTAGCCATCTCTTTGACCTGATCGTCACTCGATTGCTCAAACATGCGCGTGTAGATCTCGCGCGCGGTAGCGCGACTGCCACCGTCCGCAGCCATCTTGGCTTTCATCGCTTCCATCCACGGCGGCGCGCCAGGAATTTCCGCTCCGCGACCGTACGTCTCACTTGCCGCTTGATACTCATGTTGCTGCCAGTAGATGTAGCCGAGCTGGTGATAAAGCCTCCACGCATTTGGGTTTGCTTCAATACCTTTTTTCGTGATGCGAATCGCTTCCTGCACGTCAATCGACGGCAAAACGATCGCGGCATACTCATAAGGATCGAGAAAGGTGGGATCGAGTGTCGTCGCCGTATCGAGCAGCGGCGCAAGCAGCTTCATGTTGAGTTGACCGAGATTGTCGATCGGCACATCGTCAGGATGATTCATGATCTTGCGGCCGACATATTGCAGCGAACGCATCCAGTACCAATCGGCGACGAGTCCGTTGAATCCCAAACTAATTCTTCGCGCCGTCTTCCCGTTTACGTAAAGATTCTCATCGATCGCGTTTGGATCCGGCGGCGGACGCAGAGTGTCGGTCCAACGAACGAGCAGCGCCGCAGACGCAATTCCGACCAGGACCACCGCTGCAAGAGCGATGGTTTTCATGCGATCTCTTTTTGCTGCGTCGGAATTTGCGCTCATCTCTATTTAAAGTTTCGACGGCTGAAGATGAGGGTCGCGCCGGCAAGGATTAGCGCGATGTAGACCAATGCGTACAACGTCGTCGCGAAGACAAATCCCGGCGCGGGCGCACGACCATGCGCCGCGGGCGTGATGAAGCTGTAGTTCGCGAGATTTGGCAGCAGGTAATACAGACCGGTAAACACCCAGCGCGCGCTCGTGCTTCCCAAAGATACGGCCAGACTCTTCAAGTCAGCACTGAAGTGGCCGATAACGAAGACCATGAACGTCAACAACGCCGAGAGCGCCGGCGATGAGAACGAGGAGAAGAGAAGCGCAACCGCGGTCAGGAGCATCAGCTCGAGATAAATAAGTAACACCGCGGGCCAGACGGTGAGAATCAGTGGATCCCAACCGCGGCTGACATACATCAGCGCGAGTGAAACTCCAACAGCCATGACCAGCACGTTAACCAGCAGCGTGAGACAAAGACCGAGATACTTGCCGACGAGAAATTCGCCACGCCCGACTGGCTTTGAAAACACTGCGTAAATAGTTCTGCGCTCGATCTCCTTGTAGACCAGCCCAACGCCGACGAAGATCGCGATGAACACACCGAACAGCAACATCGCGCTGAGGCCGAGATCGATGATCACTTTTCGTTCCTGGCCGCCGGACAATTCGCCGATGAAGATCGAAGCACCGGTGAGCAGTAGAACGAAGAGGACTAGGTTATAAAGCACACGATCGCGAACAGCTTCGCGAAAGGCATTTCGGGCAATTGCCGTGATGCGCCAGAAGCTGCCATCTATTTGCCGTGGATTTTCGCGAGTTAACGCGGGCAAGACTTCTTCCATTGCGTTACAACAAAGCAGGACGTGAGTTTCGTTTGCAGTTTATTGACCAATGGTTCGAGTCGCATCAACACCGGCGCGAAAAACTTCTTACTGCGCGGTGGAATGCGGAAGATAAGTGAGTTTAAGACTAAAAGAAAAGCGAAGTTGCCGAGATACTTCGCCTTCTTCAATTCGAAGCAATTATTAAAATCTTTTTGCAGCGCCGCAACATCGATTGCGGCTTCATTGTCGGAAAAGAAACGATCAAACCGATACCACACGCGTCTTACGAGATCCGGAAGTGAGCCACTATGTGGTTCCATGAAACAGAAGTAACCGCCGGGCTTCAACACTCGATGAATCTCGCAGACTGCGTGTTTGACGTTCGGGTGAATGTGATGCAATCCACCCACGACGACGACACAATCGAAGCTATCGTCGGCGAATCCTGAATCGACCAGCGAACGCTTCACCGCGGTCGCATTGGTCCAGCGTGCCTGAAACGTGTCGATAACCTCATTGGAGATGTCCAGTCCGGTCACTGTAGCGCCGCGCGCCAAGAGGTAATCGGTAGTTTGACCACTGCCGCACATCGCATCGAGGACTTTCAATCCGGCAAGATCGAGTCCTTCAAACATCGGCTCGTAAATAAATCTGCGCCGGTATTCAATGCTCCACTCATCGCTGTAATGCGCCTCGTAATCGGCAGCGATGTTGTCGTAATGGGCCTGCTGCTGGCGTTCCGCCGCGCCAAGCGCCGCTTGCCACGCTGTTGGACCAACTACTGAGTCGACCATGATTTTCATCGTTTTTGTCTGCGCCTCAATGGTATGGCCAGCGTGCCGATGATCATTAAACCGCTCAAACTGCTTATTGTCGAGAATTTGTTTCTGCGCGGCTCTTGAAAATCGAGCTCAACGGAAGTCGCGTTTGGCGGCAGCGCGATGAGCAAGGCGCCATCGGTATCGGGCCGAGTAGCGAGAATTCCCGCTTCGCTCTTTGCGATCCAATGCGGGTAGTAAAACGTGCGCACGCGTGCTTCGGTGGCTGGACCAGCAGCCACTGAGAACTCTCGCTGTTCCGATTGCCATGAGTTCACGGTAACCGGACGAGCTCCGGCTTCGACTTCAGACGACATCTTCCTGATGTCCGGACGTGCCCAGATCGTAAACCAGTAGTTCACGCTCGGAGTACCGCGCACGCTGGTCAGCATGTTGTCAAATTTCTGCGGTGGAAAATACTGCGCCTCGCGCACGATGTGTGAGAGTGTGAAAACGACTGAGATTGTCATCGCGCCGAAAACAGCGATTCGTTTAGTTGAGTGAGAACTGTTGAGACGCCCAATGCCAGCGGCTGCGAGGATTGAACCACCCATCGAAATGAGAATTAGCCAACGCCAGGGAAACTGCGTCTCTTGCAGAGGTCGCACGAGGTTCCAGATCGGCCGGCTCAAAGGCACCGACATAAACAGCGCGAAAGCTGTCAACATAATCGCGGGCCGCAGGCCTTTTTTGCGTACAAAAAAAGCAGGCACGAACAACAGCAGCGTCATCAGCGCCAGGATGTTCATCCACCAAACATTTAGGTTGATAGCCGAGAACGTTGAGAACAGAAAGTTCAAACGATAATCGACCGAGGCATCACGCTGAATCTGGTTAACCCCGATCCATCCAACTTCCGAAACCATCGTCACCCAATAAACCGCACTCAGGCTCAGAGCGAGCGCCGCGCCACACGAGAGTTTTGCGAGTTTGCGAACCTTATCCGGTCCATCGATTCTCACCAACGCGTACACCAGCACTGCGAGTGAGCCAATCACCGCCAGTGGCAAATGAGTGAATATCAAAAGACCGTAAGTCGCACCAAGGCCGGCGATATCTCTCCGCTTTCCTCTCTCACACACTCTCTCGACAAAGCCAAAGACGAACGGCAACACCGCGCTCGCGGCCCACTCAGCCAACAACGTCGCTTGATAAAGTTGATTCAAATGGTAAGGAGCGAGAGCGTAGAAGACGCTGGCCCAGATCGCAGAAGAGGTCGATAACATCGACCTGGACCAGAAGTACATTCCCAGGCCGCCCACGATCGACACAATCGCAAATACCACTAAAGTCGCGGCGTACCAGTTTCCAATTACGAATCGAGCTGCTGCGAGAAGGTAATAGAGTGCCGGAGGATAAAAGCGAAAGCTTGGATCGCCGTAGCCACCGTTCGACTCCGCCAGCCAGCTCGGATAGAGATTACCGCTGGCGATCGCGTCGTAGAAAGGAAGCGCAAAGCGAAAGTGATTTGTGAGATCGAGGTTGGAAGGTATTCCCCAAAACATCGCGGGAACAATCACCGCAAGAGAGACGGCAAGGATAAAAATCATTGCCGATTGCCAATTTCCGATTGCCGATTGCGTTGAATCGGCGGTTATTGAAATTGGCAATTGGCAATCGGCAATCGGCAATGTTTTAGTTTCCAAGAACGGGGAGGGCGCTAATGTCAGCTCGTGTATTTGGGATCGCGCTGAGGTCCGTATCGCCGTGCATGACACCGACTTCAGTGGTGCCAAAAGTGCGTGTACCGGTTTGTGATACGCCTCCGGTCGTTACGGGAAATGCGTAAACGCCAAATACAGCGGTGGAATCAACCCCGGCTTGTTCGACGATCGCAAAGTTGTATCCGCTCTTGGTGCCGCTGCTCAATACCGTGTCAGTCAGGGTCTGACCTTGTAATGTCGCGAGGTTTGCGGCGAAAGCCCCAGAGCCAGCCGTTGCTTGATAGACCACTTGAGCGCTGTGGATTGTGCGAAGTGATGACTGGGCGGAACCTTCATTTGCCGCACGACGCGAAGCGAGAAGGTTAGGAATCGCAATCGCGGCAATGATGCCGATGATGGCAACTACGATCAGTAATTCGATCAGTGAAAAACCAGCTTGTCGTTTATTCTTCATGGTCTACTCCTCAAGAAACCCATTTACTCTCCACGCTTTGGATCTCACCTGGACCGCGGAGGAGGATTTCTTGCTAAAGTCAAAACAAGATGCGTGCCAAAAATGAGTGCAAAAACTCGGCTCAATTTGGGCCAATTTGTGGTTATTTAGGCGTGGTGTGCTGACCCTGGTGACAGATTCTGTCAGGCCGGCGACAACGTTTGTGGCTACAAAAAAGAGGATGGAGTCGAAACTCCATCCTCTCGGCGAAAGTGCCAAGGCACTAATTAATTGGCAAACTAGTTACCTAAGGGGGCCATGGGCGCGCCAACGATCAAAGCTCGGGTGTTGGGAATCGCGGCCAGGGTGTTGTCGCCATACATCACGCCGACTTCAGTAATACCGAAGCGACGAGTACCGGTCTGAGAAACACCGCCCGTGGTTGTTGGAAAGCCATAAGCGCCGAACACTGCAGTCGCGCCGGTGCCGGCCTGTTCGACGACCGCGAAGTCATAACCGCTCTTGGTGCCACTGGAAAGAACTGAGTCGATCAAGTTGACGCCATTTAGAGCAGCGAGGTTAGCGGCATACGCGCCGTTGCCGGAGGTTGCCTGGTAGGTAGCCTGTGAGCTGTGGATGGTGCGGAGAGAAGATTGGGCCGAGCCTTCATTAGCGGCACGGCGGGAAGCGAGAAGGTTAGGGATAGCGATAGCGGCGATGATGCCGATAATCGCCACAACGATCAGAAGTTCGATCAACGAGAAGCCTTCTTGGCGTTTGCTGGTCATGATAATTGGTGCTCCTTTCACGTATCTACGTAAATTCGATTAGTTGCCCAACGGGGCCATCGGTGCACCAACGATCAAAGCTCGGGTGTTGGGAATCGCGGCCAGGGTGTTGTCGCCATACATCACGCCGACTTCAGTGATACCGAAGCGACGAGTACCGGTCTGAGAAACACCGCCCGTGGTTGTTGGAAAGCCATAAGCGCCGAACACTGCAG
>DATFHH010000139.1:0-224006 GCA_035248565.1 Pyrinomonadaceae bacterium | reverse complement strand
AAGGCGGTTGGGAATTTTCTGGTTGGGGTGATATTCCAGAGTGGGTTGGATTTTGTTTTTGAACCCATAGGGTTGGTGATCTGGCTGGTGGTTTCGATTAGTGTGAGTGCGGTAGCGAGCTTTATTCCGGCGTGGAGGGCGTCGCGCGTGACGGTCCGAGAGGCGCTTGCTTATGAGTAATATTTTATCCGCGTCATCCGCGTCATCCGCGGCTAAAACTTTTCCTACCCAGTTCGGTGCAGGATGAAGTCCGCGATGCGTCGCAGTACGTCGGTCGGACGATCGAGTTGGTCCAATGCCGCGCACGCGTTGCGATGCGCCTGGATGGCGGACGCTCTTGTTTCTTCGATCCCAAACAGCGCGGGATAAGTCGCTTTATTTGAGCGCGCGTCTTTACCAGGTGTCTTGCCGAGGTCTTCGGCAGTCGCAGTCACATCCAGAAGATCATCCGTAATCTGGAACAACAATCCCAGACATGAACCGTACCTGGTTATCGCCGCAAACTCGTCTTCATTAGCGCCACCAATAATCGCCCCACAACGCGCCGCAGCGACGATCAACGCTCCTGTCTTCAGCCGGTGAATCTCCTCCAACTGCGCGCCGTTGACCTGATGAGTCTCCGCTTCCATGTCCAAAGCCTGGCCGGCAACCATTCCGTCCGGCGTCGCCGCTGCTCGTGTCAGTTCAGAGATCAGCCTGATGCGTGTTTCAGCCGGTAGTTGATGGTCTTCGGCAATGGCCTGGAACGCGAGCGTTTGTAGTGCATCACCGGCGAGAATCGCGGTTGCTTCGTCGAACCGCACGTGACACGTTGGTCTGCCGCGTCGTAGATCATCATCATCCATCGCCGGCAGATCATCATGAATCAGGGAATAGGTATGGACCATCTCAAAGGCGCACGCAGTCCGAAGTAACGATTTGATCGATGAACCGAAAGCCTGGCCCGTCGCCAACAACAACGCTGGGCGAAATCGTTTACCGCCCGCAAACACACTCCACCGAATTGCCTGGTGAATTTTTTCCGGCGCCGTTGCCGAAGACGGCAGAAGTGTATTGAGCTCGACTTCGATCAGCGCGCGATTACCCGCCAACAAGCTCTCGAGTTCGAGCGTGTTCTGCATGTGGGCCTCAGAAGGCATTTTCTTCGTTTTCGCCGCGGTCGGAATTGTCATTAAGGGGCTCTTTGAAGGGACTGGCTACGGGCCGACCCTGATTGTCGCGCAGAAGAATCTCGATTCGTCGCTCAGCTTGACTTAACCGTTCCTGGCATTCACGCGAGAGACGAATGCCTTGCTCAAACAACTCGAGACTCTTCTCGAGCGGCAAGTCGCCGTCTTCCAACTGTTGGACGATCCGTTCGAGCGCTTCGAGAGAAGCTTCAAACGTCCGAGTCTGTTCAGCACTATTTGTCATCTAACCGTTTTATTACCTGCCTCGCCGCGCGGGCTTTCCACGCGCAGATTTTTTCAACAACGGACTGTTCGCATCAACGCCGCCAATCGCCGGCAACTCTTTCATCACGTTGTCGACCACATGTTGGACCACCACATCGTCATTAAAACCAGTCACCTTCCAGCGATCTGCATCACGTCGCATTGTCAGCTCGATAGGACGATCGTTCATCTTCGTCGTTGCCTTTGCCGTATCTCCCTCGGTCGTCACATTTATCAAAGAAGGAACAGCCACTAAAAGATAGATAAACGGCCGTGGTTCCGACTTCGAAGCAAACTCCTTGATCTCGTTAACTACCTCATCCTGAATCGTTTGCTTCAACTGCGGCAGCAGCGACGGCACCACTTTATCGATCTGCGATTGTATGGAACTGTTGAGCGCGAAACCATAACGACTCGCAGCCTTTTGACTGACGCTCGCCATCATATTCTTCGCAACTTCATCGTCGTCGATGCGCTTCTGTAGCTCCACCGCGTCATTTCGTTGAGCAGCGTCGATCATGAGCGCCAGCGTGTAAGCGGGAGTCGTTTGATAATGTCTCCACCAAAAGAAACCGCCCGCTGCTGTGACAACGACGAAAACTAAAACCAGCACCGCCAGAATCGCCAGAACACGCGGCCAACGTCGGCGTTTGCGACCAACAACTCGCCCGGCAGGCCTAGTCGCAACACCATCCGGCCCATCCAGATTAATGACGATACGTTGCGGCATTACTTCTATAATCCGTCTGAATCCGCGTTAATCCGTGGCCGTTATTCCTTCAACGCGAGTATGCAGTCTCCCCTTTGCCAAACGAACGCTTACCGCATCGCCCTCGGCCACCGACGTCGCATCTCGCAACGGTTTTCCTGACGCATCCTGAGCAATCGCATACCCTCGTTGCAACACGCCAAGCGGCGACAAGGCGTCAAGCGAAGCTGCCGCAAGCGCGAGCCGTTCTCGCGCCTGCTGAAGTCTACTTTCCATCAGTCCATCACAAGCTGACGATGCTGCGTCAAATCGCGTCCGCGCGCCTGCCAATTGTGACTTCACTTCATCGAAAGCGTGCGACAGCGCCTGTTCCTGAACTCGCGTGCGAAGGTTGATGACTTTGTATCGCGTCAAGCGCACTAACTGCCGGCCGAGATTTTCGAGCGCCGAGCAGAGCTGATCCTCACGTGCGGCGACGATCTCCGCAGCCGCTGACGGCGTAGGCGCACGAAAGTCCGCAACAAAATCTGCAATAGTGAAATCAGTTTCGTGACCAACCGCGGAGATCACCGGAATCGTCGACTTGCGAATCGCGCGAGCGACTTCCTCCTGATTGAAGGCCCACAGATCCTCGGTCGAACCACCGCCACGTCCAACGATCAAAACATCAACAAGATCCCCGGTGCGTCGTTCGCGCAACGCGCGTTCGTGATAGTGGTTGATGAACCAGATAGCGCGAGCGATGTCAGGACCAGCCGAGTCGCCCTGCACGCGCGCCGGCGAAAAGAGCACGTGAACTGTTCGTGTGCGACGAGAGATGACGTTCAGAATGTCGCGAATCGCAGCTCCGGTGGGCGATGTGACAATACCGACGCGACGCGGAAAGACTGGCAGCGGACGTTTGAGTTCTTTCGCAAACAACCCTTCTTTCTGCAAACGGTCGCGCAGTTGTTCGAACGCGATCTGCAACGCTCCAGCGCCAACGGGATCGAGCGCATCGACGATCAACTCATACTCACCGCGCGGCGCGTAAACCGAGAGTTTGCCGCGAGCGCGCACGTGCAGGCCGTTCGCCGGACGAAAGCGAATGCGAGTGTTTGTCGAGCGAAAGCACTTTGCGCGTAGTTGAGCGTTTTGATCCTTGAGTGTGAAATACCAGTGGCCGGACGAGTGGTCTTTGAAGTTTGAGATCTCACCTTCAACCCAAACTGCCATGAAGCGCGATTCAAGTGCGATCCTGACCGAGTTTGTAAGTTGAGAGACGGTCAACGGCTTTCGTTCGGGTTCATCGAAGAGCGCGTTGAAAAGCGGTTGATTCATAAAATATAGGTTTCGTAGCGCAAGATTGAGATTTTAACCACGGATCCGCGGCTAAAAATATTCCGCAACCTAGACGTTACCAGGAGTTACGGCGTATTCAATCCGACCGCGGGACTGAGTCGCACCGAAGCACCATCGCGATTCGTTCGCACGCGGACGCGCGGCGATGCCGAAACCGAATTTGACGCGTAGGTGATCGTATAAGCCGAACGCAATTGTGCGACGACGTCCTCATACGCTTTTTGCAGATCTTCGAGACGATGAATCGGATAGTAAACACCACCCGAAGCGGCGGCGAGTTTGCGCCCTTCCTCTTCGGCACGCGTTGTCAGTGTTAGATAACGCGTGCGCAGCGGATCGATCGTGATCTCCGGTTTCGGCACACTCGACTCCGGGATCAGTCCCGAAGGAACGTAAAGCGGATAAACCAGCGCGCCCGATTCGGTCAGCGCTTCCAGAATCGCAGGAAACGGAAGAAACGATTTGTTGTCGTCGCCGTCAGACATGACGACAATCGCGGTGCGTTCTCCGCGAAGTCTCTTCACCGGCTCACTCAAAACATAACCCAACGCATCGTAAAGCGCAGTGCCACCACCGGCGTCAATCTCGTCCAGCTTCTTCGAGAGCATCTGGCGGTCAGTGCTGAAGTCGGAAATCACCTGAATGTCGTCGCGAAAACTGATGATCGAGATGCGATCCTGCGGGCTCGTCGTGCGCAGAAAATCGCGCGCGGCCTTGCGAATAAAATCCATTCGCTCCTCGACACTGCCGGAAACGTCCAACAGCAAAACGAGATTGAAAGGTTCATTTGCCGGCGCCACGCTCGTGACTCGTCGTTCGATGCCGTTTTCCCAAACCGTGAAGTCCGACTCGCGCATGCCTCCGATGGCGCGCCCGTTGCGGTCGGTCACGCTGGCGTTAAAACGCATCAACTGCGGCGCCACCTCGCTAACGATTCGTCCGGGTGGCGTGCGTCTTTGCAACGAAGGTTCTTTCTCAGGAGGTGGCAGCGTTTTCGCGTAGTCGCCAAACATCTTTGGCGAAACTTTGCGAATGGCTTCGACGAGCTCACTGTCTCCGCTGCGCACGATCGCGCGCGCGGCTTCGGTCAATGGCCGTTCGCGCAGATCGCTCGGCGCCATCTCGGGATCGATATTCAAAAGCACCACGCCACGTTGCGTGTGAAAATCCAACGCGACGAGTTCTTCCTTCTTGGCCTTCTTGTCGCCGAGCCGTCCCGACAGTTTGAACATACCGCCGGCTTTCTCCTGGACTTTCGGCAGTTTGACGTCGCTCATGTAGCGCGGCCTGCTAGCTTCCCAAACAAAGTTGAACTTGAGAGCCTCGAGCGGCACATCGGCGTGGATCGTGCCGGTATCCGTCTTCACATCAGCCGATTCGACGCTGCCGACTACGTCAACAGCTCCGGCTTTTCCTTCTACAGTCACTTTCGAACGCGTTGGAATCGTGACGACAAGATCGATCCGGTCCTTTTCACCACGCGGACGCACGTCGATAACGACGTCGCTGCCTTTCGACTCGACTTTGACGTCTTCGGGTAAGATCGCCGCGCCCGCAGATTTCGCCTCGATGGTGACCTTCTTTTGTTGCTCTTCAGAGGCCACGACGCTGACGCGCCCGTCGAGATTCTTGACCGAGAGCGAGACCTTTTCCGGAGCTTCGAATTCCTGTTTGTAGCTCTGGGCAACTGCTGATGAGCACAAACCTGCGAGTAGTAGGGCTAAGGGTACAAATCTACTGAACAACATTGCCGACAAATCTTGCCACAGTTTCCCGCGGATTTCATCCGTGCGGCCTATAGGCTATCATGTCCCGACCGTGGCACAGTCAAAACCCACCAGAGACCCGCGACTTTACATTCATAACCTCGTGAAGCGCGACCCGCTTGCAGGACTGGCGGAGGACGTGCGTAAAGGATTGTCAGCGCGGCCTAAGCGGTTCCTGCCAAAGTATTTCTACGACGAACTGGGTTCGCAACTCTTCGAAGCCATCTGCCTGTTGCCGGAATACTATCTGACGCGCGCTGAGAACGAAATTCTCCAGCGTTACGCGGACGAAATCGTCGCTTCAGTCGAGGGTCAGAAGACGCTCGTGGAAATGGGCAGTGGCAGTGCCTCCAAAACGCGCCTGATCATTGAAGCGCTGCTTCGTCGCCAACGCGAGTTGTTGTTTATGCCCGTCGACATTTCCGCGTCCGCGCTGGAAAGCAGTTCGCGCATCCTGCTCCAGTCGTATCCGCCACTGACGATCGAAGCATACGCGGCAGATTATTTTGCCGGTCTAGCTGAACTCGGCAAAAAACCGCGTGGTCGAACGCTCGCGCTCTTCCTCGGCTCAAACATCAGCAACTTCGATCTGGATGAGGCGCTTCGTTTCCTGCGCGCACTCCGCAGCATGCTGCACAACGGCGATGCACTGTTGCTCGGCGCAGACCTGAAAAAAGATCCGGCGATTCTCGAAGCAGCGTACAACGACGCGCTTGGGGTAACGTCGGCTTTCAACCTCAACGTGCTGGCGAGAATCAATCGCGAGCTGGGCGGCACTTTCGAACTGCGCGCGTTCCGTCATCGAGCTTTTTACAACGAAGTGATTGGCCGCATCGAAATCTATATCGAGAGTCTGTTCAATCAGCGCGTGCGTATTGGGAAACTGGATCTCGAGGTTGACTTCGCAGCCGGCGAGTTGATTCACACTGAAAACTCTTACAAGTACGACATCGCGGGAATTGCGCAGCTGGCGGACTCAACTGGCTTTGAGCTCTCACGCACGTGGCTCGACTCACAAGAACGATTCAGCAGTAATCTGTTACTCGCCAAGTGAGCCACCCAGAACCACAAACAACGCAAGCGCTAGTTCAGTTTCACAACGTCAGTTTTTCGCTTCCAACGGTTAGCAGTCCCATAATTTCAGATTTGCAACTTGAGGTTGCGCAGGGCGAAACGCTTGTTTTGCTCGGCGAGTCAGGTTGCGGCAAGACGACCACGCTCAAACTCGTCAATCGCTTGCTGACACCAACATCCGGCGAGGTTGTCGTTGAAGGAAAACCGACGACGGCGTGGGACCCGATCGCATTACGACGGCGCATCGGTTACGTGATTCAGGAAGGCGGGCTGTTTCCGCATTTTACCATCGCGCAAAATGTCGCTCTCGTTCCGTCGCTTTCCGGTTGGGACCAGACGCGCACGCACGAACGGGTGCGCGAGTTGTTGAATATTGTCGGACTCGATCCGGATCGCTTCGCAGAACGCTACCCGCGCGAATTGTCGGGAGGTCAACGGCAGCGCGTCGGCGTTGCACGTGCACTCGCAGCAGATCCGCCGCTGCTTTTGCTCGACGAGCCGTTTGGCGCGCTCGATCCGCTCACGCGCGCTAGTTTGCAACGTGAATTTGCGGAGCTCACGAAGCGTCTGGGCAAGACTGCTATCCTTGTCACGCACGACGTGCGCGAAGCACTGATACTCGCGCGACGCATCGGACTCATGCACAAAGGCCAGTTAGTTCTGCTTGAAACGCCGGAACGTTTTCTCGCCTCGGATCAACCGCAAGTTCGCGCTTATATCGACACCCTCGACATGGTCGATCACAAAGCCGGAGGCGAACAGTGAAATTCTGGCAGTTCCTTGTCAGCTTCTGGCACTTTCTCCAACTCAACTGGGCCGAGCTGTTGTTGCTTGTCCGTCAACACATCGTGCTGGTGTTCATCGCCATTCTGATTGCGGTGATCATCGGCGTGCCTACCGGCATTGCGTTGACGCGTTATCGCGCGCTTCGTGGTCCTGTGCTGGGATTGGCAAATGTGATGCAGACGATTCCGAGCCTCGCGCTGTTTGGTTTTTTGATTCCCCTTCCGTTCATCGGTGGCATTGGTTCGCGAACAGCCTTAGTCGCGCTCGTGCTCTATTCACTTTTGCCGATTATTCGCAACACGGTGACCGGCATACTCGGTGTTGACCCGAACGTTAGAGAAGCCGCAGTGGCGATGGGCATGACTGACGGCCAGGTGCTGCGGCAGGTTGAGCTTCCGTTGGCGATGGGCGTGATCGTGACCGGCATTCGTGTCGCGACAGTGATTGCAGTAGGTGTTACGACGATCGCTGCGGCTGTCGGCGCCGGCGGCCTGGGCGTTTACATCTTCCGCGGTCTGCGACAATACGACAATAATTTATTGCTTGCCGGCGCTTTGTCGGCAGCGTTACTCGCACTGGCAGCGGATTTCGTGCTGGGTTTATTGGAACGTCGTTTCAACTTCGAGGCGAAACGCAAAACCGCGGCGTCTCATAAACTGAGACTCGCGTTTGCAGCAGGCGTCGTGCTCTTGCTAATCGGTGGGCTGGTCTGGTGGCGTAGCAGTGCTGGTCCAACGTCAACAACTCAGGGCCAAGTCATCGTCGGATCGAAAGACTTCACTGAATCCGGATTGCTGGCCGAGATCATGGCCCAGATGCTCGAGGCGCGTGGAGTTTCGGTCGAGCGACGCTTTGAACTCGCCGGTAATCTGCCGCACGATGCGCTCGTCAACGGCACTATCGACGTCTATCCGGAATATACTGGAACGTCGTTTACCGCGATTCTGCACCACACGCCTATCGGCGATCCGCGTGCCGTTTACGAACAGGTAAAACAGGAGTATGCGAACAGCTTCAAAGTTGAAGTGAGCCCGCCACTCGGCTTCGAAAACACATTCGCGATTCTCGTGCGTGGAGACGAAGCGAGACGGCTAAACCTCAAGACGATCACCGACGCCGCTTCGCAGACGCCAAAATGGCGCGCAGGATTTGGACAGGATTTCATGTCGCGTGCCGACGGTTATCCCGGGTTCTCAAAGACCTACGGGCTGAAGTTTGCGGACGTGCGTGAGATGGATCTGTCGCTGACGTACATTGCGCTGGCGTCACGACAAGTCGATTTAATTGCAGGCAACTCGACTGAAGGTCGCATCTCCAAGCTCGATCTCGCGCAGCTCGCCGACGATCGTCATTATTTTCCACCGTACGAAGCTGTTTATCTCGTGCGACAAGATTCTTTGACGCGGGTTTCCGCGCTGAAGGAAGTGATGTCGAAACTGGCAAATGCGATTTCTACTGATGAAATGCGGGCGCTTAATTACGAGATTGACGGTAACAAACGGGATCGGAAAGAAGTGGTGAAGGAGTGGATTGGTAAGAAGAAGTTTTAATCCACAGATTACACAGATTTCTGTGCAATCTGTGGAGTTCATTCCGTGGGCGCCGTCTCACGTATTGTCTGGAGGGTTGATCGCTGGTGGCGGTGGTTCAGTTAAACCTAAATTCGTCTCCTCATCGGTTAAATCTAAATCTGAACTTGGTTGGGTATTCGGCTCTGGACTCGTGTTATCTGGGGGGTTGATAGACTCGAGTTGATTCTCTGGGCTAGACATAATTGTAATCTCCTTGCAGTTCTAAGAGTTGAGCCGATTGGATCAACTCGGTTGTCCAAGAAAAGCCTGAATATCAGGCCGTGAAACGTATTGCTTAAAATAGGAGCCCCACTGTTGTTCCAGCTTGGTGCGTGCATTCAGCGCGTTTAGTCTCTGTACTTCGGCATTACCTGCATCATGTAACTGTAGACTGGCATGTGAGGCAATAAGCCACGCTCGCCACTCTGACTCAAGTTGTTCGCCGCGGGCGAACCGCTCCTGCGCTTGGGTCGCCATTCTTAATGCGTTTTGAGGGTCATTTCCTTTCAAGGCCGCTTCCGCGCCGGCGAGTAGCGCGCGTGAGTACAAACCAAAGTCGCCGGCGCTTTCAGCAGCCTTGACTGCGTCGTCACAAAGTTTTTGCGCGCTTTTCCCGCTGCCGGAAAACACCTTCACCATAGCCAAAATCAACTGTGCCTGAATCGCCACATCAGATTTCACATCGCTGATTTTAATAGCTTCATTTGCTGAGGCAGCAGCCTGGGAAAGTTTGTTTTCAGTAAGACTCATCTCGGCCTTTACGAGATGAAGTTCGGGCAGCAGTTGCAGGAAAGAGCCTTTCTGCTCGCTGGTAATTTCAAAGACTTCGTCCAGCAGTTTTTGCGCCTCACCGTAACGACCTAAACGCGCGAGAATCTTTGCCTGATTCGCTTTGGTAAACGCGACACGTAACTTGTTGTTTTTGTCCGTCTGATAAAGCTCAAGAGCTTTTCCATACTCGTCCAACGCGGCGGGAAGTTTTTCCTGATCCAACAGTTGCGCCCCGAGTTCGACGTGCGCATCTGCTATTACCTGAGAGCTGTTAATACGCTTTGCGAGTTCGAGTTTCTGATTGAGTGCCTCCTGGGCGGCCGCATAGTCGCCCTTCCCACGATATCCGCGAGCTATATGACCAAGAGAAATGAAGGCATAACGCTGTTGGTTCTCTTGTTGAAAATACGCCAGCGCCTGTTGGACCATTTGCATGCCCTCGTCAACACGAAGAGTTTGAATATACAAAGCGCCGAGGTTCGCTAGCCCTCGGTTTTCACGCAAACGGCCTTTGTTGGCGCGGGCGATCTGAATTGCCTGTTGGAAGTAGTACTCTGCCTTTTCAAGATCTCCTTTGCCGGAAAACGTGTTACCGAGCTCTAGTAAAGCACCCGCGGTGAGGTTTTCCAGCTGCTTCTGTTGCGCGAAAGTCACAGCTTGCTTAGCATAATTTTCAGCTTCTGCGATCAAGCCGCGTCTGGAAGCGAGGTAACTCAGATCGATGAGCGCATTGATCTGTTGAGCCTCGTTACCGATTGCACGCGACGCTTCGAGTGACTTTTGAAATTGCGCCTGCGCTTTCTCTGATTCACCACTGTCTCTAAAAACATTCCCTCGCTGCCGGATGACTTCGTTCAAACCCTCGCCGTTGCTGGCGGCGGCGTACAAACGTTCGGCCTGGTCAAACATGGCCATCGCATTTGTCGCGTCGAGTTTGCGGTTATAAACAACTCCGGCGCGCAAATAAGCAGTTGCGTATTGACCGTTATTCAACTGGATGGCTTTGAGATAGTTCTCCAGCGCTTGGTCGAGCTGGCCGTCGTTCTCATAGGCGTATCCGAGGTCGACGTACACCGGACTTGAATCGGGTGATAGTTTTACAAGTTCGCTGTAAGCGTTGATAGCATCGCCAAAGTGTCTCGACACCGTTGCCGTAATCGCATCTAGGTAAAGAGCGTCGCTCCGAGACAGATTGGAGCGATCGCCGACAATTCTTGACACTTCAAGCAATTCATCTTTCGCGCGATCACTGTAGTCAAGCTCCGTCCATGCCTGCGCCAAACGCGCTCTGGCGATCGCATATTTAGGATCGAGACCGATAGCTTGGCTGAGTGCCTTGCTGGCCTGATAGTAGGCGCCGTTGTGAAGATAGTCAGTTCCCTGCTCGTACCAGTGAAGCGCAGCGGCCGGCGGCTGGTAAGAACTGCGCGGCCAGTAATGGATAATCGCCCAAACGACAACGCCTGCAACGATCACGGCTGGAATCATCGACGCCAGCGAAAAGCGTTGTCGCCGCAGTGACAAGGTCAAAGTCGTGAACGCATCGGTCGCTCGCTTGAATCCCTCAGTCGGCTTAGTGGCTTTGCTCGCAACGGGAACCCCATTGCCACTCAAGGTCGCTGAGGCCGTTTGCAAGTCCTTCAGCAACTCGGCGGCAGACTGATAGCGCGCCTCAACTTTCTTTTCGAGCGCTTTCAGCGTGATGCGATCGAGGGATGGCGGAACTTGTGGATTTTTCTTCGAAGGCGGCGGAGGGGTGACGTGAATAATTTGCGCGCCGATCTCCAGCACACTGCTGCCGGAAAACGCCGACTGGCCCGTCAAACATTCGTAAAGCAACGCTCCGAGTGCGAAAAGATCGCTGCGGCCGTCGATCGCTTTTCCTGTCGCTTGTTCCGGCGAGAGGTAAAGCGGCGTACCAACAATCACGTCGCTGCGAGTTTGCGTTGAGTAGATCGTCTGCGCGTCGAGATCCACTCCGCTGATCTGCGGTTCGAACAGATGTTTGACGAGTCCAAAGTCGAGCACTTTGACGTGGCCGCGTTCGTTGACGAGTACGTTTGAAGGCTTGATATCGCGGTGGACGATTCCGTGATCGTGTGCTTCGCCCAGTGCCTCGGCGATTGATGAGATGATTTCGACTGAACGCCGCAGAGTCAAACCTTCTTCGAGCAGATCGCTCAACGACTTGCCCTTTACATATTCCATCACGATGAACGGCTGGCCCTCGGGCGTTTCACCATAATCGTGGACCATCGCGATGTTTTGGTGGTTCAGAGCTGAGACGGCGCGTGCTTCACGAATGAAACGGGCACGGTAGTGATGATCTGTCAGAGTGAGAAATTTGATCGCGACTTGCCGGGCGAGGTGGAGATCTTCCGCGAGATAGACCACGCCCATACCGCCTTCGCCGAGCTTTTCGATAATTCGATAATGGGAAACCGTTTGACCAATCATGGGGACGGCTCTGGGCTGCGAGTGTTTACATTGCCCGCATTGTGCGCCAAAGGGACTCTAAATTCAACACAGGACCTTAGCCTCTGCGTCATCCGCGTAATCCGCGGCTAAGAATTACTGTCTAAAGAGTGGTTTCTTTGATCTTCTTCTCTTGTGCGGCCCGGAATTCATGCAGCTTTTCCCGTAATTCAGGCCGCTTATTCGCCAAAATCGCCACCGCGAAGAGCGCCGCGTTAATCGCACCCGGCTTACCAATCGCCAGCGTCCCGACAGGAATTCCGCCTGGCATTTGCACCGTCGCCAGCAGCGAATCAAGTCCATTCAGCGCCTCGCTACGCATCGGCACACCCAACACCGGCAAAGTAGTATGAGCGGCGAGGACGCCGGCCAAATGGGCCGCGCCACCGGCGGCTGCAATCACAACCTCGAGTCCGCGTGCTTCCGCTGTCGAACCAAACTCCGCCGCCAGCGATGGCGACCGATGCGCCGAAATCACGCGACATTCATGCGCCACCTCAAACTGCGTCAGCGTCTCGTCCGCATGCCGCATGGTTCCCCAGTCTGATTGACTACCCATGATTACTGCGACTAACGGCTCACTATTTTCTGTCATATCCGTGCTTACTCTCCCTGGTCCAACGAAAAACCACGTTCGCCGTCAAAAGTGTAAAGTCCTTCGGTCTTGATGAAATCGTATCCCTCGTTGGTGATGCGACTCAGTAGCGACACGATTTGCGCGTGTGCGACTTTCCCTCCCTGCGATTCCGGCAGAAAACGACAACGCCAATGGTCAGAACAGAAGGTTTCCGTGTGCCCGCCCGGCCATACTTTCACGCCACGGTTACTGATCATCGTCAGCTTAATACCCTCGCCATTGACTTTACTGAGCGCAGCACCGAGATCATTTGCCGAACCTTTGGTCCAGTCGAGAAACACATCCACGCCGACCAATTCTTTTTGCGGCGCCTTCTTGGCCGCGCCAGAAGCGCCCGAAAAAGCCTCTTCAGATTTTCGGTATTTTCTTGGTTTCAGAATCTGTGGCGTTTGTCCCAACCGCTGAATCACAGCGTCGGCAAACTCTTTCGTGCCGACCTTCTGTTTACTGACTTTCTCGTCGTAGATGTCGTAGGTGTGTATGCCGTCTTCGATTGTGCGCAGCCACGCATTGTGAACTCGCTCAGCGTGATCAGTTAAACCGACGTGCACCAGCATCATCACCGCACCGAGCAGCAGTCCCGACGGATTTGCCAGATTTTGACCGGCACGTCGCGGCGCGGATCCGTGAATTGCTTCAAACATTGAAACGTGTTCGCCGATATTCGCCGATCCCGCCAGGCCGACAGAGCCGGCAATTTGCGCGGCCACGTCTGAAAGAACGTCGCCATAAAGATTTGGCATCACGACGACGTCGAATGCTTCGGGCGTGTCGGCTAATTTCGCAGCGCCGATGTCGACAATCCAATGTTCGTTTTCGATGTCCTGGTATTCAGTGGCGATTTCGTCAAAGACTTTATGAAACAGACCATCAGTCAGTTTCATGATGTTGTCTTTAGTAAAACAGGTGACTTTCTTGCGATTGTTTCGGCGGGCGTACTCAAAAGCGTAACGAACAATCTTCTCCGACCCCGGGCGCGAGATAAGTTTCAGACACTGAATCACCTGGTTCGTCTGCCGGTGTTCGATACCTGCGTAAAGATCCTCCTCGTTCTCGCGGACCACCACCACGTCCATCGACGGGTGTTTGGTCTCGATGAAAGGATGATACGCAACGCACGGACGTACATTGGCATACAGGCCGAGTACTTTGCGAACAGTTACATTCAAACTCTTGACGCCGCCACCTTGCGGCGTCGTGATTGGAGCTTTGAGAAAGACCTTGGTGCGTCGTAACGACTCCCACGAGCTCGGCTCGATGCCGGATAAGTGTCCGGCATCATAAAGCTTCTTACCGATTTCGATCGTTTCAATTTCGAGTGGAGCCTCTGCCGCTTCCAGGATGCGCAGCGTCGCGGCCATGATTTCCGGCCCGATGCCGTCGCCGTTGGCGACAGTAATAGGAATACGTTTCGACATTTTCCAAACCTTTCGCGGAGATTGGTTAAACCCAGATTGCGCTGATTATACCGAATCTATGTAATCTGTGGATTAAACGTGAATTTATCCTTGACGCCCTCCAAGCCCTCCTGCATACTTTTGCCTACCAGATACCTGCTCTCGCGCGTCAATGGTGATAGCGCCTGTCCGTGATCGTAAAGCGACGAGGTTCGGCTGATAGAGAGTGAGGCAGTTGTCAACCAGTTAGAAGCCGCTCTCGTGATTTAGAGCACCGGGTACGTCGCAGCTCGCCGAAAGTATCGGTAGGTCCCCCCCGAACTGGATCAGCGAATTCCAGCAAGCCCGAGCTTCCCTTCACATTAAGGATAGTTAGAATGGCTACAAAACTCTATGTTGGTAATCTCTCGTTTCGTACTACAAGCGAGGAACTGCGGGAAGCTTTTGCCGCAGTAGGAACAGTAGAATCAGCTTCAGTGATTGAGGACCGGGAAACAGGACGATCACGTGGCTTTGCTTTCGTGGAAATGGCAACCCCTGAAGAGGCAGCAGCAGCTATCGAAGCTTTCAACGGCAAGGACTTTGGCGGACGCAATTTGACCGTCAACGAAGCCAAACCAAGAACAGACCGTGGCGGCGGTGGCCGTGGTGGGTATGGTGGTAATCGCGGTGGTGGTGGTCGTGGTGGTTACGGCGGTGGCCGTGATCGCGATAACGATCGTTACGAGCGCGAACCACGCTGGTAAATCCATCCGCAGATTACGCAGATGATTATAATTGCGGCGCCTGGATATCTTGGCGCCGTATTTTTTTCTCTGCGTAATCTGTGGATGGTTCTTACTTTCTTGCCTCAGGAACGATTTTCAGACTCAGCCTCTCACCGCCTCGAACAATCTCGACAACATATTCCTGACCAGCTTTCATCTCGCCGAGCGCGGCAGTGTAGTCGTAAACGTTCTTCACGTCTCGATTTGCGATCTTCACGACCTTGTCTCCAGCCTTCAGTCCGGCTTTCGCCGCCGGTGAATCATCGCGCACGCCATCGAGCAACAGTCCGTCAGTGCTGTCCCCGTAATTCGGGATCGTTCCGAGATAAACGCGGAAACCAACCGAGCGTGGCGCTGGATCGGTCTTCGCAGTCGTGTAGGTGAGCCGCTTATCGGCGCTATCGACGTCTCTGACGACGCGCGCCACCATGGCCAAAATCCGCGCTTCGTCCGTGTAGTTGATCTTGTCAAACGTGTCAGACGGCTTGTGATAATCGCCGTGCGGTCCGGTCCAGAAGAAGAGCACCGGGACTTGTTTGCTGTAGAACGAGGAATGATCACTTGGACCATAACCGTCTTCATTAAGGATTAGGTCGAACGGTTTGTCTTTGGCGAGAATGTCGTGCCACTCTTTCGCGGTTCCGACGCCGCCGATCACTAACTTGTGATCTTTCATCCGGCCAATCATGTCCATGTTGATCATGGCGACGGTATTGGCGAGCGGCAGAAGTGGATGATTCACGTAATAGTTTGATCCCAGCAGCCCTTCTTCTTCACCGCTGAAAGCAATAAAGACGAGCGTGCGTTTCAGTCTTGGACGTTGCGCGCTGAACAGGCGCGCCAACTCGATCACGCCTGCGGTTCCGGACGCGTTGTCGTCAGCACCGTGATGAATCTCGCCGGAGCGGGGCGCGAGACTTCCCTCACCGCCCCGGCCAAGATGATCGTAATGCGCGCCGATGAT
Organism: Pyrinomonadaceae bacterium; assembly: GCA_035248565.1. Classification (GTDB taxonomy): domain Bacteria; phylum Acidobacteriota; class Blastocatellia; order Pyrinomonadales; family Pyrinomonadaceae; genus PSRF01. The sequence continues at coordinate 208,315 of DATFHH010000139.1, read as the reverse complement.
GATGGTTTCGTTTTTGAGAGTTGGATCAGAGCCGTCGAGCACGCCGACGACGTTGTATGCCGGAGTTTGTTCGCGACTGATGTCGGTTGAAAGATTTATCAACCACGGCACATCGTTGGTGAACAAGTCTGCGGCGGCTTTTTGCGAAATTCCGATGACGGGAATGCCGGCGTCGCCCGCAGTGTTTTCGACGTGCAGCACTGAGAGCCGGTCGTCAGCGAAATTCTTCTCCCGAGCGATGACGAAGAGAGCTTTAGCGCCGGCGTTACGTGCCGCAATCGCCTTCCAATGTACGTCTTCGTAACGAGCAAACTGGCCGTGAGGATTGTCGCCGTCCGGTGTGCCCGATTGAGCGATTGCAATTCGACCGGTGACCTTCGGATCGGAGTAATCGTTGTAATTCAACTCTGAGGCCGTGATGCCATACTTAACAAACACGACAGGCACTTGTTCGAGCGCCTGGTTTGCGGAAATTCCCAGTGGCATCCAATCTTTTCCGACCTCGAAATTGAAAACCGCATCGTTCATTTTTGCGGTCAGGAGATTCTGTTTACCTAACCGCGCGCCCGCCACATACGGATAAGCTTGCAGGTAACGCGCCATCTCTACGCTGGGCCTGCGCGAAGCAGCGGCTTTGCTTATCGGACGAAGACCGGCGCGCGCGAATTCACCAGCGATGTAATGTGCGGCATCGTTGGCGCCCTGAGTGCCGGTGCGACGGCCGTTCAACGCATCCGAAGCGAGATAGCTAATGTCTTGTTGCAACCGCGCCGCATTCGGCTCCAGCGCTTGCTGCGCCGCAATAGTTGCTGCTGCCAGTACGAGAGCACTGATAAGGATTATGAGTCTTTTGTATTTCATTGTGCCTTTTTGTGGCCCTCACTCTACCCAATCGGCGATGAACACATTCGTGTCGCCTCTTTTCTGCGCGTTGCGGTTAGACGCAAACACGAGTTTCTTTCCATCCGGCGAGAACATCGGAAACCCGTCAAACGTGTCATTAAACGTAATCCGTTCTAACCCGCTACCATCCGTGTTTATCTTGTACAGATCGAAGTTGCGGCCATTCGGATCGTCCATGTTTGAAGCGAAGATGATTCGCTTTCCGTTAGGGAAGAAGTACGGGCCGAAGTTAGCTTTGCCGTTGTTCGTGACCTGCCGTTTGTTTGATCCATCCGCGTTCATCACCCAAATGTCGAGCGTCGTTGGCCGAATCAGGCTCTGTTTCAGCAGCTTGAGGTAATCGGCTTTCTGCTGATCGGTTTGCGGGTGATAGGCGCGATAGACGATCTGCTTGCCGTCGTAAGACCAGAATGGGCCACCATCATATCCAAGCTCGTTCGTCAGTCGCCGCACATTTTTACCGTTGGCATCCATCGTATAGATATCGAGATCGCCGTCGCGCATAGACGTAAAGACGAGCTTCTTGCCATCCAGCGTGATCGTTGTTTCCGCATCGTAGCCAGGCGTGTTTGTCAGTTGTTTGAGATCCGAGCCGTCAGGGTTGGCAGTGAAAATGTCGAACGTCGGATAGACAGCCCAAACGTAACCTTTCGAGAAATCCGGCCGAGGCGGACACTGCTTGTCGCCGAGATATGTGGAGGAATAAAGCACTCGCTTGCCGTCAGGAAAGAAGTACGAACAAGTCGTTCGTCCTTCACCGTTTGAGATCATCTTCACGTCAGATCCGTCGATGTTCATTGTGTAGATCTGATCGCAGCCGTGACCATCGCGTGTCGACTGGAAGATGAGCTGCTTGCCGTCAGAGGAGAAGTAAGCTTCAGCGTTCTCGCCACCGAAAGTCAGTTGTTTGAGATTGCGCAGGTGTTTTTCCGCGGGCAGAAGCAGTTGATCGTCGCGTTTTACTGAGGAAAAGCAAAGCACGAGCGGGAGGATCAAAAGCAATAATGTCAGTCGGTTCATACCGCTCTTTTAGACAGGATTACAGGATTTGCAAGATTCACAGGATGCCGGCGTCGTCGCACGATCAGAATGATCAGCGCAGAGATCCCAACGACGATGCTGATTAGTTGCGAAGTCGAGAGACCGGTCAGGCTCGTCAAACCTAAAATATCGCCGCGCGGATCGTCGCGCACGAATTCTATAGCAAAGCGAATGACTGAGTAGAGCAAAGCGTAAGCGAGTATTACTTGACCACTAAAGCGTTTGCGCTTGTGTAACCAAAGCAAAAAGAAGAAGACGAGCAGCATCGCAAATGATTCGTAGAGCTGCGTCGGATGAAGATAATTGTCGGTGGGCACGCCTGTAATCTCATGGCCTAACTCCGTAAACTTCACGCCCCAAGGAAGCGTCGTCGGTTTACCCCAGCAACAACCCGCCGCGAAACAACCCTGGCGTCCGAAGAAATTGCCAATGGCGATGCCAGGCGCGCACGCGTCAGCGGTTTTCCACCACGGCAGTTGATAACGCTTCATCAGAAAATATCCCGCGAGCACCGCGCCAACCAGTCCACCGTAAAAGACGCCACCCGAACGCAGGAAATCCAACGAGAGAAGTTGCAGCGGATGATCGCGATACTCCGGTTCCGTGAAGAACATAAGGATCTTCGAACCGATCAACGATGCGAGCAACATCCACAAGCACAAGTCGTAGATTCTCTCTCGCGGCAGTCCATCTCGCACTGCGAGTCTGACTGTGATCAGGATGGCGCAGAGAAACGCGAGAGCGAGAAACACGCCATAAGTGTTAATTGGGAAACTACCGATATGAAAAAGTTCAGGATACATCTGTGTTTATCCGCCTAGATCTGCGGCTAAAAATCAAGTCATAAGCTAACAGCAGCGCGCCAACAGTGATACTCGCGTCGGCGACGTTAAATGTTGGCCAGTGATAGTTGCCGGCATGCAATACAATAAAATCAATGACATAACCAAGACGAACGCGATCCGTCAAATTACCTGAAATGCCCGCCAGCAACAGCGCGCAGGCGCCGAGGACGCGATCGTCATTCCGCGGCGTGCGCAGAAAGTAATAAAGCACTGCCGCCGCTGCGAGCACAGCTAGCACCACGAAAAACCAGCGTCCAAACGAGCCACCTTCCTGCAACTGGCCAAAAGCAATGCCCGGATTTTCAGTGTAGATGAACTGAAGAAAACCAGGAATCACCACGCGCTCATCGTCAAAGCGAAGCAGCCTGACCGCCCATGCTTTAGATGCCTGATCGGCCATGTAGATGCCGAACGCCGCGAGCAGATAGCCGGCGCGCCACGCGAAACGCATGCGAAGGTTGGTCGTGTTGATCGTTTCCGCGTTCATCCGTGAAGATCTGTGGCTAAAGATTCTTCCAGCGCAGCAACGCAGCGCTCACAGACGGTCGGATAGCGATCCGATTCACCGACGCGTGTCGAATAGTTCCAGCAACGTTCACACTTCTTTCCGTCTGCCACAGAGATTGCGATTGAGACATCCTGCGCCTTTGCTTCATGAAGCTCAACCTGCGACACGATGAACAAGTAGCGCAAATCTTTCTGATGCCGCCGCAACAGCTCAAGTGCGTCTCCCGAAGCTTCCAGCGTTACTTTCGCTTCAAGCGAACTCCCGATCTGCTTTGCCACGCGCGCTTCTTCTAACGCTCGCAAGACGTCGTCCCGAATCGCGTACAGCCGATCCCACTCCGCCAACAATTCCTCATCACTCTGCGCACTCGTTGTCGGAAGCACGCATAGATGAATCGATGCCTCGTGTCGGTTTGGCAGATTTTCCCAGATCTCGTCGGCGGTGAAGACGAGTATCGGCGCCAGCATACGTGCGAGAGCATCGCCGATTCGCATCAACGCAGTTTGCGCCGAGCGGCGCGCCTTGTTGCGCGGCGCAAACGTGTAGAGCCGATCCTTGATGATGTCGAAATACCGCGCCGACAGTGTCACCGTCGCGAAGTTGTACAAAGCATGATAGACGTTATGAAACTCGTAAGCCTCGTAAGCAGCAAGCACCTTCGCCGTCACACGATTCAATTCTGCAAGTGCCCAACGGTCGATCTCTTCCAGCTCTTCCTCGGGCACACTGTCGCGCTCCGGCTCAAAACCGTAGAGATTGCCGAGCGCAAACCGCGCGGTGTTGCGCAGCTTTCGATAACCATCCGTGACGCGTTGCAGGATCTCGTCAGACGCACGCATGTCGTCGAAATAGTTTGACGACGCACACCACAAACGAATGATCTCCGCGCCCGACTGTTTGATCACTTTGTCAGGCTCGACAGCATTTCCCGCAGACTTGTGCATCGCGCGTCCCTGCGCGTCGAGCGTCCAGCCATGCGTGATCACCGCTTTGTAGGGCGCGCAATTGTGCGCGGCGACACCGACCATCAGCGATGAATTAAACCAGCCGCGAAACTGGTCGCCGCCTTCAATGTAAACGTCGGCGGGCCAGCGCAACTCTTTACGGCTCTCCAGGACGGCCACGGACGACGTGCCACTATCGAACCACACGTCGAGAATGTCAGTCTCTTTCGTCCACTCCTGTGCACCACACCCTTTGCATGTAAACCCCTCAGGCAACAACTCCTGCGCGGTTCGCGTGTACCACGCATCGCTGGATTCGCGCTCGAAAATGTCAGCAACGTGATTGATGACTGCCAGATCCGCAACCGCTCCATTGCATCGTGCGCAGTAGAAAACCGGAATCGAAACACCCCAAACACGCTGACGCGAGACGCACCAGTCAGGACGCCCTTTCAACATGTTGCGCATGCGATCGACGCCCCACGCCGGAATCCATTTGACGCGCTCGATTTCTTCGAGCGCCGCACCGCGCAGCGAAACACCGTTCGAGAAATTCTCGGTGAAGTTGCTTCGATCGCGACCATCTTCATCTTTTTCCACAAGCTCCGTGTGCGCCTGGTCCATCGCGATGAACCACTGTGGCGTCGCACGAAAGATCACCGGATTCTTGCAGCGCCAGCAATGCGGATAACGATGCTCGTACTTTTCACTGAACAGCAGCACGCCTTTGTCGCGCATGAACTCGACGATCTGATCGTTTGCATCAAACACGCGTTGACCCGCGAAATGCTCGACTTCAGACGTGAATCGTCCCGCATTGTCGACCGGACAATAAATCTCCAGGCCGTAGCGCTTGCCGATCACGAAGTCGTCGTGGCCATGACCCGGCGCGGTATGAACCAATCCCGTGCCTGCCTTGCTGTCGGCTGATTTCTTCTGCGCCTCGCTGACGTCGAGCTCAGTTTCCGCGTCGGCTTCGCCGCCGAGTGTGACGTGCTCGCCCACCATCAACAGCGAGCGCCGATCAATCCACGGATGCCGGGCCTCGAGCCGATCCAACTTTGCGCCCGGAAAGCGCGCGAGCACTTTCGGCGCAGCTCCTCCTGGGTTGAGGCCACACTTAGCCGCAACCGCCTCGACGAGCTCGCTTGCAACGATATAAACCTCGTCGCCATACTCGAACGCTGAATACTCAAAATCAGGATGAACAGCGATGCCTAGATTCGCCGGCAACGTCCAGGGCGTCGTGGTCCAGATGAGTAGAAATACTTTGCGACCGGCGAGTGCCGGGTCGATAAGCGCCGGATCGCTTTGCAAGGGAAACTTCACGTAGACCGATGGGCTTGTATGTTGATGATATTCGACCTCTGCCTCGGCGAGCGCCGTTTGATCTTTCAAGCACCAGTAAACCGGTCGCGCTCCTTTGTAAACCCAACCACGTTCGATGAAGCGGCCAAACATGCGCGCTGTTTCGGCTTCGTAGTGGTTCGACATTGTGAGGTATGGATCGTCCCACTCACCGAGGATGCCGAGTCGTTTGAAATCGCGCGTCTGGTTCTGCAACGCGTTCTGCGCGTGTTCGCGGCAGGCGCGGCGAAAACTCTCGACGCTCAGATCGTTCTTCTTCTTACCTTTTTTCTCCAGCGCTTTTTCGACGTGCGTTTCAATGGGCAGACCGTGACAGTCGTAGCCGGGCACGTAAGGCGAGTCGTAGCCCATCATCGTGCGCGACTTGATGATGAAGTCTTTAAGAATCTTGTTCATCGCCGTGCCGAGGTGGATATCGGCGTTAGCATAGGGTGGTCCATCGTGCAGGATGAATTTCTCGCGGCCTTCGCAGTTGCGGCGGATCAAGTGATAGAGATCGAGCTTGGCCCATTTTCCGAGGCGTGCCGGTTCACTCTGCGTTAGATTGGCCTTTTGGGAAAAGGCTGTCTTCGGCAGGTTGACGGTCTTTTTAAGATCTAACGGGGTTTCTGTTGACATAAGCGTAAGTCGTAAATACTAACAGAGCGTTAATTGGAGATCGAATCTGTGTAATCTGTGGATAAAAAAACCTGAGCCATCGGATGAGATGACCCAGGTTCAGTACGTGACTTGTAAGTTCGCTTAACCGATAAACATCTCATCCTCGGCGTAGGTTTGATTAATGGGCTTCGGCATTGGCGCTACGAGTACCTCGAGGCCGCGGCGGAAGCCCGCCATAATCGCGGCCAACTCACGCGCCGGTTCTATCACCTTCGTCTGGATGAAGTCAGTCGTCAACGCTACCTGCTTGTGTGTCCGATCGATTGTTCGACTTACCAAGTCGACTTTATCGCGTGCTTCGAGCGCCGTGTCGCTCACCAGTGCTCGCAGTTCGGCAACCTCACCTTTGATGATGGCGAGTGATTCAGAGAAGTGCATTGTCGCCGTCGAGAGGTGATTCGAAACCGCGCTGAACTGTTCTGCAATCAGTTTTCCCTGCACGGCGATCTGCTTGCCTTGCTCACTGATCACGGTGACACGTTCGAGCAGCGGCTCCGTCTTCTGTTCCAAACGATTGACAGACTTAACCGCACGACTGACGAACACTGCGATCGCGACCATCGCGATAGCAATGATGACAAACGACGCAGCAATGATCACCATCACCCAGAACATCGGATCGTTAGTGCTCATTTGTAGACCGAACAAATACATTTCCGATTGCCAATTTGCGATTGCCAATTTCAAAACCGGTTACCGAACTCTTCAATCGGCAATCGGCAATTGGCAATCGACAATAACTAGTTTGTCTTATCGCCGTAGTTTGGCGCGGCTTCAATGCGGCCCGACATTTCGGTCTTCCGCTTCTCTTCTTGATACGCTTTCTTGCCGGCGTCAATCGCAGCTGAAATCGTGCCGGTCTGACGCGAGGCAGCTTCGCGCGCGCCCTGGGTCACTTCGCTCATCTTCTCGGCAGCTTGGGAATAGAGCTCAGCAGCACGGCCGCGCGTGGCTTCGTAATACTCACCCGCGCGGTCGCCCAACTGTTGGGCAGCTTCGCGTGAACGATCGATACCTTTTCTGGTCGCATCGGCGATGTCACCGCGCAGCTCCTGGCCCGACTTGGGCGCGAAGAGCAGTGCGAGAATTGCTCCGATGCCGCCACCGATAAGCAGATACGTTAATCTGGTTGAGATGCTGTCGCCGCTATCTCTACGATAATCGTCTTGTCCCATTTTCTGGGTCCTTTCTTACTACAAATTACTAGAATATGGCGTTGGAATATAACATTCCCACGCAAAGGCGCAAAGGCGCAAAGAAAAACACAAAGCGAAATTGCCTGGATCTTTGCGGGCTTACTTTGCGCCTTTGCGCCTTTGCGCGATAAATATTCTCAAGATTTGCCGTTGTATTGCTCGAGCTTTCGATAGAGCGTCTTGCGCCCGATGCCTAGGGCGCGGGCAGCGTGAGATTTGTCACCATCGGTGTAGTCGAGCGTAGCTTCAATTGCTTGTCGTTCGATCTCTTCCATTGACGAAGGGACAGTGATTTCAAACGTTGTCGTGCGGCCTTCGCTCGCGGCTTTCGCGCGCTCCACTTTGATCCGATCGCGCTCCTGCAAAGCGATTTTGGTAATCGCCTCGGGCAAGTCTTCCAACTCGATCTGCCGCCCTGACGCAATAATCACCGCACGCTCAATTGCATTTTCGAGCTCGCGCACATTGCCCGGCCATTCGTAAGTTATCAAGGCCTGGAGCGCGTCTTTCGAAATGCCCGAGATGAAGCGACCGGTCTTCTGTTTGTAATGCTCGAGGAAATGGATTACCAACGGATGGATGTCTTCAGGTCGCTCGCGCAGCGGCGGCAACTTTATCGGGAACACTGAAAGCCTGTAGAAAAGATCCTGTCTGAATGTCCCTAACTCGACTGCGCGTTTCAGATCAACATTCGACGCGGCGATCACGCGCACATCAGTTTTGATCACTTCACTACCGCCAACTCGAGTAAGCTCGCCATCCTGCAACACGCGCAGCAGTCTGACTTGCGCTGACAAACTCATCTCACCTACTTCGTCGAGAAACAGCGTGCCGCCATTTGCTTCCTCAAAACGTCCGCGACGCAACGCGCGCGCATCAGTAAACGCGCCTTTCTCGTGACCAAAAAGTTCCGACTCGAGCAGTGTTTCTGGGATCGCGCCACAGTTTAGTTTCACATAAGGCTGATCTTCGCGGCCGGAATTGAAGTGGATCAAGTTTGCAAGTAACTCTTTGCCTGTGCCTGATTCACCTTCGATCAAAACAGTCGTCTGCGTGTCGGCTACGCTCAAGCCAAGTTCGATGGCACGTCGTATCGCAGCCGTTTGCCCGATGATGCGTTCTTCGCCGTAGCGTTCATGAAGCACACTGCGCAGGTGCATGATCTCCGCGGACAACTGATCGCGCTCGAGCGCCGTTCCGATCTGATCTGCAATGCCTTCGAGCAATGCGACTTCGTGATCGTGAAATGCTTCGCGAGCTTCACTCCAAACCAGCCCCAGCAGGCCAAATGTTTGTCCACCAACTCTTACAGGCGCGACGAGTGCCGCACGACCACCCAACATCGAGTTGAAAGCGAGGCGCCATGGAAATGGCAAATCAGTATCAAGCAGACGCAATGTCCGGCCCTGCGCCAGGACTTCCACCATCGCGGGAAACGCAGTTACGTCAAGCGATTTTCCGTAAGCGTCGACGAGTCCTTGAACGGAGTCAGTTGCCACTTCAGGCGCAGCTTTGAAAGCTGCAAGACTGATGCGGCCACCGGCCGGATCGAGCACACCCAAAGCGGAATAGTCAGCTCCAACAATCTCATTCGCGCGCTCCAGCACGAGCGACGACACTTCGCGGAAGTCAGAACGCGCGTTGAGTGCGTTGGCGATCGAAAGCAGCGCGCGTTTTGTTTCTGCTTCACGCTCTTTGTCCGTGTAGAGGCGCGTGTATTGATAGCCAATCGCGATCTGACCGGCGATGGATTGTAAAAACGAGATCTCATCGTCGAGCCACTCGCGCGGTGTGCGCGTCGTGTGCAGACCGACAAGACCGAGAACGTCATTCCCAAGCGTCACCGGCACGACGAGCAATGAACGCGTGCCAACACTCTCGGCGAGAAAGCGAACTTTCTGATCGAGATCGGCGGCGGAGATATCGTTCAGTCGAATCGGTTTTTTGAGGTCGACCTGCTCGGAGAGTTGTTTCAGATCGATGGGAATGACGGTTCCGAGACTCGAAGGCACGTCATCCGAAACGCGCCATTCATGACTGATGCGCAACTCTCTCGCAGACTTCAACTGAATCACGTCGCAGCGATCGACGTTCATCATCCGGCCCAATTCAGAGACGATCACGGTCAGGAAGCGGTCGAGATTGATGGCGTGAGGCAGAGTCATGGCGAGGCGATTGATAATCCCCTCGCGCGCCTCGTGCATTTTGATCTTGCGTTCTAAAGAAAGAGATTGAGCAGTGTTCGACATTGTTCGAGAGAAGAATAGACGATGCCCGCGGAAAGTTGCAAAAGAAGCCACGGATGACGCAGATGACACGGATTAGAAATTGCTCTTATAATCGGAACATGCCGATTTATGAATACGAGTGCAGGAAATGCAAAGCGCACATCGAGGTGTTTCAAAAGGTAAGTGACAAGCCGCCAACCAAGTGCCGCAAGTGCGGCGGAAAGTTGGACCGGATGATCTCGGCGCCGGCCATTCAGTTTAAGGGCTCCGGCTGGTACGTCACCGACTACGCCGCCAAGACAACGGGAAGCGAAAAGTCAGAATCCGAGTCAGCACCGGAGGCAAAAGCTGACAAGAATGACAAGACCGAAAAGAAGGCTGGAGATAGCTCCTCAGCTAAAAAGAATACCGAAAAGCCATCACCCTCTAAAGCACCAACCGGCGATTAATGAAATGCGTTCGTCGAGGCCACTCACAATACCTCTACTCACCGTGCTCGCGATGACGTTGCTGCTTGTCTCCATCTTCGCCCAATCCGGTTATAAACCAAATGCAGGCGCTTCGGGCGGAGTAATGGTCGGAGTGATTGCGCGCCACGACGATAACAAGACGGTGCCCGTTACGAGCAAAGAAGTTTCGATTTACGACAACGGAGTCGAGCAAACGATTCGTAATTTCACGCCTGACCCCTCGCCGTCGCGCATAGTTTTGCTGGTTGATAACTCACTCACGATTCGCGCCGATGTAGATAAGCTCGAACAAGCGGCACGCGAGTTTGCTTACGAGATTTACGAAGGCGACAAGCTGCTGATCGTCGGTTACGACGAGCAGGCGGAGATCGTTGCCGATTGGACAGATAATGCAAAGTCGATCGAGTCGTCATTGAAACTGTTTCGAAAAAAAGGACAGCCGCACTTGTTTGACGCGATTCGCGCGGTGCTCGAAGAGGCCTTGCGGCCGATGCCGAGTCAGAAGCGAATCATCGTCGTGATCAGCGATGGCTTGGATCGTGGCAGCAAAGCGACATTCGAACAGACGCTGGCGGAGTTGCAGGCAGACAACATCACTGTTTATGCGGTCCAGGCTGTCGATCGAACTCGCGGCGCGATTCGACGCGATGTGCCGAAGCCGAAGGTGGTTATTGACAAACTAGTGGAAGGAACAGGCGGGCAGATCTTTTCGATCGATGAACCTCAAGTAGCGGCGAAGGCGATCTGCGACGAGTTGCGGCAGAATCGTTATGTGCTTTCTTACGTGCCGTCGAGTGCGCCATTCGGTCAGGCGCGGAGTTTGTTAGTGCTCGGCAATCAAGGCATCACGGTTCGCTCAAAATCAATGCAACAGCCAAACTGATCCGTGTTCATCCGCGTCATCCGCGGCTAATGTCTTGAGTACAAATAAAACAGCCCAGCCATAATGAGCAGGATCACCGCTTCCATAAAGATGAAGAAGCTAAGCACGAACGTGCCGTCCTCCTGAATCGCGTTGAAATAAGCGACCCACGTTCCCATCAACACGCCGCCGACGATCCAGATCAACTGACGTTTCCGATCCCACACTACTTCAATATCCCCGATAGCCAGTGCATCAGATTCAGCGCATATTGCTTGTTGTCGCAACCCGGCACGTTCATTCCCATCGCTTGTTTTTCCTGTCCCGAAATTTGCGCCGAAAGCACGGTCGCTTCACCCTGGACCACCACGCGTCCTTTTCCGACTTTCATCGCGAGAGCTTGTGATCGTCCAGCAGCAGAGACTGAGGTTTGTGAATCGTAACTCGGAGAATCAGTGGCTGTCGGCGACAAGTTGAGAATACCCGTGCTGCCTTCTGGTCCTTTCAACGATTGACCAGTGAAACTTCGAACGATGTTGATCTTCTCTTTTTCGTTACGTCCCTCGGTGATCGGATGTGTGCCGAGCAGTTTGTTCTCGCGCGAGAAGATGAGCTGCGTGGGGCTATTGGCGACAGAGTTTTCCTTGTCAGATGTGTATCCTTTGCTCATGTCGACGCCGAAACTGCTCGCGAGTGCTGAGGCAGCGCCGCCGAACGGTGCGTGATCGGCGATCAGCAGTAACGCGCCTCCGTCTTTCACCCAGTCGTGGACGGTCTGAATCTCTTCATCGGTAAAGGCCGACTTGTCAGCACCGGCGTCGTCATCTTCTTCAGCGCCGAGCGCATTTGAGATGACGAGGATCTTATAGCTGCTAAGAGTGGTTTTGGAGAACGGCAGGCGATTGCGAATCACTCTGTAACCGTCGTTCAGCAAGAGATCGACGAATGGTTTGTAGCGGCCTTCGGTGGTGTGGAAGTTGTGATGTGCTTCATCAAACATCACTCGAGGACCGTTTCGCGTGTAGGCCGGGTTAGCGACGGAGGCGTCGAACTCCGGATCGGCCATTTGCTGAGCAACGACGGTGATCGCCAGGAAAAACCATGCGCAGATTACACAGATTTGTCTGATCATCTGTGTAACTTTGATAGGCGCTCAGCGGCGAGATGGAGCGTCTCGTCCTTTTTGCAGAAACAGAACCTTACCTGCTGCGCTCCGTACGATGGCACGCTGTAAAAGCTCGAGCCTGGCACGCATGCCACGCCTACTTCGCGAATCAAGTGCCGCGTAAACTCCACGTCGTCAGCGAACCCAAATGCCGAGATATCAGTCATGATGTAGTAAGCGCCATCGGGCACGAACGTCTTGAAGCCCGCTTGTTCCAACACGGGCAACAGCAGATCTCGTCGCGCCTGATACTCCCGCTGCAACGTGTCGTAATACTCCTGCGGCAGTGACAACGCATACGCACCCGCTGCCTGCAAAGGCGCGGCTGCGCCGACAGTCAGAAAATCGTGGACCTTGCGAATCGCGCCGGTGATCTCGGGTGGCGCGATGCAGTAACCAACACGCCAACCGGTCACTGAATAAGTTTTCGACATCGAGTTTACGACGACAGTACGTTCTCGCATGCCGTCGAGTTGGGCCATCGAGATGTGTTTGATGTCTGTGCCTTCGCGGGGATAGAGAATGTGTTCGTAGATCTCATCGGTGAAGCAAAGCGCGTCAAACTCCTGACAAAGTCCGGCGATGAACTCCGTCTCGTCGCGACTGAACACTTTGCCTGTCGGATTATTCGGATTGCAGACGATGATCGCTTTGGTGTTCTTATTGAACGTCGCTCGCAGCTCGTCGCGATCGAAACTCCAGTCAGGCGCGCGTAGCGGCACGTATCGCGGATGCGCGTCGGAGAGGATCGCATCGGGCGCGTAGTTCTCGTAGAAGGGTTCAAAGACGATCACTTCTTCGTGCGCGTCGACGGTCGCCATCATCGCGGCGATCATGCCTTCAGTTGAGCCGCAAGTGACCGTGATCTCTCTTTCCGGATCGATTTCGAGACCCAAATACCACTGCGTCTTGCGCGCGATCGCGTCGCGGAAGTCTTTCGAGCCCCACGTAATCGCATACTGATTGATGTCGTGCTCGATCGCTTCCTGCGCTTTGCGTTTGATGTCCTGCGGCGCGGAAAAATCAGGAAAGCCTTGCGAGAGATTCACGGCGCCATGCTTCAGCGCCTCGCGAGTCATCTCCCGAATCACCGACTCCGTAAACAAACTCGCCTTGCGCGACACATACCTACTCTTTGATGGGGCTGCTGTCATTTTGTGCGTCTTTGTGGCTTTTTGTGCCAAATTCAAGGGATGATTTGTTCGCCTGCCGCCTCGCGCTTGAGCTGATTGATAATCGAGCGAATCGCCGCCGCGTAGCTGCCGTTTGGCGCCAACTGTAAATACTTCTCGTAAGCGGCCACCGCTTCCTTTGGCTTATTAACTCTTTCGTACGCCGCGCCGGCCATTTGATAGATCACCGGCTCAGTATCGGCCAGTTGGGCAAGCGCTTTTTGAAAATTGGTAATCGCTCCGGCGTAATCACCTTTATCTTCCAGCACTCGCGCCATGCCGACGTAAGCTTCAGGTTGTACACCGCCGCCTTCTCTGATCGCGCGCCGAAAAGAACGAATCGCATCATCGGCAAACGCTTCTTCACGATAGATGCGACCTTCAACCGCGGATGCTTCAGCATACGCAGGTCTCGTTCGACGTGCAGCATCGATCTCCGCGTGTGCTTCTTTGAACTGATTGAGATCGAGCAACACACGCGCGAGCCCGACGTGAGCAGCCGGAAATGCAGGCCGCAGTTTTATCGCCTGCCGATAAAGATCGGCCGCGTTTTCAAGACTTGCTTTATCACGTGCCGCTTCTGCCTGTTGGAACAACAGCTCTGCCTGATCGGTTGTGGTAACGAGTTTCACTGAAACCGTGCGCCGCCCCGGAACCAGCGGTGTCACGCTCTCTTTGAAACCATTCGCGCGAACACGCACCGAATGTCTGCCGCCTGAAACTTTCTCGATCGTAAGCTTCCCGGAAGCGTCAGTCGTTCCACGCCGGATTTCATCGATCCAGACGATCGCGTTCGGCTCAGTCGTGATCGTCAACGACCCTTGCGCATAAACCGCCTGCGCCGCAACCAACAACAGAAGGGCAAATCCTAACCGCATAATCCGTCCTAAATCCGTGTCATGCGCGGCTACTCTTCGCCGCTACCAGTCACGCGCCGCTTCCGCACCTCGGGATCCGCTGACGCCGCCCGCGATCCGACTTCCGGCCGGAAGTTTCCCTGCTCGTCATAGAGACGCAGATATTGTAGCCGGTTTCGCACCACGCCCTGAATGTAACCGCGCGTCTCTTTGAACGGCACAGCCTCAGCCCATTCATCGATCTCAAACGGCAGCGACGTCTTCCACTGCGCCACGCGCAACGGCCCGGCATTGTAAGCGGCTGCGACGTATTCGATACGTCCAAACTTATCGATCTGATCGCGCAGATAAGCCGTGCCAAGTTGAATATTCAAGCGCGGCTCGTAGAGCGACTCAGCAGTGACGTCACGACCAACGCCATACTTTCGCGCAGTCAACCTTCCCGTTGGCACCAGCACCTGCATCAGTCCGTAAGCATTTGCGCCTGAACGAGCGTGCGTGGTGAAGATCGTTTCCTGACGTATCAAACCCGCGACTTGATATGGATCGAGACCTCGCGCTTTCGACTCCTGAACGATGATGTCCCAGTAAGCAAGCGGATAAAACACGTCCCACTGTTCGCGCGTCATCTCCTCCGGCTTCATCTGCGAATAGTCGGGGAAGCTGCGTCTCAACGCATTCAACGCGTGCACGTTGTCATCGTTTGACCGATAAACTTTGGCGATGGCGAGATTGACTTTCGGACTGTCCGGCGCCTTCTCGGCTGCCTGGGCCAACTCCTTCAACGCCCATTCGTCGAGTCCGATGTTCGACAACTGATCTGCTTTGATGATGCGCGCATCTTCGTCTGGTCCAGTGGTCTCTTCAGCGACAGTAACAGTCTTCAGATTAGCAACAGCACCCGCGACGATCGAATCCGGAGAAAAAGACTTCGCGGGAGTTGTGCGACTCAGAACGTCCAGTCGCTGCTTCGCGAGATAGCCATACCAGTTTGCATCGTAACGCGCCTGCATTGCTTCGTAGAGCGCGCGTGCTTCGGCGAGTTTGCCTGCTCTTTCGGAGTCGCGCGCGGCCCAGTAGCCTGCGCGACCGCGATTATCGGTGTTCTTGTCTGCGTAGTAAGCCAGGTGCTCGGTGAGCATCCGCGACGAGTCGGCGAAGTTCTTTGCATCGTGCGCTTCCCAGGCGAGATCAAACTGGGCCTGGGCCACCTCAAGCGAACTCGAGAATCCGTTGACTGCCGCATGCATGAAATACGAAGCGTCGGTCTGGTTCTTCTGTTCCTGTGCTATCTGGCCCAAGGCAACGAAGGCTCGTGGAGTGAAGCTGCTGTTTGGAAATACGCGACGCAGTTCTTCGGCGGTGGCACGCGCCTGTTCCCACTGTTTAGCGCGAGCGTAGGTTTGTGCGAGATAAAAGAGCGCCTCGGCCCGAGTCTCACCGGCGGAAGTTGGGATCGTGGTCAAAGCAGCGATCGCTTCAGGAGTTTTTCTGGCACTGTACGCAGCGATACCCCGCCGAAGTTGATTTTCAGTTGTCGCGGTTGCGGGAAACTTCGCGAATGCGTCGCCATAGGCGTTGAACGCGTCGCTAAACTTCTTCGCAGCATAAAGACGGTTGGCTCGTGTGATTGCTTCTTCGACTGAAGCGGGCGCGACGTTTGAACCGAGCTTCGTGATGGCAGTCGCCGCTTCTACACTTTCACTCGACTCGGGAGAAAAGAAGTAGAGTCGACGATAAGCGGCGAGCGCCCGAGTAGTGTCCGAACTCTGCTCGTGAGCTTTGGCGGTTGCGAGCAACGCGCCTGCGTCGTCAGCTTGTGCCCAATCTTTCAAAAGAAGTGGAACTGCGGCGGCCGCTCCACTCTTCATCAGCAAATCCGCAACCCGCAGCGCAGCTTCGCGCGCGCGTAACGAATTCGGATACTGCTGCATTAACTGTTGAAAAATCGCGCGCGCTTCCTGAGTTTTTCCCGCCTGCTCGAGCGCGTCGGCGCGCATAAAGAGCGCGTAATCGGCCAGCGAAGTCTGTTCGCCGATGATCTTCGTGTCGAGTAGAGTGGCGGCTCCGGCGAAATCTTTTGCGTTGAGTCTGATTCGCGCGCGGAGTATTCGGGCGAGCGCTGCGGCTTTGCTGTTTGGAAACTGATTCTCGATTCCGAGAACAGCATCCTCGGCCGGCAGCACGTCGTTGCGAGTCATGCTGCGAACCGTTTCGAGAGCTTTTTGTTCAGCGGCTGGTTGCTGCCGGGTGCGGCAACTCGCGCTCATCAAGAATGGTAGGGATGCGACAGCAACGAGGGCCACACCGACGAAAACTAAAACTAACCGATGTCTGCCCATGAAAACCTTATTTTCGTGACTTCTGTGCCTCTTTGTGGTTAAGCGTTAACGGTCGCGCCGGGATAGTTTGCTCCGAGTTTTGAAACGTCACCTTCAGCAAGCGTGTTGACCAGCTCACCGTGAAAATAGTCGTAGCGAGCGGCGACTTCCGCCTTCACGCGTTTATCATACATCTCGCGCGAGCGATCGATGTACTCGCGCAAACGATCGTAGAGATCGTGCTCGGTTCGACCTTCTGCAACTTTCTGCTCGTTGTACAACTTGATCTCGGAGATCAGCAGTCGCGCGAAACGGCGAGCGTCGTTGTGTAAACGCCGTTCCTCTTCACTATAAACTTCAACAGGCAGCTCCGCATCCTGACCATAACGACGGCGTGATGCTCCGACGGGTGCGACGTGCGCAGGTGCATTCCATTCCGGCGGCTCCTCGCTCGGCGCAGGTGTTTCGGCCGGCGCCGCAGTATCTTCAAACACTCCGGCCGGTTCCTCAACAGGGGCAGCCTCAACGAAAGCCTCGGGTTCTACGGGCGTCGGTTCATAGGTCTGCTCGTAAGTCGGCTCGTAACTCGTTTCATAATTCTGAACCGTATCAGCTCCGGAGAATGACGGTTCAGCAGCGACAGGTGCAGCCGGTTCTGCGTATTCGCTCGACGGCTCATAAGATGATTGGACTTCTTCCGCAGGCGCGGGTGAAGGTTCTGCTTCACTAGCTTTTTTCGCAGCGGTTCGTGAGACTGACAACAACTCAACCGCCATCCCTGCAACCGTCACCAACGTCTCCAACGCTTCGAGATTTATTGACTCCGAATCAAGACCAGCAGAGTCGGCGTAGAGCACCGCAACTGCGCGTCCACGTACGACGAGAGGGATCGCCACGATGCGTTGTGGAGGCTGCTCGCCGAGCCGATTTAGCAATGCGTGATCGTCGGCGTGCGAACCAGGCCCGCCGCTCCAGGTCGAAAGTCCTCTCGCGGCGCTGCTGACAACCGTGTCTGACGACAATGGCATTGAGATCTGTTGAATGGTTTCGTCGCCTACAGTTCCTTCGAAACCGCGACCGCGCCACCCAGTTGCCTGCTCGCCTTTCACGACAAAGAAGGCTACGCGCGGCGCAAACGAGGAAGCTCGGTTCACCAGTGCTTTAAGAATGTCGGCCTGCGACTTCTGCTCGTTAATCTCCGCAATCGCTGATTTCACGATCGCCATGTCGCTGGAGGCTTTGGCGCGCGACGATTCCGATGCTGCCAACTCGACGCCGCGTTCGTGAGCAGCGCGCAAATGCTCGGAAATGGAAGCAACCAGGCTGCCTTCCATCTGCACATCCGCCTGACGGTCAAGAAAAGTCGAAAGTGACTCATTAAGTAGACTTTGCAGGCTGGTTATTTCCTGCTTGACCGCGCTGAGGCGACCTTCGAGATAACTCTCGATCTCACGCCGCAAACTATCTTCCAGATGTCCGTTGACCACAGCTCGCTCCTCCGTGTCGTGGTGTTGTTTTGACGAACCTCAAGGTTTTAAGGTAGGCAATTTCGAACCTAAGGTTGATTACCAGGTAATGAAGAGTCTAGCAGGGGCCGCACGACTCTCAAGTGATTATGAACGGCTGGAGTCAAGCTAGTCAAGAAATCGTTTTCTGAGACGGCTTGACTGAAACGGTCAGGGACGCTAGAACAAAGGGACGTATGCCGCCCACCATACTTATTGCAGAGGATTACGACGACAATCGCGAACTTTTGCGGTTGTTGTTGGCGAATGCAAATTACGACGTTCGCGAGGCCAGAAACGGCCACGAGTGCCTGGAATTGGCGTGTGCAAACCCTCCTGACCTGATTATGGTCGACCTTTCAATGCCCGGATTGGACGGGTGGGAAGTGTTCAGAGCACTCAAAGCCAACGCTCTCACGGCGCATATTCCGTGTGTGGCGGTGACGGCGCATACGGATCGGGATCGGAAGCGAGCGCTGGAGTCTGGTTTTAGCGATTTCGTGCCGAAGCCGTTTAAGACCGAAGAGCTGCTGATGACGGTGGCGCGCCTGGTTCCGAAATAGACTTTAGCCGCGGATAAACGCGGATGACGCGGATAATTATTTTTCGCGGTAGATGACGCCGCCTTTCATCACGAACCGAACCCTTCGCAGCGCGCCGACATCCTTCGTGGGATCGCCCTCAACCGCGATGACGTCGGCTAAGAGTCCCGGCTTGATCGATCCGATCTTATCTGCCATGTGCAGCACTCGCGCATCGACAGAAGTCGCAGAACGCAGCACATCGATCAGCGGCATGCCAAAGTTCACCATCGCCTCTAACTCACGCGCATTGTCGCCGTGAGCAAACACGCCAACATCACTGCCGCTCGCAATCGTCACACCCGCGTCGAGCGCTGCTCGAAACGCAGCACGCTTGCGTTCGACATTCGCGCCCGAAGCAATCGCGAGTGTCGGGCAGAGCGCAATGCCGCGTTCCTTCATCAGCCGAAACACTTCCGGCGTGCCGCCATCGCCATGTTCGATCGTTTCCACTCCGGCGAGCGCCGCGCGTCGCATGCCTTCGGTCGTGGTCGCGTGGGCTGCCACGGGAATTCCAGCGCTCTTCGCCGTCTCGACGATCAGTTTCAATTCGTCGAGTGAAAAAGTCGGCGCCGCACCCGATTTGCCCCAACGGTAGTCAGCATAGACCTTGATCCAGTCGGCACCGTGTCCAATCTGATCGCGCACCACGCGAATCAAATTATCAACTCCGTCGGCTTCTTCCGCGCCCTGCGGAACGCGCCATTCCGATGCGTAACCCTTTGGTCCATAACTGCCGGTTGCCACAATCGCTCGCGTGACGACGATCATTCGTGGTCCAGGAATGATGCCCTGCTCGATGGCCTGTTTGAGACCAACGTCGGCGTACCCCGCGCCTTCAGTTCCAAGATCGCGAATCGTAGTGAAACCCGCCTGCAATGTATTGCGCAGATGATTCGTCGCTCTCGCAACGCGCAAACTCAACGATTCGTGCGCCACTTGATCGTTCCAAACAGTTTCGCTGTACGGATGCAACAGCACGTGTGAGTGCGCTTCGATCAAGCCCGGCATTAACGTCAGACCGGGAAGATCGATCACTTTCGCGTTCGACGCGCCACTGATGCTGTTCGCTGGTCCAACTGCTTCGATCTTGTCGCCGCGCACGAGCACGACCCAATTGTCATGAAGCTGGGCCGACTCACCATCGAAGATGTGAGCCGGCCGGAGCAAGTAAACAGTTTCGGGTGGCGCCGAACGTTGTGTCTGTGGAAGAACCATCGCGAGACAAAGTAGGAGGAAAAAGTAGCGCATCGTTGATCCAATTATTTCTCAGAGATGACCACTTGCTGGATTGTCGGTGGCAGCGGGTAGAGCGTGCTGCGCGAGAAGCCTGCGTTGGCAAACATTTGTTCCAACTCAGGGAACGTGTACGCGTCACCACTCGGTGTGCCGGTGAGCATCATCATGCTGAACCCAGCGGTGTCGGGCGGCGTCACTCGATCTTCATTCGGCACGAACTCCAACGTCACCGCTCGACCACCATCAGCAAGTGCGGCGTGCACCTTGCGCAACAACGTCTCGCATGTCGGCGGATCGAAATGATGCAGGAAGTTAGTTAACAGGACCAGATCGTAGCCGTTGCCAAAGTCAACATCGAAGGCGCTGCCTGCGATCGTATGATGTCGTTCTGCCACGCCTGCCTTCTGCGCATTTTCTTTCGCCACTTCGAGCACGGCTTTCCAATCAACGGCAGTGACCTCGGCCTGCGGATTGTTTTTCGCGAACGCAATGCCGAAGAGGCCGTGACCCGCAGCGATGTCGAGAATCTTCAACTTGCGTTCTGCTTTTGGATCCACGAGCTTTGCGATCAACTGGGAAGGCATCATCATCATCGGCGCCATGCCGCGTGCGAACTTCACCCAGATCGGATTCTCTGGTTCCAGGGTGCCTTCGTCGTCGATGGCGGTGCCGCCTTTGCGCACTGCATCGGCGAGGTGTTTCGTACCTTCCATCAGTTCAGGCGATGCAAGAAACTCAACCGCGCCGCCGAGATATGCCGGCGAATGTTTATCGAGAAATGTCGCGGAGTCGGGCGTCAATGCATAGCGGTTGCCCTGTTTGGTGAGCATTCCGATGATCGTCAGAAAGTCGCAAAGTATACGCGTGCCACGTTCGGAGGCCTGGCAGCGCTTCGCGATCTCCGCGGCTGTCGCGTTGCCTTCACCGATCGCAGTGAACACCTCAAGCTCGATCGCGGCTTTCAAAGCCTCGGTCCGCTGATGTGCGTTGATTGTTTGGAAGAATAAGACTGGTGATGGTTGTTGTTGAGCTGTAGAACTAGACATAATGATTCCCCTCTTTAGATTTAATCTGCGTAATCTGTGTAATCTGTGGATTCATCCTACCGAATCGGCTCGCGCAAAACCATCTCAGCAACGGTCGCCGCCATTTGCGCCGCCTGCGGATGACTGCGACGCAGACCAGCGACTTGCAACAGCGCTTCGCCCGTTCGAGAAAACATGCGAAACAGATCGCCTTCCTCCGCACGGGTGTCTCTAACGATCTGCGACCACTCAGCACCGCTGGCCCAACGCACTGTCGCGCCCGCCGCTGAGAAGTTCAACTCCGGCGCCGGCTCGAGACCGTGCTTCCATTCTTCGGCAGAAACTTTGAAACCGATGTCTTCGAAACGCGCTAGCGAAGTCACGACATCGTCGTCCAACTCGAGTTCGCCGTAGTCGCGGTCTTCGTCTGCGGTCAGCGCGGCCATGATTCCGGCGAGTTGTTTTAGCTCGAGTGAATTGAACAATCCGTTTTCCAGTGCTTCGCCAACCAACAGCGGTCGATCGATGTGCAGATCGGCGAGCCAACGTCCACGTTCCGTGACTTTTTCTGCCTCATAATCCAAATAGCCAAAGATGGAAAGTACTTTCGCGCGTTGTTCAAACGGCAGCCAAACTTCGCCGCGCAATGCTTCAATCCGCCGGTTCGCGCGTTCGAAGTCTTCCGCTGTCGAGTGTAGTTGCCAGATCGCCTGCGTGCATCGTTCTCTATGCTCACGCGTAATTTGCGCTGGCAAAAGGTTCTCGATCGAGTCGTCGATGATCTTGAGCGCGTCTGTTTCTTCGGCGTAAGCGTCGCGCAGCCTTGGTTCAGCCAGCACCAATTCTCGTCCGCGTTCGCGAATTTCTTCAAACGCGCCTTCAATGTCGTCCTCGCGCAAACGATAGATGGGCGAATAGACGCGTCCGATTCGTTCCTGCGGAAAACTGGCGTAGCTGCCATCTTCACGCATGCCGCGAATACTGCCATCGCGCTTTTCAATTACGATAACCAACCGCCGACCTGCGCGACCAACACCAACTACACGGCCAGGCTTCACCACGTCGTCAAGCCAGCGATGAAAAACTTCAGCGCGTGTTTGCGGCTTCGCTTCCTGCAAACGCGCCCGAGCTCCGACCAGTCGTTCTAAACCAAGCACAACCGAG
This sequence comes from Pyrinomonadaceae bacterium, assembly GCA_035248565.1. Classification (GTDB taxonomy): domain Bacteria; phylum Acidobacteriota; class Blastocatellia; order Pyrinomonadales; family Pyrinomonadaceae; genus PSRF01. The sequence goes on along the minus strand of DATFHH010000139.1, from coordinate 186,261 downwards.
ATCGGAACGTCACAACCGGCTTCATGCAACGCGAGTTCGATCTTCTGCTGACTGTCGTCCCGACTCTTTTCGAGTTGAATTATCTGGTGCGCGAAGTCGCGATAAGCAAAACTTCGCTGAGCGATCTCACGCACTGAAGCAAAACTGCCGTAAGCGTCGAGCAGATTCAAAAGCGTCGTGTAAGTCGCGCGGAATTGACTGACCAGCGGATCGGGCGCGGCGCGCAAGAGCTGTGCAATACGTTGCGGATCCTGATGCAATCCAGGCGCAGCGATGACAAAACCGACATTGTCTCGACTACGACGACCAGCGCGGCCAGTCATCTGTTGAAGCTCCGACGCCGACAATTGACGCCAACCGTTTCCGGTACGCGCATCAGCGCCGGTCAACACCACCGTGCGCGCGGGAAAATCCACGCCGGCGGCAACTGTCGCGGTGGCAAAGATCGCATCGAGCAGTCCGGCGCTCATCAGTTTTTCAATCACCAGTTTCCAGGCGGGAATGTGCCCGGCATGATGCGACGCAACGCCTCCGCGAATGATCGTGTCCCAATGACGGTGTCCACGCACTTCTGCGTGTTGTTCGACAAATGAACGCATGAAGTCGCGCCGTGCTTCACGACGACGATCATTCGGATCGCGGCGCGACAGTGCAGCTTCCGAAGCAGCCTGATCGCAGCGGCGCCTCGTTGGCAGGAACACGATCGCGGGCAGCAAGTTGTACTCCTCGAGCGCCGAGAGCAACGTGGCCGACGGCATCTCAGGCATTCGCAGTTTCATCTTCTTGATCCGCGTTCATCCGCGTAATCCGCGGCTAAGTTTTCTATCACCGGATTCAGTTTTCCCGCCTCATTCAGCAACGGCAACAATCGTCTGTCAGGCAACAAGAGCGCCGAACGCAAAGGCACCGGGCGCTTCGGTGGTCCAGTGACAACACCGCAGCGCACACCACGAACCTCTTCAAGCCACAACGCAAACTCATGCGCGTTTCCAATCGTCGCCGAAAGCAGTAACAGACGAATTCTCGGCGGCGTGAGAATGATCGCTTCTTCCCAAACATGACCTCGTTCCTCGTCTGCGAGATAGTGCGCTTCATCAAGCACAACTAGATCCGCGTTGACTTCACTGCCACCGCGCAACGAGTCGAAAAGCTGATTGCGATAAATCTCGGTCGTGCCGACGATCAGCGGCGCGTCCGAGTTCTCTTTTCTGTCGCCCGTCAGAATTCCTACTCGTTCAGCGCCAAACTCATCGGTGAACTCCTGATACTTGGAGTTGGTGAGTGCTTTCAATGGCGACGTGTACCAGGCGCGGCGACCGCTATCGAGAAGCCGGCGGATCTCTTCACGCGCGATCCACGTCTTACCGCTGCCGGTGGGCGCCGTGACGAGGACGTCTTCGTATTCGAGTGCAGCTAACGCTTCGAGTTGAAATGGGTCGGGTTTGAACGGCGTTGGACGTGGTGTTCCGATTCCTTCGAGCAGCTTTTTAAGCTCTCTGGATGGTGGAGCGACCTGCCTTGGCCGCGGCTTCGGCTCAGATCTTTCGGGGTTACGCCGGCCGCGTGACCTGCGTTTGCTCCAGTCTTTTCGATTATTTCGACGCAACGAAGTTCATTCTAACTTCGTAGTCTTAGCCTGCGAAGTGCCAACGCGAACCCTGAGAGTTACAATGGCGTCTAAGACAGGGTTGACAGAATGGCGGAGCTGTTCGAGAAATTTGAGGTTAACCGCGAGCCGCGATGGAAGGTGCTGACTCGGCTGACCGGCGCTTCGCTGATACTGCATCTGGCGCTGTTGTTGATGGTGGTTTACGTTCCGGCGTTTCGCGACACGCTCAATATCGCTGCGCTGGTCGCGCATACGAGGTTCGTGGACAAAGCTTATGATCCAACGCAGATTGCTAACGACGTGCAGTTGGTTCAGTTGACTGACAAGTTTCATTATCCCGCGGGCTACTTCACGCCTGACGGTCAAGTCGCAGCCGAACTTCCGCCGCAGGCAACTGGCGCCGCCGCAGTCGATCCATTCGCGCCCAAGATAATCTCGCTCGCAGGTTCGGAGAAGAACCTCCAGCCCAAAGCGACACCTTCGCCGAGTCCGGAGGCGAGTCCGTCTCCGAGTCTGAACCCGGAAACTTCGGCATCGCCAGCCGCAGTTGCTCAGGCCTCGCCGAGTGCTTCAAAGACTCCCTTGACTCCCGAAGAAGCACAGAAGGAGCTAGAGAAAACTGCCGCACAGAACAACATCCCATTGCCCGAAGAGAACCAGATCAACAAGAAGCCGCTGAAAGATCTCGCAGCGCAGATGAACGACTTGAAGAACGAAGGCAAGCTGGATTTGAACAAGCCGTTCGAGATCGTCATCGAAGCGGAACTGGATGACAAAGCGAAACTAGTAAACCCGCGCTTCACTAAGAAGGAAGGCGATGCGATTCTTCAGGATCTCTTTAGCCGGATGGTCACGGCATTGAACGACAGCGGATTATTAATCTTCCTGCGGCCAATTAGCGAGGACAATCCAGGCGCAACCGTGAAGATCACAATCAAGCAGGGCGAGAAGGAAGTGCTTGCTTCAGTTGAGTCTGAGGCGTCGTCGTCAGGAAGCGCCGAGAAGCTTGCGAGAGATTTCAACAATATGCTCGCCCTCGGCGCGTGGTCGCGAGCGGGAAAAGATGAAGCAGAGTTGATGAAGAATTCGACTGCGACACCCGATGGCAAGAAGGTTGCAGTTAACTTCTCAATGCCTCGACAAACTGTAGTTGACATGATTAATAAACAATTAAAGCCTGGCGTTTAAGCCACGGATTCACAGATTTTTACTGATTGGCTACACTAACAAAGCTATGAGTTTCGATAAATTCCTTACTAAAGTTTTTGGCAGCAGCAACCAGCGGTTTTTGAAATCCATCCAGCCGCTGGTCGATAAGATCAACTCACTCGAGCCATCCGTGAAAGCGCTTTCAGATGATGAACTGCGGGCGCGCACGGCGAGTTTCAAAGAGCGCGTTCAGCGCGCCGTTGGCGACATCACTGACAAAGAGGAACGCAAACGCCGCGAACGCGAAGTGCTCGACGAGATCCTGCCCGAGGCGTTTGCAGTTGTCAGAGAAGCGAGTGTGCGGACCACCGGAATGCGTCACTTCGACGTGCAGTTGATCGGTGGCACTGTGCTGCATCAAGGCAAGATCGCTGAGATGCGAACCGGTGAAGGTAAAACGCTCGTAGCAACCTTGCCGTCTTATTTAAATGCGCTCACCGGCCGTGGCGGCGTTCACGTCGTGACCGTCAACGATTATCTGGCTTCACGCGACGCTGAGTGGATGGGCCAGATACATCGTTTCCTTGGTCTGGAAGTTGGTTGCATCCAGAACGACATGGACGATTTCGAACGGCAGGCCGCCTACGCCGCTGACATCACCTACGGAACCAACAACGAATTCGGTTTCGATTATCTGCGCGACAACATGAAGTTTGACCTCGCCACTTGCGTGCAGCGTGGCCACTACTTCGCGATCGTCGACGAAGTTGACTCGATCTTGATCGACGAAGCGCGCACGCCGCTGATCATTTCAGGACCGTCCGACGAAGCCACGGATAAGTACAAAAACGCTGATGCGATTATTCCGCATCTGAAAAAAGGCGAGGACATCGACGGCCAAAAAACCGGCGATTACGTTGTTGATGAAAAAGCGCACACCGCCGTGCTCACCGAAGAAGGCGTTGACAAAGCCGAGCGCTTGTTGGGCGTGGGAAATCTTTACGATCCTTCAAACATGGAGCTGCTCCATTGTGTGGAGCAGGCGTTGAAAGCACACACACTTTATAAGTTGGACCATCAATACGTGGTCCAGGATGGCGAAGTGATCATCGTCGACGACTTCACTGGTCGTTTGATGAAAGGTCGTCGTTGGTCCGACGGTCTGCACCAGGCCGTGGAAGCGAAAGAGGGCGTCGAGATCGAGAAAGAAAACCAGACGCTCGCCACCATCACGCTGCAAAACTACTTCAGGCTTTACGAAAAACTCTCCGGTATGACCGGTACGGCTGAAACGGAAGCGGCGGAATTTGCCTCGACTTACAAACTCGACGTCATCGTTATTCCGACGCACATGCCGATGGTTCGCGTGGACAATTCAGACGTGATCTATCGCACGTTACCGGAAAAATGGGATGCGGTGATCGAGGAGATCAAGCATTGTCACGACAAGGGTCAGCCCGCGCTGGTTGGTACGGTTTCAGTGGAGAACTCGGAATTGATCTCGCGTCGTTTGATGCGGGACAAGGTTCCACACAACGTGCTGAACGCGAAGTATCACGAACGTGAAGCCGAGATCGTCGCACAGGCTGGTCGAAAAGGATCGGTGACGATCGCGACGAACATGGCCGGTCGCGGTACTGACATCTTATTGGGTGGCAATCCCGATTTCATGGCGCGCGAGTTCTTGAAGAAGGAAGAGGTCGATCCTGACGAGGCGAACGAAGAGCAATGGCGCGTCGCCTATGAAAAGGCAAAACGCATTGTCGAAGACGAGCACCAGGAAGTTGTATCGCTCGGAGGCTTGCACATCGTCGGTACCGAACGGCACGAGTCGCGGCGTATTGACAATCAGCTACGTGGACGTGCTGGACGTCAGGGCGACCCGGGATCATCGCGGTTTTTCCTGTCACTCGAAGACGATCTGATGCGCATCTTTGCCGGCGATAAAGTGAAAGCGCTGATGCAACGTCTCGGCATGGAGCAGGGAATTGCCATCGAGTCGAAGATGGTATCGAAGCGAATCGCCGCGGCGCAGAAGTCTGTTGAAGGACGCAACTTCGAAGCTCGCAAACACCTGCTCGAGTACGACGACGTAATGAACAAACAGCGCGAGACGATTTATGGTCTGCGCCGTCAATTGATGGAAGAGCCGGATCAGCGTGACTACTTGATGGGCGATCCGCCGTCATCGGGAGTTGCTTACGATCTGTTGTCGGACATAACTCGGCAGTATCTCAATCCGGATGTTTCGCAGGACGATTGGGACATCGACAATTACAAGATCCAGATAAAGACTATTTACGACTTTGATCCGGATAGTGAAGAAATCGACATTCCCAACATGACGTCGCAGGAAGTCGTCGACGCGATTTGGGAGCGGCTCAAGGTCAAGTACGAAGCGAAAGAACAGCAGATTGGTCCAGAAGCGATGCGCACTTATGAGCGCATCATCATGTTGAATATCATCGATGCACAGTGGAAGGACCACTTGCTATCGTTGGACCACCTCAAACAGGGAATCGGGCTCGTTGGTTATGGACAGAAGGACCCGCTCGTTGAATACAAGAAGCAGAGTTTCGATCTGTTCCAGGAGATGCTCGACCGCATTGACACCAGCACGATTCGCTCGCTGTTCAACTTGCAGGTAGTTTCTGAACAGGCGCCGGAGAATTTGCAGCAACGACGCATGGCGCGCCGGCCCGCAGCGTTGAGGTTCACCGGACCAAATCAGGGCGCCGCTCCAGCAGGTGAAGAAAACGGCAAAGTGAAGACGGTCGTTAGAGATCAACCGAAAGTCGGACGCAACGAGCCGTGCCCGTGCGGATCGGGTAAGAAGTATAAGAAGTGCCACGGAATCGCGGCATGAAAGAGTGGAAAACGATTTAAGCCGCAGATGACGCGGATGACGCAGATCAGTTTTCGCAATCTGCGTCATCCGCGTCATCTGCGGCTTAACCTTATCCTACGTTGACCTGCGAAATCTCATCAACCAATCCGGTCGTTCATGCGATCATCAGCGGCAGTGCTCCGCAACCTGCCCGGCTCGCGGCCGCACGTGGAATGCTGCCGTTACAGCAGAGCGACCTTCTGGAAGTGCTCGTTGCACTCGCCACCAGCGATGATCCGCAAATTGCCGCAGCAGCAAACGAAACTCTCCAGGCTGAAACTCCGGAAGATCTCTTAGTCGCAGCCTCAGCGCCGGATACTGCTCCAACCGTCTTGGCCTATCTGGCAACGCAAAGCGACGGCAAGCAGGAAGTTTACGAAGCCACGATTCTCAACACGAACACGCCCGATCACGCGCTCGCAAAACTCGCAGCTATCACGCCACACAGTTCGCTTCTCGAGCTCATAACGATCAATCAGCAGCGACTGGTCCGTTCTCCCGAGATCATCGACGCGATTCTCAATAATCCAGCGTGCGGCGGCGAAGCTGAAAGACGTGCTCGCGAAACGCGCAAAGAATTTTTCGAGAAGGAACGCGGCGCGCGGCAGATTGCCGACGAATTGAGAGCACGCGGACAGACCGCAGCCGCTGAATTTTTCGAAACAGCGGAGTTGACCGGCGCCGCCGGCGAGTTGAGTCTCGAAGACGCGTGGCTAATCGCGCAGCACATCGAAGTCTCGGACGCGGATCTGGATGATTCATGGCTGCCGGCGGAACGTTATGAGGAGTTGATTGCCGAAACAGCGGCAGACGTGTCGGCCAACGTTCAGCGCGTCATTGAGAGCGAGCGGCTCGAGTCGGGTGAAGTCAATCCTGAGAGAGTTTCACTCATTCGTCGCATCATGTTCATGAATACCAAGGATCGGATGAAACTGGCGATGAAGGGAGACCGCGAGGCCCGCGGCATTTTGATCCGTGATTCAAACAAGGTGGTCTGTTCCGCCGTGGTCAATAATCCGCGAATTACCGAGCAAGAAATCGAGAATGTCGCGGCGATGAGGACGGTTGCGGACGAAGTGCTGCGTTTAATCGCTCTCAATCGAAGCTGGGCGCGCTCTTACCCGATCATTCACAACCTCGCACGAAATCCACGCACTCCGATCCCGACAGTTATGAACATCCTGGGCCGAATTCGCACGAAAGATCTGCAGAATCTGGCGCAAAACCGGAACGTTTCCGAGACTGTCAGACGACAGGCTTACCGCCTCCAGCAAACTCGATCGGGCGAGTAAAAGCTTGAGCCGCGGATCGCGCGGACCCGATCTGTCACAAGAATTTTACAAAATAGTTAAAATTGTGCTTGACAGGTCACATCTCAATCGTATAATTTCGCACAAGAACAATTAGCAAGGATTATTGGATTGTTTGAAATGCGGCTGGGCAAAGTGTTGGATTGGTGCGTCTTGCTTTAGTTATTTGCTCTTATCCCTGACCCGCTAACGCGCCGCCCGTTCGAATCGTCATGAGATTTGGCGATTCTCATACTTTGCAGCCACCCTGTTTTGCCCGAACCTGCCCGTAACGCTTCGCCCCGCTGATTTCAGGATTAGCGGGGCCCCCTTCTTTTAGGACTCCTGTAGCACTTTCGCCGCTTCTTGCTCAGCCGACGCAGTCGCAGTCGATACGATGTGTCCACTCATCCGCGCAAAAAGTTGCTCGTACTGATCGACCACAGACTCCCAATCATACTGACTCTGAACACGTTGCTGCGCCCGGTTCCGGTAAGCCTGCACCAACGACCCATCTCGCAAAACTCGTTGTAGCTTTTCAGCCAAGTCGAATTCATTAATGTAAGGCACGCCAGCCTCACCGACGACCTCAATGTTTTCGGGAGTCGCGAGCGTCAGCACGCAGTTTCCGTAGCCCATCGCCTCGAGCAAGGCGGGGTGCGTGCCGCCGACCTCGGTGGCGTGAATGTAACAATAGGCGTTCTGCTGCAGCGCCCGATAATCCTGACCAAAAACAAATCCAGTAAAGATGATTCGCTTGTCGCCACGCGCGCGGGCTTTCAAACTGTTGATGTAGTGTTCGGCATACGGCGCATCGCCCACGATCAGCAAGCGGTAAGCAGTTCTGACTTTCTTAAAAGCCTCGATCACGAGATGCGCATTGTTCTCAGGCTCGAGCCGCGACACGTACAAAACATACCTGTTCGGCTCAACTCGCCATTTGCGAACAGTCGCGCGATCAGGACGCCGTTCGACTTCGCTGCCGTAAGCGATCATAGTCGATGACGCGTTGTGACGCGCGAGATAATAGTCCTGAATCACTTGTGCATCCGTCACCATTTCGTTTGGCAACAAGGTCGAGAGGTATTCGGCAAACCGGTAGTAGCGCCGTGCGAGCCAGCTCCACTTCTTTCGTTTGTGCTCGAGTCCATCAACGTTGATGGCTACGGGCGTTCTTGTGAATCTCAGAATCGGGCTAAATGGCGCGTTGGCGCAGTTGCAGATCAAAGCAGCGTCGAAACGACCTGACACCGCGTGAATCGCGGAAAGAAAAGTGTGGACGACAGTGTCGAAGTACTTATGCCTGATCGTCGGCAGGACCACGAGCTTCACGCCGTGATATTCCAACTGTCGCGGAGAAACGTAGTGCGCGCGGCAATAAACAGTGACGTCGTGGCCGCGCGCGACCAAACGCGTTGCGAGATGTTCGGCGAAGGTTTCGAACCCTCCGTAGCTGGCTGGAATACCACGTGTTCCGAGAATTGCGATGCGCATTTGCTTTTCTATCCACAGATTACACAGATTGATTCGATCGAATCTGTGTAATCTATGGATGAACAACCTCTTTATAGACTTCCAACGTTCTTCTGGCCGTCTCTCGCCAATCGAACATGCTGGCCCGTTGTTGACCTTTAATACCCAACTCCCGCCGCAGTTGTGAATCTTGCATCAAGCATTTTATTGCCGCTGCGATCGCCTCAACGTCAAATGGATCGACGGGCAAGGCGGCGTCACCCACAACTTCAGGCAAACTTGTTCTGTTACCTACAATAACTGGAGCGCCACATTTCATTGCTTCGAGTGGTGGCAATCCGAACCCCTCGAAATAAGATGGATACACGAAGCAGAGCGCTCCTGAATATAACGCCGGCAAGTCGGCTTCGGGTACATATCCAGTCAAAACAACTGTATCTTTCAGGCCGGTTTGGTCCAGCGCACGTAAGGTTTCGTCAAAGAGCCACGCGCACTTTCCGGCTAACACGAGTTTTGGCAGCTTATCCGCTGAATACTCGCCACGCAATGAAGCATACGCCCTGACGAGCCGGGCCAGATTTTTGCGAGGCTGAATAGAACCTACAGACAAAATGTATTCGCCGTCTATCCCGTAATTGTGTCGCACCCGTTGAAGTTCCTTACCGTCTGCGACCGGAGCAAAGTGCGACGGCGCCGCAAGCGGAATTGCGACAACGCGATCGGCGCTGATGCGGTATGTTTCAACGATGTCTCGCCGCGTATGTTCCGAGAGTGAAAGAATCCGAGCTGCTCGGCGGGCAGAATTCCGCACCGTTAATCGCAACTGCATGCGGCTGCGACGCTTGAATGTTTGCGGCAAGTGTTCAAATGAAAGATCGTGAATGCTGACAACTGTCGGGCACGGGCAGAACGGTGGAGACGTAAACTGAACGTGTAGAACGTCAACCGGATGTTTGCGCAGTTCGGCGCTCAACGTAAGTGGAATTCTGATTAACGGCGTGTGTGGGAGAGTTGCGCGAACTGTGAAATTGGGCCAACGCCCGTGGAAGCGATCGCGCGCTTCGTTAGTGGTAACAAAGATGGTGTATTGATTGGTGCTATCGATCTGCGCCAGCGCCTCAATAAGATTGACGGCGTAGCTTTCGTTACCACCGAGCTTTGTCCCAACGGCATGAGCGTCGATTGCGATCCGCATCAGAAGACATAGCCACAAAAATGCACAAAGAGCACAAAAAACTCAGAAAAATCATTTGTGCTTCTTGTGCTTCTTTGTGGCGAAACTACTTTGGAGGCAAAGCGGTCCGTCACTTGTTCTTGCCGGCCGCAGAAGCCTGCGCGTCATCGCCTTGATGTCCGCGCGTGTCGCGCTCGCGGATGCGTGCGGCTTTACCACGAAGTCCGCGCAGGTAATAAAGCTTTGCTCTTCTGACGCGACCTCTTTTTACCAGATCGATGTGATCAATGATCGTGGCGTGCAGCGGAAAGATTCTTTCGACGCCCACTCCGAAACTGGTCTTTCGCACGGTTATGGTTTCGCGTGCGCCGCCATGTTTACGAGCAATCACGACGCCTTCGAAAGCCTGCAATCTCTCTTTAGTCTCGGATTCTTTAATTCGCACGTGAACACGGACCGTATCGCCTGGCTGAAACTCAGGAAGGTTCTTACGCAGTTGGCTTTCTTCAATCTTGTCCAATCGATTCATCTCAATGCTCCTTGTTCAGTTCAACTATTTCAGCAAGTCAGGACGTTTACGCCGTGTTTTTTCAATCGCTGCTTCTCTGCGCCAGCGCTCGATCTCCGCGTGATTCCCGCTCAGCAAAACCTCGGGCACTTTCATCCCGCGAAATTCGGGAGGGCGCGTGTATTGCGGATGGTCCAGCAAACCCTCTGAAAAAGATTCAAACACCGCCGAAGTCTCGCTGCCTAATGCACTGGGCAACAAGCGGACGACGGCGTCGATCACCACCAACGCTGCCGGTTCACCACCCGACAGCACGTAATCGCCGATTGAGATCTCGTCTGTCACCAATGCCTCGGCGACTCTTTCGTCAACTCCTTCGTAACGTCCACAAAGGAGTACGACGTGGGATGCGTTTTGCGAAAGATCCTGGGCCAGCGGCTGTGAAAAGACCTCACCTTGCGCGGACAACAAAATCACTCGCGTGTTTGCGGGAAAATCTTCTCGACGCGAGGCACCAGTCAGCGCTTCAACGCCCGCGAAGATCGGCTCAGGTTTCAAAACCATGCCATCGCCACCACCGAATGGGCGATCGTCTACGACGTGGTGCTTGTCGGTGGTCCATTGCCTCAGATCGTGCGCTTTGACATCAACGAGCCCCGCATTACGCGCGCGTCTCAAAATCCCACAATCTATCGCCTCGCGAAAAAACTCAGGAAAGATCGTGATGATATCGAAGCGCAACATCCCTTTAAGAAATCAAAGATCCAAAAGTCCTTCCGGCGGATCCACCACGATTGTTTTTCCCGCCGCGTCTATCTCGACAACGATCGAATCAACCAACGGAATCAATCGTTGTTTGCCGTTCTCGTCGGCAATTTCCAGGATCTCGGTTCCACCAGTCCTGATTACTGATTGAACTTTCCCGATACTCTCATCGCCGGCTTTGACTGTACAGCCTTCCAGTTCCCAGTCGTAATAATGATCCGCAGGAAGTGGAACGCGTTCAGCTTCTGGGACGGCGAAGTCAAAACCGACCAACTTTTTGGCTGCTTCAACGTCGTCGTAGTCAGCCAGTTTCAATACAACGCGATCCTTTTGGAACCAGTAATTTTCGAGCGTTGCAGCTTTTCGTTCACCAGACGGCGAAACAAGCACGAGTTCCTCAACGACTTCAAAACGATCGGGAAAGTCCGTCAAAAGCTCTGCGACGATCTCGCCCTTCAGTCCACGTGGTTTAACCGCTCGAGCGATAACCACCAATTCACTCGAACCGGCGTCCTCCATCACGTTCACTCGACAATTTCGAGGAGGTAGCGGCGGTTCTTCTTCGCGCCTGCGATGCGGGCCAACGAGCGCAAGGCACGTATCGTTTTTCCCTGCTTGCCAATGATCTTGCCGACATCGTTCTGCGCGACACGCACTTCGATGAGAGTGGCTCCATTGCGCTGCTCGATCTCACGAATGTCAACCTTCTCGCTATCGTCGACCAGCGACTTAACGATCATCTCGATGGCGTCTCGCATGATTCCTAAAACTTAGGCCTGTGTTCCAGCGGCCGCTGCTTGTTCAGCTTTCGCGCTAGCCTTGATCAGACGGTTAACAGTATCAGTGGGTTGCGCACCCTTCTCGATCCAGTAATTGATTCTGCTCAGGTTGAGCTTGATCTCTGCTGGATTTCGCGTCGGATTGTAGGTGCCGAGATTCTCCAGATACGCACCGTCGCGCTTTGATTGTTTCTCTTTTACTACGACACGATACGACGGGCTCTTCTTCGCCCCCGTGCGCATTAATTTGATCGCTAACAATTGATTCCTCCTCTGATCCGTGTAGTGCGCGTCATCCGCGGCCTACCTTCTTCTCTTTTTTCGTTTCTTCTTTAACTTCTTTCTTGATGGTGCAGCCGGCAACGACGGCATTTCGCCCTCATCACCTGCAAACCCAGCCATGTCAGGCATGCCAGTCATCTTTCGCAACATCCTGCTTTTCAAACCACCGCCACCAAACAATCCCGAGCTGGAAAGTTGTCGCATCATCTGCCGCATCTCAACGTACTGCTTGATCAGTTGATTTACCTGCGCTACTGACGTTCCCGATCCGCGAGCGATGCGACGGCGACGATTCGCGTTCAAAAGTTTATGGTCGTTACGCTCTTCCCAGGTCATCGAGTCGATGATGGCCTCGGTGCGTTTCAGCTCCTGCTCCATCATTTTCGACTGCTCTTCGTCCAAATTCGGCATTCCCATGCCACCGAGCAGTTGGTCCGGCAAGAGCTTCATGATCTTTGAGAAAGAGCCGAGTTTCTTGACCTGTCGTAGCTGCGAACGAAAGTCATCCAGCGTGAATTCGTTCTTCTGTAGCTTCTTGAGCTGTTGTTCCGCCTCATCCTGATCGACTTTCGCTTGTACTTCTTCAATGAGCGATAAAACGTCGCCCATGCCAAGAATTCTTTGGGCCACGCGATCGGGATAAAAAGGTTCGAGCGCGTCGTACCGTTCCCCAACGCCGACAAACTTCACCGGCTGTCCGGTCACCTGCTTGATCGAAAGCGCTGCGCCACCACGCGCATCACCATCCATCTTTGTCAGAATCACTCCCGTGATTCCCACGCGACGATGAAACTCTTCGGCGGAACGAACCGCGTCCTGACCGGTCATCGCGTCAGCAACGAAAAGGATCTCAACTGGATGAGTCTCCTTCTTGATGATGACCAGTTCTTCCATCAACTGATCGTCGATGTGCAGACGGCCCGCAGTGTCGATCAGCAGCGTGTCGAAACCGGTTTGCTCTGCGTGCTTATGTGCTTCGCGCACGAGCGTCAGCGGATCGTTTGTTTGCGGATCTTCAAAGATCTGTTGGCCAGTGGCCTTCGCGATAACTTTCAACTGCTCGCGCGCGGCGGGTCTATAAACGTCAACCGAAAGCAACAACGGCTTTCGATCTTGATTCATCGCCAACCAGCGCGCGATCTTCCCGGTTGAGGTGGTCTTGCCTGAACCTTGCAGGCCAACCACCATCACCGTGTTTGGTATCTGTTTAGTAAAAACGAGCCGCGACGATTGACCGCCGAGCAACTCAACCAGTTCGTCGAATACGATTTTGACGACTTGCTCTGACGGCTTGAGCTCCTGCCAAACCTGCTGCCCTTCGGCCTTCTCTTTAACCGAGGAGATAAAGTCTTTAGCGACTTTGTAATTTACGTCGGCCTCTAAAAGCGCCAGACGAATCTCTCTAAGCGCAGCGTCAACGTGCTCCTTCGTCAGCACGCCCTCGCCTCGCAAATTTTTCAGTGTCCGCTTTAGTTTGTCCGAGAGCGACTCAAACATATAACCCTAGGCGAAGTTCCGCGCTGCGAACGGAAACGGAAATGATAGCGGCCGACCTAAGGGGTGTCAAGGCGAACAACTCATTGTATTCATGTGGTTTGAGCGCCTCCTTGGAGTGCGGCGGCCTAGCGCCGCTTTGTTATCGATCTCGCATGATCAGGGCCAAAGCTGCGTCAAGCCACCGCGATCCAAAACTGCGTAAGAAAACTGTACGACTTTGACGTGATGTGTTAAATTCACCACGAATAACACGTTTGCGCGGCAACACTGTCGTCGGAAATAGTTTGAGACGGTCCCTCCCATACAACAAGCAAGATGAAAAGTCTGTTTGATTGATCTTTTATAGGTACTAAATGGATAAACGTGTCGGTCACGTGCCCCCAGTTCGTGATCATCAAAAGCCCCCTTTGGAGCGAGGTGTGGTTGATCTCGCTGACGCTCGGGTAAGAATTCGTTCGCGGTCGAAGCCTACAACGGAGTCGTTGACTCGCGAGCTGGACGAAGTGCGTTCGTTGCTCGATCAGGGTCTGTGCACTGAAGCCAAGGATCGGCTCGCGATTCTCATCTCAAACGCACGAAACAATCAGCCTGTTCTGGCGCTGGCAAGATGTGCTCTCTCAACTGTACTTGAGCAACAGGGCCACTATCGCGACTCACTCGCGGCGGTTTCAATGTATGAAACGCCGGAGTCGCGGCCGAAGCTCGACGATCAAACTGTCAGTTATCTCCGCGTTCAAATCGGTCTTGCGTACAACTACAACGGCGATCATCCGAAAGCGATCGCCATGCTTAAGTCGACACTGCGCGATTACGCAGAAAGCGGCGCGACCAACCTGGGCCATATTTACGCCGCCCTGTCGCGCGTTTATCGAAGCATTAATGAATATCCGATTGCGCGCGATTATGCGCAGCGAGCATTGGAAAGTTTTCGGCAGAGTGGTGAATGGCGCGGACTCGCCGAATCATATTTTGGCGTTGGTGTCGCAGACATTCACGAAGGCAATTACGAAGCAGGACTTGAAAATCTCTCACAGGCGCTCAAGCTGATCGGCGACAGACCGGCCGCTTACGTTTTGGGTAGGACCTACGCAAACATGGCAGGCGCCTGCTGGTTCCTGAAGCGACCGCAGGAAGGCATCGATTATCTCAAGAAAGCTATCACCTATTACGAACGCACCGATCACAAGACGAACGCTGCTGATGGTTATAACAATCTCGGCATTAATTTGATTTTGATCGGGCAGTGGGATCGCGCACAGGAGGCGTTGGAGCGAGCGTTGTCGCTGGCGACGGAAGTCGACGAACGCGGCGCAAAAGTTCCGATGATCCTCGATTCGCTCGGCGAGTTGCACATGTTACGCGGCGATCTGGACCAAGCCACAGACTATCTAACTCGCGCCGTTGCGCTGGCCACCGAAAACGGAAATAAGTGGTACGCATGCCAGGCGTTGAGAACGCTCGGTCGTTGTTATGTCGCGATTGCCGACCCTGAAAAAGCATTATCGAAAGCGAAAGAAGCACTCACGCTGGCTGAAAACATTGGCGACCGTCCGGCGGTTTGCGAATCGCGTTTGATTGCGGCGGAAGCGTATCTCTCGATGCGCCAGGTTGACGATTGTGCTCGAGAGCTTCAGCGCGTCAGCGAAGAAACAACTGACTCAGCTACTGATCTCGGTTTTACTGGCGAGGCCCAGCGGCTCAACGGAATGTTGAATATGGCGCGTGGCGACGCAGCGGCCGCGGCACAGCATTTCGGCAGCAGTGTTTCTATTTTCGACATGCTGGGCGATCGTTATCGTGCGGCTCGTGCACACCTCGAGTTGGGCCGCGCTTATGCGACGATTCTGCCGGATCGTGCTGGCGAACATTTGAGCCGCGCTTTGAATACGTTTCGAGAACTAGGCGCGCGGGTTGATCTTTCGCGAGCTGAAGAAGAACTACGCGATATCTCTCGTGCAACTCCGGAGCGCGTCCAGGGCCAATCTGCTCTGACGCAGCTTTTGACTCTGCGTCTCGCCGAAGCAGTCGCTTCACGTGAACTCTTGTTGCGCGAGCTTGCCGCAGTGATGCGTCAGGAAACCGGCGCACAGCGAGTGATAATTACCGAGCGCGGCGAGCGTGGT
The DNA here is from genome assembly GCA_035248565.1 of Pyrinomonadaceae bacterium. Taxonomy (GTDB): domain Bacteria; phylum Acidobacteriota; class Blastocatellia; order Pyrinomonadales; family Pyrinomonadaceae; genus PSRF01. The sequence continues at coordinate 170,726 of DATFHH010000139.1, read as the reverse complement.
GAACCAAAAGTCGTGATCACAACGGGCTGCACCGCTTCGGAAACAGCGAAGATCGCAATGGAGCTCGAATCGGTCGAAGACGAGTCGGCGCGCGAACGCTATTCTCGGAAGCACGATGCGGAAGTGATCTTGTTGAAGTCATCGAATGCTCCGCCGGCCAAGTTGTATTTGTCGCCACGCAATCGCGCGAGCTTGCCGAAGGGTGTGGCGCTTGAGCCGTTGTTGCGCGTTGTCGAGCTGGGCATGGACGTTTGTGCTTTGCGAGCAGGTGCGCAGAAGAGTGGGTCGCACGAACATACAGACGAACTCACAGGAACGAGCCTGATGCCTGGATTTATTCACTCGAGCCCGGCAATGACTCAGTTGGTCGAAGAGGTACACAAGATTCGCTCGTCAGATGTGACGGTGTTGGTCACCGGTGAATCCGGCACGGGCAAGGAATTGGTGGCACGCGCCATTCATGCGATCTCGTCGCGCCGTGGAAAAGTGTTTGTGCCGTTCAACTGCACGGCCGTTCCGAAAGAGTTGTCGGAAGGTTATCTCTTTGGTTATCGGCGCGGTGCGTTTACAGGTGCGGTTTCAGATTCTCAGGGCGTAATTCGAACGGCTGCCGGCGGAACGTTGTTTCTCGATGAAGTCGGCGATTTGCCGCTTGACGTTCAACCGAAGCTCCTGCGCTTCTTGCAGGAAGGTGAGATTCAGCCGCTCGGCGAACAACGACCCATCAAGGTTGACGTTCGCATCATTGCTGCCACCAACACCGATCTCGAAGAGATGGTGGCGCAAGGCCGTTTTCGTGAAGATCTTTATTACCGATTGAATGTGATTCGTTTGCGTGTGCCGCCGCTGCGTGAGCGCCGGTCCGAGATCCCGACGATCGTCAACTACTACGTCAACCATTATTCGGCAAAGTTTGGCCGCAAAGACATTCAGATCACGCCGCAAGCCGTTGATTTGTTAATGGTGAGCGATTGGCCGGGAAACGTCAGGCAGCTCTGCAATGAGATTCAGCGGACGGTTGCGCGCGCTGAAGATGGGACGATCATTACCCCTGAACAGCTCTCGCCCGAGTTAAAGCGCACTTCTTCTCCAACCACGCCCTCGGCCGCAACGTCGATCGCGTCGATACCAGCTTCGAATGTGCAGAGTGCCGGAGGTACGCTGGCCGATGCGCTGGCCGAAGTTGAACGACGAATGATTTCGGATGCGTTGCGACGTCACGGCGGCAACATCTCGCGGGCGGCGCGTGAACTCGGATTGACGCGTCGTGGTCTGTATCTCAAACTCGAGCGTCACGAACTGAGCGTGAGTGCTTAGGTTTAGTTGGCAAGCTTAGCGGTTCTGCGTTGTGAGATTTCCTGGGCGATACCGGAAATCTTGTTGATATCGAAGGGCTTCGCAACTACCCAGTCGGCCTTCACTGCATTCCTAGTCTGCACGCTGATCGCATCGGCCCAGCCGCTTATAATCGCGATGGGCATCGTCTTGGAGCGGTCGCGAATTTCCGTCACCAATTCCCACCCACTCATCTCCGGCATTCCGATGTCAGTAAATACAGCGTCAAACTTACCTTCATACTGATCGTAAAGCGCCAGCGCGATCTCTCCGCTTTGAGCTGCTACGACTTCGCAGCCCTCAGCTTCCAGCGCTTCGATCAAGACTTCGCGGACGTGTGTTTCGTCGTCAACAACCAGTACGCGAATCCTGTCTTCGGATGGTGAAGCGGTAACATCCGTTGAGCTGTTGTCTTCGGTTTTCTGCGATGTGGCGACGACTTTGGGCAGTGAAATCTTGAACGTGGTGCCTCGACCCTGTTCGCTGTCGACTTCAATCGAGCCTTCGTGGCGGCGGATGATACCGAAGCTGACGGCCAGGCCCATGCCGGTGCCGGCCTTGCCTTTGGTGGTGAAGAAAGGATCGAAGAGGCGTTGCTTCACTTCGGGTCCCATGCCGGTGCCAGTGTCGGTGATATGGATGACCACGCGTTCGCGGGTTTCTTGTGTCGCGACGCGCACCTCACCGCCTGAGGGCATGGCGTCGATCGCGTTGTAGATCATGTTGACCAGCACCTCGCGCAGCTCGACGGGATCGCCCTTTACATAGGCCTGGCAATCGGCGTGAAGTGCAAAGCGAATCGGAGCGAATTCGGAGCGCGACTCCCAGCGCGGCCGCGTCATTTCGCATGCGTCCTTGAGCAGCTCGGCAACCGCGATCGTTTCAAACTCGCGACTCGGGCGCTGGCGGGCGAAATCCTGAATGCGACGAATGATGTGGGCACCGTCTTCCGCGCTCTTGATGATCAGTTCGAGGCCGGCTTCGACCTTGGTTGGATCGTTACTGTTGCGAAGGATTAGTTGGGCGCGTCCGAGGATGCCGGTGAGCGTGTTGTTGACGTTGTGAGCTACGCCAAACGAGAGTTCGCCGAGCGCGGCCATCTTCTGCGCATGAATCTCCTGTTCGCGTTGCGCCTCGTAGCGTGTGTGAGCCTCAGCGATGGTTTCAAGACACTTGCGCAGCCGCTCGCGGGTGGCATGTTGTTGGGAGTTGGCCAGTAGCTGATTGGCCTGCGCCCCAATCTCCCGCCGCTCGTCATCGGCAAGCTGATCACACATCTCTTCGATGAGAATCAGCAAAGCCCGCCCGGCACCTTCACGATCCCCACATCGTTCGGCGACGCGTCGTGCACGTTCTATAATCGGTTTGGCCTCGGGACAATGGCCAAGGCGACAGAGAATCAAACCTTGCGTGGTAAGCGCCTCAGCCAGTAGAGCATCCTCACCACTACCCTCAAACGTGTTCACGGCCAGCTTGATGGCCCGCTCAGCTAGTTCGTAGTTTTCCGATGCGAGGTACAGTTGGGCCAGTGTCTCGTCTACCTGAGCACAGCCGATAGTATCCCCTAATCCAGTAAAAAGAGTTCTTGCGCGCTGAAGATGTATTTGAGATTCTTCGAATCGATTCAGGCTTAGCAATAGGTAGCCGCGGTTATTTTCTACCGCGGCGGCATACCGCATATTTCCAACCCGCTCAAACAGTAATGAAGCTTCTTCATAATGGCTCAAAGCACGATCGAAGTAATGCTTTTGACCTTGCGCAACCCCAAACTCTTTTAGGGTGTTTGCAATCTCCGTGCGAAAACGACCTTTCGTCCATGGCGTCGTCATAGTCTCGACCGATGAGACTTGCTCGAGCAAATCCAACGCTTCGTGTAGTCGTCCCGAGTGGCGCTCGACGATCGCTAATCGAATCAAAGCCACAGCGCGCAATTCATAGTCTTTTTCAGTAACACTGGCGACGCAGGATCTTAGTGTGGATTGAGCGAGGTCAAACAGTCCCTGGTGGTAATAGCAACACCCAAGTTCAATGCGGGCTTCAATGGATCTACTGTTTTCTGCCAGGTGATCAAAAAGAGCGACTGCGCCGCTAATAAGCGCCTCGGCTAGCCTCTGACCACCCACAATCCGCTTGGCTCTTGCCACCGAGTCGCTCAGACATCCCGTCGTCAAAAGCAGTTCTGCCGCAGCCAATCGATCGAGACCTTTTTGGTTCGGCCATTCTCCGTGCTTCCACCACGGCGCAAGAACGGAGCAGCCGGCATCGTAGTCTCCAATCTCTATCTTTTCGCGGGCGATCGTGCAGCAGGCCATGACCCGCTCACTCTCGCAGAGCGAATCCAGATGGCTTTGTTGTGCCCAACGATGATTTTTGAGAGAAGTCACGTTTGTCATCGATCAGGTAAAGCGCCGGAGTTGCTGCATATCACGTATCCACTGCCACTCGCATATACAAGGCTCCCATCCTCAGGCGGAAACATCGCGAGGAAGCTTCTTGGCCGAAATTGGGCTGTTTTGGTTGAATGTTCCAAATCTGTTTACTCTCTAAACAATCTGAGTGGAGTTCAACAACAACTATCGACATGAGATGCATTTCTCATTTAAATGCAAGATCAGCAAGGACTTAACATTTACGTCGTATTCGCTTTTCGCTTTGGCATGAGCTTTGAAGAGTCTCAAGGCGAAATCAGTTATTTGTTAACGGCCGGCCCAAAGGAAATGCTCAGCAGGCGAAACCTCCGAGCCGACCAAATTACCCCTGACGTTTTCAGTCACCAGGAGCAAAACAATGAAGAACTTCAAACCCATCGCTTGTGCAGCAGTGCTGGTCATGAGCCTTTCGGCCACCAGCTTTGCGAAAACCGGAACCATCTCCACCACTTCGACAGGAACCATTTCAACTACCAAGACAGGTACAATTTCGACGACGGTTACTGGAACCATTACAGGCAGCAGGGCGGGCACGATTTCAACGACTCGTACTGGCACCATTTCTACTACCCGAACAAATGTTGAGGTCGTTTCAGCTCAGTCTTGGCTTATTGAGCTTCTTTTGACGGTTTTTCCACGATGGTAAACGCGGTCACGTTGACACGCCTCGGTCAAAACGCCGATTCTTTCGCTCAAAGATCTATCAAGCTGAAGTGTTTCAGGTACGAAACCACTTCAACACTCAACACGCGCAACCAGCATGCCGTAGAAAGGGTCTTGATCATGAAGCCGACGTATTCATCCCTTGGCACGATTAACAACTTGGAAGGATTTATTTTCCCAGTAGACTAGGGAAGCGGAGCTCTCTTCCTAAGCACAAATCACGCGTTCTAGTGCCGCAGCGCCTTGCCCAAATAGTCGCATTTGCCAAAAAAGTTGGCCAAAAACAAAGGCGCTGCCGTCCCTTCGGCAACGCCTTGTCGGCATTTTACCAACCGGCAAAGAGAAGAATTCTTAACGTGTCCACAAACAGCACTTGTGGATCCGACTATTCCGCCAGACGTTAATTGACCCGATGGCCCACAATAGCCGCTTTTCTGTGTCTGCCGCGATTCAGAACAAACGTCTTCGCGGTCTTTTAACTTCGAGATCCTCTACTTCAATATCGTCATCGGCCAAGTCATTGATTGAGACACGCGAGACCTTTGAGTAATGGAGCAGCACTATTAAGTTTGGTTCCCGGTGCCCTACCTCATATTCAGAGATACGCGCCGGAGAATAATCCCACGGCAATTTCAACGCTCGTACCATTTCTGATTGACTCAATCCGAGTTGCTGGCGAATAAAGAGCAACTTAGCAGGAAGCAGCTTTGGTTGTGCGCGTGGTTGTGTTCCCATGTGAGTTAAGGATGATCGAGCACTTGCGGATTCATTAAAGCATCCGCAAACTCCGCTATAAAGGCTTGCGCTTGTGTTTTGTCTTTGAACATGAATGCTTCTTCCGCATCCGTCGTGAAAAGGTTTGGAACGCCGCATATATAACCTTCAAAGGTGACGATCATCGCACCTTCGTCTGTGTCTTGCCCTTTGTGATCATCGTGAATCTGCCGTAGTCGCGCCACCATTGCCCCGCGTGTCTCGATGACCGCTTCAAGATTGATCTGTATAGCTTCGGCTGGAAGTGCGCCTACATTGAAGAAATGAGCCTTCGTCTCAATGATTACGATCAAATCTTCATCTTCAATTCCGATCTCTGTACTGTCGGGCAAATCCACTAACCAGTCGATCAGTTTCTCTCTAGTGGTTGCCATCGGCTTTACTCCTTTTGCGTTTTTTGCTCTGCTCGAATTTTTCGATCAGCTCATGTTCTTTAAGCAGAGCATCACGAAAGCGCGTGAGAACGTCGATTAGTAAGTTGATCTTTGCGAGGCTGATTCGCCGTGCTTGTTTCGTGCCGAGACGAAATTCGACCTGAACGCGGCGATGACAGTCAGCAATCGTCAGCATGTAGTGGCCCCACTTGTATTCACCATTGCGTGAGGACTCAACCTCAGCAAGAATGTGTGACGTGTGGCCCGTTGAAGTGGGATTGAGAAATAGACGTTTGCGAAAAGCGAATAGAAGTCTCATTTGTCCGCTCCATGAGGTCAGAGTTATTAGCTAAGGAACGTCACCGCGCCCATGCTCTGCGAGCGCGGCAACGCCCTCAACCCCTCACTCACTCTGGGTGCGGTGTGGGGCTAACTGAATTGGGAGGGCCGCGTTTATATCTACTGTTAAGCCCTATAACAATGCTTTCGCGGATCACCGCACTCTCAAATTTCATGCAAACATTCATAGGTGAACGACAGACACACTTAGACCATCCCGCAACCTGCGGAATAACCAACCCTCATTGCAAAAAGCCAGATAACGCTTTTAGCGAACCAAACTAAGGATCGTCAGGATCAGCGTCGTCGTAATGCTGGTTGAGGTCGTTGATGTTTGGCTCGGCGGTGGCGGCGGTGTTGCCACGCCGGGCGAGTCTATTGTTCCTGCCAACGCAGAGACCGCGAGCGCCATAGTAAGGATCGCAACGGCGCACGTTTGGCGTAATCTATTCATTTTTTGTACCTCCCAGAAAATACAAAAATTTTTGTATGAAGCTAGACGAAGCGCAAGTTTTCTTGCAAGGGCTAGGAGACTGCGTTAAATTTGCTGCCGCAGTTGGGAGACTCCTTTTCCTTGCATTCTCTGTAAAAAGAGCCGTTACCGCATGACGTTATCGGCCTCACTCTTACGTGCATTAGTCAATCCAAACCTCAGCATGGGAGGCCGTGCGGAGCTATGCTGTGAACTGGCTAAGGACTTTGAGAACAAAGGGGAGTATGACGAAGCGCGGGAAGTGCTTAGCGGTCTGTGGCCGCGCCTAGACCAACGGCCAAGAGTAAAGGGCTTGGAGCCGAACGTCGCCGCCGAAGTGTTGATGCGAGCTGGAGTGTTGACCGGATGGATCGACAGTGAACAGGAACAGGCAAAGAACTTCATCAGCGAAAGTCTCACAATTTTCGAGTCTCGAAACCACAAAAAGAAAATAGCCGAAGCTCAGACAGAATTAGCTCTCTGTTACATGCGAGTTGGCGAGTACGAGAATGCGTCCGATCTTCTTAAACTCGCACTCACGCAGTTGGCGACGGACGGCGAGTTAAAAGCAAAAGCGGTGCTTCGCTCCGGCATCGTGAAGCGACACGCCGGCCCGCTTAATGAAGCCTTAGAATTTCTCACCAAGAACACGGCACTATTCGAGAGGGTCAATAGTCAATTACTTAAAGGTTGTTATCATCAGACTCTCGGTGATGTGCTCAAGGATCTGTACGAACTCGAAAGAACGGGCGACTATATTGATCGTGCGTTCATGGAATACACCGCCGCGAGCTACCACCTTGAAAAAGCAGAGCACAAACGTTATTTGGGTCACGTCGAAAATAATCGCGGCTTTCTATACCTCAAGATCAATCATTGCGCAGACGCGCATGAGCACCTAAGCCGCGCTCGACGCATCTTTGCTAACCTTAACGATAAGGTCACGTTGGCCCAAGTAGACGAAACTCGCGCTCGCGTGTTTCTGAAAGAAAAGAAAAACGCCGAAGCTGAGAAAGCCGCTCGATCATCTGTGCTGGCTTTAGAAAACAGTGACAGACCATCACTGCTCGCTGAGTCATTGAAGCGACACGGCATAGCTTTAGCGCGAGTTGGAAACTATGCAGACGCGCTCACAGCTTTTCGGCGCTCAGTGCATCTATTACAAGCGATTGATTCGCTCAGCTGCGCCGCAGATACCACGCTCGCTGCGTTTCAGGAATTAGATCAGCAGTTAGCAATTAAAGGCGCGATCACTGCATCTGGCAGACCATTAGACGAACAAGTGTTTGCACTGGAGCATGAGCTAATCAAACACGCGCTCGAAACCGCTCAGGGCAAGGTCACATTTGCTGCCCGCAGTCTCGGAATGTCTTACCAAAGACTGGACCATAAGCTACAGACAAAACACAAAGACCTGCTCGAAAACCGCAAACCGTTTCAGCAACGAAAACGCAGAAAGTAATACGATGCCAGTAGAGATCGACTTAGACCACTTACCGCCTTTTCCGAAACGCTTACCGGAGAAATTGAAAACGATCCGCGAACACCTAAAGTTGTCACCGGATGAGATTTCACCAAAGGTCGGCGCACGGACAGGCGCGGAGATCCTGGCTTACGAAAACGACGAAGATGAATTGCTTGTTAGTGTATTGTGGGGCTATTCAAAACTCGCAGGATGTCCGATAGATAACCTTATCAATGACGATCTCGAAGTCACGTTTAGAAACTTGCGAGTGTCCGAATAAATCGTTTTTTAAGTAGGCGGATTGGCTTCTTTGCCAGTGAACCAACCACCACTTCAAGCTGATCATCTATCAAACTCTCAACCGACACTTGACCCCCGCGCGCGTAGTGCAAAAGGATTGGCAGTGGCGGCACTTCGCCGGTTTCAAAGGCTGATATGTCGGCTTCGCTCACATCCAGATGCCTCGCCATAACCTCTGGCGTATGGGCAAGCGTCTCTCGAATCAGTTTTAGTTTCTTCGCAAGTCTGCCGGGTTGTTCTTTGGACATATGCCGTATTCCCGTCTACGTTTCTGTCGCTATGCAATTCGCCCATCAAATTCTTATCCGGCGCTGACCTGAAATCTCATTAGCCGCGTGAAGCGCGGCGCGAAGATCGGTCATCATGATTCTTACTAAGACTCGCGCATTAAAATGGAAACTACTATTAAAAAGGTAAAGCCGTCGTTTATTCGTTTAGGCGCTGCCGCAAAGAGAGGACCAGCGGCAGCGCCTTGACTATTAGACGTATCCTAGAAATGCCCTGCACGTCTTCTAGCAATGGTGATTCCAATGCAGACTAGCGCCACGCCTGACATGAAGGCTAGTATCCAGGCGTTAGGCGGATCAGCGGCCAGCCAGTACATTGCGGTAATTGCAGATACTACAATCGCGATAACGATGTAATGTAACCTTTCTAAAGCCTTCATCACTTCCCTCCATACGTTAACCTACAGTCCGAATATGCTCTAGTGAGACAGCCTTGATAACGCTCGTTCGCGGCAGCGATACCGAGAGCATGTACAGCAAGCGCAGCCGCAGCGCAGGCTATCAACCCTGTGCCGAGAGTAAGGCCAACACAGCCAGCAAATATGGCACTAGCAGCCGCTGCCGATGCAAATAGGTCGGCGTTGTATTGTCTTCTACACTCCTCGTTGCGAGTATTTAGACAATACTGAAAATTGGATTCGCCCCCGCTATACGGATCGCCATCATCAAAGTAAAGAGTAAACGTGCTGATGCGATCGCTGGGCAGTCGCGGAACGCCGATAGGCACTCTCGGATTTAGGAATCTAAGAGCATCGATGGTGGAGCTAATAGTGGCGAGCGTCGATGTCTCCCCCAAGGCGTCGTAGGCCATTTGGTCTATTCGCATGTTTACATAATCAATTACTTCAGCCTCTGTGTGCGTGCTTGCATAACTTGTGAGCTCAGACTCGAATTGTGCGACGAGTCGATCGTATTCAGTACTTTCGTTCTGGGCAATGATTACAGGAGTCGAAGTGATAAATACCGACAGTGTAAGCAAGAGCGGTAAAACAATTCGCTTCATGTGAAGATCTTCTTCGAGCTATTGAGAGGAACCCTTGGAGCGGGAGCGCGAAACCGTCGGATGGTATTGTCATACAGTTGCGAAGTTGTCACGGGTTTAATGCGTCTATGTGTGCGGAATTCTGCCTCATCGATGGGGCCATAACGGCGAATTAGTTCTTCGACCAACAGACCACGATCACCGTCACCAGCCGGCTAGCATTGATCACTAACAGCACGAGTATGTCAGTCGCTTTTCGCATGCGATGTCTCCGTCACGCGCGAGCACACGTTTACTGAAGTAGGTGATATAGAGCAAGCTGAGGCACAAGACAGTGATGAGCCACACATGACGCGGACAGAACGGATATCCGCGGATAAGAATTAACAGCTAAGCGAGCTTTGTCCGACCACCGTTATGACTGTTATTCTTTCCTGCTTTGGTCGCGAAATCCGAAACAAACTCAGAACTCAAAGAGCGCGTGCGTGCGTTCTGGCAGGAACATCCTTGCGGGACCAAGTTTGCCGATGCTGAGCCAGGCTCATGCCGCTTTTACCAACTCGTAGAAGAACATCGCTACACAAAAGAGTGGCACATTCCCGCAGCCGCCGGATTTGCGAATTCGAAAAACCTTCGCGTGCTCGAGATCGGTTGTGGACTCGGCACTGACGGCGCTCAATTCGCCAAAGCAGGCGCGGATTACACCGGTGTCGATCTCACTCAAGCCGCAGTCGATCTGGCAAAACGCCGCTTTGAATTGGATCACCTAGCAGGCACGTTCCGCATCGCCGATGCCGAACGCCTTGACTTCCCCGACAACACGTTCGATCTCGTTTACTCGCACGGCGTACTCCATCACACACCCAACACTGCCGCAGCAGTGCGCGAGATTCATCGTGTACTGCGCCCCGACGGCCGCGCAGTCGTCATGCTCTATCATCGCGACTCTTACAACTATCGCATCAACATCTCGCTGCTCCGTCGTACCGGTGTACACTTGTTGCAGTGGAAGGCAGGCGTGAGGCTGGTTCATCTTATGACCGGCGAACCGGAAGAATCGCTGCGCGAACACGCGCGACAGTTTCACGCGCAACCCGGATATCTAAACCCGGACGAATTTCTGAGCAGGAACACTGACGGAGCCGGCAATCCACTGGCGCGAGTCTACTCCCGAAGCGAAGCACGCGAGCTATTCAAAGACTTCTCACAGGTGGAGCTGCGTACCTACTTCCTGAACAAGCGTTGGCTGCCAGTGCTTGGACCAGTGCTTCCACGTTCCATCGAATCACAACTGGCAGCGCGATGGGGCTGGCACTTGTGGATTTATGCTACAAAACACCGATGAAAAATTTTCTCGTTACTGGCGGCGCCGGCTTCATCGGTTCACATCTCGTCGATCGACTACTCGCAAGTGACGTCGAGCGCGTTACCGTCATTGACGACTTCAACGACTTTTACGATCCCTCGATCAAGCGCGCAAACATTCGCGAGCAGCTCGACGATCCGCGCTACGACATCTTCGAAGTCGACATCCGCGATCGCGCCGCCCTCAAAGAGGTATTCGACGAAAACGACTTTGATTGCATCGTGCATCTCGCGGCCCGAGCAGGCGTCAGGCCTTCCCTCTCCGAACCGCAGCTCTACGCTGAAACTAACGTCAACGGTACACTGAATTTGCTCGAGCTCGCCCGTCAGAAAAACATTAAGCAATTCGTTTTTGGTTCATCGTCATCAGTCTATGGCATTAACGCCAAAGTGCCGTTCAGCGAAGACGATCCGATTCGCCAGCCGATCTCACCGTATGCCGCGACCAAAGGCGCGGGCGAACTGCTGTGTCACACGTATTCACATCTCTACGGACTTCGTTGCATTTGCCTGCGTTTCTTCACGGTTTATGGACCACGGCAGCGCCCCGATCTTGCGATTCACAAGTTCGCCAGGTTGATAAGCGAGGGCAAGCCGATTCCGGTTTTTGGCGACGGCACCACGCGACGCGATTACACTTACATCGACGACATCATCAACGGCGTGATGGCCGCCATCCTTTACGACAAAACGAACTACGAAGTGGTCAATCTCGGCGAGTCGCGAACGGTAGAGCTCAGAGAACTGATTGCGCTGTTGGAAAAAGAACTCAACGCACGCGCGATTATCGATCGCCAGCCGCAGCAGCCGGGCGACGTGCCGCAAACTTTCGCTGACATTTCGAAAGCGCGAGCGCTGCTCGGATATGAGCCGAAGACGCAGATCGAGGCCGGCGTGCATCGGTTTGTCGAATGGTTTCAGGCAAAACTAGTCTAAAATACCGTAGGGCGTCTCCTTGGAGTGCGGCGGCTTGACGCCGCTTTGTTATCGATCGCGCTAGTCGAGCCCAAAGCGGCGTCAGGCCGCCGCACTCCAAGGAGACGCTCAACACTGATCATTCATGAAGATTCTCGACGAACAGGAACTAAAACCGAATCAGACGACCAGCCAAACGAGCGACACGCCTGACCTGTCGGTCTTTCTACCTGTCTTCAATGAAGAGCCGAACCTGCTGCCTTTGCACGCGAAGCTCGACGAAGCACTCAAATCGCTCGGCCGCTCCGCCGAGATCGTTTACGTTGACGACGGCTCCACGGACGGAAGTCTGAAAATCCTTCGTGAGATCGCTGAACTCGATCCGCGTGTGCGCGTGATTGCGCTGCGACGTAACTACGGTCAAACGGCAGCAATGGCCGCAGGCATCGATGCAGCGCGCGGAAAAGTGCTGATTCCGATGGACGCGGATCTTCAAAACGATCCGGCTGACATCGCGCGGCTATTGGAGAAACTCGACGAGGGTTACGACGTCGTCTCCGGCTGGCGCAAGAACCGCAAAGACAAAATGGTTACGCGCAAGATCCCTTCGATGATCGCGAATCGCTTGATCTCATGGATCGGCGGCGTGCCGCTTCATGATTACGGCTGTTCATTGAAAGCGTACCGGCGCGAGTCGTTACAGGACGTTCGTCTCTACGGCGAGATGCATCGCTTCATCCCGATCTACGCTGCCTGGGCCGGCGCGCGCGTCACCGAAATACCGGTCGAACATCACGCGCGCACAATGGGTAAATCGAAGTATGGTCTCTCGCGCACCCTCAAAGTCGTCTTCGATCTGATGACGATCAAGTTCATGGCGTCGTATCAAACGAAGCCGATCTACGTTTTCGGTTCGTTTGGCATGCTGGCGTTTCTGATCTCGCTTTTAGGAGGACTCTACGCCGTCTTCCTGAAGATTTTTCACCGCGCCGACTTCGTGCAGACGCCTCTGCCAATACTGAGCATCGTGATGTTTGCGGTGGGCGTACAATTTCTGTTGATGGGACTGCTCGCCGAGATGCTGGTGCGCACTTATCACGAGTCACAGGCAAAGGCAATCTACGCTGTGCGCGAGCGCCTCGGCTTCAAAGATCGAGCGAAGTAAACAAGTATGTGCGGAATTACCGGTTGGGCCAATCTCGATTCTCACGCTTCACCCCCTGAAGGCGCGCGAGAATTGCTGCACGCGATGTGCGAGCGGATGGTCCATCGAGGTCCCGACTCGGAAGGTCTCTTCGTAACAACCGGCGCCGCGCTTGGAATGCGCCGTTTGGCAATCATCGATCTCGTCACCGGCGAACAACCAGTCTTCAACGAAGACAAGAGCATCGCGGTCATACTCAACGGCGAGATCTACAACTATCGCGAGCTGCGCGCCGAGCTCGAAACGCGCGGACATTCGTTTCGCAGTGCCTCGGATACAGAAGTTCTGCCGCATCTCTATGAAGAGTATGGCGACGGAATGCTCGCCAAACTCAACGGCATGTTTGCCTTCGCGTTGTGGGACGCCCGGAAGCGGCGGCTGTTGCTTGCGCGAGACCGCTTCGGTGAAAAGCCACTTTACTGGGGTGTGTTCGACAAGACGCTGCTTTTTGCCTCAGAGCCAAAAGTATTGCTGGCCTATCCGTCTGTCAAACCGTCGCTGAATTTACAGGCATTGCGTCAATATTTGTCGTTCGACTACGTGCCCGCCCCACTCTCGATCTATGAAGGCATCAACAAACTTCCCGCGGCCCACAAACTCACACTCGAAGACGGGCGCGTGAACGTCGAGCGTTATTGGCAACTGAGTTATAAGACCATCGATCCCGTTCCGTCAGAAAACGAAGCCGCAGAGCACTTGCGAAAGTTGTTAGCTGAGGCAGTGCGAATGCGTTTGGTTTCTGACGTACCGCTGGGCGTGTTGTTGTCGGGCGGAGTCGATTCGTCGAGCGTGGCCGCGTTTGCAGTGCGCGCATCGTCGGAAGCGGTGAAGACGTTTTCAATCTCATTTGCAGAATCGTCGTTCGACGAATCGGCTTATGCGCGTGGTGTCGCTAAGTTTCTCGGCACGGATCATCACGAAGAGCGACTGAGCGCCAATCTCGCCGCAAATCTTGTCGGAGAGATCGGCGCATGGATGGATGAGCCGTTCAGCGATCCCTCGCTTGTGCCGACTTATCTGCTCTCACGCTTCACTCGGAAACACGTGACGGTCGCGCTTGGCGGCGACGGCGGCGATGAATTGTTTGCAGGTTACCCGATGTATGCAGGTCTTCGCTGGGCGGAGTTTTACAGACGCTTGCCAACGCCACTTCGTAAGGGCGTTGTTGAGCCGCTGATTAAACTCTTGCCGGTAAAGACGAAGAACCTCTCGTTCGACTACAAAGCGATGCGATTTGTTACGGGGGCGAGGTACGACACAGTCGCGCGACATCACGTTTGGTTTGGATCGTTCACTCCCGAAGAACAAATGGAACTGCTGACTCCGGAAGTGTTGGCTGCAAGCGACAGCGAGATCTATGCGCAAGCACGACGGATCGCGGAAGAGTGTGACAACAACGAGTTAGTTACACGGATGCAAAGCGTCGACACGCGGCTGTATCTCGCTGAAGACATTTTGACGAAAGTCGATCGCGCGAGTATGGCGGTGTCGTTGGAGGTGCGAGCGCCGTTTTTGGATCCGCGTGTGGCGGAGTTTGCCGCGTCACTGCCTTGTAATTACAAACTGCGTGGGCACAAGACCAAGTACATCTTGAAAAAAGCAGTAAAAGAGTTGTTGCCTCGGTTTGTTACTCGCCGAGGCAAGAAGGGGTTTGGAGTGCCGGTGGCGGAGTGGCTCAAGTTCAAGTTACGGCCGCTGGCGAGAGATCTTCTGTCACCGGAGCGTGTTCGTCGCGCGGGTGTGTTCAATCCTGAATATGTGGCGCGTCTACAGGATGAACACGAACGCGGCGTTGCGAATCATCGCAAGTTGCTTTGGACATTGTTGATGTTTGAACTCTGGCATGAGAGCTTTGTCGAGACGCCCAGGCGGATTGAGACGTCCGTTAGCAATAGGATCAGTTGACAGAATGGATCTGTTTCAGAAGGCGTATGACGAACTATTCTCGTGGTGCCAGGAACATGACTTCGCCGGTCACGATCCTTTCGATGCATTGAACAGCCGCGTCTTTCAGGCAACTCCGTTGGTCCAATCACGCAACGCTCGTTTCATCTGGACCCAAATCGTAAAGAGATCTCCTTCCGACCTTCGCGCGCTCGCGCGCGTTCCCGCGCAACGCAATGCGAAAGGCATCGCGCTGTTCGCGTTGGCGCAGATCTCAAATCACCGGCGACTCGAAACTGAAGAATCAGCGCAGCAGGCGCGCATGTTTCTCGATGGATTACTCTCGATGAAACTCGACGGTTATAGCGGCGCGTGCTGGGGCTACAACTTCGACTGGCAAAGCCGCAATTTTTTCGCGCCAAGAGACACGCCAACGATCGTGCCAACTGCGTTCGCGGCGCGCGCGTTTATCGAAGCGCCCGCGAATTCAGAGATTCAGACGGTTCGAAGCGTTTGTGATTTCATACTGAAAGATCTGCCGCGCAGTGTTGATAATCAGCATGAGCTTTGTTTCAGTTACGCGCCGAACCACGACACGCGTATCTTCAACGCGAGCTTGCTTGCTGCCGAAGTGCTGGCGAGCGTCGCTAAATTAACTGGCGAGCATGAACTGTACAACTACGCTGAGCGTGCAACTCGTTACGTCGTCAACAATCAACGACCCGATGGTTCGTGGACCTACGGCGCCGATCCGAAACAGTCGTGGATCGACAGTTTTCACACTGCTTATGTTCTCTTTTCGCTGAAGCGTATCATCGCGGTCTCCCCTTTCGGTTCTGAATTTCAGACGGCACTCGAGCGCGGCTACGTGTATTGGAAGAACAACTTCTTTCTCGCGGACGGTTGGCCGAAATACTACCATGACGACCTTTACCCCGCGGATGCGCACGCAGCAGCAAGCGCCGTCATTACTTTTCTCGAGTGCCATGAGCTGGACAAAGACGCTTCGAAACTGGCCCAGACTATCGCAACATGGACCATCAAAAATCTGCGTGACAGTCGCGGCTTCTTCTATTATCAACGACGACGCTTCTATACGGTTCGCAAGCCCTACATGCGTTGGACGCAGGCGTGGATGCTCTATGCTTTGGCGCGCCTGCTCGAGGAATTGAACTGAAATGCCAATCGCAGCCGACGTGATTCTTGGACGCGACGTGCGGATCTTCCAGCCCGAGTTGGTGAATCTCTACGGCTGTTCGATTGGCGATGAAACCAGGATCGGTGCGTTTGTCGAGATTCAGAAGAACGCTCACATCGGCGCGCGTTGTAAGATCTCGTCACACAGTTTTGTATGTGAAGGCGTGACGATCGAAGACGAGTGTTTCATCGGCCACGGCGTAATGTTCACTAACGACATTTATCCGCGCGCAGTCAACAGCGATGGCACGCAACAAACCGAAGCCGACTGGCAAGTGGTGAAAACGACTGTCAGGAAGCGCGCGAGTATCGGAAGTAATGCAACAATCATTGCCGGCGTTACTATAGGTGAGGGTGCGTTGATTGGAGCGGGCGCGGTCGTTACGAAAGACGTGCCTGACTTCGCTATCGTTGCAGGCGTTCCAGCACGTGTAATCGGAGACGTTCGCAAAACGAAATGATCAGAGTTGGTGTAATCGGTTACGGTTATTGGGGCCCGAACCTGGTGCGCAACTTTATGGCGGCGCCCGGCTCCGCCGTCACGAGTGTGTGCGACCTGCGCGAGGAACGGCTGTCGTCGTTGGGAAAACTGTATCCAGCACTCAAGCGTTGCAGCGATGCGAAAGACTTGCTCAACGATCCGCACATCGATGCTGTAGTTATATCGACACCAGTCTCATCACACTTCGATCTGGCGATGTCTGCTTTGCAAGCAGGCAAGCACGTGCTCGTCGAGAAACCGCTCGCAGCCAGATCGGACCAGGCGCGCAAACTCGTCGACGAAGCAGCAGCACGGAACCTTGTTCTGCTAGTGGACCACACGTTCGTTTACACGGACGCGGTGCGCAAGATTCGCGAGTTGATTTCGTCGGGCCAACTGGGCCAAATCTATTACTACGATGCGGTGCGTGTTAACCTGGGTCTTTTTCAACACGACGTCAACGTGATCTGGGATCTCGCCATTCACGATCTTTCGATTATGGACTACGTGCTTCCGGCAAAACCGGTTGCGATCTCTGCGACCGGAATCAGTCACATTCCAGGCCAGCCGGAAAACGTCGCTTACATCACGCTCTTCTTTGACAGCGCGCAGATTGCTCACGTGCACGTCAATTGGCTGACGCCCGTGAAAGTTCGTCACACGTTGATCGGTGGCAGTGAAAAGATGATTCTTTACGACGACCTGGAACCGAGCGAGAAGCTGAAGGTTTACGACAAGGGCATCAGCGTCGCGCCTCGCCCGGAAGACGTCTATCGGATGTTGGTTAGTTACCGCTCCGGCGACATGTGGGCGCCGCGCCTCGACAACACCGAAGCGTTACAAACTGAAGCGCTGCATTTCATCGATTGCATCGAGAACAGCAAGCAGCCGGAAACAGATGGACCAGCAGGACTGCGCATGGTGAACATGATCGAAGCCGCAGAGACGTCGCTGCGAGACCGCGGTCGATTGGTCGAGATCCAGTGGTGATCGCCGATGCGTTTATGGATCGATCTGGCAAACTCTCCTCACGTTCCATTTTTCAAGGCGCTGGCAAAGAGGTTTACTGTCGCAGGTCACGAGATCCAGACCACCGCGCGAGAGTTTGCCGAGACTGTTCCACTCGCGCGCGCCGCGGGATTTGACGCGTATGTAGTTGGTGATCACGCGGGTCGTGCCGTGTCGGCTAAAGGCGTAAATCTGCTCAGTCGCGCGTTAAGACTTGCGGGCTGGGCACGAACGCGTCATTTCGATCTCGCGATCAGTCATAACTCTTATTCACAAATTCTCGCGGCGCGAATGTTGGGAATTAAAACCGTGACGCTGATGGATTACGAACATCAGCCAGCGAATCATCTCGCGTTTCGTTTTGCTTCTCGAATAATCGTACCTACAAGTTTTCCGGCGAACCGCTTGCGGCATTACGGCGCGCGCTCCGGAAAAGTGCGTCGTTATCACGGGACAAAGGAAGACGTTTACCTCGCCGACTTTCAAGCCGACCCAAAATTTCGCGCTCAGTTGTGTGAGCTTGGTATCAGCACGGATAATGTGCTGGTGGTAATGCGCCCGCCGGCCCACGATGCTTTGTATCATCGTTTTCAGAACACGCTATTTGATGAAGCGCTGGCGATGTTATTGGCAAATGAGAGCGTCCGGGTGATCTTGTTGCCGAGAAATGAGTCTCAGCGCGAGGCGTACTCGACGCGAGCAATTGTTCCTCCGCACCCGTTGGACGGCGCGAACCTAATCGCCGCGAGTGATTTGGTGATCAGCGCGGGTGGGACCATCAATCGCGAAGCGGCCGCGCTCGGGGTGCCGGCGGCAAGCATTTACGCCGGCAAGTGGGCGGCTGTCGATGAGGACTTGATCAGAGAAGGCAGGTTGCAGCGGATCACAAATGCTGAGGATCTGCGGAAATTGCAGATCAAGAAGAAGCAAGCCGCAAAACCGAGACGCTCACGCCAGGTAATTGATGAAGTGGTGAGATGCATACTTGAGCCGCGGATGAACGCGGATGAGACGCGGATTAGCTAAATGCAGGCAAAACGAACAAAGGAAGTGATCGATGCGACGGTAGTGAGAGTGCCTGCGCGCGCGCCGCGTTGGATAGTGCCCTCGGTCAAGGTCGCGCTTGTGATCAGCGATGCACTGGCGGCGGCGCTCTGCTTTATGTTGGCCTTTTGGGTGCGAGAAGGGATTTCCGTTTTTGCAGCCGGCCAACGCTTTGCACCTTACGCTGCTTTGCTGCCGTTCGTCGTCTGCATTCGGCTGCTGAGTTTTCGTTACTGCAATCTCTATCGCGTTCGCGGCGAGTTTTCTTTTGTCGACGACGGCATTCGCATCTTCAAAGCCACCGCGATCGGTTCGTTGCTGATCGTAGCGGCGGCGTTTTTGTATCGCGGTGGCTTTGAGTTTCGCGCGTTTTCATACGCGCGCGGCGTGTTTGTCGCGGATTTCGTTTTCTTACTGATTGTGATCGGCATTGTTCGGTTTCTGATGCGCGCGGTGCAGACGTTTGTGCGCGAACGACAGATCAACCTGATCCCAACGCTGGTTGTCGGCCGCGGACCGGAAGCCTCCTTGTTTATTCGAGAGATGCGCGAGCGACCCGCGCTCGGCTATCGCGTGATCGGAGTCGTCGAAACTGAATTGAACGCGATCGCGCCAGTGTCGCTGACCTACGAAGGCGTGCCGGTGGTCGGAACGTTGCAATCTTTGCCTGAGGTGATTCGCGACTCAGCGGCAAACGAAGTGATCATCGCTGACCCGCAAGTAAACGGCGATACACTGTTTGAAGTCATGATGCGTTGCGGGCGACGACGCGGCGTTGAGTTTCGCATCGCGCCCAGCCTGTTCAACTGTCTACCGCGCAAGACTGAAATCGATCAGATCGGCGTGTTGCCGATGATTCGTCTGTTTCGTGAGCCCCTATCGAGTAGCGCGCGAATTCTGAAACGCACTTTCGACATAATGTTCTCATCGCTTGCGATCCTGGTCTTGTTGCCACTGTGGCTGCTCATCGCGCTGCTAATTAAGTTGGATTCCAGAGGTCCTGTTTTTTACACGCAGGAACGAGTTGGCATGGATGGCCGGTTATTTCTGCTCTACAAATTTCGGACGATGAGAGCGGATGCAGACTCCGAACCTCACCGTGAATACCAGCGCGCTTTCATTGCCGGGCGGGCTGAAGCGAACCTCGGAGACGATCAGAAACCGACTTACAAACTGCTTGCCGATCCGCGTATCACGCGAGTTGGAAAACTTTTGCGACGCACCAGTCTCGACGAAGTGCCGCAACTGCTGAACGTGTTGGCGGGTGACATGAGCGTGGTTGGACCACGGCCGCCGATTCCATACGAAGTTGAAGCTTATGAGCTGTGGCACCGAAAGCGGCTCGACATGAAACCGGGGTTGACCGGTCTTTGGCAGGTGTCCGGAAGAAACCGGTTGCCGTTTGAAGAGATGGTGCGGCTGGATCTGTTTTATATCGAAAACTGGTCGTTGTTGTTGGATCTCAAGATTATCCTGCGAACTGGGTTTGTGATGCTCGGCGGACTCTAGCCACGGATCTGTGCGGATTAAAACCACGGATTTATTGTGCAAGGCCAGCGAGAGCAACTTCCAGTAAGAGAATCTTTTTTATTCCTTTGTAGAGTGGTTCGATCTCGCAGTTTTCGGTGAGCGCGTGGGAATCGCTGCATGGACCAGCGCCTGTCGAGATTGAAGAGATGCCTTGTAGCAGGGCTGCGCTTGAGTTGTTTGAACCTGCGTTTGTGATCGGCGGATCGAAACCCATTGCACGATGCACTGCCTCGGCAACCTTCACTAATTGTGAGTCGCGATTGCCGGGCAAGACGGCCGCAGGCGAAGTTGAGATCACATCTGTTTTCACAGTCATTCCGGCGCGCTTCGCTTCTTCATCGAGAATTGCCGCAATTTTCTTCTCAAGATCAGCGATCACCTCGTTGCTCGTTGAGCGGAGATCGAGACTGAACCAAGCATCAGACGCTTTAGCGTTTACCACCTCAGATCCGCCCAACATGCCGATATTCAAATTCGACGAAGGAGTGGTCGGAACTTTCAATTCGTAAATCCTTTCAATTGCGCGCGCCAGCGGCAACGTTGCCGAATAAGGAGGAGTGCGAGAACGCGTGTGACCGCCTGGTCCAATAAAGTGATGGCGATACCAGTTGATCCCAATGCCAGCGTAAGTAAATCCTTCGTAACCGCCGTCGAGCGCGATGTAGTAATCGACCTTGCCTTTGTTGTCTTTCGTGTATTGCCTTGCGCCGCTCATGCCGGCTTCTTCGTCAGTCGTGAATACAAACACGAGATCACCTTTGGTTTTGATCTTCGCTTCATCCAGCGCGCGAATGGTTGCGAGCAGCGCTTCGATGTTTCGTGTGTCGTCTCCAATCCCGGGAGCATAAACGCGCCCGTCGTGAACGGTGGCTTTGATCTTGAGACCGGGTTGAAAGACGGTGTCCATGTGTGCGTCGAAGACGGTGACTGGTCCACCGCCGACGCCTTCACGTGTCGCGATCAAATTACCCGCTGAGTCATAACGAATAGTGAGCTTGTGTTTGCGCAGCAGGCTTTCGATATATTTCGCGCGCTCCTGTTCCTGTTTTGAAGGCGCGTTGATCTCGGTGATTGCGATCCATTCACGAAGGATCGTGTCGTGATTCTTGTCGATGTGGTCGAATGCGGCTTTCACGCGCGCATCGTCCTGGACTGATTTCACGAGATCCGCGGGCGTCTGCGCAGAAGCTTTCGACAGGACCAATAGGATTAATAGGATTGCTCGACTCATGGCGGCATTCTAATATGCGGCGTATGCAAATTTCGACCTGGCTCGAGCGCGCCATCATTGCCTGCCTATTTCTCATTGCTGTCTTTGCACCTCATTCGATTGCAGTGACGCAAACTGCCTGGCTGCTGGGCATGACGTTTTGGGTCGCGCGATTTGCTGTCTATCCGCGGCCGACGCTCTTTCGTTCGCCAGTCGATTACGCCCTGCTAACTTTCTTTATTCTCAGCGGCATTTCGGGAATCTTCTCTTACAGTCCGATCATATCGATCGGAAAGATGCGCGCGGCCAGTCTGTTCACGATCGTGTATTTGGTCGCCCAAAATGTGCACTCACTTAGAATAGTGCGACTGCTTGCCGTCGCGCTGATTGCGTCCTGCATGCTGAACGTATTGTTCACGGCTGGTCAGTTAGTGATTGGCAAAGGCGTGAAGGTTCAGGGTGTTTCGGCTGAGAGTCCACTCGCGAAAGCAGTGTTTCACACGCGGCTAGTCATCCAACCGACACCGATAATCGACGGCGACACGGTTTGGGAGGTTGACGGACGTCGCGTTGACAGCCCTGAAGAACTTGCCGCCGCGCTTGCTTCCGGATCGCCTGTTGCGAAAGTCAAGATTTATCGCGTTGAATGGATGCCGGAACTTGAAGTGCCGCGCGCGCAGTTACTCCCCGGAACAAACGCATTGCAGCAACTAGGGATCACTGGTTGGTCGCGTGGCCGCGATTGGCGCGCAACGGGTTTCTACAATCACTGGGTCACTTACGCAGAAGTTTTGCAACTAATCGCTTCACTCGCTTTCGGAATCTTTCTGGGACTCACTCAGAAGAAGAGCCTCACGGGCTTATTACTGGCCGTTGCGGTCATCGGGCTGGTGTTTGCCTTGGGAATGACGGTGACGCGCGCGTCGTGGATCGGATTTGCGGTGTCGGCGGTCACGATGTTGTTGTTGACGTCGTCGCGTCGCACGATTCTGATCGCTGCTGCTTGTGCAATACCACTCGTCCTCGCCGGCATCTTCTTACTTCAACAGAAACGCAGCATCGGTTTCATCGACAGAAAAGATCAGTCTACAAGCTGGCGCGAGATGGTTTGGCGGGAAGGGTTTGACCTGCTGACTAGCAAACCGAGACATCTGCTCGTTGGCGTAGGTATGGATTCGATCAAAGGTCACTGGCGTGAGTGGGGTTTATTTGACAACGGCCGCCAGCCCATCGGTCACATGCACTCAAACTTGCTGCAGATCGCGCTCGAACGCGGCGTGCCCGCGTTGATCGTCTGGTTGGTCTTCCTCGCGCTCTACGTTCGCATGCTCTGGCGCATCAGTCGTAGCTCTGCGCTCGACGATTTTGCGCGAGGTTTGGTAATAGGCGCATTAGGCGGCACGCTTGGCTTCTTCGCAAGCGGCTTGGTCCATTACAACTGGGGCGACTCTGAAGTAGTGACTGTCTTCTACTTCATTATGGGGTTGTGTTTGGTGGTTGATAGGACCAATCAACTTACCACGCAGTCAAGTGTTAGGCGGCTGTAAAGGGTGCTGATAACGCTCAATTTCGTCGGCGTCGTAAGAGCCTTTTTGGAAACAGCTTGAACACTCGACAACGTAGGTGGCTTTGATCTTTGCCTCACCGCGCGACAGATCGGGGAACAGAATCTGCTTTGCGTGGCAGTGCTCGCAGGTGTAACGAAGATACCACTGTCCGGGGGTAAGGGTAACCATGCTCATGCCTCTATTTCGAACCGTCTTGGACGAGAGGAACGGGGCTACGAAAAAGTGTCTCTTTATAAGCGGAGAGCGGGGCGCGCGTCAAGGAAAATGGGGGCTCTTTGGAGTGCGGCGGCCTGGCGCCGCTTTGGCTTCGATGAGGCGCGATCGATAAGAAAGCGGCGCCAGGCCGCCGCACTCCAAGGAGACGTCCCATTTTACGGCCCGACAGAAAGGATCTTCTCGATGATCTTCGGGTCGTCCGGCAGCAGCCCGGATTTCGGCAGCCGCGGTGTTAGCGTCATCCAATTTCGGTCCATCGCGAATACCTTACGAAAGAGCGGTAACGATTCATCCACACGTCCCATGTTCACCAACGCCACGGCGTGCCAATAGATCATTTCAGCACTGTCCGGCACGAGCTTCTCCGCCGCTCCATACTCGCGCAATGCTCCTTCATTGTCTTTCTTCTCGACAGCGAGATCGCCGGCGTTCATGTGGTTGTAGGCGCGCTGTAATCTCACCAGCCGGCGAAGTTCGGGCAACGGCTCCGGACTATCGTCAACACGGAGATCAAAGATTCGATCCTTCCACGGTTGGCCAGTCGGTTTTCCAGTAACCACGATGATCGCCGCCGACTGTCGCCCGCGAATGTCGCCGCCCACGGCCTGCGCCGCATCGAGTGCTGCCAACATTCGTTCTGCAAGGTCACCCTTTGTGCTCTCGAAGGCGCGCGCCATCGCCGGCCAAACTTTGTCGTTCAGCATCAGGTTGGCTTGCACGGAAAAGTCTTTTCCAACGATGTGACCTGCTGCCTGAATATCGTTCTTGCCGGTCCACGCATCGACGCGTCCTTGCGCGTCGATCATTGCAACCTGCCTGACTTCTCTTCCTTCGTCTTTAGCAATCAGTTCTTTCAATGCATCAGGACCACTTTTGCCCGCGCGCATCAGATCGAGACCATTCTTTCCGTAACTCGGATCGACGAACGACTGCGTCGCTACCGCTCCAACACCCGCCTCAGCCCAAGGCACGACCGATCCAACTGAGAACCAATGCGACTGAACCGCAACACCCAACTCGCCCGTTGCAGCATCACGCGCGACGATCGAAAAAGTGTGTACTGGCCGAAGCGGTGGACTCTGCGACGCGTGTCCTGAATCGTGGAAACGTGAACCGAGCAGAATGAACGCGAAGACAACCAGAATCACTATTCGCATATTTTGTGCCTTCTTGTGGCGAAACTCAGGAAACAAACGGATAGAACGGCGTGTTGCGAAAGATCCAAAACGACACGATGACGAAGAACAGCGCGTAAATATAACGAGCAGGCATTGCGTTTGGCCGCGGCACGCCACCGCGCATCACGGTCATGCTGTAACTCAAGAGCGCATAAAATAAAAACGGCAGCGCGAGGACAAGAAGAGGATTAAGCATGAAAGCCGAAGACAAATGACCGTGAGTGATTTCGTGAAGCGCTCTCGTAGTGCCGCAGCCGGGGCATGTAAAACCTGTTAGACTTCGGAAAATACAGGGCGGGAAAAAACCCGATCGACCGGGCTCAAAGATAAACAGGTAGACAGCGCCAGCCAAAAGCAACAACCAAACACAGACAACAGTTGATCGCCGATACATGAATCGCGGCGCTTCTAGAACCAGCCCTTTTTGTTCTGGATATAAGTTCTCACAAACTCCTCGTCCGATTTCGTGAGATACATTATGCCCTCGACGATACCGACGATGCTCATGACGATTCCGGCAATTCCGCACGTCAGAACAGTCACCAACAGCATGATGATGCCTTCAGTCGTGTAGCCGAGAATGAATTTGTGTACGCCAAGACTGCCGACCAGGATCGCCAGTATGCCGGCCACAAGCTTCTTATCGCCACCCATCGCCTTCCAATCTGTCACTGCGCCGGCATTGACAGACTGCATCGGCTGATAGCCGGTGTTCACGGCAGTTAGAGGCGCCTGGCAGTTCGTACAATACTGCGCTGTATCATCGTTAACGGCTCCGCATTTGGTGCAGTATCTGCTCATCGTCGTCTTAATCTCCGACTATAATTGGACCCTAAAACAAATGCATTCTGTGCTGCTGCTACCTTGTGCCCATCATGCTAATGCCACCAATGACAAGCCAAAAGATCAGGTAACAACCCCAGATGAGAATTCCAAGTCCCAGGAAAATGAAACTAAAAAGCTTTGCTTTTTTTGACGCGTCAACTGCGCCGGCCATATCGCCCGCAGCCACTTTGCCGTTTACTTGAGCGGCAAAGACGATGCTGATGATTCCGAGCGGAAAACAGCAGAGCGCTGAGAGTATCGCTGGGATCAAATAGTTAGGCACTTTGTCTGCTGGGCCCGTTGCGGGCGGGGGAGTCCATTCTTGAGCCATTCAGTTTCTCCTGGTTCGCCGCAGATTGCGGCGTCAAATTTTTTCTAAGAACTGGGATACTGTTGTGGTGGCGGCGGCGGAGGCACATCTTTTCGCTTCTCGAAAATCGGGACCGATATTAGTCCTCCGATTACAGACAGGCACAATAGGCAGAGGCCACCTAATAGACCGCTCAAAAGGAACAGCAGAAAGCCAGTAACAGGAAAATGAATTCCCGCTCTTGCGAACGACTCTTCCATTGCGGCCGCACCAAAAACGTAGGCGATCGGCACGCCAATAATGATGTAAATGATGGCGCCAACCACGCCTGCGAGCGCTCCGATCATCGCTCCATCTCCGGGGCCAATACGCGTTGGAGATTCCTTAATGTAGAGTAAACCGGCTACGGCGCCGCCTCCGATACCCCAAATACAACAGCAGTAATTAACGAAAGGGATCGCAGAGAGTAATCCTACGATTAAGCCTCCCAAAAGTGCCGGCTTGAGTTTGTTCATTAGATTTGCACTCTTTCACACTAAAGTGAATCTAGCACCCGACTTAAGTGGAGTTTGGATTGGCACGAAGCGCCTTGAATAACTAACAAAGAGGGCCGGGATTGTCAATGAAATTGCGCCACTAAAAGGCACAAAATGCACAAATACCCAGTTGTTGATCTGTGCTTTTTGTGCTTTTTTGTGGCCGCGTTAGCGTGCGACTTCGATGCGATCGCCGGGTTGGAGTTTTGGATCCTCGGCTGCGCCTGACTTAATCAGCTTGATGTTGTAGCGAGTGGTCACAAGGCGGCCGCCCGCGCCTTCGCGCGAGATCTCAACGCGATTCTCTTTTTGCGTTGTACCACCTGCGGCAAGAATGGCCTGAAGCAAAGTGATTCCCGGCTGGAATTGTTTCTGTCCCGGATAATTGATGCGTCCGCCGATGTAGTAGAACTCCTGCGGCCGGCTCGTTATGGTGATCACGTCGCCCGCTTGCACGTTTAAGTTCATCGTCGCCGGATCGTTGAGGTCGTAAGTTTGGCCGGTTGCGCCAGCACGCAGGATCGTTACGCGACCAGCATCATTTCGCAGTTGTGATTCAGCCAGGACAACATAAAGAGGAACCATTTCTCGCCGCAAAAAGCGCGTACCCGGACTGACAACGAGACCCGTTACCGCAACCGAATGACTCAAATACTGCCGCACGGCGACTGACACCTTGGCGTTCTCTTCAACAGCGCGTCTTTTGAGTTCCCTGGCAATCCGCGTTTGAATCTCTTCGGGTGTGAGGCCGGCGACGGGAATAACCCCACCTGCAACTGGCATATCGATCACACCTTCGCCAATGACAGTGAACAAGGTCGACTTGTTGCTAGCGGAGTTAAGTAAACGAATATCGAGCACGTCGCCGACGCCCACGCGATAGATCTCGGTTAACGGACGCGAGGGAGTATCGGCGCTAGCAGAATCACTGACTGTCACTTTTACTGGCAAGACACCAGCGGTTTCCTGAGCTGATGCCGATATTGAGGTAAGAACGAGAGCCGCGACTATCAAAAGGGGGATCTTCATAAAATCAAATATATCAAAAAGACAATAGTGCGAGGTTTCCTTATTTTGGCCGCGGATTTTCGCGGACGAATGCGGATTTGGGCGTCGGTCGGTGTTGATTCGCGAAATTTTGTGGCAGAGTATATTCGTCTATGTATGAGTTTGCGGTAACACCGGCAGTAACAAACATTCGTCGCCGCGGTGTCGAGATTCGTGACGTAAGTCCCGACAGTCTCGGCGCTGAAATGGAGCTCGAGAGTGGCGACCGAATAATCAAAGTCAACGGGCGAGTCGTTAGCGACTATCTCGATTTTCGTTTTCAGACTGCCGGCGAAACTGAGCTCGTGCTCGAAGTGCGCAAGAAGAGCGGCGAGGATTGGGAAGTCGAACTCGAACGCGCGGAAGGTGAAGACTTCGGTTTCATCTTCGAACAGATCGTTCCGCGCCAATGCGCCAACGAGTGCATCTTCTGTTTTTGTAACGGCAACCCCGCTGACGCGAGACCATCACTATTTATAAAAGACGAGGATATTCGTCTCTCTTTTCTCTACGGCAACTACACGACGATGACGTCGATCACCGACGACGAGATGCGTCGCATAATCGAGCAGCGACTGTCGCCGCAATACGTTTCAGTGCATGCGACGGATCTGGATGTTCGTGCGTACCTGCTCGGCGTCGATCGACAACGCGCTGACATCTCGAGCAAGCTGCGACGATTGCTCGATGCGGGGATTGAAGTGCACGCGCAAGTCGTGTTGTGTCCCGAGATCAACGATAAAGAAGTGTTGACGAAAACCATCTTCGATCTCGCGGCTGAGTATCCGCAAATCACTAGCGTCGCGATCGTGCCGCTGGGTTTGACGCGCTACAACACCGATGCGCGTCTGACGCGAGTTACTCCGGAGTTCTGTCGCGAAGTGATCAATCAAGTCAGTCAAATTCAAAAAGAATTACACAAGACGCTCGGAACGAACTTCGCCTTGCTTGGTGATGAGATCTACTTGCGAGCCGGACGTCGCATTCCGGGAACACGACACTACGGCGACTATCCACAAATTGAAGACGGCGTCGGCATGGTCCGGTCGTTCAACAATGAGTTTGGCAGACTTATGCGCCAACTCGAACGCCATGGACGGTCCAGGTTGAACAACACGCGTGGCACGATCTTCACCGGAACACTCTTCGCGCCCGAGTTGAAGAGACTGATCGATCAGTTGAATTCGCAATTCGGTACGCGACTAGTCGTCGAGCCGCTGGAGAATAGTTACTTCGGCGGTGACGTTTCAGTTGCAGGGCTGCTAACTGGTCAGGATCTGTTGCAGGCGCGCGAGCGAATCAACGGCGACTTTGTTTTGATACCAAAGCAGATGCTAAAGAGCGACGAAGCGATCATGTTGGACGGAATGAAGATCGACGATGTATCGCGTGCTTTGGGCCAACCGGTTCATGCCGTCAATCTGCAAGAGTTCGCTAATCTGCTTCTCAACAAAAACTAACGCATGCACGACAGCCCTTCAACGACGTCAACGGAGAAGAAGATCCTTGATGTCGGCTGTGGTCAAAATAAATATCCGGGCGCGATCGGCATCGATGCGAACCCGCGAAGTCATGCGGATGTCATTCACGATTTAGGAAGCTTTCCCTATCCGTTCAGTGACAATGAATTTGAACAGATCATTTGTCGTCACGTGATCGAGCATGTTCCTGACGTGCTCGGCTTCGTCACGGAATTGCATCGCATCACCGAACCTGGCGGACGATTGAAGATCGTTACGCCGCACTACTCAAATCCCGACTGGGCGACCGACCCAACCCATCGAAATCATTTCAACAGTTACTCGTTCACGTGCTTTGTTCCCTCGCGAGCGCCATTTCCGTTCTATACGACGGCCGAGTTGAAGCCGTTGAAGACGCATGTCAGTTTGGCGAATCTCTGGCGAGCGCTCGGGGTGGAGTTTTTGGTCAATCTCGATCAGCGCTGGCCTTCGTTTCGCTTCACGAGGAAGTTCTGGGAGTTTTATCTGTCGATGATCTTTCGTGGGAAAGAACTCTACTTCGAGCTAGAAGTAATCAAATAAGTCCTATAGGTCTGATAGGACTTATACGACTTGTTTTCCTCTGCCCTGCTCCATAAAACACACCTCTGAGGGTCCAATAATTTGAATAGAAATCCAGAAAACTGTAAGCTGTGCACGCCATCGTCCCGCGAAATGAGCACCAAACTGTAGCTTTTTGCCGGGTAACCGGTTGGCTCAATAATTGCTTAAGTTCAGGCGCACATAGCTCATTTCCGATGAGCGGGCACCCCAATTCATACCAGTCACAGTAGTTTGGTTCGGCTTCTTCTTTAAGAACAAGTTGCTCAGCGAAGTCCGGTTTGTTGAGCATGGGCTAAAACCATTTTGGAGGATTACGTGATGAGAAACGGTTTAAGGATCTACTTAGCGTTACTAGTCACGCTGGTGGTCTGCGGAGTTCCCGTTTTCGGGCAAACAAGCTCGACCGGGTCCATTTCGGGATCTGTTCTTGACCCGAAGGGTGCGGTCGTGCCGGGAGCTACTGTAAAGGTCGTCAGCAATGCGACCGGCCAGGAGTTTACAGTGCAGACAACAGGAGACGGCTCGTTTACGGTCCCTTCTCTCCTGGCTGGCGTCTATACGGCCACTATCACAGCCACTGGTTTCAAACAGTCGGTAGTGACCGATATCAAAGTCGACGTTGGTAAGCCGTCCAGTGTCAACGTGCAGTTAGAGATCGGCGCCGCCAACGAGATTGTTACGGTCGTGGGCGGAGGCGAGTTGCTGCAAACGCAAACGGCTACCATTGGCACTACACTTACTGGCCGTCAGATTACTGACCTGCCAACAGCGTCACGTGATGCTCTGGATTTGGTCTTGGCGATGCCTGGAACAACAACCCCAGGAAGACCCCGCACTTCGTCAATAAACGGATTACCTAAAGGGTCGTTGAATATCTCGCTTGATGGAGTCAACGTTCAGGACAACACACTGAAATCAAGCGATGGGTTTTTTACTTATATACGTCCGCGTACCGACGCGATTGCTGAAGTAACGACGTCGACAGCCACTCCCGGCGCGGAGAGCTCAGGCGAGGGCGCGTTTCAGATAAAGTTCGTCACGCAGGGAGGTTCTAATGAGTACCACGGTGGCGGCTACTGGTACTACCGCACTCCCGGATTAAATGCCAACTACTGGTTCAACAACCGTGATCTGGCTCCTGATCCAGCGACAGGCAAAGCGCCCAGGACGCCGATTATCCTGAACCAACCTGGTTTCAAAATTGGTGGTCCAATTTCAATTCCAAAACTCTTCAACGGCAAAGAACGAGCGTTCTTTTTCTTTAACTACGAAGAATTTCGCCTTCCGGAAAGCACGCTGCGCACCCGAAACATCCTGACCACTCAAGCTCAGAGTGGTATCTATCGGTTCTTCTCGAGCAGCTTCAACCCAGCCGGTACACCGGTCACTTGCACGGGCTCCGGGTCTAGTCGGCTTTGCTCCCTGAACGTATTTGACGTGGCGTCCAGTGCGAGCCTGACTTTTGCAAACGCTGATCCGACGGTCAGCAGCTTGCTCGGACAGATTCGCGGTTCACTGGCAGGCGCCGCGATTAGAACTTCAGGCGATCCCAACGTAGATCAAAGTACGTTTGTAAATAACGGCTTCCAACTGCGTCGTTTCCCCACGGTGCGCCTGGATTTCAATGCGTCGAAGAATCATCACATCGAGAATATTTGGAATTACCAATCGTTCGGATCGACGGTCGACTTTCTCAACTCCCGCGATCCACAGTTTCCCGGATTTCCGAACCACGGTTCTCAAACTTCAATCCGTTTCTCGAACGTAACGGCCTGGCGTTGGACTATTTCGAACAACCTGGTCAACGAAGCGAGATATGGAATCACTGGCGGCACTGTTTTGTTCTTCGGCGAGGTCAATGCTGGTCAGTTTGAAAATCAGGGCGGCTTCAACCTGAGCCTGGGAAACTTCTCGTCCGGCGGCTTCGGCCTCACGAGCGCTACAAATACGACAGCTCCGTCACGACGCAATGCGCCCGTGCGCGAGTTCACTGACTCGTTAAACTGGATCAAAGGAAATCACACTCTGAATTTTGGTATGAGTCTCACGAGAGTTGGTTTCTGGTCCAATGATTACACGGTCGTCCCAACCGCGGTATTCAGTACGAGCTCCACGCTTGATCCTGCGCCGGTGAACGCTTTCAGTTTTCTTCCGGCGACACAACAAGGCGGAGCGGCGCAGTTGTACGCTCTTTTGGCAGGCAGGCTGACGTCAATCACCGCCAATGCACGCTTGGACGAGAATACAAACAAATATTCGTATCTTGGTTCGCAGATTCTACGCGCCAAGGAATTGGAGTGGGGCACCTTTGCACAGGATACGTGGCGCCTGCGGCCAAATCTTACATTGAACTTAGGTCTGCGCTACGAGAGAAACGAATCTTTCGAAGCCGAAAACAATAACTTCGCCGGAGTCAGCTTTGAAGGTTTGTTTGGCGAGTCGGGCGCAGGAAACTTGTTCAAGCCGGGAACCTTAGCTGGACAGCGCTCGGCTTATACTGCTTTCCCGCCGGGTACGAAGGCTTTCAATCCCAGTGGACTATTTTTGCCAAGCGTTGGATTCGCTTATACCCCGAACTTCAAGAGTGGCGTTCTCCGATGGCTCGGTGGAGAATCAGGACAAACAGTGATCCGAGGTGGCTTCTCAGTTGCTTCCGTTCGTGAGGGCATGAACGTGTTCCTGGCAGTTACAGGGTCGAATCCCGGAGGCACCATTGCTGCGAACAGAAGCTTAACTCTCGGCAATTTACCGGTGGGCACGTACTTGCGCCAAGGTCCGTTTGCGCCACCTGCAACATGCAGCAGTCCCGGCACACCGATAGGTTGTATTCCAGATGCTCCAGTTTATCCGAACTTTGGGCTAATCACAGATTCGGTAAACGCCTTTGACCCGAATCTCAAGATGGGCTTCGTGCGGTCGTGGTCTTTTGGCATCCAGCGAGAACTCACAAAAGACAACGTCGTTGAGATTCGATATGTCGGAAATCGTGGGCACGATTTATGGCGACAAGTTGATCTCAACGAGCTGAACGTCGTTGAGAATGGTGTCGCGGCTGAATGGCAATTAGCGCAGCAGAACCTGCTCGCTAACATTGCCGCAGGTCGAGGCCTCAATTTCCGGTACTTCGGACCAGGAACAGGCACTTCGCCTTTGCCAATCACATTGGGCTATTTCCAGGGTCGTACGATCACGATTGGAGGCGTTGCGACACCAATTGATCCAAACAACCCGGCTCATTACACAAATGGTAACTTTGCCAGTGCGACTTTCTTCAACACGATGAATCCACTGGATCCTCGTCCTATCAGCTTCGGATCGTTGCTGGCCAGCACCTCATTCGATAGCCGTCGAACACCGCTGGGTCAGCCTTGTTTCGGAATTGCAGGCTGCGTAGGCACTGGTCAATTCCCTCTGAATCACTTTTTCGTGAACCCAACGAAACGCGGGGATCCGTTCTTGGTCGATAACTCGGGCAATTCGACCTATGACGCGGTGCAGGTCGAGTTCCGTCGCCGCATGGCGAGGGGCCTTCTGTTACAGGCGAACTACACGTTCGGCAAGTCGCTGTCCAATATGTTCGCGAGTAGCTCTTCGGTATTCGATCAGCCAAATACGCTTCGTGATCCGGATATCAAGAAGGGACCGACGCCGTTTGATATTACTCAAGCCCTGAAGTTGAACTTTATTTGGGAAGTTCCAGTTGGCCAGGGACGAACCTTCATGGGCGGCGCGTCCAAGCTGACGGACATGCTGGTCGGTGGTTGGGGATTCAACGGCAACATTCGTATCCAGAGTGGCTCACCGTTCTTCTTTAACGCACCTGTTTCGATTGGACCAGGAATCCAGAATGCAGGAAACTTCCAGCTCGTGGGTATGTCGTTAAAAGAACTTCAGAAGGCCGTCGGCGTTTATCGTGATCCCGATGGATTCGTTTATGTTCTTCCAAAGGACATCCGCGACAACACGATTAAGGCCTTTAACGTTGCGATGACCACGTCAGGACCAGCTTATACGCAGGGAGCCCCAACCGGTCGATTCATCGCGCCGGCAGGATTTGGCAACTGTGTTGAGGCCATCCACGGTGATTGTGGCTTTGCGAACATGGTCTTGAAAGGCCCTTCTTTCTTCCGCTCTGACCTGAGCCTCGTGAAGAAGTTCCGTTTCACAGAGACCGTTAATGTTGAAATGCGCTTGGAGATGCTGAATGCGTTCAACAACATTAACTTCCTTGTTGGTGCCGCAGGTAACGATGTCAACTCCGTCGGAAACCTGACGTCATCAGCATTTGCTCGCATGACGGCCGCGTATCAGGATCTCTCAACGACAAATGATCCCGGCGGTCGCGTGGGCCAGCTGGTGCTGAGAATCAACTTCTAAAGCGAGTGTTCTTCGCTTTTCAACAGAGGAGGACAGTAGTTTCGTCCTCCTCTTTTTTCATTCGCTCTCGGAAATGCGCACATGGTCGGAGTTGCCTTCGCAAATCTGATCTGAAAGAATTGCGCTGAAATTCTGTTTGCAACGCGTTCACTCATTACATCAGTTTAGCTCCGTATACCGCAGGAGAGACGACCACCATGAAACGAGCTCTTTTGATATATTCAGCAATCTTGTTTATTGCAGGACAGGCGGCCGCACAACAAGCAAAACCTTGGACAGAATGGACAGACAAAGAAGCTGCAAAGGTTCTCAATGATTCGGCGTGGGGACAAACCCAAACCGAAGTTGCGCCAATGGCCGAGCCCACTTCAACGTCCGCAATAACTCAGACTACAGCGGCACGAAGAGAGGACCAGCGCATTTCGTCTGCCAGTACAGTTGAATCCGGCGAGAGCAAGACGCGGCCGTCAATCAATTACCGCGTGCGGTTTCTTTCTGCCAAACCGGTTCGAGCGGCTTTTGTAAGAATGATCGAACTGCAAGGCGCGACGCCGGAGAGAGTTGCTGAACTGCGAACCTTTGTCGACCGCGACTTCGCCGATTACATTGTTATTGCTCTGGCAGTTGATGGTAGCGATCGCAAACATCTCAGTTTGGCAACTGAGGAAATTAACGGCGCCGATGAGGCACTCTTGCAAAAGACCGCTTACCTCGAGCGCAAGGACGGTACTAAATTGTTCCTGAGCAATTACCGCCCACCTACCCAGGATGGTCTGGGTGCCAAACTTGTGTTTCCAAGATCCATTCAGGGGAAACCATTTATCGACCCGAGCAGCGGAGAGATTCGGTTTGTTCTGGAAATGGGGAAGACAGTCAAAATCTCTCGCAAGTTCAAAGTGGCTGAGATGATGTACGAAGGCAAACTGGAATATTGATACCCATTCTGCACTTTCCAATTAAACACTTGGTTGCGAAAGGAGACCACATGAAAACAGTTTTCGCATTGCTTGTGGGCTTGGTTTTACTAGTACCATTTGTGGTTGAGGCGGACCAAAAAGACAAGAAACCATGGAACGAGTGGACGCAGAAAGAGGCTGAAAAAATGCTCAACAACTCGCCGTGGGCCCAAATACAAACAGAAACTGACACTTCGGAGATGTTCTTTTCTCCTACTGCGGATCCTCGCACCGCTGGTTCAAGAGCGCCTAATTCAGACGCACGGCTTGCGCAGGGCGCTACGAACCAGGCGACTAATCTGAAATATGGCATCCGTTTCTTCTCCGCAAGACCCATACGACAGGCTTTTATGCGCCTCATTCAGTTGAAACAAAAGGATCTCGAGCCTGACGTTGTCAATCGCATGAAGACCTTTGCCGAAATGGAGTCAGCCGATTCGATCATTGTGGCCGTCACAATCGAAGGCACTGACAAGCGTTCGCTCAATCAGGTAATGCAGCTCTTCAATAGTGCTACCTCTGGGACACTTAAGAACACGACTTATCTCGAACGCAGCGACGGCAAGAGAGTCTTTTTAGAGGAATACGTGCCGCCGGGCCGTGACGGCTTTGGCGCCAGGTTCATCTTTCCGCGTATGGCCGACGAAAAACCATTCCTTACGCCAGAGATCTCCGACGTTCGCTTTGTTTCCGAGTTTGGATCCATAGTTAAACTGAACAGGCAATTTAAAGTTGCAGACATGATGCTCGACGGTAAGTTGGAGTATTGACCACGGTAATCTGTGGCTACACATCGCTGATACTGTAAACTAGATTACTGATGTCAGCGTTGTCGCCAACTCAACTTCCTCTCGCACCTCTCGGCGCCGGCGATCTAATCGATCGCGCTGTCAGACTGTATCGCCGTCATCTCTTCGTTTTGATCAGAACTGCCGCGCCGCCGGTCATCATCTTTGCCGCGGGCGGAATAATCTTTTCCATTAGTTGGCGACACATCTTTGTCACGTCCGAAACTGAAGATCTCTTCTTTTACATATTTCTCTTGTGCGTGGCCGGTGGAATCATGGTCACCGGCTACTTGTTCACGCTTGTAGTGATGGGAGGCGCGACACGCACTCTCGTTGCGCATCTGCTGCGCAATGACGCGGTAACTGCGCGCGCCACTTACATCGCGGTACGATCGCGATTCTGGGGGCTTCTGATTGCTTCAGTAATCGTGTTCGCCTGGACATTTGCGTCGTTCATCGCAGCGTTCGTCGGTTGGGAGATGTCGGTATTTGTCTTTGTTTTAGGCTCAGTGGCGCTTTCGAGTATCGCTCCCGCATGGTTGGCTACGATTATCGGAGTGATCGGATTTTTAGTTGCAACTACGCTCGCGCTCTGGGTCTTCTTTTTTATCGTCGGAAGAGTTGCGTATGTGCCGCAAGTCATGCTGGTTGAGGGCAAAGGTGTATTCGAAGCATTGTCACGTAGTTTTTCTCTGGCGCGTGGCAATGTCCGCCGCCTGATGGCGATGGCCTTGTTTACAACTTTTGCCACTTACTCGGCGTTAATGATTCTATTGATCCCACTTGGCTGGTATGGTTATCTCAGCGGAGTCGATCCTTTGAACTCAGCTCAGTGGCCGGCGTGGTATTCGATCGCTTACAGCGTGCTTGGACCATTGAGTTCGATACTGCTGACACCGGTGTGGATGCTTGGTCTGTCACTGCTCTACGTGGACGAACGAGTAAGGCACGAAGGTTATGACATCGAGCTAATGGCGGCGCGGCAACTCGGCGAGCTTCCCGACATCGATGTTTCGTCACCGTTTGGGACCGCACTCTATTCTGAGCGAAAGCAGCCACCGCCGCCCACGCCAAGAGCAACTGGTCGTGTCTTGAATCTCAGTTAATCTTTGATGACTCAAATCCGCCTTCATCTGCGTTCATCCGTGACTAAGCGATGTCTTGCTCTTCTGTTGTTCGTTTTTCCAGTGAACGTACTGGCTATCCCGATTTCTGATTATCAGCAGAATCTAAAAAAGGCCATTACTGCTCTCGACACGCTGAGACAGTCCGACGAAAACGAGAGTGCTAACGATTACAACCGGCGCTTTGACCAGACGATCGAAGCCATTCGTCTTGCTTTGCCCGAACGTCAAACCGTCGAGTCGGACGCAGAGACTTACAACACCGACAACTCGTGGTTACACAGAGACCTGAATGACCTCAAGCAATCGGTAGACACCGTGAAGAAAATCTCCGACATAGTAGAGAGGCTCCGTTCGCTCGAAGCTCGCATCGCCGAGCGGCAAAAACCGATTCAATCGGGCGAGAGTAAAGATCAGGCAAAAGGCAAACTCGAAAGCATCCTGGCGCGCCCCGAGTACGCGACCGGAGCGAAGGGTCCTAATGCTTTGACTCGTTTAATCCAGGACATCTTACGATGGCTTCAGAAGCTCTTCCCGAAGCGTGCACCGATGGAATCGAGCCGGGTCAATTACCTCACGAAGATCGCGGAAGTTATAGTCGTGCTCGTTACATTGTTCGTGCTCGGCTATGCGGGCAGATTATTATTCGCGCGCTTCAAAGGCTCGCGAAAACGTCAAAGATCCAAAAAGCAGGAAGCACGTATCGTCCTTGGTGAACGGCTCGAGCCCGACCAAACCGCGTCGGATCTTCTTTCTGAAGCAGAGGCATTGGCTCGTCGCGGCGATCTCCGCGCGGCGATTCGCAAAGCTTACATCGCGCTGCTTGTGGAACTCGGCGATCGTAAGTTGATCAGTTTGGCCCAACACAAGACAAACCGCGACTATCTGAATTCGCTTCGCAATGCGCCTCAGCTCCATTCCAGCATGAAGGGACTGACTGACGCTTTCGAGCGCCACTGGTATGGCCTGGTCCAGGCTACGCCAAATGATTGGCAGGACTTTCGCACCGGTTACCTCGCGACCTTACAAACAGGAACTTAGTTGACGATGCGCCAGCGACTCACCATTATCCTGACATTCGTAGTCATAATCGGGCTGCTCGTAATTCTGAACACGTTGACATACGTGAAAGAGGACAAGAATGCTGACGTGGAAGTCAATCCGAACCGTTCCACCTATCATTCTGGTCCAACAGGTACGCGGGCGCTTCACGATCTCCTGAACGAGTCGGGCTACAAAGTCATCCGCTGGCGCGAGACGCCCGAAAAGCTCTTGAGCAATTCCGGAAAAATGGTTGCCACCTTCGTGGTGATTGGCCCGACGCAAATCTCCTTCACCGAAGAGGAAGCGGCGGCATTGCGACATTGGGTATCGATGGGTGGCCGTTTTGTTCTCATCGATCGTTGGCCCAACAGGCAGATGCTGCCAGAGTCGAACGGTTGGGAGGTCAGGTCGACAGACTTTGGTTTTCCAAGTCTTGATGTGAATCCGGCTGATGTGACGCAGATGACGGCGAACGTAAAGGAGGTGAAACCGGTTCAACCGACGGTTTTCACACGTAACGTCGAATCGGTCATGCCATCGCGTTTTGCTTCACGGCTCAGCATCATTGCTCCGAGCGCTGAAGCTGCGAAAACGGCAAAGTCCGGCGAAATACGAGTCAGAACAACCGACGACGAAGAAGAAGTTGAAAAAGAATTCCCATCTCCGGCTCCGATCGTGCATATTGCTGATTACAGCGGGGCGATACTCGTCGACTACTCTTACGGCCTCGGCAGCATCATCGTGCTGAGTGATCCATACATCGTTGCGAACGGTGGGATTAAGCTGAACGACAATTTGCAACTTGCAATCAATACGCTGGTGGGCCAAGGCGGACTGATCGCTTTCGACGAGTATCATCAGGGTAAAGGCATTACTCAAAATGAGTTTGCGCGTTACTTCGCAGGCACGCCGGTGCTTGCGATTGCAGCGCAGATTGTTTTGCTGGTGCTGTTGATTCTTTGGACCAACGCGCGGCGGTTTGGACGTCCTCTACCATTGGCGAAAGTCGATCGCCGGTCCAGTCTGGAGTTTGTAGCTTCGATGGCGGAACTTCAGGAACGTTCGCGTGCTTTCGATCTCGCCATCGAAAATATCTACACGCGAACGCGTCGCGTTCTGGCCCGACATGCCGGCGTCGATTACAACAGTTCGCGTTCCGAGATTGCTTCGCGCGTCGCATCACGCTCGACCATAGATCGACAGAGATTAGAGACGTTGATGCGACAATGCGAGGAGGCTATCAACGGCGAGGCGATCAACTGGCGACAAGCGATCGATCTGGTGCGACGGCTGCGTGAAGTCGAAAGAGACCTTGGTCTGCGCATGCGTTCGCGTGACATGCGCCAGGCCGCAGAAAACATTTGACCTTTGAGCTTTGTTCTTTGTACTTTGTGTGGCTTGTGCCTCTTTGTGGCTGAATAAAACATGTCTGTCGCCTCAACTGTCGAACACATCAAAAACGAATTGCGCAAGGTTATCGTCGGACAAGACGACGTGATCGACCAGATCTTGATCGCCTTGCTCGCCGAGGGCCATGCGCTCATCGAAGGCGTGCCTGGCACCGCAAAGACGCTGACCGTCAAAACGCTCTCGCGAATTATCAACGCCAGCTTCAGTCGTATACAATTCACACCCGATCTGATGCCGTCGGACATAACCGGCACTAACGTCTTCAACATTGCTACATCAAATTTCAACCTGCGCCGCGGTCCGATCTTCACAGACATTCTTCTCGCCGACGAGATAAATCGCACGCCTCCAAAAACGCAGGCCGCGCTGCTCGAGGCGATGGAAGAACGTCAGGTAACAATCGACGGCGAAGCACATCCGCTGCCGACGATCTTCACGGTGTTGGCGACAGAGAACCCGATCGAATACGAAGGAACTTATCCACTACCCGAGGCGCAGCTCGATCGTTTCCAACTCAAAATTCTCATCAACTACCCAACTGAAGAAGACGAACGCGAAGTGCTTGCCCGCTGGGACGCCGGTTTCAATTCGAAGCGATTGGACCAGGTCGACATAAAGCCACTCAACGATCCACATGCGATTCCGCTTTGCCGTGCGGAAGTCGCCGAAGCACAAATGGAACCTGGCGTTCAGCATTACGCAGTCGATCTCGTGCGTCGCACCCGCGCACACCCGTTCATCCACTACGGCGCGAGCCCGCGAGCCTCGGTCGCGTTACTGCTTTGTTCAAAAGCACTCGCTGCAATTCGCGATCGGCAGTTTGCAACTCCTGACGACGTGCGCGATGTTGCTCTTCCTGTGTTGCGCCACCGATTGACATTGCGTGCAGAGGCTGAGCTCGACGGCGTCACACCTGATGCGGTGATCATGGACATTCTGAAATCCGCGGAGGTGCCGAGATAGATCCGCGTCCATCCGTTAAAATCCGTGGCCGCTTCGTATTCACCAAGCTGTTTTACGTGCTTTTCGCACTCGCCCTGATCCCCTTATCGGTATCATGGGAACGGCCGTGGCTGCGCTGGGTTGCGTTCACTTACGACGTGGTGCTCCTCGGCATCGCCGTCGCCGAATCGCGGTTTTGTCGTTTGCCCAAAGGCGCCACCATCTGGCGCGAATTTGGCAGCCGCTTCGCGATGGGAGCGGAGACGGAAGTAAGAATCCATATTCAAAACGCCACCAACCGATCCCTCACGCTCATGGTCAAAGACGAGTATCCGCCACAAATGATCTTGAGCGGCTTGCGCGAAGGGCTGATGACTGTTGAAGCACAAAGAACGGCCACGCTCATTTACGCAGTTAAACCACCCCGACGCGGCCGCTTCGAGTTTGGACAAACCGCCGTGCGCTTTCTGTCGCGGTTCAGGTTGATCTGGTGTCAGCTCAACGCCTGCGAGCCAGTGGCAGTCAAAGTCTATCCAAACATGCGCCGCGCGCGAGAAGCGGAGTTGAAAGCACTGGGCGCGCGATCAGTTGTTTCGTCACATCGCAAGACTTCGTGGCGCGGTGAAGGTCGCGAATTTGAGTCGATGCGCGATTACGTTCGTGGCGACGAGCTACGACATATCTCGTGGACCGCGACTGCGCGGCGCGGCAAACTCACCACGCGGCAATACCAGATCGAGCGCGATCAAACGATTCTAATTGCACTCGACGCGGGCCGTCTCATGACGGCACGCATCGAACACGAAACAAAACTCGATTCCGCAGTACACGCCACGCTCGCTCTGTTTTCCGCGGCTGCACGGGCTGGCGACAATGCTGGACTGGTCGTATTCGGACGAAGGATCAAAAGCTACTTGCCGCCGAGCCGCGGTCACGATCACATCGAATCCGCGCTTGAAGCGTTGCACGCTGTCGAGCCCGAGATGATCGAGCCTTCTTATCCGCACGCGTTTGAGTTCATCGCGGCAAACAGTAAACGACGTGCGCTGGTTATTTTGTTGACCGATCTCGTGGACGAAGAAGGCTCGAAAGAGCTGCTGACCTCACTTCACATTTTGCGGCCGCGGCATCTGCCGCTCGTGGTCACGATTGCCGACCGAGATCTGAAAGCGGTGGTTCGGCAAACACCTTCGTCAGTCCGCGATCTGTTTACGCAGTCAGTGTCCGAAGAGATCATTCATCATCGTGAAGCAGCGTTGCGATTGGTTGAGTCGCTCGGCGGTTTAGCGCTTGACGTGACTGCGGCTGGGCTGGCGCCAGCTCTGTTGGAGACTTATTTGCGCGTGAAGGAACGCGGACTGCTGTGATCTAGCTTTTATCGTGGCCGGCGAAGAGCAGATAGGAATAGAGTGCGACGCCCGTAATCGTGGCGATGCTGTACTTGATTCGCGGATCGATCACTGCCGGTGAAATAAAACCTTCGATCGTGCCTGCGACTACCAGCAGTATTGCAACTCCCATCATCAATCGAACGGCTTCCATGCCACGCGTTCGGAGTGCGTCGGCGCGAGTCAGGTCGCCCGGCATGATGATCGCGCTGCCGATGAGTAATCCCGCGCCGCCGGCTATGAAGATGCACGATAGTTCGACGACGCCGTGGCCCACCATAAAGGTAACGAGATCGTTGCCGAAGCCCGCGCGATACGTGAGTGCGAGTACGGAAGCGATATTGGCGCCATTGAAAGCGAGATAAAACAGAGTGCCGATGCCACAGGTGGCGCCGAGTGCGAAGGTGTAGATCGTGACCTGAATGTTGTGGGTCATGATGAAGCTCGCGCCTTCCTGGTTCGAGTCGTTCAACGATTCCCACCACGGTGTTTTCGTTTCAATATAGATCTCGCGAAACGCTGGATTGACGCCGACCAGTTCTGAAAACTCGGGATCGTAACGCGTCCCGATAAACCCGAAGAGCGCGAAGATCATGAAGACAGAGAACGAGACAAACGTGTATTGCCAGGTGCGGCGAAACGTTTGCGGCAATTCGCGAGTGAAGAAGTTGCGAATGCGTTTGCCGCCCTGCGCGTCGGCGCGATAAATGCGGCCGTGCGCACGAATGACGAGACTGTTGAGGTAGTTGACCAACCGCGGGTCGCGCGACTCAGCGCGCGCAATGGCAAGGTCCGAAGCCGTTCGACGGTAAATGCGTCCCAGCTCGCGGACCTCTTCGCGGTGCAAACGGCGCAAGGAAGCGGCATCGAGCAGCTTGAGCAGGTCCTCGAGCCGCTGCCATGCTTGTTTGCGGTTAGAGATGAAACGGTCCTGCGGCACGAATAAAAGATACAAGATTCGCAGCTTTAACAGGATATTATTTTACCAATGCAGCCGTTAGTTGAGTGTGTTCCAAACTTTAGCGAAGGACGAGATCCGAAGAGGGTGGGGTTGATTCGCGACGCCATCGCGGCGGTTGAATCGGCGTGTGTGCTCGATACTCATATCGACCCGGATCACAATCGCTCTGTAATTACTTTCGTGGCCAGGCCGGAGAAGGTTGTCGAAGCTGCGGTCAGTGCTGTGCGACGAGCAGCGGAGCTGATCGACATGCGCACGCATCAGGGCGAACATCCGCGGCTCGGCGCGACGGACGTTTTGCCATTTGTTCCTGTACGCGACGTCACGATGGACGATTGCGTCAAGCTTGCGCACGCTGCGGGAAAGAGCATTGCAACTGAGCTCGGAATCCCGGTTTATTACTACGAGAGAGCGGCGCTGCGTCCCGAGCGAGTAAACCTCGAAGAC
Organism: Pyrinomonadaceae bacterium; assembly: GCA_035248565.1. Classification (GTDB taxonomy): domain Bacteria; phylum Acidobacteriota; class Blastocatellia; order Pyrinomonadales; family Pyrinomonadaceae; genus PSRF01. The sequence continues at coordinate 128,288 of DATFHH010000139.1, read as the reverse complement.
GTTCGTCGCGGAGCACTGGAACTTCTTCGCGAACAGATCACTACGAACCCCGAGCGCGCACCTGACGAAGGTTTACCGCTGATTCACGACTCAGCCGGAGCGATCGCGATCGGCGCACGACCATTCCTCATCGCTTTCAACGTTATTCTACGCAGCAACGACGTTGCCATCGCGCGGCAGATTGCACGGACGATCCGCGCGCGTAACGGTGGTCTGCCGTTTGTGAAAGCGCTCGGATTTAAATTGGAGACACGCGGCCTGGTCCAAGTCTCGATGAATCTGGTGAATTACGAGGTCACCGGCATGGCGGCTGCATACGACGCCGTGCAACGTGAAGCAGATCGTCTTGGCGTTGATATCGAGAGCGCCGAAATCGTCGGCCTCATCCCGCGCGCCGCCCTCGATCCTAACGCCGCCTACTTCCCTAAACTCGAAAACTTCTCGGAATCCAAAATCCTCGAACACCAAATCCGTATAAAATCCGCGTTCATCCGCGGCTAAGATCCAAGCCTTATGATCCCGCTTCGCAGTTGATTGTGGCGCTGCATCAACCTCAAATACGTTGTCTCCTCCGCACCCATCTTCGCTCTCACAATCCTTGCCAACAACTGCTTCTCACTCAAATCCGGCATCAACGACAACACTGCCGCAAGCCCTCGCTCCTTCTGTCGCTGCGCCTTAAGCCCAATCTTTCGCACCTGAAAACGATCCCAATCGCCTCGGCGCTCAGCATCCAACTCGTAAATCATCGGACTTTCAGCCAATCGACGCAGCGTCGCAGCAGACGTGCGATACCCCTTACGCCGCGCAATTTTTTCCTCTTCCTTTAAGGCGAGTTGCAAAATTTCTCCGCGGGCCGGCCTAAATCCGAGCTTGCGATAAAACCAGAACGCGCCCGACTCGATCCCCTCCTCGTTCTCATACCCGATCTGATACGGGTCGAGCGAGAAAGCCGTCACGCCGGTAAAGTGACGCATCACGTTGAGCGTTCGCGCGTAGAGCCATGCCGTCTCACCTTCGCGAAACGTGTAATACAAATTGAACCCACTCTCCATGCGTTCGAAGAGTGAGAGCCCTTCGAAGTAACCGATCGGCACGCCGTTTTTGTAGATCATCGCTGCGTGATAAGCGCGCAGTGGAAGACGCTTATCAGGCGGAAGTCCCATCATAAACAGTTCTACTCCACGTCCTAACTCTGCGCGATAGACGTGTCGCGGATCGCCATGCGTGAAGCCGTAGAGTTCGCGATAGCGAACGGTTGACGCCGCACGCGCCAGGTCGAGTGCTTTTTCACCTTGCCGCAGATTCAACTTTTGCAGTGGCGGCGATGGTTGGACCAGTTCTTTTACAAGATTGATGTCTCGCCGTTGGATTAACGGTCCGCGATGATAAAACAACTTGCGTGCAGGCTCGCGCATGCCTGTGCGCGAGTCGTTGAAGCGCGGCGTCCAGCGCACGTAAAGCTGTTGTGAATCGTAAAGTTCTGCGCGTTCCTTCTCCGATCTTGGCAACGTGTCAAAACGTTCAACTAACCACGCCAATTCGCTGCTTCGCCCACGCGCGGCACGCAGCCATTCGCGATACGGAATGTTAGCTTCAACGAAGGCGTCTTCTTCGAGCAGCGGCATGAATCGCGGCCAGGTTTCCGCCAATCGATTCTCGTCTTCAAACCAATCCCAATAGACATCGACCTGGGCCGCGCGCCGCTGTAGAAGCCAGCGCACGATGTAGAAGCTGAAGGTGTCAATTACAGAAGTTCCAACAATGCCCGAGACTTCCGGGTGTTGTAGCGGCGCGAGATCGACGCTTCGTTCGCGCAGAGTTGTGACCCTGTTTGCAAACCCGCGCAACTCATTTTCAGCCGCGCGCCCGATACTCACGTTTTGCGGGTAGGCTCGCAGAAACAGCAGAGCTTCGTGATACTGCAACAAGGAATCAGTATCGTTGAAAGCCTTGCGCGAGAGTTCGTCGAGCAATCGTTGAATCCGGCGCGCACTGTCCGGGGCAAATTGACTTTTCAGCTCGTCCAGTTGATTGAGGAGATTGGTGGTAGTCGCACGCGGCACGATTCGTCCTCAGTTCCGCGTTACGCTCGTCGAATAAACTTCGCCGCGATCCAGCCCAGCAGTATAAGAACCGATAAGATGATCCAGTTGTAATGCTCGCCGTAGGTCACTCCTGGAAAGTGATTGCTGATCATGATGAACACCACCGGCACGGCCATGAATGTGTTCTGTTTGGATCGCAACTTCGCTTGCGCTGAAAGACGCTCGTCAGGTTTGCGGCCTTCATTGAGCGCCGCAATCATCCGTTTTTGCGCGGGAAGAATGTGCATCCAAACATTGGCCGCCATGATAGTGCCAAAGATTGCACCGATGTGAATGTAAGCAGCGCGCCCACTGAGCACTCTCGTGAGACCAAAGGCCACCGCCACGATCAGTACATAAGCTACAACCGCGAAAGCTTTTTCGTGACGACCCAATGGCGACATCATCATCAAGTCGTACACAACCATACTCGCGATTATTACTCCGATGCCGAGAGCCACTGCGGCGCCCACGCTGATGTCGCTCACATCACGATCGACCAATACGCCACCACCGATATAGTAAAGAAGGACCAGTAGTGCGAAACCGCTGAGCCACGTCGTGGCTGCTTCCCAGCGAAACCAATGCAGCGTGCGCGAAGCGAGATCGGGCACCTTGCGTTTTTCGACCACGTAAAAACCGCCGCTATGGACCATCCACACCTGCGGCACGACGCCGATGTTGGCCGCAGCCTTTTCTTCTTCGGTGAGACGGGCATCGAGCCAGGTAAAATAGTAAGTCGTGCCAACCCACATGATGCCGGCAAAGACGTGTATCCAGCGAAATAGCAGGTTGAGCCACTCACTAAGAGTCGGGTCAAGGCTGATCATGATTTGGCGACGTTTAGCTCCCGCGGTAAGTCGAATAGCTATAAGGGCTAATCAGCAGCGGAACGTGATAATGCTGGGAGCCGTCGTCGACATTGAAGACGACCGTTACCTGAGGATAGAAGCAGGCCATACTGAGCGATGAGAAGTACGGCTCAGTATCAAACACCAGGCGATAAGTGCCGTTCGATACGGGCCGATCGACGAGGAAAAACGGCTTCACGCGTCCGTCGCTGTCGGTCCATGCATGGCTCAACTCCGTCCAGCTTTCGTCGGTGTTCTGCATCTCAAGACAGACGGCCACGCCACTTGCGGGCGCGCCGCGGGAAGTGTCGAGAATGTGCGTGGAGATGGTGCTCATGTGCTTGGTTGGGCCTCTGGGTCTTCGAACGTCTGGCGGCAGTATCCGACGAAATCCGGTTTTTGCAAAGACCAAAGATCCGCGTTAATCCGCGTTTATCCGCGGCTTAATAGTTTCTTGAGCCGTAGCTCGGTAATCTTGTGTTGCTCGGCAGCGGCGATATTGACTTCAACTTCAGGATCATTCTTAAGGCGCTCGCGCAACGCCGACAATACCTCTTCCGGCGACTTGCCGCTCGCGCAAATGATGAAAATGAAGCCAAACTTCTGCTCGTACTCGCGATTCAGTCGCGCCATCTCGTCGCTCGTTTCGCGTGAGGCGCTCGCGATGCCGGCCTGTTCCTGGCTGGACCAGTCGCGCGACTGCTGTGGAACCGGCGCCGCCAGTTGCTTCTCGCCAATTTTTGGATGACTGCGAAACGCTTCGAGCCAGTCATTTGGCTTTAATGACCACCAGATGTCACTTGCAGTCGCTATAAGCTCTTCGAGAGTATCGTACGGACGGCCACTTGCTACGTCATGCGCCCATTCTTTCGAGCCACAACACTTCAACAACTCATCGGCCGCCTCAGCGTCAGATAGCTCGTTAAGCCATGTCAGATCGTGAGCCATGTCAGTCTGCGAGCCTCCCATAGACGCGTAAACGACTTACGCCGCCATCCGGAAAAATACTGAAACGAAGATGCGATGCGATGCCTGTGTCAAGCAACTCCTGATCGAAGAAATGTCGCGTGTGTGCCTGTAACTTAGTGCGTGGTAAGACGGTGGTCCAGGGTGTCGACAAGTCACTCAATGCTTCAGCCGGCAGGTCGGCAGAGTTGCAAGCCTCGAGTGAACAGCTCTCAGGAAAGTTGCCTTTGAAGTGTGACGTGTCGACTTCGACGCGATGTATGTCGCCTGGTCTACCGAGCTTAATAATGGACCAATCGTGCCCTGGACCACGCCGCCGCTTCGTTTCCCAGCCATCGCTCATGTTCAGCGCACGTCCGGGCATGATCAAGTTATGCCGGTGACCGAAAAACATGTCGCTGCATGAGAGTACTAGTGCGCCATTTTCGGCAGCCGCAAGATCGATATAGCCACCGGCACGTTTGAGTTGTTCCCAATCAGGCACGACTTCGCCGTAGACGCGCAGCCGCGCGACGCCACCGTCGGGAAAGATCTTGAAACGCAGATGGGTGATTCGTTCTTCGTAGTTGATCGGAAATGGATTTTGACTGTCGCCGGTGAGTGGCATCTCAGGTAGGAGTGGCACCCACTGCACTGCGTCGCTGGTTAATTCTCTATCAGTTGGCAAGTTGGAAAAGGCGGCGCCATCGAGGGAGCAGTGTTCCGGATAGTTGCCGCGAAAGTAGCTGGTGTCGACGACGACACCGCGAACGATGCCGGGCAGGCCGAGACGAATGATGCACCAGTCGAAGCCGGGTGTGCGGCGGCGGCGGGTCTCCCAGCCGTCCATCCACTTGCCACGATCGGTGTATTTGCCTTCGAGAAAGATGGGCGCGGTTGGTTTGAGGAGGTTTTCTTTGGGCGCGAAGAAGTCGTCGTTCGCCACGAGCACCGCGCCACCAAGCCGCTCAGATGCCAGATCGATGAGCTCAGTAAAATCCATTTCAGCCACAAAAAGGCACAAAAGTCACAAAATGTATTTTTTAATTTCAAGTCGTGGACCACCGAAATTAATCAGCAATCCGTGCTCAATTCGCGATGCGCGAAGGTAGCCTAGCAGTTGGGCCACATGCTCATCAATTAGCCCGCGACAACTCTTGATCTCGCAGATCAAACGATTCTCGATCAGTAAGTCGGTCCTGAGCGCTCCGAGCAACGTACCATCCTCATCAAAAACCTTCACTTCCTGCTGTTGCTCGACGTTAATGCCCTTTCTTGTTAGGCGGTGCGCTAAAGCGTTTTCATAAATCTGCTCCCGATGTCCATTACGCAAATACCTGTGGATATCAAAGCTCGTTTCTCTGATTATGTTACAAAGTGTGAAGATGTCACCGTTGTGAGGACTGGTCGTCATGACATTCCTTTCTTTTGTGCTTTTTGTGCCTCTTTGTGGCCTAATCCTGTCTAAAAAGCAAGTGGCCGATGGGCTCAAATATCTTTTTCCCACGGAGGAAAGTCTGTAGCACGACACCGCTCAACACTTCGCCCTCGTACGGTGTGAGCTTGTGGCGATGGTGAAGCATCTCGGGCGCGACGGTTAACTCCTCTTCCGGTTTCCAGATCACAAAATCCGCATCCCTGCCCACCGCGATTGCTCCTTTTCGTGGCTGTAGAGAGACCTGTGTCGCAGGGGCTGCACATAACCACTTCGCCAAATCCAACAACGAATACCTCCGCCGATGAGCCTCGGTCCAAACAACCGGCAGCCGCAGTTGCAACGACGCAATTCCGCCCCACGCGTTCACAAAATCACCACTCTCGCGCAACTTCATCTCACCCGGACAAGGCGAATGATCAGAGACAATCATTTCAATCGTCCCATCCGCCAAACCCTGCCAGAGCTCTTCACGATTCTCACGCTCACGAATCGGCGGACAACACTTGAATTCCGTCGCGCCCGCACGAATCTCCTCCGCGGCAAAGTGAAGATAGTGCGGACACGTCTCAGCAGTGATCTTCACTCCCGCTTGCTGCGCCTCGCGCAACATCGGCAACCCTTCCGCCGACGAAAGATGGACAATGTGCACGCGCGTGTCGAACTCACGACTCAGCCGGATCATCAACTCAATCGCTTTATTCTCCGCTGCGCGCGGACGCGAATGCAGAAACTCATGGTAGTCAGCAGAAGCAGCACTGCCTGTCGTGATTGGTCCAGGCAGCTCGGCGTGAACAATCAACATCGCGCCAAGTCGCGTAAGCTCAGGCATCGCTTCACGCAAGTCCTTTTCAGTCACGTGCGGAAACTCATCAACACCCGAAGGAACGAGAAAACATTTAAACCCAACCACGCCCGCATCAAACATTCTTGCGAGCTCACCGGTATTGCCCGGCACCACACCGCCCCAGAATCCAACATCGACAAAACACTCATCCCGCGCGGTGTTCAGTTTCGTTTCGAAAGCCGCCAATGTTGTCGTCGGCGGAATCGAGTTGAGAGGCATATCGATCAGCGTCGTCACTCCACCTGCGGCCGCGGCACGAGTGGCGCTGGGAAAACCTTCCCATTCGGTGCGGCCCGGCGAGTTGATGTGAACGTGTGTATCGACGAGTCCAGGCATCAGCACTGACTCATCGTCAATCTCAATCAGTTCGCAGTCGTTATCGATCTTCTCATAGTCCGTCACAGCAACGATCTTGCCGTCGCGAACATGCACCGAACGCGGTGCGATCGTGTTAGGCAACACAACTCTACGCCCGCGAATGATGAGATCTACAGACGACACGTTAGTTGAAAACCGGTGGTGGCGGCGGCAGGTTAGACGGCGCCTCATAACCATGGGCCAAGCCAAAGACCTGCTCGTAGGCCGTAGCTATTGCCGCGTAAGAAATCGGAAAGGTGAGAAACACGCCGACGTAACAGAGTATGATCCCTGCGAAACCGAGGAGAAACGAGAGAATTCCCAGGCCCAACAAGCGCCAGAAGTTTGACATCGCAGCCTTAAAACTGAGCCTCACTGCGTCCCACCCACCCAACTTTCGATCGACGATCAGCGGATAAGCAAACGTAAACCCAATCGACACGATCAGGATTACGAGAAACATCACGATCCAGAAAACTCCGAAAATCGCAAACACGCCAAACATCGCAGCGGGATTGGGCTCCTCACTTCCTTGCGCGGCCATCGACACAAATATCCCCACGTAAAACAAAAAGTATGCGGGTATGATAATGGCCATGATGGGAAGTATGTGCAGCAAGCTCGCAATCAGACTCGGACCAAAATAGTCAAAACCCTTAAATAGATCCCCGAATTCAGTTGGCTCGCCGCGACGTCGTTTGAAGAAAATCATGTAGACGCCGCACATCATCGGACCAAGCAGAATTGCCATGGGCACTGCCGATCCAATCAACACCGCCACCGCACAGATGCCAACAAACAACCAGTACTGCTCTTTCACGAGTTGCCATCCTGCCTTGATGCATTCAACTGGTTCGACTGCGTTACGTCTATAGGAGATCTGTGGTGTCGCCATTTTGTTTCCTGAAGTATTTTGTGCCTCTTTGTGGCAAAGAATCATTTCAATCTCAGCAAAAAATCAGTAATCAAGTTTTGGGCTACTTGCAGACGATATCGTGCCGTCGAACGAATATCGTCGATCGGAGAGATCTCTCGCGACAGGCTCGCGCATGCTGACTTGATAGTCTCATAATCGGGCTTTTGTCCACGCAACAAATTTTCCGTCTGCACACAGCGTACAATTATCGGCGCAACACTACCGACAGCGATTCTCGTTTCAGCGATCGAGCCTTCTTCAATTCTTCCCACAGCAGCAAAACAGATTTTGGAGATCGCCTGCGCTTTTCGCGTGCCTACCTTGCGATAATAATGCGTTAGATTGACGGTATTGCGCGGCAGACGAATCCGCGCCAGCAGTTCGTCGCGCGCGATATGCATCTGTTTGTAACCGGTGTGAAAGCCTTGATAAGGAAGCCAACGAGATCCACGACTTGATACGAGTTCGATCTCCGCGTCGTAAGCGAGCAATGCAGGAGGTGAGTCCGCGGCCGGTGAAGCGTTGACGATGTTACCTCCGAGTGTACCGCGGTTTTGAATGGCGAGACCGCCCGTTTCGCTCGCTGCCTGACAAAGCATCGGAAACTCGCGACGCAAAACAGGATTAGCTTGAACCTCTGTGTAGGTGGTCAGCGCGCCGAGCGTGACGTGAATGTCAGTAATCTCGATGCCGCGCAGTTCTTTCAGGCCCCAGATGTTTATGTAGTTGCGATGGTCCAACTTGCCGGCTTCGAGCAGGACCATCAGATCCGTGCCGCCGGCGAAAGGTCTCCAAACGCCGGGCTCGCTTTCGAGCAGCCTAAGAGCGTCAGCCAGCGAATCCGGCGTGGTGAGTTGATAATCGGGAATAAAAGCTCTCACTTCTGATAAGCGCGCACGACCGATTCGAAGATCTTCATGTAGCCGGTGCAGCGACAAAGATTTCCCGCGAGACCATTGCGGATATCGTTTTCAGTTGGTTCGGGATTTCGCTTAAGTAGATCGAGAGCGGCCAGCACCATTCCGGGAGTGCAGATGCCGCACTGAGCCCCACCGTGATCGATGAATGCCTGTTGCACTGCATGCAATCGATCACCTCGAGCAACGCCCTCGATCGTGGTTATCTCACAGCCGTTGACCTGCGCGACTGGAACAAGACAACTGTTCACGATCTGGCCGTCGATGATCACTGTGCAGGCGCCACACTCGCCTTCGCCGCAGCCTTCTTTGACACCGGTCAGATGAAGCTGTTCGCGCAAGACGTCGAGCAGACGCGCCATGGGGAACACTTCGAAGCGGCGCGTTTCGTTGTTGACCTTGAACTCGACCGTTCTCATCCTTTTTGTGTCTCTTTGTGGCCCATCAGCACCTCAGGCATCAAAGGAATGCGATTGAAGCTGACTCCCGTGGCGTTTTCAATCGCGTTCAGGATCGCAGGCGCGGCGCCATCCATCGGCAACTCGCCAATTCCTTTCGCGCCACCTGGTCCATAGGCGTATGGATTCTCTTCAAAATAGACACGAATCGGCGGAATGTCTGCTGGTGTCGGGATGATGTAGTTAGTCATCTGGTTGTTTGCCATCCGCCCATCTTTCCAGACGACGTTCTCAAACAAAGTAAATCCAATTGCCTGCGCCACGCCACCTTCGATCTGCCCGGCCGCCAACACTGGATTCAAAACGCGCCCGATTTCCTGCACCGCAACAAAATCCTCGACGCGCGCTTCGTAGGTCAGTTCATCAAACGACACCTCCGCAACGTAGACAGCCCAGGCGTAAGCTCCATAAGCGTCGCCCTGATACTTCTCATCATCCCAATGAATGTTTGGCGGCGGTTGATAAGTTGACGAAGTCTTCAAGGAGCCAAACTTTGAGATGTACTCGGTGCAAGCCTTTTGAAACTCTGCCTGCCCGTACTGTTGCGGTAACAAGCCACTGCCGATCAACGTTTGCTTCAGCCCGGTAACAGCCGATTCGACTAATTTGCCGACGACCATCGACGTGCGCGATGCGACTGTTGGTCCACTATTCGGTACGAGGCCTGTGTCCGGTTGGACGATTTCGATCGAATCAAAATCGAGCCCGAGTGCTTCAGAAGCGATCTGCGAAAAGATCGTGTTAGTGCCCTGGCCGATCTCGGTACTAGCCGCAAGCACGCGAACCTTTCCTTCCGTGGTCGCTTCTGCGGAAACGACGGATTGCAGATAAACCTCGCCGGAACCGGTGAAACCCGCGCCATGCATAAACGTCGCGAATCCGATGCCTCGCTTCTTCGCAAAGTGACCATTGCTGGCGCGGTTCTCGCGTGCGAACCGCTCCTGCTTCGCATGATATTCGCTGAGCTGCAACGCGCGCTCGAGCAGTTGGTCCATTTCGACGCGTTCGCGAATCACCTGGCTCGTCGCGGTCGTGTCGCCTTCGTGAATGAAATTTCGACGACGAAATTCCTCGGGCGTCAGTCCGACGGTTTGCGCGACTTTGTTCATGTGTCGTTCGAGCGCGAAGATGCTCTGCGGTGCGCCGAACCCTCTGAATGCGCCGTGCGGCGGAACGTTCGTAGCAACAGCTTGACTGTGAATCCTGACGTTGGGACAGACGTATGGACCAGCGGCGTGGATTGTCCCGCGCGAAAGCACCACAGGTGACAGTGTGCAATAAGCGCCGCCATCGATCACGAAATCGATCTCCATCGCGAGCAGCTCGCCATCTTTAGTGACTGCCGTTTTGTGGCGAGTGCGCGAGGGATGACGCTTAGTGGTCGCGACCATGTCTTCCGCGCGGTCGTAAATGATTTTCACTGGCTTACCCGATTTCCACGCGAGGAGTGCAGCATGTCCGGCAATCAGCGATGGATATTCCTCTTTGCCACCAAACCCGCCACCGGTTTCAGTTTGAATAATGCGGACCTTCTCTGCCGGCAGGTCAAACAATTTCACGAGCGCTTTGTGAACGTAGTAAGGGCACTGCATCGAGCCCCAAACGGTCACGCCATCATCAGGATTGGCGATCGCGATCGCGCCGTTGTTTTCGATGTAGAGTTGTTCCTGCGCGCCGGTTTCGTATTCGCCTTCAACAATGAAATCCGCGTTGGCCCATGCTTCGTCAACGTTGCCTTTATCGACGAGGAAGCGTTTGAAGATGTTGTCTTCGCCCCAGATGATCTCCTTTTTCGCGAGCGAATCATCGAGGTTGAAGATTGCCGGCTGAGGTTCGATGTCGATGCGCACATTTCGACGCGCTTCTTCAAGCAGATACTTATCCCGGTGCGCGATAAGAACTACAGGCTCCTCCGGGTGGTTTACAAAATCGGCCGCGAGATACGGTTGATCGTTGAGGATGAGCGCGACGTAGTTAGCGCCGAGAATGTCTTTCGCGGTGACGATAGTGAACTCGTGCCAGGGAATGTTGCCTTCGAAGGAGATATTCGTGATGCGGCCGCGCGGAGATGGGCTGCGGACAGTTGCGCCGTGAAGCATCTCGGGGAAGGACAGATCGTCGACGTACAGCGCCTGGCCAGTGACTTTCTTGCGGCCTTCTTTGCGGGGGACTGGTTTTCCGATGGGAGTCGACATATTAAACCGCGGATTACGCGGATGACGCGGATTATTGTTTCGAGATTACGAGCGGGTTCGCCTCCAGTTCTCGGCGATAGAATACTCGTGGGCGTTGCACCATGCGTTTTTCGCCCTCCGGCGCAAAGGTAATCTCGATGCCGAGGCCACGGCCTTGAGTCATCTTCTCTTCCTGCATTTGCGGGACGCGTTCGGTCGCGAAATCAAGCCACTCGCGTGCTATCACCACACCGTCTTTGGGCGCGGTATCCGCGACCGGTGTTTTCAATCCTTCTTCAACCAGCGCATATGTCAAATAACCATGACCAAGCTGCGCCGCTTCGAGTGCTGCTTGAAAACTCTGCGCCGCGGTCAGGATATACATACCTTTCTCATACGCGAGTTGGGCCAACCCTTTTGAATTCATTGGGCCACGCCGCTTTTCTTCCGCTTCGAGCGCCTGACCCGAATTACATGCATCTATGATCAGCAACAAATGTCCTGCGTCCAAACCTTCAACCGCAGTTTCCAACTCGATGTCAGAAATACTGTGCGCAAGTATCATCTTCAATCCTTGCTCGGTTAGTTTGGTGCGTTCGCCGGTGTAACCGAGATCGTGCGGGATCAAATAGAAGCGTTGTGCCTGCGCAGTGCCATGCCCTGCGAAGTAGATGACGACGGTGTCTTCCGGCTCAGCGCGTTTCAGCGCATCCAGCGAACTTGCTTTCAGACTTGGTGGTCCAACCTCGCCTGCAAGTCGCTTTAGCACCGTAAGAATGTTGGCTTTGATTGCGTCCTGATCTAACAACTGAATCACCTCGACGCGTTCGAAGCCGCTCATCTGAGTCTGCCTGCGACGCATTTCCTCGCCGAAGCTGCGCGCGTCAGCCGATGCATACTTCAAGTTGTACTGCGAGTTCTCATACTCATTGATACCGACCGCGATTATGTAAGCCGTGCCTTTTCGTTTGAGACTCTCGGCGCCTGTAAACACGAGCGGCGCGTCTTTGCTCTTCACGTTGTCGCGATTGAAGGCGTAAGCGACGAGCCGGTTTGGACCAGCCGTCACCGTGATCTCTTGTTCGAGTGCCACCTGCGTTTGGCCGTTGAGAACATCGCCGTGCCACACCTTCACCAGCGATCCGTTGCGAAACAGTCGCACGTCCTGCGCGCCTGCGCCTTTCGGATTCTCTTTGTCTGCCGGCGCGTCTGAAACGTCAATTTTTACTTTCACGGTACGCGTTGCAACATTCGCTTCCGGCGCTTCTCCAACGAGCGACAATTTCACTACTGGCTGGCGACGGTCTTTCTTCGAAACGTCCTGCGCGACGCGCGGCCGCTTGCCGGCAAAGATATCCGCAAGCAAACCCGGATAGTAAAACTCATTGAAGAACCACTCGATCGGAGCGACGTTGAAAGTCTCCTGATTGTAACGCCAGAGAATCTGGTTCCACGAAACGGGTGTGCCGTCAAACAGGCCTTGCGGCGTGATGACCATCCATTCGCCGCCATCGTCGAGCGAGATCAAAGTCAACAGATGCTCGCCGGTTTTTGTGTCCCAAAGAAACGTGCTGCCATCCTCGCTCGCGGAAGCAAGCAGGCTGCCGTCAGGTGAGAAATCCATCGACTCGATATTTGAAGTGTGACCAGTCAACGTGCGCAACTCAGCGTGCGTCGCAACGTCCCAGATCTTGATGGTGTTATCGGTGCCGCCGGAAGCGAGCATCTTGCCATCACGGCTAAATGCGACTTTGCTGACGCCGCGGCCGTGGCCTTTGATCGCGCCGAGCTCGCGTCCACTGGCGACGTCCCAAAACTGAACCTGGCCCACCGCCTCAACTTTCAGATCCCTCATCATATCGGCCGGATCAGGTTGTTTTGAACCTTTCTTTGGCTTCTGGCTCATCGCCGTCGACATCATTGCGGCAATATCGATATTTGCTTTCGACTCAACTCCGCCGGTCGCAAGGATGCGGCCATCCGGACTGAAAGCGAGCGACGTAACGGTGCGGCCCATGGTTCCGGCTGACATCGTGCCGATCACGTTGGTCATCATCGCCGCGATGTCGTTCATATTCGGCATCGTCGGCATCTGACCCGGTCGAATCGTTGGATTCGTTAAGGAACTCAATGGCGACGAAGTCAGATCGCGAATCTTGCCGGCTGACTGTGCATCCCAAAGCGAGATCTGGCCCATCGATCCGATCGTCGCAATGAGTCGACCGTCAGGTGTGAACTCCGCTTCCGAAGCGATCTCGCTCGGCGTGAATGAACGCAGTTCGCGCCCGCTCTTCACGTCCCAAATTTTTACCTGACTGCCGCGGGTGAATGATCGTGTGACGGGTTGGTCATCGCGTGGACCATAGATAACGGCGAGCATTGTTCCGTCAGCGCTGAAGCGACTTCGCTGCACTGCGCCAACATCGCCCGAAGGAGTCAGTGTTTGCAAGACACGACCACTCGGACTCTCAACAATTGTGAGATCATTTCGATTCGGTTTCATCAGCACCACCAAACGGCCATCGGGACTCGCAATTCCGTAGGTCTTCTCGCCGGTGTCAGGCGTAGTGCGCAGACCTCGGCCAGTGCGCAGATCCCAGCGCGTGCGGGCCCCGGAAGCGAGCTCGTTACCGTCGGCACTGAACGCGACGTTGTACGCCATGTTTGTGCGACCGCTCAGATTTGAGAGCCGCTTGCCGGTTTCGGTCTCCCAGATGATTGTGTCTGTATCAAAGCCTCCGGTTGCGATTCGTTTTCCGTCGTCACTGAAAGCGACGAACGCATCACCTTGTGGGAACTCGCCGCTGTTTGGCACTTTCAGATTCGGCAACTCACGCAGCGCCGGAATCTCCCAGAGCTTCACGGTGTAGTTTTCCGAAAGCGCGAGCAAACGGCCATCACGGCTGAAGTTTACCTGAGGGTATTCTTTTGCCGCTGGTCCAAGATCGTGATCCGTTTTCGCGGTCAGGTCCCAGAGTTTGAAATGCTTGTTGTGTATGCCTGCGGCGAGCAGATGTCCATCGGAGCTGAATGCAAGGTGCAGACTCTCGATCCGATCTTCCGGCACTTTGCTCCGGCGAACCTCGCGTCCGCTCGCCAGATCGACAATTCGCACTTCCGAGTCACTTGCGAGAACAAGTTGATTGCCGTCGGGCGAGAGCGTCATGCCGCTATCGACGCCATTAAAACCGGAAACCTGCAGCATGCCTGAGTCGATCGTGCGCAGCTCGCGTCCCGTAGAAAGATCCCAAAGGCGGATTGCGTCGCTCATGGTCACAAGTTGATTGTTCGATGTGAAGGCGATGAAGTAAACGCCGATTGAAGCCATCATCGAACCTTGCGTGCCGGAAAGTGATTGCAACTCGCGACCGTTCATCACATCCCAAACTCTGACTGAATTGTCGCCGCTCGACGCAGCTACGAGACGACTGTCACGACTAAACGCGACTGCCGGAGCGATGCCGGGCGCACTTTGTCCACTGCTCGAAAGATCACGCAACTTGCGGTTGGTTGCTGTTTCCCAGAGTTTGATTGTATTGCTGCGGAAAGTGGTGGTGGCGAGCAGTCGTCCATCAGGACTGAAGACCAGACGAGTTGCGCCGAAGAAGTTGTTGTAGCCGGTCTGGAGAACTAACTCAGGCTTGGCTTCTCTCGATCCTTGAGCGGTTTGCGTGTTTGTTGTCTGCGTGTTTGTTTGAACGCCGATTCCGCGTTGATCCGGAGTTGGTGACGGTGTTTGTGCAATAACAGTAGTTACGCAGAACAAAACACACAACGGTGAGATAAAGCCCCTCCTTGGAGTGCGGCGACTAGGCGCCGCTTTATTATTGAAGCGCTCGATCGAGGCCAAAGCGGCGCCAAGTCGCCGCACTCCAAGGAGGAGCGTGAAATGTCTGTTTCTCATGACAACTCTGAATGCTCCAACACCAGCAACCCAATCGCGATCAGCGCGAGCACGTACATCACGGGATGAATCTGTTTTCTGCGGCCGACTAAGAGATAAAGACCAACATGCGAAATGAATCCCCAGAGTATGCCCTGGGTGATCGAGAAAGTAAGGGGAATGAGGATTATAGTCAAAAACGCCGGCAGTCCCTCTTCAATTTTTCGAAAATCGATCTGATTCACGCTTCGAAACATCGACGCGCCGACCAAAACCAGAACCGGCGCAGTCGCATAAGCCGGAACCATGCCCGCCAGCGGCGCGAGAAAGAAACACGGCAGGAAACAAAGAGCAGTGAACACTGAGGTCATTCCCGTGCGCCCGCCACTGCTGATACCGGCGATGCTCTCGATGTAAGCCGTGCCTGATGACGTTCCTGCCAGTCCTGCGCCGAGCGTCGCAATCGAGTCGACGATCAATCCCTGTCGCAGATTGCGAGGATTTCCCTCTTCGTCGAGCAAGTCAGCCGCATGCGCGACGCCGATGAAAGTCGAGATCGAGTCAAAGAGATCCGTGAAGAGTATGCCGATGATCGCGGGCAGCAGTGAGAGTTTGAGCGCACCGAGAATATCTAACTTCAGAAACACCGTGCGAAAATCGGGCGCGCTGAAGAAACTCTCCGGCGGCTTCACTTGTCCGATTGCCCAGCCGACAACTGTAACGACGAAGATGCCGGCGAGATAAGCGAACGCGCTGCGACGAATGATCAGCACAACAGTCACGATCATACCGAGTACGGCTAACAATGCCTGACTGCCGAGTGTGCCGAGCTTGACGAACGTGACCGGATCCGAAGTGATGAAGCCGGCATTTTTGAGACCAATGAACGTGAGAAAGATCCCGATGCCTGCGGCAGTTCCGATTCTCAGTTCAGTGGGAATTGCTTTCGCGATCGTTTCGCGAATTGGTGTGATGGAGATTAGAAGAAACAGCACGCCGGCCCAGAAGATGATGCCGAGCGCGACCTGCCACCAGACTTTCTGAGTGAGAATGATTGTGAAAGTGAAGTACGCGTTGATGCCCATTCCGGGCGCGACTGCGAATGGAAGCTTTGCGTAAACGCCCATCAGGAGCGTCATCACAAAACAGACCAGCACGGTGGCGGTCAACACACCGCTGAAAGCCATGCCGGTTCCGGGTGTTGAGAGGATTGTAGGGTTCACCACGACAATATAGGCCATGGTGAAAAAGGTTGTGATTCCGGCGATCGCCTCGGTGCGAAGGTTCACTAAACCGGATTGTAGCCACAAAGAGGCACAAAAAAGACAAAAAAGAAATTTGTCTTTATGTGCCCTTTTTGTGGTTTGTTCTATGTGCCTTTTTGTGGCCTATTCTGCAATGATCGTGAGGACTGAATTCTTCCGCATACCGAGCGCTCGCTCCTGCGCTCGTTCAGCGCGCGACTTGAGTGTGTTCGAGCTCGATGGATCGTCTGCCAGTTGCGCCTGTGCAAAGAAATAACTGTCGCCGTAGCGGCGAAACACGACTCGCGCGTCCTCAGTAGTCTTTGCGTTCACGCAAAGCGTAAGAACCATCGCAGTCGAGCGTCCATCCGCACTGCGGAGCTGGATAACTCTTCGATCCGAAGTTGAACTGAGCAACGTGATCGTGTATCTGCCGGCAGGAAGAGTCTTGTCACCTAGGTTAAAAGCAAAGGGGATGTTTGCAGTCAGTCTTTGACTGCTTGCCGTTTGTGCACGCGCGTTGATAGCCAGTATTCCGACCAGCATAACGATCATTATCAGGATGTTGAGATGTCTTTTCATATTGGACCTCCTTCATTTACTCACGCGCACGTTTGGTCCGGATTCCCTCACCACCACGAAACATTTGTTGTAAACTCTGCCGTCACGCAGAGAATCACTTATGCAGTCGCCTGAAGGCATAACGCAGCTTTTGATTGACTGGGGTAAAGGTGACCAGGCGGCACTCGAAAAACTGATGCCGCTGGTTTACAGCGAGCTGCGGCGTCTAGCCGGCAATTACCTGCGACGTGAGCGCGGCGAACACACACTGCAACCCACTGCGCTGGTCAACGAGGCCTATCTCAAGCTGGTCGATCAAAGAAATGCAAAATGGCAGAATCGCGCCCATTTTTTCGGAATATCGGCGCAGTTGATGCGTCGTATACTGGTGGACCACGCTCGCCAGCATCAGGCGGCGAAACGCGGTGGCTCGGAAAAACAAAGAATCTCAATCACGAGTGCTGAGAAACTCGCGAAACAACCGGAAGTCGACCTGCTGGCCTTGAATGAAGCGTTGGATGAGCTCGCCAAGATGGATCCGCAGCAAGGTCGCATCGTGGAGTTGAAGTTTTTTGGGGGACTCTCGATTGAGGAGATCGCGGAAGTGCTGGGAATCAGCCACTCCACGGTTGAGCGCGACTGGAAGCTGGCGCGTGCGTGGCTGCGGCGGCAATTGGAATGAGGTGATTGGGACAATTCTTGCGCGTCTTAAACTGGGAGTGTGTTAGCCACGGATGACTCCGGAACGCTGGGAACAAGTTAAACAGATCTTCAATTCGGCGCTTAACTACCGGCCTGAGGAACGAAGTGTGTTCATTTCGCAGGCATGTTCCGGCGACGAACAACTGCGTAGTGAAGTCGAATCGTTGATCGCCTCGCACGAAGAGAGCGGAAGTTTCATCGACAAGCCTGCCTTCGAAGCTGCTGCGTCGCTGCTGTCAAACGACAAGACCGAGCTCGTGCCGGGCCAGACTATCGGTTCCTACGAGGTTCTGTCTTTTCTGAGTCGCGGCGGCATGGGCGAGGTCTATCTCGCCGAGGACAAGCGACTCGGTCGCAAAGTCGCTTTGAAACTGCTGCCGGTTTCGTTTACAACCGACGCAGATCGACTCCGCCGTTTTGAACAGGAAGCTCGAGCGGCCTCCGCACTCAATCATCCAAACATCATCACGATCTACGAAATTCGGGAAGGCGCAAGCTCACACATCATTGCGACCGAGTTTGTCGAAGGAGAAACACTGCGTCACCGATTGAGTCGCTCGGCACTCAGCCTTTCGGAAGCTCTCAACATCGTCATTCAGGTTGCCGACGCACTTTCCGCCGCGCACAAAGCCGGTATTGTTCATCGCGACATCAAGCCTGAAAACATCATGCTGCGACCTGACGGTTACGTTAAGGTGCTTGACTTCGGACTAGCAAAACTGAGCGAGCAAGTATCACCGGCAGTCGCCGCTGAAGCGCCGACGATCCAGGTGCACACTGGCTCAGGCATTGTGATCGGTACCGCAGGTTACATGTCACCCGAACAGGCGCGCGGACTCAGTGTCGATAGTCGCTCAGATATCTTCAGCCTCGGCGCTGTGATTTACGAGATGATCGCGCGCCGCAAGCCGTTTCAAGGCGAGACACCGAGCGACACGATGGCAGCGATACTCAAGACCGAACCACCTCCACTTGCGCGTGTGGCGCCGAACGTTCCTCCCGAACTGGCGCGTATCGTGACGAAGTCACTTCAAAAAGATCGCGAAGAACGCTATCAGGTCGTCAAAGATCTGTGGCTTGATCTGAAAGCACTGAAACAAGAACTCGAGTTTCAAAACAAGCTCGATCGTTCTGTTGGTCCGGACAGCAATGGCACAGAAACGCTCATCGCCGGTGAACCAACGGCGACACTGTCTGGATCACGTTCGACGCAACAGCGGAGCGCGATCAGTAACATCAGCGAATCCATAAGCATTGAATTCAAGAGACACAAAGTCGGAGCCGCGCTCTTATTTGTGGCTATCGCGTTGATTGTGACGGCAGGTGGTTTCGGAGTTTACAAATGGTTTCATCGCGCAGAGCCGATGGAACGCTTCTGGGACGTCAAGCTCACGCGTTTGACCAACTCCGGCAACGCGATCGACGCCACCATCTCACCTGACGGTAAATACATCGTCTACGCGTTGAGCGATCGCAGTAGTCAGAGCTTGTACATTCGCCAGGTAAGCACTGCGAACGACAAGCAGATCGTTCCACCCGCGCACGTCGGATTTTTCGGCATAACCTTTTCACCTGATGGAACAGAGCTTTACTACGCAATCAAAGCGAATCTCAATGCCGGTACGCTGTACCGCATACCTGTTCTCGGCGGCACTCCAGTCAAAATACTGGAAAAGATCGATGCACCAATCAGCTTTTCACCTGACGGAAAGCAGTTTGTGCTCATTCGCGGTAATTATCCCGGTCCCGGTGAAAGCGCGCTTGTTATTGCTAACACCGACGGCAGTGGCGAACGCAATCTCGTTGTTAAAAAAGTGCCGCAAGGCTTTGCACCGATCTTCTTTACTGGTCCATCATGGTCGCCGGACGGCAAGATCATCGCCGCGACAGTCGGGACACTTGGCGGGCGGAGTAAAGTTATGGGCTATTCCGTTGCGGACGGAAGTGAGCGTGAACTATCGCCGGAGTCGTGGGCCTTTGCAGCTCGTGTTCAGTGGCTGCCCGACATGAGCGGTCTGCTTCTCGTGGCAGGAGACACTCCGGCGTCAGCAATGCTTTGGCACGTTAACTATCCTGACGGCCGAGTTCGCCGTATAACCAACGATCTGAACATATATCGCGCGATCGGATTAACTCAGGATGGAAAGATGTTCACGACGGTCCAGGCGCAGGGGTTGGTAAATCTTTGGCTTGTGCCTGACGGCGATGCGGCGAAGGCGATCAGACTGCCCACGGGAAACGTCAGCTTCTATTCCTCGGCCGGCAATAGTGTTTCCTGGGTACCTGACGGCCGGATCGTCTACGTCTCAAACGAAAGCGGCGCCGCCGACATCTGGATCGCCGATCGCGATGGTAATAATCGCAAGCAGTTAACCGCGAACAACGCATTGAATTTTGCACCCGTTGTTTCTGCCGATGGGCGGTTTGTTGTTTTCGTGTCGGTTCAGAACAATCGAAGAAATCTCTGGCGCATGAATCTCGACGGCAGCAATCCGGTGCGTTTGACTTCCGGCCTCATCGATTTGTTTCCTTCGATTTCTCCCGATAGTCGTTGGATTATCTATACAGCGGTCGAGGGCTCCAAGCCGACACTGTGGAAGATCTCGATGGACGGTGGCACGCCTGTTCAGGTGACGGACCACGTGGCAACTGCCGCGACGATCTCGCCGGATGGTAAATCGATTGTTTACACGTATCCGGAGTCCTCCGATTCGTTTGCTCCACCGAATCGGATGGCCCTGATTCCGTTTGAAGGTGGTGCTCCGATTAAGACTTTCGAGATAACCGGCAGTGGCACTGTGTTAACGATCGCTCAGTGGTCGAACGACGGCAAGTCGATTCTTTACACCATAAACGCCAACAACGTGTCGAACATTTGGAGCCAGCCGCTCGACGGTGGTCCAGCAAAACAAATCACCCATTTCAACGACCTGCTGATGACCGGTTTTGCCTGGACGCCAGATGGAAAGCTGTTGGCGTGTACACGTGGCGCGCTCATTCGCGACGCCGTTCTAGTTACCGATTTGAAGTAAATCTGGAGACCTCAAATGGATCTGCGGGTTCTGTTTACGACTTTCGGAGTGATTTTTCTGGCCGAAATGGGCGACAAGACGCAACTGGCAGCGATGACGATGGCGGCGCAGACCAAGAGACCCTGGGCGGTGTTCTTCGGCGCTGGCCTTGCGCTGGTTGCAGTGTCAGCGTTGGGAGTTTTGGTGGGCAGCGTGATCGGTGATTACGTGCCGCTGGTTTGGGTGAAGCGCGTGGCGGCCGCGGCGTTCATTGTCATCGGCGTATTGATGCTGTTCGGGAAGTTTTAATCCACAGATTACGCAGATTCTCAAAATCATGTAATCTGCGTAAGCATGCCCCAGACTCCCCACATCGAACGTCACTTCACCGCGAGTGACGTTGTTCGCGACATCGTAATCGGAATGGCGGATGGTCTAACGGTGCCATTCGCGCTCGCCGCCGGACTCACCGGCGCCATCGATCGTACTGGAATCATCATCACTGCTGGACTCGCCGAGATCGCTGCGGGCTCGATTGCGATGGGCCTTGGCGGTTATCTCGCCGCCAAAAGCGATGCAGAACACTACGCAAAAGAACGCGAACGCGAGAAGCGCGAAGTTGCGGAGATTCCGCACGAAGAGATGCGCGAAGTCGCCGAGGTGTTTCAAGCCTACGGACTCAGTGAAGACGAAACATGGCCCATCGTCCAGGCTTTAAAACGTCAACCGCGAAACTGGGTTGATTTCATGATGCGATTCGAATTGGGATTGGAGAAACCCGAACCGGGCCGTGCTTTGACCAGCGCATTGACAATTGCGGGTGCGTACATCGCTGGTGGTCTAGTTCCACTGGCGCCTTACATGTTCGCGCATACAACATCAACAGCATTGTTGTATTCGGTTGTTTTGACGCTCGCAGCTTTATTGATCTTCGGATTTGTAAAAGGGCGCTTCACCGGAACTCGTCCAGTGCGAAGCGCCCTTCAGACTGCCTTGATTGGAAGCGCCGCCGCCGGCGCCGCCTTTGCCATCGCCCGCGCAATCAGCGGTTAAATCCGCGTAATCCGCGGCTTATTTTCTCGCTAAGACCACCGGCGCGTTTTCCGCCGCGCGAATGCTCTCGAAAAACTTTCTTACCATCTCGTAATCGCCGGGAGCGATTGTCGTCGCTTGCTGCGATAACTGGCGTTTGAAGATCAGTTGGTTGTCTTTCACTTCATAACTCGTGATATACGAGCCAAACGGAGTCTCGATCTTCACCGCATCCGGCACTTCATCAACTGCAAATCCCGAAGGCAATTGCACCTTAACCGTTTCGGAATACGCATTAGCTCGCAGCACCACCGGATACTTGCGATTGGGCGCCGTCAGCGACAACGCTTCACGTCGTGAGACCACCGCCGGCTTGAACACGAGCAAGCGATCCTGCATCAACTGCCCGTAAGCCTGCGCGCTGAATTCCACGTCCAGCGTGAAGCGACCATCAGTAGTGTTGTCGGATGGCTCCATCTTGCTGAGACGCGCGGAAGTGATTCCCGTCGTCAGCCAGCGTTCGATCATGCCGGTGTATTCCGGCTTCGAGAGCCGGCGAAACTCAGTTCGAAAGCGTACCGCTGTTTGGCCGTTGGCTTGCTCTTTGATCTGTCCGCTGATCGCTCCATCAGGCAACAACTGCAACGTCGCAGTGCGTTCGAGTTGATTCATCTCTGGCGGAGTCACAGGCATCTTGACGAGATCGGTCTCGGTCTTTGAATCGATCAACGCGAGACTGCCTTGAAGATGAAAAGGCAGATCGCCAATCGGCGTCTGTTCGTCAGTTGGATCAAAGATCAGCAGACGGCCCAATGTCGGATGTTGAATGATCGTGCTGGCCTGAGTTTGATCGCTGACTTTGATCGCGATGATGCAGTGGTTGAACTGTTGTGGCGAGGGCCATCCCGCACGGACGTAAGTCGGATCGCCCGCGTAGATACTCACCGGAAACCCGGTGATACCGACGACCTTGAGCATCGCGCGCATCAGGTTCGCTTTGTCTTTGCAGTCGCCGTAGGACTTCGCAAAAACCTCGGTTGATGCATGCGGCCGATAACCGCCACCGCGTCCGAGACCGGTTTGAATCGAGATATATCGAATGTTCTGAACGTACTGCGCAATCGCGCGGATCTTTTCGAACTCCGTCTTGGCGAGCGCAGTAAGTTCGTAAGCTTTTCTCGCGAGCGCGTCGTCGACCATCACCTGAGGATCTTCCAACTCGCTCATCCACGCCGCGACTTCGCTCCAGTTGGAAAATGTTTTGATCGATAACGACGGCGTGTTTGCAGGCGGGTAATAACTCACTGCCAAACGCGGCACGAGTTCGCTAAGATCCGGGCTCATTGGCTCGTCGGGAACTGGTGGAAGATTCGACAGTTCCCACGTATACGTACTGCCGGCAATTTTCGGTTCGATCTTTGGATGATTGAAAGTAACGCCGTCAGCCCGCCAGCCATCAGGCAAAGTGAGGTTATAGCGAGAAGAGATTACCGGCAGCGAACTCTGGAACGCCCAGTCAGACTGACTAAAAACGGATTTGTCCTCGCGCGTGTAGGTGTAGGCAAAGACGGCGCCTGCATCGGCATCGCTCGTGGCCGAAATGCTCTTCACGCGGTACTCATTATAAACGTCGTTCATGTCACCGGCGACGTCGAGCGACTCGTCTTTGCCATAGCGTTTTGCTTCAGCTCCGGGTCGAACCAGCCACGCGCGCAACTCTTTTACCTTGCTGATATCGGGGATATAGCCGACATGGCCCGCGGCATAATCCCGTCCCTCGCGGCGCAAGATGCGAACAGCGTAGTTATAGACCTCGTTGATTCTGCCGTCGGCGGAAATCGTCGTAGTGGCTTCATCGACCAGGACCACAGCAGGTACGTCTTTGTCGTAAGCGGGGGTTTTAATTGCCGCGGCTTGCTGCACCCACTGCGGAGTCTCGTCGCCAGCAGCCATCGCCGGCACCGCCAGCATCAGCACACCAATGAATGCGATTAAGCGAGTTCTCATTTCAACTCTCCAATCTCTGTGCCTCCGTGTCTCTGTGGTTAACTTTCACCACAGAGTCACAGAGGCACAGAGATAATTAATTCGTAGTGGTCGCGGTTTGCTTCAACGCGACGTTGTGACTGTCCTGCTTTAGCAGCGTGTCGAAGTAATTCTTCAGCAGCGGATAGGAATCGACTGGGAAGAGCACTGAGTTACCGCCGCCAAAGAAGAAGCTACGTTTGTAAACAAGAGTCTTGCCGTCGGAAGTGACTGCAAGAGTGGGCTTGTACTGAGTGACATCGCCACTGCCAAACGGCGCTGGAGCGTCAGCATTATCGAGCGCAAAACCTTTAGGCAATCCGATCTCAACGCTGTCGTCTTCCGACCACGGAAAATGAAAATAGACGGGATACTTTCGATTCGTAGTGGCAAACAGTGGTCCAACTCCATGCTGGAAGAAAGCGGGTTGTAAAAAGAGCCGCTTGCCGGTGCGTTGCGCATATCCCGGAAAGCGCACGTGGTAGGAGAAGACCAGCGGCTTCGCATAATCGGTAACATTTTCGATCTTAATGTTTGTGATCTCCGCCGCACTCATCTGCTCCTTGATCTCATCCTTCACATTTGTTTCACGTTCCGTGTCCGACTCCTCATCCAGGTCTTCTTTTCTTTCGATCGCGAAATGGCCGGTGAACTCGATATTCACGTCACCTTCGAGCGTGCCGTCGTCACTGAGCGTCAACTTTGCAACTCTCTTCACCAGGGATTTCTGCGGCGCCGACATCGGGCTCATCACCCACGTGGGTTGTTTGGCGTCAGTGATCAAAGACGGCTCGCCTTCTTCCTGCCAACGCAGCATTCCGAATGGAATGTGGTTAAAACCGGGATTGAAGAACTTCCACTGTCCACCGACATTGACTGCGATGTTTTGCGGATCGAGGAAGTAACTGTTCGGGGTACCTTTATCGAAGAAGAGGTCGCCGCGATCGGGCGCGAGCACGATGCGAGCATCAAATCCCGACGCGTTGGCAAGCGCAGCAAACAGAAGATCGATATCGGCTCCGGTTCCTTGTCCTCGTTTCATCGTGTCGGAAGGAGATTTGTTCTCTTTTAGCTTAGCCCGCTGTTCTGCCGTCAAACCTGATGCGTCATTGTTGACGTTCTTGATCTTGGTCCGGCAAAACTCAAAAAGACGCTGGAGTTTTTCGTCATCGGTTTTTGCGTCGGCAGTCAGCGACGCCGCCATTTGCTTGACCTCATCGTTGGGCTTGATGAGCGATTTAGTATCGTCGTAGTAACGTTTCCCAAGGTCCATCCAATACTTTTCCGCATTAGGTTTCTCGTCGGTCATCCTGTCGTAATAGACCAACATCCACGTCTTGACTTGATTCTCGGGTGGCATGCGCGATTCCTCATGCACGGCAGGCATGTCAGTCATCGTCATGCTGTAGAAGCCGCCTTTCTCTTTCACCCATCCTACTGATTGGCCGTGAAGCGTAATTGTACGAAGACCCAGACCGGGATAACTCATCGGCTTGATGAAGTATTGAACATGTTCCACTGGAATATCGCGTTGAAACTGTAGCCGGATATAGTTGGCGTCGCTGTTGACTCTAACTTCGCGCCAGCGATATTCGATGATGCAGCCTGGTTCAACTGCCGGCATCGCAAACGACTTCGCTTTGTACTTGAGACCGCTGGCCTTGACGACGGTGCGCTCAAAAATATCTTCCTTCTTCAACTCAACAATCGAGCCGTCGGGCTTGATGGTCCGAGCGGCAATGTCTTTGATTTTGACCTCGCTACCGAAAAGTTTCCCGTAGAGTATGTCGATTTTGCTTTGCGACTCTCGTCCTCGGTCCGTGAATACCTTCACGCGGATGTAGTGATTGAAAATGAGGTCGCCTTCGGGGTTGTCATCTATCCTGATTTCCCAAAAGAGCGCTTCCGCGTCGGCCTCTTTCTCCACCGTCGCGCTTTTTAGGGCGAGATGAGCCGGATCAATGGGCTTCCAGTCGTCTCCAGACGCCCTGACCGGGGCCGGAGAACCGATGATTAAACACAGTAATAGACCGAATAGGAGGTGAAAGGAGAGACGAGTTTTCATTAGACTGGCCTTTCGTAGACTTTGCTAGAAACGACTGCTGACGCTAGCTGAGAATGGAAAACCGAGGCATCCAGGCTCCTGATGCGGTGGAATTTTAACTGAAAGTTTGTACGCGGTTCAACTATATTTCTCTATGTCTCTGCGTCTCTGTGGTGATTCTCGCGGTACCGACCACCGAGACACAGAGGCACAGAGAAGACAATACTTGGCGAGGGCAAAGAGGGTTACGTATAATCCGAGCACCAGGAGGAAACACACATGGTCAGTAAGCTACAACGCTCGAATTCAGTTGAAAGGATCGCAGAGCTCCTTGGCCCGAACGCATCCCAGTTATTGGACCACACCTCGCGGACGATTCCAAAAGAAAATATTAATCTTCCTGGTCCGGATTTCGTCGACCGTGTTTGGGGTATCTCCGATCGTATCCCCTCGGTCCTGCGCTCGCTCCAGGCCATGTTCGATCACGGCCGACTGGCCGGCACGGGTTATCTTTCGATCCTCCCGGTGGACCAGGGAGTCGAACATTCTGCCGGTGCTTCTTTTGCTCCTAACCCGGAGTATTTCGATCCGGAAAACATCATCAAGCTGGCGATCGAGGGTGGATGCAACGCAGTTGCTTCAACTTTCGGCGTGCTGGGGTCGGTAGGCCGGAGGTACGCACACAAAATTCCGTTCATCGTGAAGATTAATCACAATGAGATGTTGACGCTGCCGAATAAATTCGATCAGGTGTTGTTTGGAACAGTCAAAGAAGCACACCACCTGGGCGCGGTCGCTGTGGGCGCCACGGTCTATTTTGGATCTGACGAATCGACGCGGCAGATAACTGAAATCAGCGAGGCTTTTGCGCAAGCGCATGAGCTGGGTATGGTGTGTGTTCTCTGGTGTTATTTGCGTAATCCAAAATTCAAAACACCGGAAGGCGACATGCATGCCGCCGCGGATCTCACCGCTCAAGCGAATCATCTCGGTGTCACGATCCAGGCGGATATCGTCAAGCAGAAACTTCCTGCGCGAAATGGTGGATACCAGGCTGTCGAAGCCGCGATAGGTGGTTCGTACGGCAAGACCAGCAAGCTAGTTTACGAGAAACTCACCAGCGACAATCCGATCGATCTTGTGCGCTATCAAGTAGCGAACTGTTATATGGGTCGTTGTGGATTGATCAATTCGGGTGGTGAGTCGAAGGGCGCAAGCGATCTTGCCGAAGCGGTGCGCACGGCTGTCATCAACAAGCGTGGTGGCGGAATGGGATTGATCTCGGGCCGCAAAGCATTCCAACGCCCGATGAGTGAAGGTGTCCAATTGTTGAACGCCATTCAGGACGTCTATCTCGCCGACGAGATCACGGTAGCGTAAGCAGGGTTTCACGCAAAGGCGCAAAGCCGCAAAGGAGGACGCAAAGCCTTTACTTTCCTTTGCGCCTCTTCTTTGCGGCTTTGCGCCTTTGCGCGAAAGTCTTTTGCTTCTGCCAATCCTAACCGTCACCTGGATGCGTATATTCCCGGAATCTCTTGCAACCCGAACGAGCACAAGACGTCCACGATATCGAGCTGCTAAAGGCGATTGCTGCCAAAGATGAGGCGGCTCTCGGCAGGCTCTACGATCGCTATCGTGTAATCCTCTTCGGGCTGTTGATGCGTATATTGAACAACCGCGAAGAAGCGGAAGACGTGTTGCAGGAAACGTTTCTTCAGGTCTGGCGAAAAGCGGCAGACTTCGATCAGACTCGCGGTCGCCCGTTCACGTGGCTGGTTACACTCGCGCGCAGTCGCGGCATTGACCGTCTGCGGACGCTATCGGCGCGCGAACGATTAACAGAAGCGAGCGCGCGGGAAACTTCGGAAGAGATTTCCGACGCTGCCAGCGATGCATTCAAGTCGGAACAGCGCGGCCTGGTGACTGACGCTCTCGCCCAACTCCCCGACGAGCAGAAGCGCCCAATCATGCTCGCCTATTTCGACGGTCTCACCCAATCCGAAATCGCTACGCGTTTGGGTGCACCGCTCGGGACTGTGAAAACACGTATGCGCTCCGGGTTGATGAAACTGCGCGAGATGCTGGCGGGCAAGGACGAGAGTTTTGGATTTTAGTTTGATGGTGCACAAAGACTACAAGGAGATGATCCCGGCACGAGCTGTTTCAGCGCTCGATGCTGAGGACGCGCGCGTCTTGAACGAGCATCTCGAAAACTGTCCCGAGTGCCGCACGGAATTGGAGGACTGGGAAACCACTGCGGCCGCACTGGCCCTCGCTGCCGAACCGTTGGAGCCATCGCCGAAAGTTCGTGAACGAATTCTCAGCGAAATACGAAGTGACGGCTCAACGTCACGAGTGATTCCGTTCAAATCGACTTCACGCAATATCTGGACATTGTTTGGTTCACTGGGAGCGATAGCGGCAGTCGTTCTCTTTGTAGTTTTGATTGTCGGACTGATAGTGCTCTGGCGGCAGAATCGCGCCGCGCAAAGTGATCTCGCTCGCGCAAATGAGTTTCTGCAACTCGTAACCACGCCGGGCGCGAAAGTAACTGAGCTCAAAGGAACCAATGTTAGCGCCGACGCAACTGCGAAACTCGTTTACGACCGCAGCGGTCGCGCGATATTGATTGCCGACAGACTTCCGAGCGCGCCGCAGGGCAAGGCATATCAGTTGTGGTTTATTGTTGGTAACAAACCGCTGCCAGGGAAGACGTTCGTGCCCGATAACTCCGGCAAAGGCGTGATGAAGGATCAAGTGCCCGCGACTGCGCTTGATTCGGCTGTGTTTGCAATCACTCTCGAGGCTGCTGGTGGAGCGACTGCCCCGACCGGCTCTATTTACCTCAGCAGTGGTCAGTAAGTCGCCTCCAAATCCAATCGGCTTGTCAGCTACGTACTTCATCAGGTTATACACAACTTATCAAAGGAGATTCAGTAGACATGCGAAGCAACTCACGTGTTCAGCGGATCACGTTCCTGAGCGTGACCTTTTCCTTGCTGTTGACGACAGCCATATCGATACCGAGCAAAGCTCAGGAGAAGTCATTGTACGAACGTATCGGTGGCTACAACGCTCTCGCGGCTGTGGTTGATGATTTCATCGGCCGGCTGGTGAGCGACAAGCAGTTTGAGAAATTTTTCGTTGGGCACAGCACCGACTCGAAGAAGCGCATTCGCCAGCACATTCTCGATCAGTTTTGCGCAGCCACTGGCGGACCTTGCATTTACACCGGCCGCGAGATGAAGGTCTCGCACGAAGGTCTTGGAATCACTAACGCCGATTGGGACGCGGCCGCGAAACACCTCGTCGAGTCGCTCGATAAATTCAAAGTGCCGGAGAAGGAGAAAGGCGAAGTTCTTGCATTCGTCACGAGTTTGAAGAAGGACATCGTGGAGAAATAATTCTCAAAAGCTGTTACACTTTCTCAAACTCATCAAGGTAGGTTGAGGAAGTCATGAACAGGGGAGAGCGGAAAAAGCAGCCACCACCGGTCGATAACTCGGTTTCGGATTCCACCGGACAGTACGATCTGCGCTTTGTATTGTGGCGACAGTTCTGTGCGAAGTATGCCATTCCGGTGGATACGTTACCGAGCCAGTTAGACGACGAACAGAAAGATCGGTGGGAGGAGATGAAAGCCAAACGCCTCAAGACCTGAAATCAGCGAATCCTGCAAATCCCGTCAGGAACGGATTCGTTAACCGCTCTTCCCCGATAGTTGTGACTGGTCCATGCCCGGAATAAACCTTCACGTCGTCACCAAGTGTCAATAATTTTGTTTTGATTGAGCTCAACAACTGCTCAGTCGAACCGCCGGGCAAATCAGTCCTGCCAATCGACCCTGCAAACAAGACATCACCGACAAATACCTTGCGTTCATTGGGTTCGTACAAAACCACGTGTCCGGGCGTGTGGCCGGGGCAGTGAAGCACTTCGAAAACGAGTTCGCCGACCGAGTACTTCTCACCATCAGTCCAGTAATGATCGACCGGCGGCGGCTCTTCAAAACTGAATCCAAGCGCGGCCCACTGTGCGCGCGGAATACCGATCCACGCGGGCTGCTCAGGCAGTGCGCGATACATGAATTCGTCGCCTTTGTGAAGGTTGATCCTGGCTTGGGGCTTTAGTTTCTTGAGTGCTGCAACGCCGCCCACGTGATCGAGATGAGCGTGCGTCAGAGCGATTGCTTGCAAGTTGAGGCCGTGGCGTTCCAATGTCTCGACGATTCGTTCCGCTTCATCACCAGGGTCAATGCAGATCGCCTGTTTGGTCTTTTCACAACCGACGATTCGAGTGTGTTGCTGGAACGCAGTGACGGTGATTTCTTCGATGATCATCTTTGTACTTCGAACTTGGTGCTTTGTTCTTTGTGTAGATGCTTTGTGGCTAGTACGATAATACTGGTTACAAAGAACAAAGAACAAAGTACTAAGAACGAAAATGCCTGTAACTGCTCAATCAGCACCGCTCGCGGCCGTCCTCGACTCGATGACCGCTGAAGGTGCGCCTGAGTTGACCGAACATCTCGAGGGTGGCGCGCTGAAATGTTATGCCTGTGGCCACCGCTGTTTGATCAAGCTGGGTAAGCGCGGCATTTGTAAGGTGCGTTTCAACGAAGGCGGCCAGCTTCGCGTGCCAGTGAATTACGTCGCCGCCCTCGCCTGCGATCCGACAGAGAAGAAACCGTTCTTTCATGTTTTGCCAGGTTCCGACACGTTGACCTTCGGCATGTTGGGTTGCGATCTTCATTGCGCCTACTGCCAGAACTGGCTCACGTCTCAGGCGTTGCGCGATGACGCGGCCGGCACGAAGCCAACGATAGTTTCACCGGAACGACTGGTGACGATGGCCAAAGCCTATGGCGCGTCGATGGTTGGCAGCAGTTATAACGAACCATTGATCACCGCCGAGTGGGCCGTCGAGGTCTTCAAGAAAGCGCGCCCGGAAGGTTTTCGCACTGCTTTCATCTCAAACGGAAACGCGACGCCGCAAGTGCTCGATTATCTGCGTCCGTGGACTGATTGCTACAAGATCGATTTGAAGTCGATGAACGATAAGAACTACCGCCAGCTTGGCGGCGTGATCGACAACATTCTCGACACTGTGAAGATGGTCCACGAACGTGGCTTCTGGGAAGAGATCGTGACTCTCGTTATTCCTGGTTTCAACGACTCCAAAGATGAACTGCGACGCGCTGCGGACTTCATTGCTTCAGTTTCTCCTGACATACCGTGGCACGTGACCGCATTTCATCAGGACTACCGCATGACTGAAAACGCAAACACGACCGCGGAGCAGTTGGTCCGTGCGTGTGAGATTGGTCGTGAAGCGGGTCTGAACTACATCTATGCGGGGAATCTTCCGGGCAGAGTTGGTCGCTGGGAAAATACGTATTGCCCGTCGTGCGACGAGTTGTTGGTTGAGCGCTTTGGTTATCTGATTCGACAGGTAAAAGTCACGAACGACGGACGCTGTCCGCGTTGCTCAAGCATCATCCCGGGAATCTGGTAGTACAGAATCTGCGTAATCTGTGGATAACTCTTTTACCGAGTCGGATTCGCGATCTTCGTCGCCTGTGAAGCCACAGCCTGCCACTTGCCATCGCGCTTAGCGTAGACATCGAGAAACCGGTACTCGCCACTGATGTCTATTGGTCTCTTCTGATTTGGATCTTTGTACTTTCCATTCTTGATAATGCTGCGACCGGTAATGAACGCGGAATTGGCGTCAATCACGGTAACCTTCGGATCCGACATCTCCCATCCGCCCGCGGTAATCGCGCCTGATTCAATGCTCTGCACTTCGTCAGCTTTTGTTCCCGCCGATCCATCCGGATAGACCATGATCACGTCGTCGGCAACAATTCGCTTTACCGGTTCCGCGTTGTGACTTTGCGCGGCCGTGGCCCACTCGCGTTCGAGTTTCATCAATTCCGCTTCGATTGCCGCTGGATCGAACGCTTCTTTGGCTGGAGTTGCTGTTGCTAATGCTGCATTACGATTAGTGTCCAGGGCTGGCTGACATCCTGCCAAACCGAGCACAATCAGTGCTACAAACAACGCGAGTGCGCCTTTGTTCATTTAGTTTCGACTCCTCATGTTTACGATAGGCGTGGATCGATCAAAGCACTCTGCTTCTACGACAAACGTCCCGGCTAGTCAACCTCCATCCGGACGCCTCCTTGGAGTGCGGCGGCTCGACGCCGCTTTTGCCTCGATCGGACGCGATCGATAACAAAGCGGCGTCAAGCCGCCGCACTCCAAGGAGATGGAACCCTCCGACGAGACATTGACATCTCCAGTTTTTTGGGATTATTGTTCGCAACATACAAGCAAACCGGGGCAAACCTGGCACTCAGCGATCTGCTCCGGCAGTATTGCTTCCTACCTGTTTGTTGTGAACACGTTTTGTTTTTGGAAAGGAGTAACCATGACTCGCCTTTTAAGACCCTCAGAATTTTGGTTACTAAATCGAGCTTTGCTTGTGGTGGTTAGTTTGACCATCGCCGGAACGGCACTCGGTCAAGCATCGACGACAGCCTCGAAGAACCGTACCGTAGCCAGCAGAGAAGATGAACCGGTTTTTCTTGATTATCGGGGTGTCAAGCTTGGATGGTTGGCTGATGAAGTGCGCAAGAAACTGGGCAATCCAGCCAACAAGGGAGATGAGCAGGACTTTTACATGTTCGGTGAGAAAGAAACCGCTCAAGTGCTTTACGATAAAGCCACCAACCAGGTGACTGCTATCTCAGTCGACTTTATGAGCGGCGCCCGCGACGTGATCACTCCCCAACAAGTGTTCGGCTCGGATATCGATGCCAAACCCGACGGATCGAAATATAAACTCGTGCGCTATCCGAAAGCGGGCTTCTGGGTCTCGTACAGCCGGACGGCGGGCGACAGTCCTGTCGTGACGGTGACAATTCAAAAGCTTCTGCAGTGATTCTGGCACGCGAGATCAAGCAACGGGCTCTCTTCGAAGGATTCAACAAGGTTGGAATTGTCGGCGCCTCCGCGCTTGAAGATGAGGGGCGCCGGATAAAACGGTGGTTGGCGCTCGGTTATCACGGCGACATGAGTTGGATGTCGCGTGATGTCGAAAAGCGAATCACTCCAGTCGAGATCTTTCCTCAAGCACGCTCAGTTATAGTTGTAGCACTTAATTACTTCACACCACATCAGCATCAGCAAAGTCCAACTACCGGAAAAGTCTCACGTTACGCCTGGGGCGACGATTATCACGATGTAGTCAAGACGAAACTCTCGTCTCTGCTTGCGTGGATTCGCCAGCAGGATCCACAGACCGAAGGAAAGATCTGCGTCGACATTCAACCGACGATGGATAAAGCGTGGGCCGTGCGCGCGGGTTTGGGTTGGCTCGGAAAGCACTCGAACGTGATAACTCAAGAGTACGGTTCGTGGGTTTTTATCGGCGAGTTGTTTCTCAATCTCGAGCTCGAACACGACGACGAGCGCGTTGAAGACCATTGTGGCACGTGCACGCTTTGCATCGATGCGTGTCCTACCGCAGCGATTACTGAGCCTTACGTTGTTGATTCAAATAAGTGTATTTCATACGCAACGATTGAGCTGCGCACGCCGGAGTTACCGGATCAAATGGACCTTGATGGTTGGTTGTATGGTTGTGATGTTTGTCAGGATGTGTGTCCGTGGAATCGTTTTGAAGAATCTACGACGGAGGAGCGCTTTGCGCCGCGTCCGGGAAACGTTAACGCCGAACTCTCCGAAATACTCGAGCTCACACCCGAAACCTACGCTGCCCGATTTCGCGGCAGCGCCATGAAACGCGCGAAACTCTCAGGTTTACAACGCAACGCGCGCCGGATCCGTGTGCGTCCGTGAAAATCCGTGGCTCAGAGAGTATGATTGTCGTCGATGTCGACGATGGTCAGAAGTGAACGGGGCGTTCTGCGCGACTCATACGGTCGCGCGATCCGCGATCTACGCGTCTCGCTTACGGATCGCTGTAATTTCCGCTGTTTTTACTGCCTGCCGCACGGCGAACCACCCATCGCGCCAAAAGAGCAGATGCTCTCTTACGAAGAGATCGACTACGTTTGCGAGATCTTCGTAGCGCTTGGTATCGAGAAGATCCGTCTCACTGGCGGCGAGCCGATGTTGCGCCGAGACATCGAGACAATCATCAGAAAGCTCGCCAAACTAAAGAGCTCGGGACTTCAGGATTTGGCGCTCACGACCAACGGTTACTATCTGCCAGAGCGCGCGCGCAATTTGAAAGAAGCCGGCCTCGACCGCGTCACGATTAGTCTCGACAGTTTGAAACGCGACGTTTTCAAGCGCATGACTGGAGTTGACGTGTTAGACAAAGTGCTCGCAAGTATTACGGCGGCTAAAGATGCTCAACTCGAACCGATCAAAATCAATGCCGTCATCGTACGCGGTCACAACGAGGACGAAGTCGCTGACTTCGCCGCTTTCGCGCGAGAGTATGACGTCAAGATGCGTTTTATCGAATTCATGCCGCTTGATTCCGGACACGAATGGTCGCGCAAAGATGTCGTTTCCGGAAAGGAGATTCGGGAACGAATCAACGAGCACTTTCCACTTGTTCGCATGAAGGTTGAGCGCGGCTCGGAAACGTCTTCACGATATCGGTTCGCGGACGGAGGTCCGGGTGAGATCGGGATCATTGCACCGGTTACTGAGCCGTTCTGCGGTGCGTGTTCGCGCATACGTTTGACTGCGGACGGTCAGATTCGCACTTGTCTTTTTTCGACAGTCGAACACTCGTTACGCGATGTAGTGCGCAGCGGTGCCTCGCGCGATGAGATTGTTGAGTACATTGAATCAGTGATATTGAAAAAAGAACCTCGTCACTTTATCAACGACCCCGACTTCGTTGCCCCCTCACGGACCATGAGTTTTATCGGCGGTTAGGTATGCGCAGTTGCATGCGCAACTTGAAATACGTACAATCGCGCCATTGATGTTCCAACACTCACAGACAAACCTTATGAGCACTAAAGTCGAAGCCACAATCGAAGATCTCTACAAGGTCGAGGGCAAGGCTGAGCTCGTCAATGGAGAGATTGTACTGATGCCACTCACGGGAGGCCTTCCTCACAACGCTGCCCTCGAGATTACCATGTCTTTGGCGGCATACAACAAAACAAGAAAAAGAGGTTTTGCGTTTGGAGACGGCGCTGCTTTTGTAGTCAATCTGCCGCATCGCAAATCATTCAGTCCGGACGCTGGGTTCTACGTTGGCGAGATGACGATGAACTTCTTCCAAGGCGCGCCAGTATTTGCAGTCGAGGTTCGCAGTAAAGGCGACTATGGTCCACGAGCCGAACGTGAGATGGCGAAGAAGCGTGCGGATTACTTTGCCGCTGGTACGCTGGTGGTTTGGGATGTTGACCTGCTCAGCGACGATGTCGTTCGAGTTTATCGCCCAAACGATCCCGAACATTCGACGATTTATCGAAGAGGCGAATTCGCCGAAGCAGAACCCGCCGTGCCAGACTGGACTATGCCGGTCGACGATCTATTTCCAGAAACCTATGAGCACTAAAGTCGAAGCCACAATTGAAGATCTCTACAAGGTCGAGGGCAAGGCTGAGCTCGTCAACGGAGAAATTATCCTCATGTCTCCAACAGGCCGTCGCCCGGGTTATGCAGGCGACGAAATATTTTCCTCACTACGCGAATACAGCAGACGCCAGAAGTTTGGAAATGCTGTCGGCGATAACAAAGCTTTTGTAGTGAATCTTCCGCACCGCAAGTCATTCAGTCCTGACGCAGCCTTTTACGTGGGGCCCGACTCCGGCATGAAGTTCTATGACGGCGCGCCGGTGTTTGCCGTCGAGGTTCGCAGCGAAAGCGACTATGGTCCACGCGCGGAGCGGGGGATGGCCAAGAAACGCGCCGACTACTTCGCCGCCGGCACATTGGTGGTTTGGGACGTTGACCTGCTCAGTGACAATGTCGTGCGAGTTTATCGTTCAAGCGATCCTGAGCATCCCGTGATTTATCGAAGAGGCGAAATCGCTGAGGCCGAACCCGCCGTTCCGGGATGGACCATGGCTGTCGACGATTTGTTTCCGGAACGCAAATAGGACCTAAACCTTGGCGGGCTCGTCAATTTCCTTCACGGCCCGCAGCCCCGACGACAACGCGCCTTGCATCCACGAAAACCACGGTGACAGGTGTTCACCCGCGAAATGGATCCGGCCTTCCGGCTCGATGGCTGTAACGAAATTGCTGAAACCTACATAAGCCCACGCGCCGCGCGACCACTCATCCTCCGTCCAACACTTCGTCGCACCTCGCTCGAAATTCTCACGCGCGCCAGGAAAGATCCCGTCCAACTGTTTCACAGTCGTCGCGATGCGTTCATTCTCTTTCAGACTTGTGATCCGTTCCGCTTCGCCGGGTCGCGCGTAAGTCATCAAGATCCCACGTGGTCCAGGTTGGCTCCACGTCGGCTGCCAAATCTCAACTGCACCACTCGTAAACGCAAAACCGTTCAAACCTTTGCCTTCCCAGAAGCGATTCTTCGTTTGCAGGTAAACGCGCGCGACCGCGTCGTAATGAACACTCTTTATCACTTCCTGTTTGCGCTCCGATAACGCAGGCAATTCGACATTGCGCAAAACTGAAAACGGAATGGTGCAGAGAACTGCGTCAGCAGTCAGACTCTGTTGACGACCCGCACTCAAAAACGTCACTTTCGCTTCGTTCGTATTCTGCTCGATTCTCACAACCGGCGAAGCATAGTGAATCTTGCTGCTGAGTCGTTCGGCGAAAGCCTTCGGCAGCAGATCCGTTCCACCTTTGATCTTATGCCAGCGTTCGGGATTGCCGCCCAGGTCCGGACCGTAGTTCCGCGTCATCGCTTCAGTAAAACCGTCGATCGGCACTTCCTCGCGCTCGCCTCGATCAAATCTCACCGCATTCAACCGACTCGGATAAAACGGTTCGAGTGGAAGGGCAAACTCCTTCACATACTTCAAAGTTAAATCGTGATTGTCGGGAATACGCGCTGCGCCAGCCTCCGCATACAATCCATCAGAAAAAGGTTCGCGCAACGTGTGAACACGCCCGCCCGGACGCGTTCGAGCCTCGAGAATCGTCACCTCGTGCCCGAGTTTGGAGAGCTCGTAAGCAGCAACAAGCCCGGCCATTCCGGCGCCCAGAATGAGCACCTTCCTGGCCGGGCTTCTGAGAATTATAGTTCCGAGCGCGCCGGTTGAATTCAAACCAGCGCCTGCAACTGCGACTGCGCTTCGCCTTAAAAACTGACGGCGAGTTATTGCCACATCAATTATCTTCCTCTGTGTCGCGAACGGCTTGACTTCGGCTTCGCTTTCTTTGCCGGCGGTTTCGTCTGCGCATCTGTACGCACCGCCGGCGTCGCAGGTTGCGAACTCGTTTCTTCAGGTTTTGGCGGCATATCGGTTTTTGCAAACCGCGGCAGCAACTCGTCGCGCATCGCCAACTGATAAACGGACCACGCGACCACCATCGCATCCTTCTTCACATCGTCTTCGAGAATGCGTTCGTAGGTGTCCATATTCGTGTGCCAGGTGTTCGAGTTGTACTCAATTGGATCCTGGCCCATACCAATGCCGGGCAAACCCGCTTGACTGAACGACGTGTTGTCGGAACCACCAAGCCGCCGACTCTTCGTTGTGACGGCGCCGACTACGCCATCGTCTTTGAACGGCGCGAGAATGTCGCGCAGGATGTTTGCAGCCTCAGGTGGTCCAAATACGCCGGCGCCGCGCACGCGACCGGTGCCTGAATCAATGTTGAAATAGCCACCGAATTTCTCATAGCCCGGTTTAGGATCTTCAAAAGATCCGAAGTGCTCCTTGACGTAAGCAATGGAACCGAGCAAGCCTTCCTCTTCGCCGCTCCACAAAGCGACGCGAATCGTGCGCCGTGGTTTGACGCCGAGTGTCTTCAAAATTCGCGCGGCCTCCATCATGATCGTGCAACCGATGGCGTTGTCAGTCGCGCCCGTTGCTGCATGCCACGAGTCGAGGTGTCCGCCGAGCATGATCACTTCGTCAGCTTTATCGCTGCCGCGAATCTCGGCGATCGTGTTGTATGAAGTACTGCCTTCCGGATAGACGTGGTTGACGATATTGAACTCGAGCACGACGTCAGTACCGTCGTTGAGAATTCGACTGATGCGGCCAAAGTCTTCGTTGCTCATTACTACAGTCGGAACCACTTTGTTGATATCAAACGTTGGATTGTTGAATGCACGAATCTGTCGAAACTCACGGCCAGCATCGTTGACTCTAACCAACGCACCATTGTCTTTAAGAAACGCGTCGAGCTGTTCGTTGACCTGACGATTTGTAAGCGGCCGCGGCGCGTTAGGAGCAGGCGTTGGTGTTGGTGACGGCGTAGGAAACGAGAACGGCCTTGCGTTTGGACCATAACGTTGCAACGCTTGCTCGTCACTCAGTCTTTTTGGCGGCGGATTGAGATTGACAGGTACGACCGCCGGCTTGCCAACGAGCGCGATTCGCCCGCGCACGTTTGCCTTCTGATTTGCAAAAAACATCGTGAGCTGTTCCTGTGACGGACGCTCAGGCAAAACTAACTGATACGCTTTCGCCTGAACTGTTCCTTTTGTACTCGGCGTCCAAGCCAGCACCTCACACACGAGTGGATCTTTCACGGGCGAGATCAGGTGCGCAGTCAATCGCTCGTTCAACCAACCCGCATGTTTGAAGTCCCACGGTTCAAGATGGGCATTCTCAAGGCCCCACGAAGTCATTTGTTTCAACGCCCATTCCGCGGCGGCTTTGTGGTTCGGCGAACCCGTAAGTCGCGGCCCGTAAACATCCGTAAACATGTGCATTGTCTTCATGATTTGCGAATGTTCCAGCGCTTCTTTGCGGAT
Organism: Pyrinomonadaceae bacterium; assembly: GCA_035248565.1. GTDB lineage: Bacteria > Acidobacteriota > Blastocatellia > Pyrinomonadales > Pyrinomonadaceae > PSRF01. The sequence goes on along the minus strand of DATFHH010000139.1, from coordinate 89,896 downwards.
GCGGCTCAACATATCGCCGCCGCCGTTTTGCGCGAGAATCGGGAGCGAGAGCAGCAAGAAGATCAGTAACAAGGCGACAACGCGTCGTTTCAGCATGTGGTGTCTCCGGGAGAAGATGGGTTGGATTACAAGCGACGGAGATTATAGACTACATCTGTACCAATCGGAGAATCTTCAATTATGAGCGCAGGAATTAAACCAACACAGAGCGATACTTCGGAAAGCAAGTCGCTGCCAAACTCTCAGCGCGTTTACGTCGATGGCAAGCTGCCAGGCGTTCGCGTGCCGTTTCGCGAGATTACGCAGAGCCCTTCACGCGATTTCGACGGATCGCTAAGTCCAAATCCGCCGGTTCGTGTTTACGACACGAGCGGCCCGTGGGGAGATCCGGATCGCGAGTGCGATGTGCGTGAAGGTCTACGGCAACTACGACGTGAGTGGATCATTGGTCGTGGCGACGTCGAGGTGTATGAAGGCCGTGAACCGAAGCCGATTGATGACGGCTATCTCACGTTTGACGCGGCTAAACGTGCTCGCGTGAAAGATGTCGGCCGCCTCGAAGACTTTCCGGTGATGCGCCGTTCGGTCCTGCGAGCAAAGCCTGGCGCGTGTGTTACGCAGCTTCACTACGCACGACGCGGAATCATTACTCCAGAGATGGAGTTCATTGCAATTCGTGAGAATCTCGGACGCGAAGCCGCGAGGGAAACGGGCGACGCACCACGTGATTCACTTCTGCATCAACACAAGGGTCAATCGTTCGGTGCGGCGATTCCGCGCTTTGTCACGCCTGAGTTTGTGCGCTCCGAAGTGGCGCGCGGGCGCGCGATCATTCCGGCAAACATCAACCATCCGGAATCTGAGCCGATGATCATCGGGCGCAACTTCCTCGTAAAGATCAATGCGAACATAGGAAACTCGGCAGTCGCTTCTTCGATCGACGAAGAAGTTGACAAGATGCGTTGGTCCATTCGCTGCGGCTCAGACACTGTGATGGATCTTTCCACGGGCAAGAACATTCACGCGACACGCGAATGGATCATTCGCAACTCACCGGTGCCGATCGGAACTGTGCCGATCTATCAGGCGCTCGAAAAGGTCGGCGGTAAAGCTGAGGAACTCACGTGGGAGATCTTTCGCGATACGTTGATCGAACAAGCCGAGCAGGGCGTTGATTACTTCACGATCCACGCCGGCGTGCGACTCGCTTACATTCCTTTAACCGCACGCCGGACCACGGGAATCGTGAGTCGTGGCGGTTCGATCATGGCGAAGTGGTGTTTGGCCCATCACGCAGAGAGCTTTCTTTACACGCGCTTTCGTGAGATTTGCGAAATCATGGCTGCGTATGACGTGTCGTTCTCGCTGGGTGACGGATTGCGGCCGGGATCGATTGCGGACGCGAATGATGAGGCCCAATTCGCGGAGCTGGAAACGTTAGGTGAGTTGACGAAGATCGCGTGGGAGCACGATTGCCAGGTGATGATCGAAGGTCCCGGTCACGTCCCGATGCACCTGATCAAAGAGAACATGGACAAACAGCTCGAGACTTGTCAGGAAGCTCCGTTCTACACTCTTGGACCACTGACAACGGACATCGCGCCTGGTTACGACCACATCACCTCCGCAATCGGAGCGGCAATGATTGGTTGGTATGGAACGGCGATGCTTTGTTACGTCACGCCGAAAGAGCATCTCGGATTGCCGAACAAGAAGGACGTGAAAGACGGTGTGATTGCCTACAAGCTGGCCGCGCATGCGGCGGACCTGGCGAAGGGCCATCCGGGTGCGCAGTATCGCGACAATGCTTTGTCGAAAGCGCGGTTCGAGTTTCGTTGGGAGGACCAGTTTAATCTCTCGCTCGATCCGGAGGTGGCGCGTGAGTATCACGACGAGACGTTGCCGCAGGAGGGTGCGAAGCTGGCCCATTTCTGTTCGATGTGCGGCCCGCATTTCTGCTCGATGAAGATCACGCAGGAGGTACGCGAATATGCAGCGCAGAAGCAGGTTGGCGAATCTAAAGCGTTGGCGGTCGGCCTCGAGGAGAAGGCTGAAGAATTCAAAGCTTCAGGTGGTGAGATTTATCATGAGGCTAAAGCGAGTACAATCGGAAATGCTTGACGCAGTGGGCTACGATCCGAAGCGTCGACTTTTAGAAGTCATCTTCAACACGGGCGATCGGTATCGGTACAAAGAAGTGCCGCCGCTGGAATATCAAGGATTGATGAGTGCGGAGTCGATTGGACGATACATGCATAAGCGGATTATCGGTCGCTACGATTACGATCGCCTTTCTTAGCCGCGGATGAACGCGGATAACGCGGATCAACCAAGCCCAGCCTTGCGTTGCATCTCTTTCAGCGGCTCGGGAATGAACGAAGTGATCTGATACGTATCCTCACGCCCATCAGCATACGTCTGATACAAATTAAAATCCGGCAACGATAAACAGCTCAACGGCGACTGGTGGTTGTAACCCGTATCTAAACCCACCGCACTGTGCGAGATGTAGATCCCGTGCCGCCCCAGCCTTCCTCGCAGCGGCAGCAGCGGCGTTGGCGTGTGTCCAAAAATACACGGCTTGCCGTGATAGTTCTTATAAAAATCCATGTCGCGCATCCACAAAAGCGACGTCGGTGAGCTTTCGCGTGGATGCTTTCCCTCGTCGAGCCCCGCATGAACGTAGATCGCGTATTCGTCTTCGTGGTAAAGCGGCAGGTCCTGCATAAACGTGAGGTGCTCGAGCGGCAGCGAACGCTCAAACGCGAGTCTCATCTCCTCCAGGTCTTTCTCACTATCAACTCTGAGCGATTGCCCGGTGTACTGCTCAAATGTGCGCTCACCCCCAACTACCGGCGTCAGCCAAAGAGCGCTTCGCCCTTCAAGAAAATCCAACAACATCTGTTCGTGGTTTCCACGCAAACAGATAACTCGCTGAGGATTCTCGCGGCACAGTTTTAAAACATGTGCGACGCAGCCGGGCGCGTCGGCGCCGCGATCGATTAAATCGCCAAGAAAAACCAACGTGTCAGTTTCGGGATCGCGCGGCAACATGTCGAGCAGGTTGAGGAGTTGCGCGCAACGTCCGTGTATGTCGCCCACGATGAATGTTTTCATTGAGACTGGTCCCCGGGTAGCTCGCGTTGGCTCTTGATGCCATTCATCAATTCGATGAAACGTGGATCCTCGTGCATATCCGTCCAGTTTGGATCAGACTCGAACCATTTGTAGTTCTCATTTCCGAGTCTAATCGCCGTCTCCAACCAGCGCAGTGCCTCGACCTGCCGGCCTTGCAAAAGATAAGCAGAGGCGAGCCAGTAAGCGATGTCGTAATCGGCCTCGGCGACTTGCCTGACCTTTGGAGTCAGTTGTTCGTTGGCTTTTGTGTGTTGTCCCTGAGCACTCAAACAGATCGCCAGGATCGGCCGCACACCATCCATCTGCGGATTCTTTTGGAGAATTTGATGTAGAACCCGAGCGGCAGAATCGATCTCACCGCGATAGTAAAGCACGCGAGCACGAATGACCTGGATCATCGGATGTTCAGGTTCGAGCTCAGCTCCTTGATCCAGCTCGTGCAACGCATCTTCATACTGCCTCTGGTACATGAAGACGCGCGCGCGATTATAACTTGCCAACACGCGTTCGCCCGGATTCAAACGCACCATGCGATCGTAACTCCGCAGGGCTTTATCGTAATCACTATCGAGTCGCGCCACCACGCCGCGCACAAACTGCACACCCGGATCATTCGGATACTCATCACGCAGCAAATCGACTTCCGCACGCGCCTTCTGCTTCTGCCCGCCTGTCAAATAAATAAACACCATCTGCATGCGCGCTTCGAGCAGTTTTGGATCGAGCGAGAGTGCCTTGCGAAAGGCGTTCTTAGCTTTTTCGTGATCGCCCGCCTGGCCGAGTCCTTTCAAGACGCGGTTGACGTAACAACTCCCAAGCGCCGAATAGGCGAGCGCAAACTGCGGATCGATCTCAATTGCGCGGCGGAAGTGTTCGATCGCGGAATCGAGATGTTCGCGCTGAATCGTGTGATAGATGAACGTCGCAAGACAGTCGCGCCCACGCAGGTATTCATCTGAAGCTGCTGCATCAGCCGTACTCTTTCTCGACAAGTCAACTTTTTCATCAGGACTCAACTCGAGCCGCAATCCTTCGACGATACGTTGCACGATCGTGTCCTGCACGCCAATGATATCGCTGGCGTCGGCGTCAATTCGTTCGCTCCACAGAATCTCGCTGGTGCGCACGTCGAGTAGTTGTGCGGTGACCCTCAGTCGACCACCGGCACGCAGGAAAGTCGCGGTGAGAATCGCATCGACGAGAAGATCGCGTCCGGCTTCTGCTGGATCGACGGTCTTATTTTGATACTTCACAATCACCGACGACGGTCGCACCACCAAGGAACGAACGCGCGCCAGCTCAGTGATCACTGCATCCGCAAGCGAGAACTGATAGAAATCGATCTCTCGATCGTTACCGACATTCTTGAAAGGAAGAATCGCTACGCTTTTGCGATCGCGATCGCCCAAACTCGTGAACGGGCTCGCTTGCGCATCACCACTGCGTCCGCCCGATTTTGAACTCGATGGACTCTCGCCGCTCCTGTTTCCGGTCAACCAACGCAACGCGCGCGACACTGGGCTCTGCTGTTTCAGATGTTTCGGTACAACGGGTGTAGTGGTTTCATCGAGACCCGGCAGCGAATCCGTACCCAACTCGCGACTTACCGCGCGCAGATCCTCGGCAAAATATGAGATTCTCTGATAACGATCGCGCGGATCTTTCGCGAGCGCTTTGTCGAGTATCGACTGTAAACGAGGTGGCACGCGGCCCGGTCTCATTTTGGCCAATGGCGCCGGCTCGTCATTCAAGACTGCGTGACGAACTTCGACGGCAGTTTGTCCGCGAAACGGCCAGGTACCGGTAAGCATCTCGTAGAGCAAGACGCCCGTGGAGAAGATGTCGGCGCGTGCATCGACGCGATCTCCGCGAGCTTGTTCCGGCGCGGCGTAGGTGGCGGTGCCGTAAGGAATGCCGACTTCAGTGATCTCGGTGTGATGGATTCCCGAAGTACGCGCGGCTTCTTCGTCGAGCAGTTTTGCCAGACCAAAATCGAGCACCTTCACCTGGCCGGTTGGCGTGACCATCACGTTGCCGGCTTTAATGTCGCGATGAATGATGCCGCGAGAATGTGCAGCGCCGAGTGCGTCAGCTGTTTGCAGTGCGATGGAGAGTGCGCTTTCAAGTGACAAAGGGCGACCGTTGACGAGCTGTCGCACGTTTCGCCCTTCGATGTACTGCATCACGATGAAGTGAATGCCGTTGATTTCATTGAGGTCGAAGATGGTGCAGATGTTTGGGTGATCGAGAGCAGAAGCGAGGCGTGCTTCACGTTCGAAACGCTTGAGATTCGCTTCCCGGGCGGTCAGCTCGGCGGGGAGAACTTTGATCACTACGGTGCGGCCCAATTTTGAGTCAACTGCTTTGTAGACCGTGCCCTGTCCGCCCTCGCCGAGCTTCTCGAGAATTTTGTAACTGCCGAGTGTCGCACCAATCATTGAAGTGCAGTTTCGGGTGCCTCCTTGGAGTGCGGCGGCCTGGCGCCGCTTTGGCCTCGATCAAGCGTGATCGATAACAAAGCGGCGTCAGGCCGCCGCACTCCAAGGAGGCGCCCGGAATTTACCTCCCGCACTACTCGGAGATGCCCATCTGCCAGAGCATGAATGCATAATCAAACGCCGCTTCGTGCAGTGCGTCATAACGGCCGGAAGCGCCGCCATGACCTGCGCCGAAGTTCACTTTCAAAAGCAGCGGGTTCGAATCAGTCTTCATCGTCCGCAACTTGGCGACAAGTTTCGTGCCCTCCCAATACGGCACCTGGCTATCGTTCAAAGAAACCTTCACCAGCATTGCCGGATAATTCTTTTTGGCGATGTTGTCGTAAGGCGAATACTGCTTCATGTAGTCAAACGCAGGCTTGTCGTTCGGATTGCCCCACTCGATGTATTCGCTCGTCGTGAGCGGCAGACTTGCGTCGAGCATCGTATTCAGGACATCGACAAAAGGCACTTGCGAAACTACTGCTTTGAAAAGGTCCGGTCGCATGTTGGTCACCCCGCCCATTAACAAGCCGCCCGCGCTGGCGCCTTGAATAACGAGTCGATCTTTCGACGTGTATTTCATCTTGATGAGCGATTCAGCGCAGGCGATGAAATCGGTGAACGTGTTCATCTTATTCATCATCCTGCCGGCCTGCCGCCATTCCTCACCCAACTCACCGCCACCGCGAATGTGCGCTATGACATAGATCACACCGCGATCGAGCAGGCTGAGACGCGTCGAAGAGAAAGTCGGCGGGATTGATGCACCGTATGAGCCGTAGCCGTACAGAAGCATTGGCGCACTACCATCCAGCTTCACACCTTTACGATAGACCATCGACATCGGAATCTTCGTTCCATCAGAGGCAGTAGCAAACACTCGTTCCGATTTGTAATTCATGCGATCGAAGCCGCCCGGCACTTCCGTCTGTTTCAGCAGCACCGACTTGCCGGTGTTCATGTCGTAGTCAAAAACCGAATCGGGCGTGACGAGCGAGTTGTAGCTATACCGCACAACGTTCGTATTGAAGTCGTGATTTGCGGACAAAAATACCGAGTAGACGGGTTCCGGAAACTCAACCCGCCGTCGCTTGTTGGTCTTGAAATCGATGACTTCGAGTTGTTGCAGGCCGTTTTCCCACTCAGACAGCACTGCATGATCGGCGAAGAGATCGATGCCTTCGACTTTCACCGCCGGTCGATGGGCCACAAACTCTTTCCAATTCTTCTCCGATGGATCAGTCACTGGCGCGGTGACAATGCGGAAATTCTTCGCACCTTTGTTGGTGCGGATGTAGAAGAGATTGTTGCGATAATCAACATCGTACTCATGTTCAGGTTGTCGCGGGAGAATCACCTTCAGCTCCGAGTTGGGAGCGGATGCCAGAAGATAACGAAACTCGGTCGAAGTCTTGCTGTAAGATCCGAGGAAGATCACTGCGTTATCGCGCGAGCGACCCGTTCCAAGGTCAAACAGCTCGTCCTTCTCCTCATAAACCAGGTCGCTTTTGTCGCTGCCCAGTGCGTGGCGAAAGAACTTATCGCTTCGTTTCGTGACCGCATCTTCAGTCACGTAGAAAAATGTTTTGTTGTCGTTGGCCCAGGCGAGGTTATCCACGCGCTCGATTCGTTCGGGAAACAGTTCGCCGGTTCGAAGATCTTTGACCTGTAACGTGTACTGACGATAGCCGGTGTTGTCAGTGCTGTAAGCCAGCAGGTTTCCGTCGTCGCTTGGAACGAACAGGCCAACGCTCATGAACTTTTGACCCTTGGCCAGTTCATTTTGATCGAGCACGATCTCTTCCGCAGCCTCGGTGCTGCCCTTCTTGCGACAGAAGATCGGATACTGTTTACCTTCCTCGGTTCGCGTGTAATAGAAATAATTTCCCCAACGATAGGGAACGTTGGTGTCAGTCTGTTTGATATGACTGAGCATCTCGTTATAGAGCTTGTCCTGAAGCGCGGCGGTTGGTTTCATCAATTTCTCGGCGTAGGCGTTTTCCGCCTGAAGGTGCGCAAGCACGGCGGGATTCGCCTTTTCGCGCAGCCAGAAGTAATCGTCGACCAGTGTTACGCCGTGAATACTCGTAGTCTTTGGGTTCTTTTCTGCCATTGGTGGTTGAGGCGCGCCGGCTCCTCCGTTTGATTGTGCGATGACGTTGTTACCGATCGATAGAACAGATGAAAATAAGACCATGAGCAGAAAAGGCAAGCGGGAGTGGTTTTTCATAAAGCGCCTTCGTGTAAAAAACACAGTTTCAATCGAGTGAGACAGGTTTGTAAGCCGGCGCACGGCCGGCTAGTCGTGAACGGTTCAACCACGAGGCGGATTGCCCCAACCGGAGCGAACATACTTACCATCTTTGACCATGCACGGCACTGTCGGATCGCCATCTGAGTATGAAAACATCTCCGCGCGTCGCGCTTTGTCGTTTTGCGCGTCGTATTCGAGAAAAGGAATGCCTTTGGAGTTGTAGTATTCGCGAGCCTGCTGGCAATAAGGACATCCCGGCTTGGTATAGATTACTAAGGCCAAGTTCGATTACCCCCTGAATTTTTGCGGCAAATTTGAGCAGTGAGGGATTATACTGCCGCTGCCTATGACTGAACAAAGCGCAGGGTACGACCTGGAAGAAGGTGCGGCGGATCTCCTCGATCCTTATGAAAAGCTTATTAGTATCGAGGTGCTGGGTAACGAGGTCCGCGTGCCTGAAAAGAACCGTCTGCTGCGCTGTTTTCAATACTTGTCGATAAATACCATCTCTTATGGTGATTTTTGCTGGAACGGGGAGTGTACGAACTGCCAGGTATGGTTTCACCTGAAAGGACAGGACGAGCAGAACGACCGCCCCGCGTTATCGTGTCGTTTGGTTTGTGAAGAAGGAATGGTAATTACGAAACTGAGCCGGTTTATCGAGCTCGAGGGAATTACCAAATAGTTTTGTGCCCCTTTGTGGCTAATATTTCGGTACGCTCGGATCCACCTCATTCGACCAGCCAATAATCCCGCCCTTGAGGTTCAACAATTTTCCTGTGAATCCGGAACGTTGAAGCGCGTCGATCGCGCGTGCACTGCGTCCGCCCATCTTGCAATGCACCACCGTTTCACGGTTCGGATCGATCTCATCTTTGCGCGCGAGAATCTGCGCCAACGGAATGTGAATAGAATTCGGAATGCGTCCAATCGCAACTTCGTTGTCTTCGCGTACATCGACGATCTGAATGTCGTCGCCCTTGTCGAGACGTTGCTTTAGCTCAGTTGACGTGATCTCTTCCATGCGACATATCTTAAGCGTCTCTAGACTGACCACACAAGCATGGCCTCAGACGCCTCCTTGGAGTGCGGCGGCTTGACGCCGCTTTGTTATCGATCGCGCTTCATCGGGGCTAAAGCGGCGTCAAGCCGCCGCCCTCCAAGGAGACGCCTGAAGGCGAGATACGTTAAACTCGAAGCATGAGATTTGAATTCTACACTGAGGCGATCGAAGACGTCCCCAAGGTGTCCGTCGATGGAACTGTAGATAACGCTGTTCATTTCTCGCACTGGCAAGGTAACAACACGCCCGCCGAAGTGAAGGCCGACACCTCAACCGAGATCGCGCTCAATCTCGTTGCCTCGCCAAATCGAGGCGCGTTAACTCAAGGCATCGAACTGGTCACGAACAATCACTTCGATACTGACGGCGTTTTATCCGTTTGGACCGTGCTCAACGGCGAACGCGCGCTGGCTTATCGAGATTTACTCGTAGCTGCCGCCGAAGCAGGAGATTTTTCGGAGTATTCGAGCGAAGATGGTGTGCGCGTGAGCATCGCTATACAAGGCTCTGATCAGGCGGCTCCAAATAGCGACGACGGCTCGCCGCTCGCGCGTATGCTCGCCGGCGAAAACGTTGATGACGACGCGCGTGCGTATGAGCTGGTGCTGGCGGAAGTTGAGCGATTGCTTACAAACATCAACGACTACGAATCGCTCTGGCGCGAAGGCTGGAATAACGTTGCTGCGGCGATTGCGAGTTTTGAGCGAGGCAAATCGCGCGTAATCGAGCATGACGGAATCTCACTCGTAACGCTCGCGCCGGAGCTTTTTGACGGCACGGGTTTTAGTCCGACCAAGCATGCCGCGCCTTACACGGCGATTTCGAAGTTTGCTCACGGTCAACTCTTCGTTATCGGAATTCCAACGAGGGGCGGTTGGTTTTATCGTCTCGATTATCCTTATTACTCATGGGCCGAGACTGTTGTGCGTCCACGTGTGAAGCGCCACGATTTAACGGGTGCGCTTCAGTCGCTCAACAACAAAGAGACTAATCACGACGGACGCTGGCAAACGGATAATCGCGAGATGACCTCCGCGGCGAAGTTTCTCGACAGCAATGGAATGCTTGCTCCCTCGCGCCTTGAGCCGAATGAAGTTGCTGCTGTGCTGCAAACGTCGAGCTTGCACGCGGCCGGTTCCATACGGTAGCGATGCACGACTTAATTATCATCGGCGCTGGACCAGCGGGGCTGTCGACAGCTTTCTGGTGTGATGAGTTGGGCCTCGATACGCTTCTGCTCGAACAAGCCGAACACATCGGCGGCCAACTTCGTCGCGTCTACAACCCAATTCACAACTATCTCGGCCTAAAGACTCACAATGGCAAAGAACTGCTCGAACTCTTTACCAAGGAAGTTGAGGCGGCAGACTTTGATCTGTGGACACAAGCAAATATTGCTTCCGTGGATTTTAAAGCAAAGCGATTGTCGTTGCAGAGTGGTGAAGAACTTCAGTCAATCGCAATGGTGATCGCCACCGGAGTTAGACCACGTCAACTAGGCGTGCCCGGTGAAAAAGAGTTTGTTGGAAAGGGAATGATAGAATCCGCCGCGCGGGATCGAGAGCTCTTTGCCGGCAAAGATGTTTGCATTGTGGGCGGCGGAGATGCCGCGGTTGAGAACGCGTTGTTGTTAGCGGAAGTTTGTCCGACAGTGACGCTGGTCCATCGTGGAAAAAAACTGCGCGCCAGACGTGAGCTTGCAGAACGTCTGCGGTCGAGTCACCGCGTCACTGTTTTCACTGAGTCTGTTTTGACGCGTATCATCGGCGAGGAAGAAGTCGTCGCGGTTGAGGTCTTGCGCAAAGATGGGCTAAAACCGTTTCAGATTGCCGTGCGCGGAGTTCTGATTCGCATTGGTGTGGAACCGAATACCGAGTTGTTCCGAGAACAGCTCGAGACGGATGAAAAAGGTTTTATTCGTGTGAACAGTGAACAGGAAACGAACGTCCCTATGGTGTTTGCCGTTGGCGACGTGTCAAATCCGATTGCGCCGACGATCAGCAGCGCCACTGGAGCCGGCGCCACAGCGGCCAAAGTGATCTCCGCGCGGCTCAATGCGCGGACTTAGCAATGAGTGATTCACAGAGCGCCTATCTCGACGCACATATTTGCGCGTATCCGATTGAGTATATTGCTGGAATCGATCTTTACAACGCGGGTGAGTTCCATGCGGCGCACGACGCGTGGGAAGAGCGCTGGATGGGCGAAGTTGGTCCAAGTGAGAAACTCTTCCTTCAGGCCATGATCCAATCGGCGGTTGCGTTTCATCATCTCGAGATTGGCCGCCCGGGGGCTGCACGACAGATGTACCTGCGCGCGAAGGAGAAGTTCGCGCGGCTTGGCGTGCGTGTTTTCATGTCGTTAGACCTTGAAGACTATCAGGCTCAACTCGATGCCGCGTTATCGTGGTTGTTGACTGTACCGGACCCGAGAAAGTTGGCGCGACCTGAAATCACTCCGCCAAAGATTCGCCTGGTGGGAACGGTTGATGAGTTTGATTAGAAAGATGAGACTATTCTGAACTTCACGCGGTTAATCTTGCTTGCCTGTTGGTTTGGTGCAGCGTTGTTTTTTGGCGCAGTCGTGGCGCCTGCGGCATTTAGCGTGTTGAGATCGTTTGATTTGCTGAACGCAAACGAGATTGCGGGCACAATCGTGACGCGCTCGCTCTCAATGATCAATCTCGCAGGCTTTGCAATCGCATTACTCTTACTCGTAGTTACAATCCTGCGGCGTGATGCTTCTGGACGCGTGAGTTTCGTCGTCCAGTGTGTTTGTTTTGTCGTGATTGCCTTGGCAACCAGCGTGGGCCATTGGGTGATTGCGGCGCGGATGCGCGCGTTACGTGCGGCGATGGTGTTGCCAATCGATCAAATTACCGCCGACGACCCTCGTCGGGTTGCGTTCAATAACCTGCACGGCTATTCGGTCAACGCGCTCGGGCTTGCTATGATTACGGCGCTCGTGGCCATGGTCCTTATCGGCCGCAGCTTGCGCGATTGAATCTCAGAATTGGAAGAAGCCAGTGGATATTATTGAAGACGTTGAAGAGTGGCGACGGCGGTTTGGTGATTGGAAACCAAAAGCTGGCGACGATCTGAGCGACTATCCTTACGTGAAGAATCGTCGTGCTCCTTTTATGCCCGCGCGGCGCGCACTGCCGATGTTGAATCTCGCGTTGATCTCGTCAGCCGGCGCCTACATTGACGGCACGCGACCTTTCGACCCGAATTCTTCGACAGGCGATCTGGGTTTTAGAGAAATTCCAGTTGAGGTTGAGGCATCAGATTTCCGGTTCGCAGCGCGTGGTTACGATCTCACAGCGGTGCAACAGGACGTGAACGCGCAACTGCCTATCGCGCGACTGCTCGAGTTCGAGTCGAATGGAATTATCGGTCAATTGAATCCGGTATTCTGGAGTTTGTCTGGTTTCATTCCTGATGCTGCAAAGTTTGTAGACGAGCTGGCGGCGAAGCTGGTCGAGCGATTGCTGCGTTATGAGGTACAGGCCGCGTTATTGGTTCCGGCGTCGAAGCTGTGTCATCAGTCGGTTGGTCTGCTGGCGCGTGCAATCGAACTCGCGGGTATTCCGACAATGACGCTGGCGGTGGTCAGGGATATCGTGGAATTTGTTCGACCGCCGCGCGTCGCGCTTTATGATGGCGAGTTGGGCGCTGTAAGTGGTTTACCGAACTGGCCTGAACATCAGCGACGGATTCTCGACGAAGCATTGCGACTGATCGAACCGATGGACCAGCCAGGCATACGCAAACTGGTCGTGGCGTTGGAAACTGCGGTTGAGAAATCACGCGGCGAGCGGTAATGAAACGTATTGGACTTTTCATCCTCGTCATCCTCGCCATGGCGCTTGCCTATCTCCTTCTTGCGCCAGTATCGATTGTTCCTGCGGCTTGGAACCCGCCAGCCGCCCCGGCTTTAACCGGCCAGTACGAACAGAACACCCGACTCGCCAGTATCCAGCGACTTCCAATTGGTGACGGACACAAACCCGAAGATGTGGCGCTCGACGCAGAAGGGAAGATTTATGCCGGGTTTGAGGATGGCCGCATCATGGTCGTTCAACCGGAAGGCGGCCAACCACGCGTGTTTGCCAACACAGGCGGCCGCCCGCTTGGACTTGTTTTCGATCGGCAGGGAAATCTGATCGTCGCAGACGCGATCAAGGGATTGCTATCGATAAACAAGTCAGGTGAAGTGACAGTGCTGGCGACCGAAGCCGACGGAGTTAAGTTTGGCTGTCTCAACGATCTCGATATTGGCGCTGACGGGACAATCTATTTCACCGAGGCTTCGAAGAAGTTTCCGATGTCGCAGTTTACTTACGACTTGCTCGAGCATCAGCCGAACGGTCGTTTGTTGGCGCTTGAGCCGGGGAGTCAAAGACCGCGAACACTGCTGCGCGATATCTATTTCGCAAACGGCGTGGCGGTAAGTCCGGATCAAACGTTTGTGCTGGTGGCGGAGACTGGTATGTATCGCGTGCGGCGCGTTTGGCTGAAGGAGCCGAAGACCGGACAGAACGATATTTTCATCGACAATCTTCCGGGTTTTCCTGACGGTATTTCTTCAAACGGCCGTGATCGGTTTTGGCTGTCGCTGGTGACGCCTCGTCAGGCGATGTTTGACCGGATGCAGCCTTATCCGTTCATGCGGAAGATGGTTATGCGTTTGCCAAATTTTCTGCAACCTGCGCCACAGCGTTATTCATTCGTGCTCGGGCTGGATCCACAAGGCCGCGTGGTCCAAAACCTGCAAAACGGCTCCCCTGACTGTTACGCCGAAATCGCCAACGCCGTCGAACACAACGGCACCCTTTACCTAGGCAGCATCGGCGAAGACACTATCGGCCGCTATCCCCTTCGCTGACGAAGTGCCAGTCACCAACGACCATTTACGACAAACTTTAGCCACTTTCGACAAAAGATAGCCATTGTCTGCGATCGTGTTAGTTATTAAAGTAGGATCCGAAATAAGGTGGAGTAGTATCAGTCTATGGTTAGAGCTACGACAATAGCCAACAAGTTTATAGAACTGGCTAAACGCGACGGCGTTTCCATCACAAACATGCAATTACAAAAACTAGTGTATATAGCCCATGGCTGGTGCTTGGCGCTGTTGGGTCGTGATTTGATTCAGGATCCTGTTGAAGCTTGGCAGTGGGGCCCAGTAATTCCGTCGCTGTATCACAATCTGAGTAAATATGGTGCTGGCGAAGTTGATTCAACTATACCTGTGCTGCGGGCTCAAAGCCTCAGACCTGATGAACAGTCAATAGTGGAGTCGGTCTGGAAGAGCTATAACCAAATGTCAGCTTTTACGTTATCCACTATCACCCATCAAGAAAATACTCCATGGAGTCGAACAGTAAAAGAGTTTGGGCCCCGTTCCGTGATTCCTGAACGTTATATTACTGAATACTATCGGCACCTCTACGATGAACAAATCAGAAGAAAGCGCGAACGAGCAAATACGCAATCGGCCCAATAATGCGGACGTAGCCGAAATAACGCGCGCTGCAGATAATGAAAAAACGCAGGCTCAAACTACTGAGCCTGACAACGTTCTAAAATACCAACTCGAACGCCTCGAACTAGAAAATACCCGACTTAGTGATGAAAACGTTGAACTGAAAGACGTTCATGAACTTCGGAAGCAATACATCCCAAACCTGTTTATTTTAACAGTTGCATGGTTGGTCACCGTGATTGTGATCGTTTGGCGGGCTGCAGAAGGAACGCCCTTTTATCTTTCAGATAATGTCCTGGTTGCTCTTATAACATCAACAACGGTAAACGTGATCGGCATCTTTGTAATTGCCGCTAGATGGCTGTTTCCTCACAAAAGATAATCGTAGAAAACAGTGCTGTGGCTCCCGAGCGTGCAAAGCCGACTCGTGGGCGTTGTCTCCAAACTATAGTAAGGCAGAGAAGGGCATAAATACTCATGCATACTCATGGGTACGTCGTAAGCAGTGTATATCTCTGTACCACGCGGTGGCACTCCTCGTTGGGTGAAAATACGCGGGAATTTGTCTGTTTTTCGCACTTGATTAGTTGGTATCCATTCACGAGGTCCGCTGTTGAGAGCGGCGCATTCAGAAAAGCCTCATAAATCTCAGTAAATCATTAGTTATCGGAAAATTACGAACTGCAGAACCTGCGGCACGAGGCTTGTTAATCATCAAGGCGCGTGGGAACGGTCGGGTAGACCATTCTAAGCGGCAAAAATCCCCTCTCCTTTTGGAGCAGAAAGACGACCATGATTAACCTGTTATCCGCAGCGACCTCTGTGCCTAAGAACGCCTTCAGCACCACCGAACTGGTGGGAAGCCTCATGCACAAACTTTCCCCAGAGCTCATCAATACAATTAGTGCTCTGGGAGTAGATCAGCGATACTCAACCCTCGAAAACTATCCAGACTTCCTTTGCGGCAAGCCAAAAATCGCCAGCAGTTCAACAACCGAACTGGCCGTCGCTGCCACCAGGCGATGCATCCACGAATGGGGCGGCGATCCAAATCGACTCGGTCTGCTGATCGCAGCTACAAACACGCCCGATCAGATGTTGCCGTGTTTGGCTTCGGAGGTCATGGGCAAAACGCACGGCTTGCTCTCACGCTCGCTGCGCACCGTCAGTATGCAAGCCCAGGGTTGTTCGGTTTTACTCAAGTCGATTGAAGTTGCTCAATGGTATTTGGCGGCAAATCCCGGTCAGCTCGCTATCGTGGTCATGGCCGAAGCGCACACTCCTTACGTTGCGCCGCTGCTGCGAGATGAATACGCCGGTTATCGCGAAATCATCCGATTGAGAAAAGAAGGCAAGCTTGATCCGGATCAGTTTGAACAGCAAAGACTGGACACCACCTTCGTAATCCAATCGATGCTCTTCGGCGATGGTGCGGTCGCTCTGCTGGTCGGGAATGAAGAAGGAAAACCTGCATTTGGACCAATTGCTCACTTGACCAACGATCAGCCGAACGATATGAACCTGCTCACGATGGTCAGCAACAGCTCACATCCTTATCTGAAAGGACGACCGCAGTACTTCATGCAACCGAGCGTCCCATCACGCGGCGCGCACTACGCAGTAACGACTGTAAAGGACGTTCTCCGACATCCAGACTCGCCCGTGTCAGACCTGGACCACGTAGATGATTGCCTCATCCATACCGGCAGTAAGAAGATTCTCGACGGCGTTTGTTCACAGCTCGACCTCGAACCCGATTCAGCCAAAGTGCATGGGTCTTACCAAGTCTTGCAACGCTACGGCAACCTTTCGAGCGCTTCGACCGGCTTTATGCTGGCTGAGAAAGACGAATGGTCCGGTCCGGCGATGGTGGTGGGTTTTGGAGTGGGATTTACTGCGAGTGCCGGGATTATGAATTTCAACTAAGGCCACAAAGAGGCACAAAAGGCACAAAAACAGAATCTAAGGCGCTTGCGCTCCTAGCTCCGCAGTTCTCATCAGCGCGTTGAGCGTGGATCCGACTTGCGCAAAATCAAAAGGTTTCCCAATGACGGCGTCCACAAGGTTTTCTTCGCCTGCCGGTGGCGCCGTTCCTGGTCCATAACCGGTAACTAACACGATTCTGACGTTAGGCCACTCTTTACGGATCAGTCGCGCGGTTTCCCAGCCGTCCATTTCCGGCATCGCCAGGTCAGTAAACACAAAATCGAAGTCGCCCGTTCGCATCTTTGCCACTGCTTCCTGACCGCCACCCGCGAGTTCAACCTTGTGATTTACCGCCACCAACATCTCGGCAAGCGTTTCTCTCACTGGCTCTTCGTCGTCCACCACGAGAATGCGAAGACTGATTCCATCACTGTTCGTCGTCACTGCATCCTCACGTAGACTCTCAGCCATCACCGCAGGTAGATCAATCGTGAAGGTGGTGCCGTTACCGGGTTCAGAAATGACTTTTATCGATCCCGAGTGTCGTTCGATGATGCTGTAGCTGACTGACAAACCGAGGCCAGTACCGTGCGCGCCTTTTGTTGAAAAGAACGGCTCGAAGATCTTCTGGCGCACATCCTCGGGCATTCCCATTCCGTTGTCGCTGAAGTGTAACTGCAGGCGATCGTCTTTGCGATGGCAACTGATCGTCAACCGCCCGCCTCGCGGCATCGCATCAACCGCGTTCACGATCAGATTGACGAAAACTTCGCGCAGCTCCGAAGCACTGCCGTAAGTGTGATGACCTCCATCAGTGTCGAGCGTGACTTCGTATTCAAGCCCGCGAACACGCGCCTCATTCTGCCAACGAGTACGCGTTATCTCAACCGCATCGTTGAGCAAACCACCGACATCAACCAGTTCAAACTCAGTCACCGGTGACTTGCGAGCAAACGTTTGAATTCGCCGGACAGTCGCCGCAGCATCTTCGGCGGCGGTTTGAATAATGTCGAGATTGCGGATCAGCGCCGGCTCCTGCACCTGGCGTCGCAACAACTGCGCGCGTCCGAGAATTGCAGCCAGCGAGTTGTTGAAGTCGTGGGCCACGCCGGACGCGAGTTGGCCCAACGCGCGCAACTTGTCGGCACGTGCAACACGTTCGCGTTCTTCTTTTTGTTCGGTGATATCGCGCGCGATTCCCAGCACGCCGGTTGTTTTTCCTTCGACGACGAGCGGCGAGTTGTCGACGCGCGCGTAACGCAGTTGCCCGTCGTAAGCGAAGTAGCGCATCTCGTAAGTTTGCGGTGCGCCAGTCATCGCGAGCGCCAACTTTTCTTTTACCAATTCCCGATCGGGTTCGTAGACCATACTCAGCAACGGCCGTCCGATGAAGCTGCTGCGTGGATAACCGAGACCTTTCAGAGTCGCTGTGTTGCACCACTTGAAGTTGCCATCCGTGTCGACCGCGTAGATTGACTCGCGCGCGCTCTCGAGAATATTCGTCAATAATGACTGATGTTCCCGGGCGACCGCCTGGACCTTGCGCAACTCGGAAAGGTCACGCGCCGTGCAAACCACTGCGATCGCTTTATTACTCTCATCGAGCACCGGCTCCACCGTCACCAACAGAGGCCGATTGAGACGACTGGGTGTGATTTCGATCGTCACGCTGCGACCAGTTTCAAGAGCTTTCTCGACGACGCATGCTTCATCTTCCTCGCTGGTCCGCAATATGTCGCAGCACTGCCGTCCGAGCAGCAGTCGCGGATGAACAGCTTCCATCGCCGCGCCCGCGCGATTTACTCGTTTCAGCTCGCCGGCGCGATCGAAGATGAAAATACCGTCAGACATCGCATCGAAAGTCGTTTCCCATTCGGTCTTGCCACGCGCGACCATCTCAAACAGTTCCGCCTGCGCGATGGCGATTGACAGTCGTGCCGCGAGTGCTTCGACCAGCGACACTTCATCTTCCACCCAGAGTCGTTTTTGAGCGGTTTGATGGATGCAGAGCACGCCGCGAAACTGTCCTTTCACAACCAGCGGATAGTTGATCTGGGAACGAATCTCAAACTTTTGCGCCTGCATGCGCACGTAATCGCTCAACGCGGCCGAACCATCATCGTAATGGAGGGCGTCGTCGATGATGAGTGGCTGAAGGGAACTCGAGAGCCGCCGCCCGACGGGATCATCGTAATTGACGCCGCGATTCTTAATGCTCTTAACTCCATCCGCGACGTATTCGTGTTCAAGCGGCGAACCGACTTCCTCACTGTTGTGCAGGAAAAGATGGACTCTCGAGGCGGCGAGCACATGTCCGAGTTCGACTGTGGCTGTGCTGAGAACTTCCGGCAGACTCAACGAAGCGCGAATCGCCATAGTCAAACGGTTAAGCAGCGCTTCACGAATCGACGTCGCTTCAGCCTTTTGATACAGCTCTGCCTGACGAATTGCGATACCGGTTTGATCCGCAACGGCCTTGGCTAAATCGATATCCGCTTCGCTCCAGTGTCTGACTCGCTGGGTGGTGGAGAGCGCGAACGCGGCCGGAACATCGTCGCCAACGCGAATGGCAACGTACATGATCGATTTCACATTGGCCTTCGAGAGGATGTTCTGGTAAAGGTCCGCGATGCGTTTGTCTTTGGCAGCATCCGAGAAAGCAAGCACGCCGGTTTTATCCAAAGCGGCAATCAACGATTGTAGATGGGCCAACGCAAAGTCGGACGCAGCAGGTTGCACACCCACCGAGTGATACTCCGCCACATTCGCCGCACACTTGGCGCGATCGTTTTTCATGAAGAGCGAACAGCGATCGACATCAAGATACGAGCCCAACTCTTTTACTGCTGTCTGATAGATCTCATGACTGTCGAGCGAGCAGCGAATCGCCTGAGAGATGCGATGCGACATCGCCTCGCGCTGCGCCTGTTGGGCCAGAAAAACCTGACTCTGACGCAAAGCCTCTTCAGAATGTTTCCGCTCAGTCAGATCGCGTCCGATTCCCTGCACGCCCACGGGTTTGCCTTCGCGAAAGATCAAACGTGTACTGACTTCCAGCCTGACGCGCCGTCCTTGCTTTGTGATGATGTCGAGCTCGTAAACTGTCGGCTTTTTATTGGTGGCCTTTTGTACCATCATCTGTTGCACGAACTCGAGACAGTCGGGCGCAATCACGTCAGCGACGTTCATCGTCGAGGCTTCCTCGCGCGTGTAACCGGTGATGCGTTCGCCACTGCGATTCAGCGAAGTGAAGTTACCCTGGAGATCGTGAGTGTAGATGATGTCGTTAGCATTTTCGAAGAGTTCGCTGTAATGCTTTTGCAGTCGATGGCGTTCAACCAGCCGGGCCACTTTCACCAGCAGTTCTTCGTTTCGGAAGGGAAGGTCGAGATAGTCGTCAGCGCCCGCGTGCAGGCCCTCGATGCCGGCGTCGTCTGAGGTGATGAGGCCACTGATCAAAAGCACCGGAACATAGGCTGTGCGCGGGTCTGCTTTTAAGCGACGGCAGAGCTCAAGACCGCCGACATTCGGCATCACGACGTCACTGACGATGATATGCGGATCGAAGGAGCGGGCGAGCTCGATGGCCTCTGCTCCATCAGTCGCGGTGGCGATTTCATAACCTTCCATTTCGAGAAGGTCCACGAGAAGATCAAGTATTTTCCTGTCGTCATCGACGATCAGGACGCGGCCTCGCTCTGAGGTGCTGATGGTCATCTAGAGTCTGTTTTCCGGAGATTGGTGAAGGTTCTACAACGTCCAGGCGGACGCACAGCCGGGCGGGAGTATAACAAATTTAAGCCAAGTTTGCCATGTATTTACGCGAGGATCCCCTGATGCAGTTTGAATTGCGCGTCTCCTTGGAGTGCGGCGGCCTGGCGCCGCTTTGGCCTCGATCAAGCATGGTGGATAACAAAGCGGCGCCAGGCCGCCACACTCCAAGGAGTGTTCAAGGATTACTGGTCTTGGCCCCGTTTACGGGCGGGTTCGGCGTTGGTGGTCTTCGCGAAGTAGCCGGCACGATAATTAAGCTTGAGGTTTTCTTGCTTGAGAGCCGGATTTACTACCTCAATCGCAATCTTCCTGTATGAACCATCGCGGGCCTTATTTTTCGGCGAATAGGCGACGAGGTACTGCTCACGCAGGTCGCGTTGGATCTGGGTAAAGGCGTCGCGAAGGTCCTGTTCGTGCCGTGGAAAATACGCCCGTCCGCCTGTTTGTTCGGCGATTTTACGCAACGAGCCTTCGTTGACGTTGAACGTGTAACGGTCACCGATGCCGATGGCATAGATCAGCGCATCCGCTTTCAGCGCACGATCGATCGCCTCGTGCATTTTCATTCGGCTGCTGGTGTCGTCGCCATCCGTTAAGAGGATGATCGCGCGACGCGTGTGCTCGGCAGAGGAACTCATCAACTCTTCCGACGTGGCCCAAACCGCATCCCAGATCGCCGTTGAACCTGCAAGACTCTGGTTGGTCCCCGAGATCGGTGGAGTTCCGTTAACGACTACTCCACCACCGATGTAACCTGACGGTGGTACAAACTCGACGCGTTCGATTGCGCGGCGCAGTCGCTCGATATTTCCCGAGAAACCCTGTTCGAGTGTTGTTTCTCCCGTAAACGAAACGACGGCCGCTTCGTCCTTGGCTGGGCGCAGCACGCTTTCGAGAAACGCGCGCGCAGCTTCCTTTTCGTCAGGCAAGGTGCGCTCTTCTGAAGCGCTAGTGTCGATCAGTATCGCCAGCGAGAGTGGGAGATCGATGTTCTGTTGAAATGTGAAAATCTCCTGTGGCTCTCCATCTTCCAGGACGCGAATATCTTCGGCTTTGAGGGTGCTGACGAAGCGCCGGTTCTTATCAGCCGCAGTGAAGAAGATGTTGGTGAGATTGGTCTCGACTTTAACAACTTCGTCAGAGTCCTGAGGCAATTCTTCGCGCGAATGTGGTGTTGGCGATGGCGATGCGTTTGGAGTCGCGCCCGTTTGGTTTTGCGCCGACAACTTGCGCGTAGCAACGCCGGCGCACAGGACGACAAAAACCAAAAGCAACAACAAAACCACACGACTCATTTCGCGAAATTGCATCTTTACTTCCAACTTCTTTACGGCATTACGCTATCGGCGATGGCTTTGTAGCCTCGCTTCGTTCTCACCTTTAGATCCCCGTGCCCGTCAGAAAGTTTGACGTCGATCTTCCTGAACGTACCGTCGTAACTCTTGTTGGTCGGGTTGTAAGTGACGAGATATTGCGCTCTGAGCTCCTTCGATATTTTTGTGAACGAACGCTCGAGCGAAAGCATGTCGCCAGTGAAAAAAGCTACCCCACCAGTCTCTTCGGCCAACGTTTGTAGATCCCGATCTTTTTTGTCGGAGACCTGGCCGGCTTCGACGCCGGGCACGGTCGCGAGGAAACCAGCCTTGGTTGAAATCGCAAAGATGGTCGTCTCGGTGCGTTGCGCGATGTCGATCGCGTCGCGAATATTTGCGCGGCTGTAAGTGTCCTCGCCGTCAGTGACGAGAAGCAACACACGGCGACCGGGTACTGACCGCATCTTCTCATCGCAAAACTGCCAGATCGCGTCGTAGAGCGCAGTCTGTTTACCCATCTTCTTGACGCTGTAGACGGCCTTGTCCAGCAGATCGATCTTGTCGGTAAAGTCCTGCAGCAGGTTAATCTCGTCGTCAAACGTCGCAAACAGCACGCGATCCTTGCGTGGCTTCACCACTGTTTGGATGAAGTTCATCGCCGACTCTTGCTGAAATTTCAGTTTTCCGGCGGTTGACGGCGAAGTGTCCATCAAGACAGCGATGTACAGTGGCGTCGTTTGCGAGATGTCGTCCGAAAAAGTTTCGATTGACTGTGGGACTTTGTCTTCAAGAACGACGAAGTCGTCTTTGGTCAAGCCAGGCACAAACTGGCCTTTCTTGTCGGTTACAGTGATTGGCAATCGCACACGCCGAACCGGAATCTTGATGCTGCCCTGCGACTCCTCAGTTGGCGGCGGCGTAGGCGACGCCTTCGGCTTCTGAGCACAGACACTCAACGCGCCCGCAACAATCACGAAAGCAACCGACAAGTATTTGGATAAAAACGTTTTTCGAGTTAATGACATGCTATATGGATACTAGGTCGGGAGCTGACCGGAGTCTGCTGACACCGGCGGTTCGATGCGCTCGACCCCGAACCTGTTGCCCTCTTCATGGGTCTATAAGCCGTATGGGACCTATATATTCAAGCGTAGAGTGCTACAATGCTTTCAGAGCTGTTTTCGGCCCAACTTAGTCGCGCAAGTACCACCTTGATGCCCGACGTCCCGAACAACACAGATTCGACCAGCACCAATTCACTCCCTGAGTACATCGCCCATTATCGCATCTTACGCAGACTCGGCAAGGGCGGCATGGGTGAAGTCTTTCTCGGCGAAGACACCAGGCAACACGGTCGCAAGGTCGCGCTGAAAGTATTGCCTCAGGAATGGACTCGCTCCGAGAGTCGATTGCGACGTTTCAAACAGGAAGCACGTGCGATTCTCGCGCTCAATCATCCAAACATTCTCACCGTTTACGAGATTGGCGAAGCGGAAGGCAGTTACTACATCGCCGCCGAATACATCGAAGGCGAGACGCTCCGGCACTGTATCTGGCGTGGTCCAATAAAACTCGACGAAACGCTCGGCATTGGTATTCAAGTAGCAATGGCGCTCGAGGCAGCGCATGCCGCTGGTATCGTGCATCGCGATATCAAGCCCGAGAACATCATGTTGCGACAGGACAAATTTGTTCGCGATCGCTTCGTGAAAATCCTGGACTTCGGTATTGCGAAACTCACCGATCGCGACGCCGTCGATTCCGATCCTGAAGCTGTGACGATACCGATTTCCGGAACTCATCCCGGCGCAGTCATGGGAACGAGCGGCTACATGTCGCCGGAGCAAGCGCAAGGTGAAAGCATCGATGAACGCTCTGATATTTTCAGCCTGGGCGTGGTCCTGTATGAGATGGTGGCCGGGCGACCGCCGTTCAAAGGCAAGACTGAAAGCCACACGCGCGTTTCGATCATCGACGACGAACCAACTCCATTGTTGCAGTACGTGCCTAACGTGCCGCGCCAGCTCGAACGAATCGTTTCGAAAGCACTGGCGAAGGATCGTTTCAAACGCTATCAGACGATCACCGATCTAAAACTCGATCTCGAACAACTTCGAGACGAGCTTCACTATTCGGAAAGTCCGGAAACAAACGGCGTGACGACACGCGCAACGCACGTAGACATGCTCTCGACAGCGCGAACTGTCGCCAAGTCGCCGGCGGACACTGTTACACAGATCGCGCCGGTTTCAACGACAGACGCTGAGTTTCATGAGAAGCGCAGAGGTTGGTTTGCTTACGCCGCCCTCGGACTACTGGCGCTGTTGGTCGTGATCGGCGTTATCTACTTTGCCTCGTCGCCGCCGCCGCCGATCAATTCGGTTGCGATTCTTCCTTTCGTTAACGACAGCAAGGATCCAAATGCGGAGTACCTGTCTGACGGTCTGACTGAAAGCATTATCAACAGTCTTTCGCAACTACCGAATCTAAAAGTGATGTCGCGCAACGCGGCGTTCAGGTTCAAGGGTTCGAACATAGATCCACTGGAAGCTGGTCGAAGTCTGAATGTAGGCGCGGTGCTCACCGGCCGTCTCGTTAAACTCGACGATCGCCTGGTAATCAAGACCGAGTTGATCAAAGTCCAGGATGGATCGCAGCTTTGGGGGGCAGAGTACAACAGTAGTCTTGCCGACATATTTTCAGTGCAGGACGAAGTCTCGAAAAAGATCTCGCAGAGCTTGCGGCTGCGGTTGTCGGGCGAGGACGAAGAGAAGCTCGCGAAGCGTTACACCAAAGATGCTGAGGCATATCAGCTTTATCTCAAAGGAAGATATTTCTGGAACAAACGTAACGAGGAAGGCTTCCGCAACGGCATCGATTTTTTCAAACGCGCCGAGGAGAAAGATCCGACGTTTGCGCTGGCGTTCTCCGGGCTCGCCGATTCCTATGCGCTTCTGGCCGACATCGGCGCAGCCAGGCCGGTTGACGAAATGCCGAAAGCGAAGGCCGCTGCGCAAAAAGCAGTCGACGCGGATCCGTCGCTTGCCGAAGCCTACACTTCACGCGCCTTTGTCAGATTGTCTTACGACTGGGACTGGCTTGGCGCGCAAAGTGATTTCCAACAGGCGCTGAAGTTGAACCCGAAGTATCCGACAGCCCATCAATGGTACGCGTCGTACTTGATGCAGATGGGGAAATTCAGTCTCGCGAAGGACGAGATTGAAGAAGCTCACAAACTCGATCCACTTTCTCCAATCATCGGCGCCAACACTGGTCTCTATTCTTACTATGAGCACAACTACGACGACGCGATCGCAAAATATAAGTCGACCTTGCAGAGCGATCCTGATTTCTGGGTGGCGCGGCATTACCTCGCATTGGCCTACGTGCAAAAAGGAATGTACCAGGAAGCGATCGCGGAGTTGCGGAAGTTGATCAAGGCGCCGGAAAGTGGTCCAATTCCGGATAAAGTCGTTGATGCTGAATTGGAGATGTCAGCATCGCTCGGTTTCGCGTACGGCATGGCAGGCAAGCAGGCGGAGGCGCGCGCGATTCTCGCTCAACTCGAAACGTTGTCGCAGCGGCGTTATGTTTCTCCGCTTTATTTTGCGATTGTATATGCCGGGTTGAAGAACAACGACGAGGCGATTGAGTATTTGGATAAGGCTTTTGACGCGCGGCATCCGGGGTTGGTGCTCATCAGGATCGAGCCGATGTTTGATGGCTTGCGTAGTGATGAGCGATTCAAGCAGTTGATCAAGCGCTTCGAGCCAATACCGTAATTATCCGCGTCATCCGCGTTCATCCGCGGCTAATATTGACAGCAATTCACGCAATTCTTCCGGCAGCGGAGCTTCGAACTTCACGAGCTCGCGTGTCTCCGGATGAGTGAACGCGAGCTTCTCCGCGTGCAGGAAGTGACGATTGAGATTGCGAATGCGCGCGCGCAGTCGTGGATCCTGAATCGTGTTGTCGCGACCTCCTCCGTAAGTCTCATCGCCTACGACCGGATGTTTTAGCCACGCCAGATGAACGCGAATTTGATGCGTTCTTCCGGTTTTCAGTTCCACATCGAGCAGTGTGAATCGTTCAAACGATCGCCTGACGCGATAAAGCGTTAGCGCATTGCGGCCGCCACGCACCACCGCCATGCGCGTGCGATTTGCCGGATCGCGCGCGAGTGGTTGATCGATGCGTCCGGAATTCGCCAAGCCCTGTCCATGGACCAACGCGACATAAGACTTGAAAACTGTGCGATCGCGAAACTGATCGGAAAGATCTTCGAGCGCAGCTTCGGTTTTCGCGACGACGAGTAAACCTGAAGTATCGCGATCCAACCGGTGAACGATGCCTGACCGCACGCCGGTTCCAGCGTCCGGTAGTTGTTGGAAATGATACGCGAGCGCATTGGCGAGCGTGCCGGAAGGCGTGCCAGCCGCCGGATGGACCACGAGTCCGGCAGGTTTATTCACCACGATCAGCGTTGTATCTTCATAAACAATGTCGATCGGAATGTCTTCAGGCGTGAACGTATCTGTGGGAGGAGCAACCAGTTCAACTTCGATCTCATCCTGCTGGCGAAGTTTGTAGGATGGCTTGGCGGGTTTGCCGTTTACGAGTACGTCCTCGTTCTCGATAAGTTTTTGTAGCCGTGCACGACTCCAGCCGTCGATCTGTGAGGCGAGAAACGCATCGAGCCGCATCCCAGCTTGATCCGGCCCAATTCTGCGAAAATCCATATCTATCCGTGTAATCCGCGTTACCCATTCTGCCGTTCGAACTCTTTCATGAACGACACCAGCGCTTCCACTCCGGCACGCGGAAACGCATTGTAAATCGACGCGCGAATTCCTCCGACTGAGCGATGTCCCTTCAAACCATCGAGCCCCTGCGCCGTCGCTTCCGACACAAACTTCTTTTCGAGTTCCTGATCGGGCAGACGAAACGTGACGTTCATGATCGAGCGGCAATCAGCATCAGCATGGCCGCGATAAAAATCGCTGGCGTCGATCTCGTCATAAAGCAGTTTGGCCTTCTCTTCGTTTTCGCGTCGCATCGCAGCCACGCCGCCTTTGTCTTTGAGCCATTTACAAACGAGCCGCAGGATGTAGATCCCCCAGGTGTTGGGCGTGTTGTAAAGCGATTTGTTCTCGACGTGAGTGCGATAATCGAGCATTGTCGCAAGCCCTTCTGGAATTCGCTGCAACAGGTCTTCGCGCAGAATGACTACAGTCAGTCCACTTGGTCCCATGTTCTTCTGCGCACCTGCATAGATGATTCCATACTTATTAACGTCGATCACTTGCGACAAAATATTTGATGAAGCATCGGCGACGAGAGGAACATCGCCGACATTAGGTTCACGTTTCCACTCGACGCCTTCGATTGTTTCATTGCTGGTGATGTGAACGTACGCGGCCTGCGGGTTCAGCGTGATCTCCTCATCTGACGGCACGCGCGTAAAACCTCCGTCAGCCATCGTCGCGGCGATATTCACAGAGCCAAGCTTCTTGGCTTCCTTCAGCGCTTTCTTGCCCCAGCTTCCGGTCAGTATGTAATCAGCACTTCCATCGGCCGGAAGAAAATTCATCGGCACCATCGAAAACTGCAAACTCGCGCCGCCTTGTAAAAACAGAATGTGATAGTTGCTGGGGATATTTAAGAGCTCGCGCAAACCCGACTCTGCGCCGGCGATGATCTCATCAAATGTTTTCGAACGATGACTAATCTCCATCACCGACATGCCAACGCCTGGCAGGCTGAGCAAGTCGCGTTGAGCTTCTTCTAAAACAGGCACCGGTAACACCGCCGGTCCGGCGCTGAAATTAAATATTCGTTCCGTCATTTGGATCTCCCCAAATCTCTATTTTGTGCTTTTTTGTGGCCCTATCCTCCAAAACGCGAGCGCAATGCTTTGCCTACAAACCTCGTCACCAATGATCGAGGCAAAACACGTTCAGCTTCAACTGCAAACCAGTTGGTCCAACCTGAGACAACCGTGTGCTTTTGCCGCGCCAGCCCGCGCAACGCAGTATCGACCACTTCTTCCGGAGTTTGGATCGTGCGCATCGGCGGACGCTCTATTCCCGCGGCTTCAAAAAAATTGGTATCGGTCACGCCCGGGCACAACGCCATCACGTGAATTCCATGCAATCGATTCTCTTCCCATAGCGCCTCAGAAAACGAGAGCACAAATGCTTTCGTCGCCGCGTATGTTGCCATGTAAGGCACCGCCTGAAATCCCGCGGTCGAGGCCACGTTGATGATGGTGCCGCGTCTTCGCTCGCGCATCGGCAGAAGAAACCGGTGCGTCAAGTCAACCAACGCTCGAATGTTGAGTTCGATTATTTCGAGCTCGCGATTGAGATCGCGTTTGGCAAAGTCGCCCATCGAACCGAAACCGGCGTTATTGATGAGCATCTCGATCTCGAGTCCGCGTTTATTCGTTTCTTCAAAAAGCTGTGACCCTGAATCCGGCTGTTGCAGATCAAGGGCCAGATACTGCGCGCGAATGCTGGTCAAGCGACCAAGTTCGTTACAAAGAGCGATCAGCTTGTCTTCAGAGCGAGCGACAAGCATGACGTTTCTTCCGCGTGCAGCAAGTTTTCTGGCAAAGGCCGCTCCGATTCCTGACGATGCTCCGGTGATGAGGGTCGTGTTCATTACGAAGATAAAGAACAGGAACTCGATCAGTTCAAATCGAGCAGATCGAGTTCAATGATGTCAGGGTTACTTGCTTCAAGCTGCTTGAGGCTTTCTTTCGAC
Organism: Pyrinomonadaceae bacterium; assembly: GCA_035248565.1. Taxonomy (GTDB): domain Bacteria; phylum Acidobacteriota; class Blastocatellia; order Pyrinomonadales; family Pyrinomonadaceae; genus PSRF01. The sequence goes on along the minus strand of DATFHH010000139.1, from coordinate 61,696 downwards.
GGCGCGTTGTCGAGATTGATGCGGGCAACTGCCGCAGCCGCGCCTTCAAAAACTATATTCTCCATCTCCTGCACGTTGATCTGTTCTGCTTTGATTGTCTCAAGAACACCGGCAAGCACGCCTGGCCGATCGAGATGACGGACGACGAGCCTGTGCGTGGCCGGAGTTTGTCGCGCAAGGTTCACGACGTTCGGGACTTTGCCGGTCTCCTTGAATTCCTTAACGATGCGCACCGTTTCGGCGGCGATTGCTTCCTGTGCCTGATCCGTTGAAGCTCCGATGTGATGCGTACCGTAGAGCCTTTCTTCTTTCACGACGTCGTCGTGAAACTCACCAGTGCCGCCGGTTGGTTCCACGGCGTAAACGTCCAAACCCGCGCGAATGCCGCGATTTCTCATAGCCGCGACGAGCGCTGCCTGATCGACCACCTCGCCTCGCGCCGTGTTGATGAAGTAAGCGCCTGGCCGCATCGCGCTGAAGAAATCGGCGCCAAGCAGGTTCTTTGTTTCGGGATTGAGCGCAAGATGAACGCTGACAACGTCCGCGGCAGCAGCTACCGCTTTCGCTGATTCCTTTAATTCAACGCCAAACAGCGCCGCTCGCTCTAATGTCAAACTTCTGCTCCACGCCACCACCGGCATACCAAACGCTCGCGCACGCGGAATCATCTCCTGGCCGATCTTGCCGACCCCAATCAAACCGAGCGTGCGACCAAACAACCCGCGCGCTTTAGAAAACTCTTTCTTGTTCCACTTGCCTCGGCGCAACGTGATCACGTTGTCGGCAATGCGTCGATCGAGCGCGAGGATTAGTGCGAAAGCCAGCTCGGCAACTGCGATCGAGTTCTTGCCGGGACAATTCGAAACGTAAATGCCACGCTTCGAAGCAGCGGCGACGTCGATCGTGTTGTAGCCGGCGCCCGCGCGAACGACGAGCTTGACTGGGCCTGCGTCGAGCATTGGCTCAGTTACTTTAGTACCTCTGACGACCAGCACGTCCGGCGACTCTTGCTTGATGGCTTGAACGAGTGCGTCGTCTTTGAGATCTGGTTGGAAAGAGATCTCGCAGCCGAGCGCCTGCAAGCCATCGCGGCCAGATTGTTCGAATTTGTCTGCAATTAGCACTCGCATAGATTCGCCTCTTTATCCACAGATTACGCAGATTAATTAATAGAATCTGTGTAATCTGCGGATGAAGAACCTCAAATAGTATGTATTAAGAGTCCATCTCTCAATTTCGGCTCGAACCACGTCGACTTTGGCGGCATGATCTCGTTTGCGTCGGAGACCATCAACAACTCCTCAACCGTCGTCGGAAACAATGAAAAGGCGACAGCAGCTTTGCCTTCGTTGACCAGGCGTTCGAGTTCTTTCGTTCCACGAAGTCCACCGATGAAATCCACTCGCTTGTCAGTGCGAATGTCTTTAATACCGAGAATCGGATCCAAAAGTCTGTCCTGAAGAATACTCACATCGAGCATGGCGACAGTGCCGGTAGGCAGAGTCGCGTCAGGCGAGAGTTGTAAGCCGTACCACTTGCCGTCTAGATACATGCTCCACTGTCCGCGTTGCGACGGTTCTGGTTTCGCGTTCTCCGCAATGGTGAACTGTCGTTTGATAGCGTCGAGAAACTCTTCCTTCGAGAGTCCGTTAAGATCACGAACCGTCCGGTTGTAAGCGAGTATGCGCACTTGCGAATCCGGAAAAATCACGGTCAGAAAATAGTTGTAATCTTCTTCGTCGGTATGCGCGAAGCTCTGTTCTTTCAACTCGGCGCGCGCGCGACTCGCACTCGCAGCGCGGTGATGCCCGTCAGCAATGTAAAGCAACGGGACTGCCTCAAAGCTCTTTACCAGTTGTTCAGTTTCACTGACGCGCCAGATCGTATGGCGCACGCCATCCCGTGCGGTAAGGTCAAACAAAGGCGCTGCTGTTGTCGCCTCGGAAACTTGTTCATCGATCTCAGAACGATGTCTGTAAGTCAGAAACACTGGACCAGTTTGGGCGCGCAACATGAGCATGTGACGTGTGCGATCGTCTTCCTTGTCGCGTCGCGTGCGCTCGTGTTTGCGGATCGTGCCGTTATCGTATTCGTCGATTGAACAAACGGCCGCGATTCCGATCTGTTGGTGGTCACCCATGATCAAGCGGTAGAGATAAAGACTTGGCGCTGCTTCTTTTTCGAGTGGAGCAGTGGCGATTAGTTTCTCGAAGTTCTCGACCGCCTTGCGATAGACTGCGTCGCTGTAAATATCGGTTCCCGGCGGCAGATCGATTTCGGGGCGCGAAACATGCAGAAAACTAAGTGGATTGCCGTTGGCGAGAGCGCGCGCCTCCTCGGTATTGACGACGTCGTAAGGAACACTGGCCACGAGTTGAGCCTGCTCAGTTCGAGGACGCAAAGCACGAAAGGGACGAATAACCGCCACGGATCCTCCTATCGACTACATTGCGGATTGAGTTAAAGATTAACAGATTTATAAGAAGCCCATCCACAGATTACACAGATTGTTTTGTAGAATCGGCGTAATCTGTGTAATCTGTGGATAGAAATGCCTCGCCTTTTCTTCAAAATCATCCGCAAGTTTCTTTCGCGTCCGAGTGAGGCCTGGTTGTTGTGCCGCATGGCGTTGTGGGTTGTGGTTCTTTCTGTGACAGCACGCTGCTACTCGCTGCCACGCGCACTCCAAATCGTAGCTCGAACTAAAAATCGCAAGGGAGTTACAAGTCAGAACGATCTGGCACGCGCGATCGATCTGCTTTTATCGGCCGATGTATTTATTTTCAGACCAATCTGCTGGAAACGCGCAGCGGTGCTGCATCGTTATCTCTCGCTCAATGGCATTGCCACGCGCATCATCTTCGGAGTGCGCAATGAGACAGACGGCAAAGTGAGCGGTCACGCCTGGCTCGAAGCAAATGGTCTACCGATCCTCGAGCGAACTCCTCCCGAATATGTCGTGACTTACAGCTTTCCTCTCTCTTAACGCGTCCCAATCAACAAAGATGAGATACATCGCGAGTTGATTCGGAAAGAAGATATTCATCAGAAATAGTGTCGAAAGATGAAAGGCGATTCCGAGGCCAAGTATCCACCAGCGAATGCGGCGCCAGAAAATTGCGAGTGGAAATAGCAGTTCCCAAATAAGAACCAACCCCACCGCAAACGGCAAATAGGTCCGCACCTGCGGCAACCAAAACGCGTAGCGAAATTGAGTGTCGTGTAAGTTGTCAAGCGAATGAAAGATCGCCAGCGCAGGCAGATTGTCCGGACTGAGATATTTCCAACCCGCGACGCGCAACTTAATCAATGCTGAGCTGAAGTACGTCCAGGCCATCAGCAACTGCATCAGCAGGATTGGGTATGCATAAGCAAACCGCGGCCGTTCTTTGGTCCACTTTCCTATCCAACTATCGACCGAAAACTCATCGCCACACGGAGTGAAAGCCAGCACGAGAAGATAGTAAACAGCGAGCATCTCGTCGTGATTGTAGTGGCCGAAGCTGCGCAACAGTCCCTGATAAAAGATCACCAGTAAAACCGACATCTTTGTTGAAATAACAGTGAATAGTCCCGCCGTGCTCAGCAGCAACGACACAACCATCGCTGTCTTCAAGATCGTCATTCCCGACGGTGTTTGCAGATGATCGTAAAAGCTCCAAGGCAAAAGCTTCATTGCGCCTGTTGGACGAAGGATCGTGACAGGAAGATTTCCCAGTGCGGAAAAAGAGGTGAGCAGGACCCAAAGCAGAAACGTGCCGTGCACAATGGAACGCACGACGCCCAAAGCAAATGCGCTTGAGGGAATGACGCGATTTACAATTCCTTGCGCCACGATTCTACGAACTTGTCGTAATCGGAATAGCGACCGCTTTCCCAGCGATACATGTCCAGGCGAATCGCTTTCAAACGGTGTGGTGAAGACGCCGGTTGCTGTTTGTTGTAGAGCTCACCCCAAGCCTGTAAAAGATCGGGCAAACGCGCGCCCGGCGGCAGGTTCTCTAGTCCACCAAAGCGGCGCAGCATCTCTTCGTTCTCAGGATGAACGGATTTGAGTTTGAAACTCTGATTGTCGATGGTGGCGTTGACCATGGTCCAGGTGCGACTGTAAAGAGCGTTCGTCAGCTTGATCGGTTGAATGTCGATCGTCTCTCCGGAGACGGTTTCACCACGAAGAATGCAGTAACTGCGGCCGCGTTCGAGATCGCCACCCGCCATCATTACGTTCCACGCGGTAATCGGATAAGCATTTCGGACGAAAAGGAATGCCCAAAAGAGTGGCAGGAAGATGGCGACGGTGAGAACGGCGTACTTGATGATCAGGCGACGCTCATTCCGCGCTGAGAAGTTTGTAGGTTTGGAAGTTGTCAACGATTCGTTCCACGCTGAGTGTGGCTCTGTCTAATTCGACTTCGTAGTTGGAAGTGATGTCTACAGCGATCTCGTGCGTGCTTTTGCCGCTTTCCAACCCTCGCCAAACGAGCATCGCGGTCTCATTCAGTTGATAGTATTTCTTTGTATTCAGATCGACGAGTATTCCTTCACCGCCGTCGAAATCGGTTGCCACCACGTGTTTGCCCGGCGCTGGATTAGTTGCATTCATGATCGTTCAAGTCGTTTCTGTTCGAGCTGACGATAAGCTTCGCTGGCCCACTTCGCGGCCATTTCACGAACGAGCTTGGAAGCGGTTTGCTCTTTGCTCTCAGAGTCAGCGACAAACGGACGTGTCGCGGAAACTTCTTTTGAGTAGAGCCCGATCATTCGCTCGATCGACTTCATCTCTTCAGCCGATGGATTGACGTTAAAAAAACTCAGCACATTGGATATTATCGGTAAAGACAGTTGATTGTAATTCAGCAACAGACACTTGTCGTTCGCAACACGCTGCGCCAGCGAATAAAGACCTCCGATAGTTCGCGCGCAAAGTTCCTCGAGTTGCATTCCGGCAACAGCAGCGGGCGTGGCGCCGATGATGGATGCAAGAATGCGTCGATCCTTGTCTATCAACCACGGTGGCACCTCTACGAGGTTGGAGACGATTGTTTCGATCGGATCTCGATAAAGAAAGACGCAGGGCACGTGCGGCCAGATCCGTCTGATGCGATGGATTTGTGCAAAGCTACAAGCGGCAAACTTCACGAACAGATGTCTTTCGTTTCCGATCCGGCGTTGACCGAGCGCGTGCACCACGCCGCGAAGAAAGACAGAGTAAAGCGACTCTTTGACGCTACCTTCAGGAGCGTCAGTCACGAAACGGGCCACGAGTTTGTCGATGCCGTTGGCTTCGGAAAGAACGATCGACCCATCGATGGCGCGACAGGCGTTGGCGAGTAATGTGGAGCCGCAACGTGAGGAGTGAAAAATGAAACCGGTGGGCGATACGCTATCGAGCAGCTTCTCGAGTTGCAGCAGAACGTCAAACTCGGTGAACAACTCGCCGCGATTGTTTTCCGCTTTGGCGCGGTCGACTGTTTGTTGAAAGAATGGTTCGGCAAGACTCACGCCCGACATATCCATCCACCACAGCCCCGGCCGGCCTTCGACGACGACCGCATCCACCGGCAACCAACCACGGCTGATGGTGTTCAGTGCCACGGAATCTTTCCGAAACTTTGCAGACAAAACAGACACGGTGACCCAGTATAAAGGTCTGGCGTCACGCCTTGCGCACGCAATGCAACCAACGCAGCCTTTCGCTTCTGCAATTGTGCAGCGGCCAGTTGCATGAATCTCTCATACGCGGAAGTAAACGACTCCTCATTTAGATCCGCAATCACATCGCGCTCCTCGATTGCGCCGCGAAAGCCCGAGAGATTACAGCAGAGCGACAGCCGTCCGCGATAATCAATATTCATGTTGACGCCTGCCAGCGGCGCACACGGCGCGTGTTCTTCTTCGAGATTGTAATAACCAACATCTATGCCGATTTTCATCTTGAAAATGCGCGCGAGAATCACAATCTCTTCCTCCACAACTCGCTGCTCTTTCAGCGTCAGCGCCGACTCGGCCGCGATCGCATTTGATGTCGGCATGACGTGCGCGAAGTGCAACGAAGCAGCACCCATACGCGCCGCAAAGATCGCGATCTGTTCGAGTTGATCCGCCAGATCACGACGAAGGACTATCTTGATTCCAAACGGCACGCCTGACATGTAACAACGCGAAAACGCTTGCACGAGACGATCGAAAGATCCTTTGCCACGCCAACGATCGTGAGTCTCTCGTGTGGCACCATCCAAACTGAAAGCGACGTGCGAGAGCGCGCTGCGGTTGTCCTGAAGCGCGGGCCAGACACGATCGAAGTGCCAACCGTTGGTGACGAAGCTGACAGTCAAACCAGCGTCAGCGCACGTCGTCAGTGTGTCGGCGAATGCCGGATGAAGCGTTGGCTCGCCGCCAGTGAAATTGATCTGAGTGATGTTCGCGGCAGTACGAGCTTCGACGATCACTCGACGGAGAAGATCGATTGGAAAGAACTCCGCGTGAGAGCTGTAAAGGTTGTCGTCGGCACGAAAGCAGTAACTACAATGAAGATTGCAGATGTTGGCCAGCTCCACGCTCAAACGCCGTGGTCCATAATCACCGTTGAGTGTGACATCGGTATCCATCAGTCAAGACTTACCGAATGAGACAACAACTGCGACGCGTAGCTTGGGGCGAGTAGATCGCGACCGGCAAAGAGATCAAAGGCGTTCGTTTGCCGGGCTAGCCGCGAAAGAAGCTCAAGGTAAGCACCTGCGACTCCGGTGTCGTACGTGGCCCACGGACAAGATCTGAGCAAGCGCGCCATCGCTTCCGCTTGCGTCAGCCGATTCAGTTCGGATTTCTGTTCTCCATTCAAGCTGATAAAAACCAACGCGCCGGTCGACGCACTTGTCCTTCTTCCGGATCCGAGTACAACGTCGGGCTCAAAACACGTTCTTGAAGGACTGCTCAGTTCTTCCCTCACGGCAAAAAAAGTACGAAACCCCCGTGCTTCAACTTCGCCATTAACCGAACTCAGTAGCAATTCATCGTCCGAGAGGTAGGGCCAAGCCGCCATAGCCAAGCGTAGCGCGAGCGTTGACTTCCCACTTCCTGATGGACCAATGATGAGTAGACCTTTGCCACTCCTCGGGTGAACGACTCCCGCACTATGAAGCTCAAACAATCCGAAACGTCGCAAACCAGCACAGACTGCAAAAGACGTCGCACGCGCAAACATCGAATCCACCGGATCAGGCAATTCCGAGAGCCAAAGATCGACCCTGACCGGGCGACCATTTTGCAGGTGCATCAATAAATTGCCGAGCGACAAATAGTAGTCCTCGCCGTCCGTGTAGCATCGTCCACCGTCAGCGATTTCAAATTGATTAAGACCTTCAGGAATTTGCTGCCGAGCGTCGTCGCAAAAGAAGTTGATGCGAATATCAGGTTCGCGCTCAATAGAAGCGACTGGCGCAAGCTGCCATCCAGCAAAGAGCCGGGCGATCAGATCGTCTAATCGACGATCGAAACTCTCAATAAACAGCAACCGACCGGCGACCGCATAAAACCTTTGGGACGCCGGCCGGTCAGAGACCTGAATAACTTGCATGTAAATGGTGTTTAGTTGGTCGGGCCGCTAGTGGATATCTGAAAAAACGTGGTTGCTTCAAGAACATCAACAGGAACGGAGATCGCCGGCTCGACAAATACCTTTTTACTTTCGCTGCGTTCTCCGGTACTAACATTCCCATCATGCAGCCCAGCAAGTTCTTCGTTGTTAATCTCGTTTTGCTTCGACAAGTTTTGGCCACCTCCGTTTTTTTATCCACAGATTACACAGATTGTTCTTTCAAGGGTTCTGTTGGGCCGTCTTGGGTGACGGAGTCAGAACCAATCGCAAAGCTCGTCTTTCGGCACGCGTAAGATCGGCCCGAAGAAACAGCCGAATGTGAGGAGATAATTGCCGAACAGCATCCTCCACCGGAAGTTTTGAGATCTCGGCGTCGATCGTCGCAATGTTGTCATCCTGAATATCAACCGGAATACCGATCTCTTCTCCGATTTTGAGCAGCACCAGCGGCAGCGGTTGTTTTTTTGCTTTGACACTCAAGCAGTTGTTCTGAAACGACACGCGCAGAGGTTCCTCTTCAACCTTCTTCTTGTCGCCGGCAGTTTCCGTTTCAACTCCGTCCTCAGTATTACCCTCAACCAAAAGCGACTGTGTCGATCCAGTTACCGAGGCGCTCAGTGGTGGCTCACCCTGGTTCGTATCAAATAAATAGATTCCAAGAGCTTTTGGTGGTCCAGAAGAGCCAGTGTCAATCTCGTAATCGACATAAACCATCGGCGACAGCAGTTGCAGAGCTGGTTCGAGTGTCAACTGACTGAACTCGATCGTGAGCGTCTCATTTTGTCGTTCGGGTCCGAGAAATATCGGAGTCTTCAACTGCTTCGACAACTCCTGCGCCACCTCTGATACTTTGGCCTTTTCAGCCTTCAGCGAAATGTTCAGGATCGGCGTCGTCTTTACCTTCAATACAAAGGCCGGCTTCGTTTCTTTCGACTGTTCCCTGGCGGTTTGTTTAGTGTTAGCTCCGGGAGTTGGCGACTTTTGGCATAGTGAGCTCACGGGCGATCCGAGGTACATCAAAACGGCAAAGCCCATGCCGATCGCATAGTGACGAAAAACTGTGCGTTTCACTCTTGTCCTGCCTTGTTCTTTGCGATGATGAGCAGTTTCTGCTGGGGCGCGACTGACCCGCCTCTTGGTTCTCGTGAAACTAACATGTGAAAAAATATCCGTCAAATTTTTGTATTGAGACCACGTCGCGAGGTTTGTGCGAGTAAACGAAGAGGCCGCGTGAGGTAGTAAGCAAAAGAGGGCAGCGACCGCGCGCCGAGATCGCCGTCGGTGGGACGCATCATGTGAACCAGATAACGCGCACGCGCGCCGATGGATTTCCGCACGGTTAGATTGTAGTTGAAGATCTCCCGCGACGTTGCCGGAATATGCCTAGTGCCATTGAAGAGATGCGTGACGATGTTATTGGCGAGCGATCTCAGTCGATTGTCAGAGTCGCAACGCTCCTTTATTTCGTTCGGCAGAGGCGCCGCAAGAAGTTTCTCCGCGAGATATAGGCCGAGCAGAAACATTCGTTCGCTGTCCGACTGCACCGCTCGCGCCAACAATGTGGACCAGTCGAAGCTGCGCCGCGCGAGCAGTTCCGCCACATCGCAGATCCAGCTCAGTCGTTCCCACAGGTGGCGCGAGCCGTGAACACACAGCGAGAACAGCAAATCTTCGGCTGTGAGAGTTTTTACCTGAGTGCCGTTGAGGTTGATTGTTATCAGGTTTGGCCACAGCGTATTCGTGTTTACGGATGAGGCAAACAGATGAGGCGCAATTTCCCAGTGCAACTCCACAATCAACCGGCGCTCGTCACGCGAAAACTGCATGTTGTGTTGCGTGCGAAGCAAAATCTCCTGCTGCGTTAGTGATAGAGATTTCGTGGGCATGTAGCCTTCGCGCAGCAGAATATCTCGCGCTTGCAAGACATCAGTCTTCTTTACGATCACATCGAGATCGACAAAGCGACGCAGGGCGAGATTGTCATACGCAAACACCGCGAGCGCCGGACCTTTGTAGGCGATCGCTTTGACGCCGGCGTTCGAGAGCAAAGTAATTAACCGGCAAAGCTCAGCGGTAAGCACGGTGTTGCGCGCTGAGTTTTCGAGATAGTTTTGTTTGAGTTTTTGGAGACACTCGTCAGGAACAAGGTCCGGGGCATGATGCTCCAACTGAAGATAAATCAATGGGACGACCGCATGACGTCGAGCGAGTAAAAACAGATACTCCCAATCGATCTGCGCCGCCGCGAGCTCGCGCAGCCGCGTCACAACCTCCGAAGCCGCGTTCGTCCGTGCACAACAAAGCAACAGCTCATGCTCAGCTTGTATATTTTGTGCCTTTTTGCGGCTACTCATTCACTTTCAACACGGCCAAGAACGCCTCTTGTGGAATCTCGACGCGGCCAACCTTCTTCATGCGCTTCTTGCCTTCCTTCTGCTTCTCGAGCAGCTTGCGCTTGCGCGTGATGTCGCCGCCATAACACTTCGCAATCACGTTCTTCCCGAGCGCCTTCACCGTTTCACGCGCGATCACCTTGTTTCCGATCGCCGCCTGAATCGGAACTTCAAACAGTTGCCGTGGGATTAACTGCTTCATCTTTTCCGCCAATGCACGACCTTTGGGCTGCGCCGTGCTGCGATGAAGAATCAACGACAACGCATCAACGGGCTCGCCTGCAACCAGCACGTCGAGCTTGACCAGATCGCTCTCCCAATATCCGGCCAAGTTGTAATCAAGCGAAGCGTAGCCACGCGAAACCGATTTTAGTCGATCGTAAAAATCAAGCACAATCTCATTTAGCGGCAACTCATAAGTCAGCATGACGCGATTCGACGTGATATATTCAAAACCCTTTTGCATTCCGCGCTTCTCTTCAAGCAACGGCAGAATGCCACCGAGAAATTCATCGGGAGTCAGAATCACGGCACGTATCACCGGCTCTTCGATCTTCGCGATGCGCCCCGGATCCGGCATCTTCGCCGGTGAATCAACTTCGGTAACTTCGCCATCAGTAGTCGTCACGATGTAACGCACGCCCGGAGCGGTGGTGATCAGATCCAGATTGAACTCACGCTCCAAACGTTCCTGCACGATCTCCATGTGCAGCAGTCCGAGAAATCCGCAGCGGAAACCAAACCCGAGCGCCGCGGAAGACTCCGGCTCATAAAAGAATGACGCATCGTTGAGTCGCAGCTTGTCGAGCGCGTCGCGCAACTCTTCGTACTGGTTCGTGTCCACCGGATACAGTCCGGCGAACACCATCGGCTTGATCTCCTGATAACCGGGAAACGGTTCCTTTGTTGGTCGTGCAGCTTCGGTGACAGTGTCGCCAATCTGCACATCGGCGACAGCTTTGATCGACGCGGTGAGGAAACCGACTTCGCCGACGCTCAAATGGTCGATCGGCGTCGGAGTCGGTCGATTTACGCCGAGCGTCTCAACCTGGTAGTCACGGTTCGCGTTGAAAAATCGGATCTTCATTCCGGGCCGGATGGTTCCGTCGATAACTCGAAACAGAACGATCACGCCGCGGTACGAGTCGTACCACGAGTCGAAGATCAACGCTTTCAGCGGCGCCTCCGGATTGCCTGTCGGCGGCGGAATGTCGCGCACGATTGCTTCGAGCACTTCAGCCACGCCCTCGCCGGTTTTTGCGCTGGTGAGGATCGCGTTGTGTGTTTCCAAACCAATGAAGTGTTCGATCTGCTCGATGGCTTTCTCAGGTTCCGCGCCCGGCAGATCGATCTTATTGATGACGGGAATCAGTTCGAGATTGTGCTCGATGGCGAGATAAGTGTTCGCCAGCGTCTGCGCTTCGACGCCCTGCGAAGCATCAACAACCAGCAGCGCACCTTCACACGCTGAAAGTGAACGCGACACTTCGTAAGAAAAATCGACGTGACCCGGCGTGTCGATCAGATTGAGCACGTAATTTTGGCCGTCGCGTGCTTTGTAGTCGAGCCTGACGGCGTGTGCCTTGATCGTAATGCCTCGCTCGCGCTCGAGGTCCATGTTGTCGAGCACTTGATCCGACATCTCGCGCTCTGACAAAGCGCCGGTCAACTCGAGCAGGCGGTCGGCGAGCGTCGACTTGCCATGATCGATGTGAGCAATGATCGAGAAGTTACGAATGCGGGATGGATGCATCTATTTAATCCGGAAAATGCTCGTTCACGTAAGCACGCGCCTTCTCCGGCGTGTTAATCGAGTTCACAAAATCCACGTTGCGTGAGGCCCATTCAAGGTGCTCGGAAATAAACTTCTGATAATCCTCGCCCGGCGTATAGTCCTCGTCCATCAATCCTATTTTAACGGAGACGCGTCGAATCAACTCTGCATCACCAGTCATGCCCGCAGCTTGATAGAGCTTGTGCTTGTCATCTTCTGAAATGGAGCTTGCAGTGGCGGAAGACGAGCTGGAGGAATTCTCATTCGAGTTTGTGTTCGCGTTTTCCTTGCTATTGGAATTGTAATTGGTGTTCAGATTCCTAATGTTGTAGTTGTAAGTGCGACTTGTGACTGCGCTGCGACTAAAGAGATAGATCACGCAGCCGGCGATCGCTACCACGATCAGTCCCAAACATCCTGCGCCGCCACAACCGAGAGCAATCTTCTGATTTCGAGTCATTCTTTTGCCTCTTCAACTGGACTGTAAGAGCTTGGTGAACTTACCTGATAGTCTTCATCCACAAAACACAGCGCTCAAGTTGCTCGTGCATGTTTCGGATATTGGTGTGATGAATGTCGCCATGGCCCGGCAACACCCACTCAAAGTCATAACTCAGAAGTTTCTCCATCGAGCGCGTTTGCTCAGGCCACGAATACCACGTCACGCTGCGGAATGCCCTCAACATTTCCCGCTCAGGTGACCATGCGAGGTGATCGCCTGTAAACAAGAATTTGTTGCGATATAAATAGACGACGTGTCCGCGCGTGTGCCCAGGCGTTGGGATTGCGAGTAGATCTTTATCGAGTTGAACCGGGTCAGCTCCATGAATCACCTGCTCGACACCGAGACGAGCCGCGCCATCGTCGGCGTGCATCAATCTCTCGCAGTTGAATCTCTTGCGAAACAACTGGTGATCGGCGACGTCGTCTTTGTGCGTGAGCAGCATGCGACTGACGCCACCCATCGCTTCGATCCGTTTGAGCAGTTGAGTTGCGAATCGCGGCGAGTCGATGAGAATGTTGCCGCCCTCGCTTGCTGGTCGAGCAATCAGATAACTCCAGGCGCCAAAACTGGATTCTGAAGTGAAGCCGCAGAAGTAGACGTTGTCTTCGAGCGGCATCGGGAACGCGTCGATCCCGACGTGAGCGTTGTGTCGCTGCATGGCGCCGATGGAGCCGGTCGGACACGAGACGAGCGCCATCATTGCGAGCTGCTCTTCCTGTTGGGTTTCGGGCTGGTGATAGACGCTGCACTGGTCGCCATGATCGCGAAAGATCGAAGGCGCCAATTGGCTACAGGTGTCGCAATCGATGCAGGTTGAATCTACGAAGAAATCACCCGGCACATTCTCGAGTAAGCGTTGTTGCAGGCTGGCCACATAGACAATAGTAATTGGAGCCACAAAAAAGCACAAAAATGACTTAGCCACAAAAAGGCACAAAAAGCACAAAAGGAAAAACCGAACCTCATCGATTTTTGTAGCTGATCCGTTTCAAATCCGCGTTATCCGCGGCTAAAGATCGAACTCATTGATCAGGCGATGCAGGTAGGATCTACTAATGCCTAACTTCTTCGCCGCTGCGACCTTGTTACCTTCCGATTGCAACGCGCTCACGATCATCCGCCGCTTAACTGCTTCTACCGCGCCTTCCAACGTACTCTCGTCGCCGGGCGTCGTTCCTGGCAGCACCTTCAACATCTTCTCCGGCACAAACTCCAATCCGAGCGTCGAAGTATTGCTCAGCACCACCAACCGTTCGATCAAGTTCTCCAACTCGCGCACGTTGCCCGGCCAGTTGTAATCCAACAACACGTCAACCAGCGCCGGCTCGAGCTCCGGCGTTGGCTGCCCGTATTTTTGCGCAGACTTCGCCGCGAAATGCGCTGCGAGAATCGGAATGTCATCCAGACGTTCACGCAGCGGCGGCAGCAGTAGCGGCACGACGTTCAGCCGGAAAAACAGGTCCTGACGGAATCGTCCTTGCGCAACTTCCTTGTCCAGATCGCGATTCGTGGCCGCAATCAACCTGATGTCAACAGTCAAAGTTCTTGTGCCGCCGACCCGTTCAAACTCACGCTCCTGCAACACGCGCAACAGTTTTACCTGGACCGCCGCACTCAGATCGCCAATCTCGTCGAGGAAAAGTGTTCCACCATCGGCGAGCTCGAAACGCCCTTTGTGCATTTGCGTCGCCGAAGTAAACGCGCCTTTTTCGTGACCAAACAACTCCGATTCGATGAGCGCCTCAGGAAGCGCTGCACAACTTACTGCGACGAATGGCCCACCCGCGCGCGGACTTTCCTGATGAATCGCGCGCGCGAGCATCTCTTTCCCCGTCCCGTTCTCGCCGGTCAACAACGCTGTCACGCTTGTCGCCGCAACCGACCGCGCCTGCTTCAGCACTCGTTCCAAAGCCTGACTAGTTCCCATCAAATGGGAGAAGCCCGGCGGTCGTGAAAGTTCTTCGCGTAGTCTTCGATTTTCAATCTCGAGCTGTCGCATACGCGCAGCCTGGTTCACGATGTGCAACAACTCCGCAGGGTCGAGCGGCTTTTCAAAGAAACCGTAAGCGCCGCGCCTCACTGCCTCCAAAGCCGCACGCTTTGAATCGCTACCAGTAATCACCACAACTTGCAGCGGCGGATCTTGTGCACGCGCAACGTCGATCAGCGCCAGTCCTTCGGAAATGTCGTCGAGGTTTGGCGGCAAGTGCAGATCGCTGACTACCACCTGAATACCGTCGGCATTAATAAGCGCGCATGCTTCTTCGCGCGACGACGCTTGCAGCACCTGATAATCGGGGGCAAGAGCCCAATAAAGACCACTCCGGACCGCGTCGTCATCGTCGACAACAAGTACAGTGCCTTTGGCCTCAATTTGACTGCTCATCTCTCTAATCCTATTTCCACACCTACAGACTGAGCCGCACGCGTGCGCCTATGAAACTCCTGGGCAGGTACTGCTTAGAGGAACGGGCGTGACGGGTATGGGTTTCAGAAGGACCTTTGCCGCATCCTTCCTAGTTACGCCTGTCGTTGTGTGGTGGATGGTAGCACGACGCGAAATGTCGTTCCAGCGCCTTCGACTGAATCCACGTCGATCGAACCGCCGCTGGCCTTTATCACCTCGCGACAAGTGTATAGCCCAAGACCGATGCCGGTTTTTTTAGTGGTTGAGAACGGACGAAAAAGTCGATTGTCAACGAAGCTCCGACTCATGCCATGTCCAGTGTCGCTGATCGAAAACGCCGGTGCGCCTTTGGCTGTTTGTCCCGCTTCGATAGTCAGCGTGCCGCTCTTGTCGCCCATTGCTTCCAACGCATTGAGCACGAGATTTTCCATCACTTCTTCGATTCGTGCGGCGTCGACTAGTGCGAAAAGATTCGCGGGTAGTCTCAGCACGATTTTGTGTTTGCTACGCGCCGGCTCGGCAGTCATGGCGATCACGCGTTCAAGAATGGGAATCAGATCGACATTTGTCGGCCGTTTGTGTTCGCCACTCAGACTGCTGACTGGCCGCGCAAGCCGGGCCACCAGCGCTTTCAATTTGTCAGTAGCACTCGTGAGGCCTTTCAGAGCGTCAGCACGAAATTGAGGATTGTCGTAATGACGTTCCATGTTGCCGACAGTCAGCGACAGCGCTTCAATCGCGTTCTTCAGATCGTGTGTCAGCATCGCCGATAGACGAACGAACGACTCAAATTGCCGCGACTCTTCTTCACGCGCGATCTGTGCGCGCAGACGTTCGGTGACGACGTTGATGTTGTCCGCGATGCCGCGGGCGTCGTCACTCGACTGAAGAATGATGCGACGATCGAGTTCGCCTTTTGCGATGGCTGATAAATCTTCCGTCACCTGGGCAATGCCGCGCGAGCGTCGCTGCACGTGACGCTCGAGTACAAACGCACTGGCCAGCGCAATCAATAAGGCCAACACCAAACCCGCAATTCCCCAGAGATGTGCTGCCGAGGTGAAATCCGAACGATTACGCGCAACTGCGACCGCGACGTCCAACAGCGGCAATGGCGAGTAGGCAACAGTGTACGAACCTCTCGCGGCATTAAACTGGTCCACTCCGCTTGCATTGGCGATCATTGGTTTCGCAATCGATGCAAACTCGGGCAGTGCTTCGTTGACGCTTTGACCTTTCAGCCGCGGATCCGAGTGGTAGACAATCTTTCCGGAACGATCCAGCACCACGATGTTTGCATGCTTGTTCGCACTCGAACCCAGACCGTGCGAAGCGTTCGAAAAAACCGAGTCGAGACTGAGCACACCCACCAGCGCGCCATTGGTTGTACCGGTTTCATCCTGAATCGGCGCCGTGTATTCAACTGTGCCGGGCGCGCGACCAGGTCGATCGAGCAAGGTGTTTCCCGGTAGCGTCCAAACTTGTGGATCGGCTTCCGGCAGATTTGCGGGTCGATTGTTTTGGGAATTCGGATCACCTGCGTTCCACTCAATCTTTTCAGTGCGAAACGACAGGGGTTGCCGGTCGCGACCGAGCAAAGTCAAACTCTGGAAATATTTGTCGAGAGTAGCGAGAGCATGCGATCCGTTTTGACTAGTAACAGCTTGTCGCAAACCGGGTGTAGCGGTAAGACCTAAGATTGCGTTCTTCCGGTCGAGAATAATTCCATCCACAGCGACGTTGAACGAGTTCAGATCGTCCTGCGCGACCGCGCTGATGGTGGAGTCAACACTTCGAATACCGTTCCAATAATTGAGACCAGCTAACAACAACAGCGGAATGGCGCACAGGATGAAATAAGTGAGAAAGGGTTTGGGGCGCATAATACGGGCTTCAAATTGGGCCGCGGATTTTCGCGGATAAACGCGGATCCGTTTTCATCCGTGAAAATCCGTGGCTGGTTTTCTGCCAAACTCTTCCAACAGCGGCGCGAGCGTTTCGATGATTTGATTGTGCGACACGCCATTGCTCGCGACGAGGCCGTTGCGATTCTGAACATCAGGAACGTTATAGTTCAAAGGATAGCCAAACAGATCGCTCACGCGACCACCCGCTTCAGTCAGGATAACTTCAGGCGCGCACGTGTCCCACTGCTTAGTTCGTGGTGACAGGTGAATGTAAACGTCACACTGCTGCTCGACGAGCAAGCCGATCTTTATTCCAACCGAACCACGTTGGACCTCTTCACGAAAACCAAATCGGGCCACGACTTTGTTCATTCGTGGGCTTCGATGCGAGCGACTCGCCGCCAAACGCATTTCGGATAGCGTTGTTCGTGTGGAGACTTGTGCTTTTTGCGGGTCAAACTGTGGCCGCTCGATCCACGTTCCTTCGCCGCGCACCGCACGATATAGAACTCCGGTCAGAGGTTGATAAACAACTCCGAGCACGCACTGGCCGTCTTCAGCGAGTCCGATTTGGACCGCGAAGTCGCCGTTGCCGTCAATGAAACCGTTCGTACCGTCGAGGGGATCGACCATCCACACGCGCGATTTTTCGAGCCGCCGTTTTGTATCGACGGACTCTTCCGCGAGGATGCCGTCGTTGGGGAACTGGCGTTTTAGGCCGGTGACGATGAGTTCGTTGGCGATGGTGTCAGCCTGAGTGACGGGTTCGAGGTCGTCGGCGGAGCTTTTCTGTTTGATATTGAGAGGACCTTCGTAATGCTCGAGGATGGCGGCGCCAGCGGCGCGTGCGAGTTCGCAGGCGCTGCGCAGTTCGTGATCATAAGCTTTGTGTTCCACCGGCATGCTCATTTAATAATCTGCGTAATCTGTGGATGGTTTACCCCTCAATATAGGCCATCTTTGCAGCGTCGCGAATTGCCCTTACGGTCTCATCGATGTCCGCCTTCGTCGTGCGGAAGTTTGTGATGCACGCGCGCAACGCGAACCGCCCATTCACTGTCGCATTCGACAAATACGCCCGCCCGCCTTTTTGCACTCGCTCCATCACGCGTTCATTCAATTGGTTCAACTCGGCATCGCTCATCCCGCGTCGCGGCACGTAACGAAAGCAACAGATGCTCAATTCAACCGGCGCAAGCAGTTCAAAATTCTCAGCTTTGTCGACCACTTCGCCGAGGTACGCCGCCAACGAAATATCATCGCTGATTGCTCCAGCGATGCGACGGCTTCCGTAATACTGCAACGTCAACCAAACCTTCAACGCGCGAAAGCGTCGCGATAGTTCAACACTGTAATCCCAGAATGCAAACGCTTCTTCATCCGAGTAGCCATGCGTCTTGATGTAATCCGCGTCTTCCGCATTGAATGCAGCCGCAGCCGTCGCCGCGTCGCGGAAGAGCAGACAGCCCGCGTCAACCGGAACGTAAAGCCACTTGTGTGGATCAAGTGAAACTGAATCAGCGCGTTCCAAACCTGCGAAGAGATGTTTCTTTCGCTCGTCGAGAACACCTGGCGCGCCGTATGCGCCGTCGACGTGAAACCAAAGATCAAATTCACGAGCGACTTTTGCGATCTCGTCAAGTGGATCAACTGCGCCAGTGTTGACAGTGCCTGCGCTGCCTGCGACGCAAAACGGTCTCAATCCTTCACGGAGATCGGCGTCGATCCTTTGCCGCAATGAATCAACGCGCATTCGCTGCCGTTCGTCGCAAGCGATGACGCGCACTTGGTCGCGGCCGAAGCCGAGAATGTCAGCCGCCTTTGCGACCGACATGTGGACTTCTTCGGACGCGTACAGCGTCATTGGCGCTCCGGAATTCCACAGTCCTTTCTGCGCTATCGCGGCGCCTGATTTGCGACGATTCGCGATCAGCAATGCGATCATGTTGGCCATCGATCCGCCACTGGTCAACAGACCTTTCGCGTCATTGTCGTAACCGATCAACGAGCCGAGCCAACGCACGACCATGCGTTCGATCTCGGTGCCGGCAGGTCCGGAACGCCAGCACGTAATGTTCGCGTTGAGCGCCGACGCGATCAGGTCAGCGTAGGCGCCGATCGGAGTCGAGGGCGAAGCGACGTAGCCGAAGAATCGTGGATGACCGTTGTGACGGCTGAGGTCCATCACGCGGCGGCACTCGGCGATGAGTTGATCGAGTGGCACTCCTTCAGCGGAGAGTTCGACGTCGATTGATTCGATGGTCTTACCGGCGTAGTTTTCGGCACGAACGGGCCGCTCTGAGATTGTCGTCAGATACTCGAAGACGAGCTTCGTGGCTGCCGACGCGATCTCGTTGAGTGCCTCAGCAGATATGTCGAGAGAGGATTGTGTTCTCAGTGACATTTTGTACTTGGTGCGTTGTTCTTATTACTTTGTTGAGTTCTTAAAGTACCAAGTACTAAGCACAAAGCACAAAGCACGAAGTACAAACTTCCGTGTTAACATTGCGTCTCAACCATGTCGTCCAACGTTGTACTCTCGCCCATCGGTATCGGCACCTATCTCGGCAATGCCGATGAAGCCACAGACGAAAGCTACACTCGCGCCATCGTGCGAGCGGTCCAGCTTGGTTGTAATGTGATCGACACCGCGGCGAATTATCGCTTTCAACGAAGCGAGCGATCGATTGGACGCGCGCTGGAGATACTCGCGAACGAGCATGACATCCGGCGCAAGCAATTGGTTATCTGCACCAAAGGCGGCTACATCCCTTTTGATGGCGCGCCGCCGCGAAACATGCGCGAATACGTGCTGGAGACGTTCGTCAAGCCTGGCATCGCTTCGTTTGAAGATTTCGTCGACGGCCACTGCATGACGCCGGCTTAT
This sequence comes from Pyrinomonadaceae bacterium, assembly GCA_035248565.1. Classification (GTDB taxonomy): domain Bacteria; phylum Acidobacteriota; class Blastocatellia; order Pyrinomonadales; family Pyrinomonadaceae; genus PSRF01. The sequence continues at coordinate 42,226 of DATFHH010000139.1, read as the reverse complement.
CTGCAAAGTCAGCTAGACCAGTCGCTACGAAACATGGGCGTGAAGTATACGGATGTTTATTACGTTCACAATCCGGAGTCGCAGCTAGGCCATATTTCTGAATCGGAGTTTTACGCGCGGCTGAAGCGTGCCTTTGAACGTCTCGAACAGAACCGCAGCGAGGGCAAGCTGGCGCATTATGGTGTAGCGACCTGGAATGGTTTTCGTGTGGCGGCTGAATCAGGCAGGCATCATTCGCTGGTGCGGATGCTTGAGCGGGCGCGCGAAGTTGGTGGCGAGGCGCACGGTTTTCGTTTCATTCAACTGCCGTTTAATCTCGCGATGACAGAGGCGCTTACGGTTGCAAACGAGACGGTTGATGGTGAGGAAGTTTCGGTGCTCGAAGCGGCGAAGCGACTGGGCGTGACCGTAATTGCGAGTGCGTCGCTCTTGCAGGGACGCATTGATCCGCGAAGCGCGATTCAGTTCGTGCGCTCGACGGAGGGAATCACCACAGCGCTTATCGGAATGAGCCGCGTAGAGCATGTCGAGCAGAATTTAGGCCGCGGATGACACGGATAAAGACGGATAAAAAATTAATCCGTGTTCATCCGTGAAATCCGTGGCAAATGTTTTTCAATGAGAGGCAATATCCCCATTCCTGAAATTCCCCACGGCGAGGATCTGTGGCTGATGGTCCTCGTCACCTCGGTCCGCGAGCGCCGCACACAGCAGGGCCGCCTCTTTTGCGACGCCGCCGCACGCAATGCGACGGGCGCAATCGCGCTCAAGATCTGGGGCGAAGTCCTCGAAACGCAAAAAGAGATCAAACCCGGTTTGTGGGGAATCACCGGCAAACTCGAGATCTTCCAGGATCGATCGCAGTTTGTCGTCAGCGAATACCGGCCGATCACGATCGAACAATATCGTGAATATCAGACGGCCGATCCGCGACTGCCCTGCGCCTACACGCTCGACATCGAAACCTTAACGTTGCCGGATTTTCGCGAACGCGTCGGCCCGCAGCTCGAACGGCTGATGCGTCTCGGCAACATGCGTGCAGAACAACAGCAGCGCTATCTTGAAGACATCGCCGCCGAAGAGGAGCGCTGTTACGCGTTGGGCTCACTTAACGCGACTTCCGGCCGCGTGTTGTCGATCGCAGTCCACGTCGGCGCCATTCCGGGACTCGAATTTTCGGGCTTCGGACCGGAAGCGAGCGAACACGTATTTGGCATCGATCGCGACGGTTACGAACAGGGCGAAAAGAAGGCGCTTCAGGATTTCGTCACCTTCATGAAAGACTTCGACTGCGACTGTGACGAACTCGTCGGACACAACATTATCAGCTTCGATCTGCCGTTCATCTTTCAACGCTGTCTGGTGCACTCGATCCAGGTGCGGCCGTTTGTAAATCTGGCCGACTATAACGTGCGTGGCGTGTTCGACACGATGCATCGCTGGTGGCTGGGCGCCCGGCGTCACGTGAGTCTCGACGACGTCGCATGGGCACTGGGAATTGAGTCAAGCAAGACGGCGGACGTCGAAGGCAGCAAGGTCTTTGATCTATATCAGGCGGGGAAGCTGGACCTAATCCGCGAGTACAATCTCAACGACGTGCGCGTGACCCGCAAGGTCTACGAACGCATGGTCGCGAGCTTCGGGCGCTGAGCCACAAAGAGGCACACAACCAAGCCCAAGAGGCACAAGGTATTTGACTCGATCCAGGCACAATCGCTATTTATTGTGTTTTTTTGTGCCTCTTTGTGGCGAGTGAATGATAGAATCCCGCGCATGGAAATTGTCTTCCCTGCGACGATGCTGGCCCTTGGTCTACTCGTCGGCACTGTCTCCCTCTGGCTGGTAACTCGGACGAAACTGAAATACGAATTCCAGCGTGGCCGCGCCGCGGCCGAGACGGAGCGTGCCACGCTCACTGAGCGTCTTGCCCGCAAGGAAGATCAAGTACGTGAGCTTCGCGAGGCGCTCGACCGCGAAATGGATCAGAGTAACCGCTTGCGAGCGGAAGCCGCGGAGACGTTGGCAAACTTTTCCGTGCTGCAAACGCGACTCGAAGAGGAACGGAAAGCGAGTCAGGAGAAGCTCGCTCTCCTAAGCAACGCCGAAGAGAAGCTCGCGGTGGCGTTCAAAGCGCTTTCAGCCGATGCGCTCAGAAATAACAATCGCTCGTTTCTAGACCTGGCGAAGCAAAACCTCGAAATGTTTCAGCAGAGCGCAAGGGGCGAGCTCGAACGTCGGCAAAGCGCGATTGATGAGTTGATCAAGCCGCTGAAGGAGTCGTTGGAGAAAGTCGACGGCAAGATCGGAGAGCTTGAGAAGACGCGAGTCGGCGCGTACTCCGAGTTGCGCGAACAGGTCAAAGCTTTGGCACAGTCGCACTTACAACTTCAATCCGAGACCGGAAATCTGGTCAAAGCGTTGCGCGCGCCGCACGTGCGTGGCCGCTGGGGCGAGATTCAGTTGCGACGAGTTGTCGAACTCGCGGGCATGTTGCACTATTGCGACTTTGTCGAACAGGAAACAGTGGCGACGGAAGATAGCCGCATCAGGCCGGATTTAATCGTGCGCCTGCCGGGCAATCGCACGATCGTGGTCGATTCAAAGGTCCCGTTCGACGCGTTTTATGAATCGATCTCCACGACTGACGACGAAGTGCGTACCAACAGACTGAAGGATCATGCGCGGCTCGTCAGAGCACACATCACAGCGCTGAGCCGAAAGTCTTATTGGGAAACGGTCCAACCGACGCCGGAGTTTGTATTGCTGTTTTTGCCGGGCGAAACTTTTTACAGCGCCGCACTGGAAAACGATCCAAAGTTGATCGAAGATGGTGTAAGCCAGGGAGTGATCATCGCCACGCCGACGACGCTGATTGCGTTGTTGAAAGCCGTCTCGTATGGTTGGCGGCAAGAGCAGATGGCCGAGAACGCGCAGGAAGTGAGCAACCTCGCGAAGACGCTCTACGATCGACTGCGCGTGTTCACCGCTCACTTTGACGACATCGGTCGCAATCTCGATCGCGCGCTCGATGCTTACAACAAAGGTGTGCGCTCACTCGAAACTCGCGTGCTGGTCACGGCTCGCCGTTTCAAAGAACGCGGCGCAATCGCCGGCGACGAGATCGAAATACTGGAACCAATCGACAAAGCCACCCGACCAATATGCTTTGACGACTCCGCCCTCTTCCCTGACCTTGAGCTGAAGAAGCACAAATCCGCGTCATCCGCGTAATCTGTGGGCAGTAAAGTAAGTGAACGAAATTTGGCTAGGTCCCCTGCTCAACGACAATCGCGCGCTACTCATCGAGCGTTGCGCTAACCTCGTTGCCAACAATCAAAGCGACTCGTTTGTCTATCTCGCAGCGTCGTATCCGCTGCTCGAACACGTCACACAGCAGATTCTCGACGGCTCGCGCAATCGCGGCGTTTGGGGCGAACTCCCCGTCTATCTCTTCCGTGGTCTCGCGCGGCGTGTGCTGTTTTCCGCCGTCGACGAAAATGGAGAGCGACTGACACCGCGCATCCCGATTGATCGCGACGAGTTACCACTGAAGCGCAGTTTGGTCTCACAGATCCTGCTTCAATTACTCACGACAAACCGGCTGAAAGCATTCGCGCCACTTGCCACCCGTGAGGGCTGCGTGAACAGTGTTTCAACGTTACTAGGAGAGATCCAACGCGCCGCGAGAACTCCCGCCGAGCTTGCCGACATCCTTGCGACCCGCGCGCGAGACCTCGAAAAAAGCGGAGAAACCAGAGGCATCACACAGCTCGATTTTGACAAGGAAGTATCGCTCATCTATTCGATTTATAACGATCTGCTGAATCAGAATCACTTCAGTGAAGAAGACGCGGAACAGTTGCGCGCGCTTTGGGTTTTGCGCGGCATGATCGATCAACATTTCGTTCGCGTGCCGTGGCTGTCGAAGGTGAATCTCTTCATCATCGACGGATTTTTCGATTTCACTCCCGTGCAGGGCGAGTTGCTGCGCCAGTTGATCCCGCGCTTTCCGGAGACGATCGTCAACCTGAATCACGACGACAGCAATCCTGAAATCTTCGTTCCATTTCAGGAGACGATTGGACAACTGCAGAGCATCGCGACCTTCGACACAGTACACAAGCACGATTACACGGCCACGAACGGCGCTCTGTCAGCGCTGCGCGAGAATCTCTTCAATCCGCTGAAGGCCGATGAAGTTTCTGACGATCCGGATTTTGTCGCGCAAGAGATCCGCTACCTCGAGTGCGGCGATCGCGACACCGAGATCCGCACCGTCGCGCGCGAAGTAAAACGCCTGGTTCTGACCGAGAACTTCAAACTCTCGGACATCGCGCTCGTCGTTCGTCAACGCGCGATGTATGCCTCGACGATTTCACGGGTGATGGTTGAAGAGTCGATTCCGTGCAATCTCGAGTTGCGTGTTGATGCGCCGGACGTACCCGCCAATCGCGCTGCTTTGAAACTCCTCACATTGCTCGAAGGACTTTCTGCGGATGACGAGCAGTCAACACGAATCGCAGAGCTGGCGGACCTGATCAAGTCGGAATACTTTCGTCTCAGCGATGCAGAGTTGCGCGTTTTATCGACGCGTTTCGACGAACGTCATTTGGAATTGTTGAGGGCTGATGTTCAATCACTCACCGCCGAAACGATTCACCGTTTGAAGAACCGTCACCGCATCGGCTTCTGGGATGCTGACGCGCTCGAGAATGCGTTTGCATACGTCGGCAGCGAACTGAGTGTGACGGCCTGGCTCGCACGTGCCCACAAACTCTTCACCGACCTTCCCGGAGCGACAGCGACAAAGGAGATCCTGAACATCGATCCCGGCGCGCAGGATCGCGACAGCGACATCGCCGACAACCTCGAGAATGCCGAAACAGCAAAGCTCGAGGAAAAAGGCGCTGAAAAGAAGCGGCGTCCGTCGCGCGACATTCATCCAGCAGCGCTCGCCTGGACCTCGCTCGTGGTTCAACGTTTTGCCGAGTTGCTGCATGCAGTTCCTCGTCAGGGCAAACCAACTGAGTTGCGAGTCGAATTGATGCGACTGCTCGATCGTTTCGGTTTTCGCGATCAGATTGCCGAGCCGGCCCGCCGAGCGACTGACGAACATCAATTGCCACAGGTGATGCTCAACGTCAATGCGCTCGAAGCGCTGCGTCGCGCTTTCGTCGCCGCGATCAAGAGCATCGAGATCGGTTCAAACGGCGCGACGCTGACACGTCTTTCGACGTTTCTGCAGGAGGTGCGCCGCTCGCTTGCCTTTCAGTCGCAACTCTTCGGCGCGCCCGATCGGAACGGTCTCCGCGTGTTGGAAGCGACTGACGTTCGCGGTCTGCAATTTCGCGCAATCTTTCTTGCCGGCCTGACGGAAGGTGGTTTTCCGCTGAGCGCGTCGCGCGATTGGATCTATCCGCACGAAGAGCGCGATCGACTGCGCGAATACGGCTTAACGCTCGAAGACATCTCACCAAATACACTGCTGAAAGAAGAACACTATTTTTATCAGGTGACTTGTCGCGCGACCGAGCGTCTCTATCTCACTCGCCCGCTCTTGCTCGGCGACGATTCGGAAACAGTCGCTTCCTATTACATCGACGAATTGAGGCGTGCGATTGCGCCTTTCAGAATCGAGACCGAGATTGTCCGCCGCGATTACGATGGCAAGAATCTCGCGGACGTAGCGACCAGCACCGAAATGAAAGTCGGACTCGTGCGACAGCAAGAGCGTCATCTGCATCGTGGTCCAAAGAAGGCTCTGTTGCCACAGCCGCGAATCACACGTCTGCTGACACTCGCGCGTAACGATGGTTTTCTCAGCGACGCGGCATTGCGACGCATCGAGATCGAGCGCGAACGCGCGGGTCCGCGTTTTGGTCCATACGATGGTGAGATTACGAATCCGGATCTGCTGAGGCTGCTGCATGACAAGTTTGGTCCTGATTTCGTTCACAGCGCCAGCGGTTTGAGTGTTTACGGCAACTGTCCTTATCGCTTCTATGCGCAGCGCGTGTTGCGGTTTGAGCCGCGCGGTGAGGCTGCGCTCGATCTCCAGGCGATCGACGCCGGAAAATTGCTTCACGACATCTTGCGTCGCTTCTTTGAACGTCATCGTCGCGAAGCGTTGCACAAGTTGGATCGAAAGAAACTGCAAACAGAGCTCGCGGCGATTGCCGACAGCGTATTTGACGAGCACGAGCGCGTTGTGCCGCCACTCAACAAACAGATCTGGAAGATCGATCGCGAGATTCGCAAGATCCTGTTGGACCAGGTGCTACTGTACGAGTTGGAGACCCAGGAGGAAGCCGAAGCTCGCGGCGTGTTGCCCACGTATTTCGAGGTCGCTTTTGGTGGTACGAGATCGTCTGCCAAAGATCCGGACTCAAAGGAAGAGCCGCTCGAACTGAGTCGTCAAACATTCGTTGGCGAAGAGAAGATCAAGATCAGCGGACAGATCGATCGTGTCGACGTCGCGCGCGACGACACGATCGTCGCCTACGACTACAAGCTCTCGACCGGCGCGAGCAGAAGCGACATCACGTCGGGAAGAAGTTTGCAACTGCCGATCTATCTGGAAGCGCTCGAAAAACTGATCCTGCCCGATCATCCGATTGCGGGCGGCGGATATTACGTCATTCGCGGCGCCCAGGATCGCCGAAACAAGGGCCTGTATCGTGCGAGCCAGTTGGACTATCTGCGACTGCGCGCGAAGAACTCTGTCTTCTCCGATGAAGATTGGCAGAAGATCCGCGCGCAGGTGGTCGCGCGGATTTGGGAGTTTCTCGACGGCATGCGCGCCGGCAGGTTCATAGTCGATCCCTCCGAGAAGAAGAAGACGTGTCGCTTTTGCGACTACGGCGCGCTCTGCCGCTACGATCGCGACCGAATTGACAGAAAGAAGTGAATCCGCAGATTACGCAGATTACACAGAAACAAATCTGCGTAATCTGTGGATGGTTTTATGTCGGAACAAAGAGTACTGTTACCGGAACAAGCAGACGCTGCATACGAGATCAACAAACACGTCTCGGTGACAGCCGGGCCAGGATCTGGCAAGACGACGGTCCTCGTCGAGCGCTACATCCACATCCTCCGCGAGCACGAACTCTCGATCGATCAGATCGTCGCAATCACCTTCACCAACCGCGCCGCCAACGAGATGCGCGAACGTCTGCGCAGCGAACTCAACCTGATGCTGCGCATCTCCACCGACGAAGAGCGCCGCCGCTGGCTCAAGTACAAACGCACTCTCGACGGCGCAGTGATCACCACCATTCACGGTTTTTGCGCTCGACTGCTGCGCGAATTTCCGATCGAAGCGCGCGTCGATCCGCAGTTTCTGCTGCTCGACGAACATCGCTCCGCAATGATGCTGGAGTTGATCGTCGAGGAAGTTCTTTCAGAGTTCATCAGCAATGGGCACGTCGAGATTTCGCGTCTGACCTTGGGCGTTGGCCGCAGCCGGTTGGCGGCTGCGTTGACGCAACTCTATCGCCAAGCGCGTGGCCAGGGCCTGTCGCTCGAAGAACTCGCGCTGGCGACCGCACGCGTTCACGCAACCGAAGAGGATCACGCGCGTGCTCTCGAAGAGTTGGAGCAGGCGATGGGCGAGTTTCTCGGCGTGCGTCGCACAACAAAAGCCGCGATGACAAATCAGGCTGACGTTGTCTCCGCCTGGGCTGAAGCTCAGAAGTTGTTGAAGTCGATTCCTTCACACGAGACGCTTGCGGACTACTGTCGTTTCGTCGAGAGTTTCCGCGCTCATCGCCCGCAAGCGCGTGCGCCGGTTGCCGATCACGTCAAAACGCTCGACCTGCTCGTTTGGGAAAAGAACCTGCAAGGCCGCGTGCCGCAAGTTTGTCTGGATCTGTTTGCGCGGCAGTATGCGCTAGAGATGGTCAATCTGCTGTCGCGTGTGGACCAGCGACTCAACGAAGAGAAACAGAAGATCTCAGCACTCGATTTTGACGATCTCGAACTGCGCACGCTTTCGTTGTTGGAACGGCCTGAAGTGATCGCGCGCACCTCCGAACGCTACCGGTTTTTTCTGGTCGATGAATTTCAGGACACGAACCCGGTGCAGCGCGTGCTGCTCGAACGACTCGCGTTGAGCAAAGGCCGCCGGCCTGCAAATCTTTTCATCGTCGGCGATCGCAAGCAGTCGATCTACGGCTTTCGTGGCGCAGACGTGGACGTGTTTCGACAAATGACGGCGACGCTGCTCGCCGCCGGTGGTGAAGAGAAGCCGCTGCAACTCAACTTTCGCAGCCAGCCGCCGCTGATCGCTTTCTTCAATCACCTTTTCCCGCGGCTGTTTCAGGTGCCCGACGATGTTCCGTCGAGCGAAAGAAAAAACCTGGACCAGCTTGGTTATGTGAAACACGAAAAGAGCGAAGCCAAACGCGAGCTGCGCGACGAAGGTCCGCTGGTCGAATTGCTGGTCAGTACGAAGCCATCGCTCGAAGACGATCCGCGCGCTGAACAGGACTCGCGCGTGCTCGATGCGCAACAGGTCGCGCGACGCATTCTCACGCTCACCCGCGTTTCGTCACCGAAAGTGAACTACGGCGACATCGCGTTGTTGTTTCGCGCGATGACGCAGGTGCAGATCTACGAGTCGGTGTTTCGTCGCGCAAACATTCCTTATCAAACCGTGCTGGGCCGTGGTTTCTACGAACGCGAGGAGATTACCGATCTGATTCAACTGCTGCGCTTTCTCGACAACAAAACTGACGAGATTGCGTTAGCCGCCGTGCTGCATTCGCCGCTCTGCGGTATTTCCGATAACGCACTGCTCGCGTTGCGTTGTGCGCCGTGGTTGGAAGAGGTTGAAACTGCCGATCCGCTGCGAGGCTTTTCGGCAGTGCGCCCGCTTTACACCGCGCTGCGCCGTCACAATGAGATTGCTTACATCAGTGCGGAAGAGCACGAACTGCTTGATCGTGCTGCAAGGTTGATCAGTCAACTCGTCGATCGCCGTCATCATTACACGATTCAGGATCTGCTACGTTTCGCTGTCGGAGAATCGGAGTACATGACTGTAATCGCAGCGAATTTCGACGGCGCACAGCGTTTGGCCAACGTCGAACGACTGTTCACGCTCGCCGCGCGTTTCGAAAGCTCCGGCACGCATTTGATTCGCGACTTTGTGCGTTACGTCGAAGAGTTTGAAGCGATTGGCAGTCGCGAAAGTGAAGGACAGATCGATCAAGCTGCGGATGCGGTTCGCTTGATGACGATTCACCAGGCGAAGGGCCTGGAGTTTCCGGTCGTGATCATTCCCGATTTGCAGCGACTCTCGCGCGTTGCGACTGACACGTGGGTGCTGCTCGATCGCCATCAGGGTTTGACTCTGAAAGTGCCGGACGGCCGCGGCAATCTGGTCGCGGGCTGTACGTTTACAAATTTCGAAAAGCGACACGCGTGGCGCGAACAGTTTGAGAGTATGCGCTTGCTCTATGTCGCAGCCTCGCGCGCTGAGGACCGGTTGATCATGTCCGGGGTCACTGAGGAGATTGCGTGGCTGAACAGAGGTAACGATTCGTGGCTGAAATGGATCTGGCAGTCGTTGGAGCTACAAGATAGATCGCACAGCGATGTGGTCCAACTCGCGCCGGACGTGCAGTTGCAACTGACGATCAACCTTGCCGATGAGGCGGTTGAAGAGTACGAGCCGGAAGTTGAAACCGAGGCGCAGACAAACATTCAATCAGCCGACTCGCTGCAAGAGGCGTTTCCCTTGATTGAGTCGATTAGTCGACAAAGCGGCAAGGCGATTCATCGATTCAGTGTGACGCAGTTGATCAACTACCGGCGTTGTCCGCGGCAATACTACTTCGATCGGGTGTTGCAAGTTCCCACGACGGAAGAGTTGTCAGTTTGGAATAACGCGGAAGCGCCTGAGGGGCCGGCGAACCTGACCGCCACTTTAAAGGGTTCGGTGATTCATCGCTTCTGCGAGCGCTACACGCCTGACCAAGACATCGAAGAATGTTTGCGACTTAGTTTTGACGACGTTGTGCGATTCCGGCAGGCGCAGCTTGCGGATCGTTTACTTGAAATTGACATCAACGCAGCCATCAAGGAACTGCTGCCGCTCGCAAGAAATTATCTGGCCAGCGATGTTTTCAAACGCGTTGAAGCAGTGCCCAAGATCGCGGCGGAAGTCTCAACAGAACGGCCGACCGGTGAAACGGGTCTGTGGAGCGAGATTGGATTTCGTCTGAGACGGCCACTCGGAATTCTGTTCGGCATCATCGATAAGCTCTTGATCACGCGCGCGCCGGATGATGCTGTGCAGATCGAGATCATCGACTTCAAGACCAACCGCATCAGGCCGGAAAAAACGGAACTGCCGGTTGCTTACGTACCACCCAAGACGACGCAGTTTGCGTTTGACTTTGAAGAATCTGACAAGACCGTAGCAGTTCACACGGCTGCTGAAGATTACGAACTTCAGATGCAAGGTTATGCGCTTGCCGTTCGCGAACTACTTCCATCACTCGCTGACGCGAAGGTTCGTGTTACGCTCCATTTCCTCGATCCGAACGTCGAGGTCCACCTGGCCGAGGAACTGCTCGAACTGGCTCGTTGTCAAGAAGCAGTTGACGAAGCGATGCAACGCACTATTTACTCTTCCGACCCGGCAGACTTTCCGGTCAGGACCGCGCCGCACTGCCGGATGTGCAACTTCCTGCGCGTTTGCACGGCGGGTAAAGAATGGGTGCGGGAGAATACTTAATCTGCGTTGTCCGCGTAATCCGCCGCTAAAACTATGGTTACAATCAGATCCTTCGATGGAAATGAGTTCGACGGATACCTTGCCACGCCGGCGAGCGGCTATGGACCAGGGATTGTCGTGCTTCAAGAGATCTTTGGCGTCAACAACTACATGCGCAGCGTCGCTGACTGGTACGCAGAGCACGGCTTTGTCGCCCTCTGTCCGGATCTGTTCTGGCGCATCGACCGCGGCGTACAACTCACTGACAAAGGCGATGACTGGAAAAAGGCCGTCGAGTACTATCAAAAACTCGATGAAGCAAAAGCTGTCGAAGATTCGGCAGCGGCGCTCGATTTCTTACGACACCATCCAGCGTGCAATGGTCGTGTTGGCGCTGTTGGCTTTTGCCTGGGCGGCAACCTCGCCTATCTCTTGTCAGTGCGTTTCAAACCCGATTGTGCTGTTGGATATTACGGCGTCAGCATCGAGAAGAGCTTAGCTGAAGCAAAGAACCTCACCACGCCATTGCTCTTGCACATCGCTGAGCTGGACAAGTTCTGTCCGCCGGAAGCGCAGGCTCAGATTCACGCGGCACTCGATTCGAATCCGCTGGTGACAATTCACGACTATCCAAACCTGGACCATGCCTTCGGCCGTCCCGGTGGCGAGCACTACGACGCTGCCGCAGCGGAACTCGCCAATCTTCGCAGTCTAGAATTCTTCGTCCGTAATCTGGCGGGCAGCGGCATGGCGAGCGCGCAACAAACTCTTTCAGCACGCTGGGACGATCACGTCAAATACGAATTTGCCACGCGCAACACTGACCACACGCTCGAAACGATGATCGCTGACGCGTATGTCAATCACGTGCCGGTGATGACTGGCGGTGTGGGCCACGAGGAGCTGCGTGAGTTTTACTCGAAACGTTTCATTCCGCAGATGCCGCCTGACACACACATGACGCCGGTATCACGCACGATTGGTGTGGATCGAATCGTCGACGAAATGGTTTTCGAGTTCACGCACACGAGCAAGATGGATTGGATGTTGCCGCGCATCGAGCCGACAGGCAAACACGTCAAAGTCGCTCTTGTCGTAATCGTTCACTTCCGCGACGGCAAGTTGGCCCATGAACACATCTACTGGGACCAGGCGTCAGTGTTGGCCCAACTCGGTTTGATTGATTCGCAGAAGCTGCCGGTTGCGGGCGTCGAAAGTGCGGAGAAGGTTCTCAATCCCAAGCTTCCATCAAATGAGTTAATGTCTGAAGAATAGTATTTTTGTGCCTCTTTGTGGCTAAGAGAAATCGTCTATGAAGCTGCGCCGCGATCTTGGCACGCTCGAGTCGTATGCCACAGTTATCGGCATCCTCATCGGCGCTGGTATTTTTCAAGTAACAAGCCGCGCCTGGGCCATTACCGGCCCCAGCGTGATTCTCGGTTATCTCGTTCTGACGCCCGCGATTCTAGCCACGTCGATCCCTTACGCTGCTTATCTTTCAACGCCGCTCGGTCGCGAACCAGGCGGCGAGTATCTGCACATCTCAAGAACGCTGAACGGTTTTCGACTCGCATACGTCGGCGCGTGGCTCAAGATCATTTCGTACATCGGCGCGGGTGCTTATCTTGCGAACGCGATGGCGGGCTATCTGATCGCGCTGAGTGGCAATCGCATCGATGCGCAGAAATTTCAACTGCCGCTGGCCCTGACCGCGCTCCTGGTCTTCTACGCAATTCACGTCATCGGCATCCGTTGGTTCGGACGCTTGCAAGTCGTCCTGTCGGCGTTGAAATGTTTGGCGTTGCTCGTTCTGATCCTGCCCGGTTTGTTCGTGCTCAAAGCGTCAAACTACACACCATTCTTCACGCACGGCTTGAGCGGCTTTAGCGTGAGTCTCTTGCCGCTCTTTTTTGCTTACGCAGGCTTCGAATCGATCGCGCAAACCGCCGGCGAAGTAAAAGACAGCACGCGGCGCCTGCCGATGATCCTGTTGAAAGGAATCACGATAACAGCGTTGTTCTACGTCTTCACTTCAATCGTTTCGTTTGGGGTGCTGCCGGGCGGGCGACTACAAGCGAGCAGCGCACCGATGGCTGAAGTTGCCTCGATCTATCTTCCTCTGAGCGCCGCGATATTTGTCACAATCGGAGCGATTGCGGCGATCATGACCGCACTCAACGGCACGATCCTCGTTCCCTCGCGTTTAGCGATCATGTTTGTGGAAGATGGTTTGGCCCCGCGCTGGCTCGGCTTAATCAACCGCGTGACCGCGACTCCGATTCGCGGTTTGACGCTGACGCTGATCGGTTGTGCGGTGTTGCTGGTGAGCGGGCAGCTTTCGCTCGCCCTGAATGTTGCAGTCTTCGCACTAGTCGTGCTTTATTTCATCCACAGCTTAGTATTTCTGTTTCTGCCTAGACTGAATCCGGCGCTGGCGAGCGAGATCGAGCTAGGTCTGCCGCGTCGCTTGCAACAGACAGCGGCAATCGTGTCGCTGCTTTCGATGGGCTTGATGATCGTGATTCAGTTGCAGCTGGACGCGCAGGTGCTGCGAACGCAGACGTTGAGTCAGCGCATCAGTGGGCAGTCGTTGACGAGTATTGAGTTGATGTTTGTTTGGGGAATTATCGGTGTGGTGTTGTATCAACTCGCGCGCATGCAGCGCAGTAAGCTACAAAATCAAAAACCAGCCGCAGATGAACGCGGATGAACGCGGATGAACGCGGATCCTAATCCGCGTTCATGTGTGGCTAGTCTTTTATGACTATCGATCGACATCGCGAAGAGTTTCCCACGCTGGCCTCGGGCATTCATCTGCTCAGTCACAGCCTTGGACCAGTGCCTCGTGTCGCGCGTGAGTCGATGATCGATTACATCGACGCCTGGGAACATCACACGAGCGAAGATGCGTGGGCCACGAGTTGGTGGGAACTGTCGCGACGTGTCGGCGATCGCATCGCGCGCATTCTCGGCGGCGCAGCCGGGTCAGTTCAGATCCAGCCAAACGCGTCACTCGCGCTCGCGACAGTCGCATCCTGTTTCGATTTCAAGACGGGCAGAAATAAAGTCGTCACCACCGCACTCGACTTCCCCTCGATGGAATACTTTTGGGATGCACAGCGACATATCGGCGCGCGCGTCGAAGTGGTCCCATCCGCGGACGGCATCTCAGTGCCGCTGGAACGAATCCTCGAAACGATTGATAGCGAGACCTGTCTCGTCGCACTGGCGCACACGTCCTATCGCAGCTCGTATCGCGTTGACGCGCAGGCGATCGTGAAACGCGCTCACGAAAAAGGCGCGCTGGTGCTGTTGGATGTATATCAATCGGCTGGTGTGTTGCAACTGAGTGCCGCTGACTGGAACGTCGACTTTCTCATCGGCGGCACGATCAAGTGGCTTTGCGGTGGCCCATCGTGTGGTTATTTGTACGTGCGACCGGATCTGCAACGCGATCTGCGTCCGCGTCTAACCGGTTGGGTCGCGCATGATTCGCCGTTCGACTTTGCACACGCGCCGATGCGTTACGCGAAATCGGTGAGACGTTTTGCGCAAGGAACGCCGAGCATTCCAGCGCTTTACTCGGCCATGCCGGGACTCGAGATCATTGAGGCTGTCGCCATCGAGGCGATTGCCGCTGAGTCCAAACGCAGAACGCAATTGATGATCGATTTCGCGGGCGAGCGTGGTTGGACCATCAACACACCGCTCGAGCAGAGCCAGCGCGGCGGATCGGTAATGATCGGAGTTGAAGACGCACCATCGGTCGTTGAGCGTTTGGCGGAAAGAAGGGTGTTTGTCGATTGGCGGCCGAGCGCCGGACTACGCATCTCGCCCCATTTTTTCAACACGGATGAAGAAGTGGAGGAAGCGTTGCAGATACTCGCAAGCCTAATAGATCCGCGTTCATCCGCGTTCATCCGCGGCTAATAAAGTGTATGCCGAAATTAAGCGTCAACACCCCTGCACCTGATTTCACGCTCAAAGACGGCTCCGGCAACGACTGGCGGCTGTCGGATCGTCGCGGCAAAGTCGTGGTCCTGCTCTTTTATCCGGGCGACGAGACGCCTATTTGCACGAGTCAGATGTGTTCGGTGCGCGATCGCTGGGACGACTATGTGGCGACCGGCGCAGAGGTCGTTGGAATCTCTTCAGATTCAATCGAGTCGCACCGGAAGTTTGCCGAACATCACAATCTTCCATTGCGACTCTTGTCGGATTCCGATGGCGCTGTTTCAAATCTTTATGGCGCGCGGTCGTTGATACCCGGAAAGGTGGCGCGGTCGGTTTTTGTGATCGACGCGCAGGGGATTCTGCGTCACGGCGACGTGCGCCCGCTCGGCTTATTCAAGCCGAAGGATGATGCTACCATTGCAGCAATTCGAGCAGCACAACGGGGAGGCTAGTTATGGCAGAGACGATCAAATGCACGCATTGTGGTGGGAAGCGCCCGGGATTACCGTTCGCCCCATTTCCAACGGCGCTGGGCCAACGCATTGCCGCCGAGATCTGCCAGCCTTGCTGGAGTGATTGGTTGCAAAAGCAAACTCAAATCATCAATCACTATGGTCTGGACCTAACTGATCCTGACGCGCAAAACTTTCTGTTCGACAACATCAAGGGATACCTTTTCGGCGAAGTCCCTCCAACCGCCGAAATCGATACAACCAAAGAAGGCACGGTCAAATGGTAATCTGTTAATTATGTAAATTCTGTCTCGTTTGCTCTGGCCCATTGTTTGCAGCCTCCATTCATCAATGTACGTTTTCCGAACTGGATTTGTGTTCACTGCTAAGGAGGATCTCGCAAATGAGAATTATGGGACTTATAGCATTAGCTGCGCTTTCGATCGTTGTTGCCGGTTGTAACAACACCACCAACAACAATAGGGCCGCCAACGCCAATGCTAACGCGGTGGCAACAGTTACGCCTACGCCCGCTGCCGTCGCAAACAACAACTCGAACCGTGCTCCGACGCGCGAAGAGTACGAACGGAACAAAGAGAGATATCAGCGCGAAGCGAAGCAGTCTGGACGGACCGTTGGCACTGGCATAAATGACGGTTGGCTCTGGGTGAAAACTCGGTTTGACCTGGCTGCTGCCGATGACCTGCGCGATTCGACGATTAATGTTGACGTCGATCAAGCTGTGGTCACGTTAACGGGAACGGTGGCGAGTGCAGCTCAGAAATCCCGAGCCGAAGCGGTGGCGAAGTCCGTCGATGGCGTTAAGAGCGTGAAGAATATGCTGAAGATAGCTCCCAGCACTAACTCCAACGCCAACGCGAACACGAACCGCAATGCTAATGCGCGCCGGCCGAACGGCAACAAGTAAACAAACCTCCCGCCGGTAATGATGCAGTTTGCGAAGGACGAGTAACGCTGAAGACGTTGGCTAATTCCAGCCCAGGGTTCGAGCGCGAGCCAGAACCCTGGGTAGCCTACCCAGCGATGAAACTCTGAAAGAGTTCGCCAATTGCCGAACGCTCTCAGCGTTTGACTAACTTTTAATTCTATTCCCAGGGTTGTCGCTGCGCTCCAACCCTTGGGCTAAAATAGTGAACGCCTTCGGCGTTACTAAAACTGCATCACTACGCCTGCCGTGACGAAATGACAAGACACCCCTTCTTACGTTAAGCTTTCGCTCTCTTTCCTCTGCTTTTCGCAAATCAGTCTGACGGGGATTCGGTTGCCTATGCCAAAAGTCCGCCTGCGTCTTCTTGTCGCTGCTTCCACGCTCCTGCTTTTAATTTCAGTCACTATCGCACAGCGCAACGCTATTGACACCTACGCGATTACAAACGCGCGTATCGTGCCGGTTTCAGGAGCGACGATCGATCGCGGCACGCTTGTGATTCGTAACGGCTTGATTGAGGCGGTCGGCGCCAATGTCACTGCACCGCCTGACGCGCGCATCATCGACGGCACTGGATTGACAGTTTATCCGGGGCTGATCGACTCCTACACGAATCTCGGATTACCCGAACCGTCGCCGTCTCCAGCGGGTGGTGGTGGCGGCGCTGCCTTTTTCCTGGCAGCTCCGCCTCGACCGGTAGGTGGTCCAAACTCAACTCAGCCGGCGGGACTACAACCCGAGGTAATGGTTGAGGAAACCATTCGTTCCGGCGGGACAGAGATCGAATCGTCACGCAACATCGGCATCACCGCCGCTCTGACAGTGCCGCGCTCGGGCATCTGGATGGGCCAGTCTGCGTTGATCAATCTCGCGGGCGACACGCCGCAACAGATGATCGTCCGTTCGCCGGTCGCCATGCACGTCGGTTTCACGCCGCTGCGTGGAACTTATCCCGGATCTTTAATGGGTGTGTTTGCGAGTTTGCGACAGATGATGCTCGACGCGCAGCGTTATCGCGACTCGATGCAGATCTATGATCGTGCTCCGCGCGGGATCCGACGTCCCGAAGTCGATCGCTCGCTGGCCGCGTTGATTCCTGTGATCGAGGGGCGGATGCCGGTCGTGATGTTGGCCAACAGCGAACGGGAAATAACTCGCGCACTCGATCTCGGAACAGAATTTAAGCTGCGACTGATCATTGCGGGAGGTCGCGAATCGGATCGACTCACCGATCGTTTAGTGAAACAAAAAGTGCCCGTGCTGTTGTCGCTCAATTTGCCGCGACGCACTACCGCCGCGATTCCCGAAGCGGATCCAGAGCCGTTGCGTGTGCTTCGCGAACGCGTCGAAGCACAGCAAACCGCAGGCAAACTCGCGAAGGCGGGAGTTCGCTTTGCTTTCGAGTCGGGTTCGTTGACGAATATGTCGGATCTCATGGTCAACGTAGGTCGAGCGATCGAGAACGGTCTTCAACCGGCAGATGCATTGCGTGCGTTTACGATCTGGCCCGCGGAGATACTCGGTGTCGAGAACCAACTCGGATCGATCGAAGTCGGCAAGATCGCGAATCTGACTGTGACGCGCGGCGATCTGTTCGATCGCAACAGCCGTGTCGCACACGTTTTCATTGACGGGCGGCCAGTTGATCTGCGGCCTGCCGCCGGTGGTGGTCCAAGTCGGATCAGTGTGAGTGGACAGTGGACGGTGAACGTGAACCTCGGCCAGGGCGACACTGCCATCACGTTAAATTTGCAGCAAGAGGGAGATCGTCTCACTGGATCGATTGCTGGTCCACTCGGTTCCGGTGAGATCTCGAACGCTTCAATAACAAGTGCGGGTGAGGTTCGATTTACTGTCACGGTGAATGTTCAGGGACAAACGAAGGAAGCAACATTCAACGGAAGACTCGAGAACAATCAAATCCGTGGAAGCGTCACGATTGTGGGCGCCGCTCCGGGAACGTTTACCGCGACGCGCGCAGGCCAACCAAACTAATTTGCCACGAAGAGGCACACAAGAATGAAAAGATTTATAGCGCGACTCCTGTTAACGGCGATCGTTACGAGCTTACCGTTGAGCGTCGTCCGTGCGCAAAGATCAGCCGCGCCCGAGACGCTCATCCGCAACGCAACCGTTCTTACCGTCACGCACGGCACACTTCAGAACACCGACGTGCTTTTGCGTAACGGCAAGATTGCCGCAATTGGCAAAAACCTCAACGCGTCAGCAAACGCGCGAATCATCGATGCGACCGGCAAGTATATTTTGCCTGGCATAGTCGACTGCCACTCCCACTCGATGCTTGACACGATCAACGAAGGCACGTTGGCAGTCACTTCGATGGTGCGAACCGCGGACGTGTTGAATCCGACCGATCCGGATCTCTATCGCGAGCTCGCCGGTGGCGTCACGACGTTGAATCTGCTGCACGGTTCGGCTAATCCGATCGGCGGCTTGAACACGGTCGTCAAGATCAAATATGGCCGTCCCGCGAGTGAGTTCATCTTTCCGGGCGCGATGCCTGGGATCAAGTTTGCGCTTGGTGAAAACGTCAAACGATCCAGCAACCCTAACCTGCCCGGAGTGCAGCGTCGCTATCCAAACACGCGCATGGGCGTTGAAGAAGTGATTCGCGACGCATTCACGCGTGCGCGTGATTACAAGCGAGCCTGGGATGAATACCGCGCGGCGTCGAAGAACGATAAGAATCTGATTCCGCCACGTCGCGATCTGCAACTCGAACCACTCGTCGAAGTCCTCGAAGGCAAGCGTTACGTTCACGCGCACTGCTACGTCACGAGTGAGATCCTGATGCTGATGAATATCGCTGACGAGTTTGGTTTCAAGGTCAAGACTTTCCAGCACGTGCTCGAGGGTTATAAAGTCGCGAAGGAGATCGCGGCGCATGGAGCGGGTGCCTCAATCTTTGCCGATTCATGGGCCTACAAGATCGAGGCCTACGACGCGATTCCTTACAACGCCGCAATTCTGACTCGCGCCGGAGTCGTCGTTTCGATGAACTCCGATTCTGACGAACGCGCTCGCCGCTTGAATATCGAAGCTGCGAAAGCCATGCACTGGGGCGACCTCACGGAAGAACAGTCGCTCAGACTCGTAACGATCAATCCCGCGATTCAACTCGGCATTCAGGATCGTGTTGGCTCAATCGAAGTCGGCAAAGACGCTGACCTCGCGATCTGGAATGGACACCCGTTCAGCGTCTATTCGCGTGTAGATACCACGTTTGTCGACGGCGAGATTTTCTTCGATCGCCAACAGGACCTTGCGCGTCGTGCTGAGCTTGCTGCGGAACGTGCGAAGCTCGAACAAGCCGAACCAAATAAACCGCCGGCACAAGGTCAGTCACCCCAAGCGCCGCGTCGCCGTCCGCGCGGCCATGTTGACGACGACATCGAGATCGATCAGCCGTAATCCGTGTTTATCCGCGTCATCCGCGGCCCAAAATGGAGACCATAAATGAGGTTCTTAATTGCATCACTTCTTTGTGCGGGTTCAGTATTCGCCCAACAGATCGGTAACCCAACGACTCAAGAAGGCGTCATCCCGCCGCGCGGCATATTCGCGATTCGCAACGCGCGCATCGTTACGGTCAGTGGTCCTGATATCGAAAACGGCACCGTCGTCATTCGCGATGGAAAGATCGACGCAGTTGGCGCCGACGTTTCCGTGCCTGCGGGTGCGCAGACGATCGATGGACATGGCCTCTCAGTCTATCCGGGAATGATCGACGCCGGCACGAATATGGGGCTCGTCGAAGTTCCGCAAGGCGCGAATGGCACAGTTGATACTTCCGAAGTCGGCGAACTTAATCCCAACGCGAAAGCAATCATCGCGGTCAACCCACACAGCGCGCACATCGCCGTCACGCGCGTTGAAGGCATCACCAACACTTTGACCGCGCCGACCGGCGGATTGATTTCCGGTCAGGCCGCTTTGATCAATTTGCTCGGCACCGCGCCGAAAGAGATGGCGCTTGTGCCCGAGGCCGCGCTCGTGATCAATTATCCACGCATCGGTGGTGGTGGCGGTGGGTTTGGCGGTTTCCAACAGCAGCCGGCGAATTTATCGGAGACATTGACCGCCAACGAACGACAAGTCGAACAGATCCGGAAGATGTTGCGCGACGCGGAGGCTTATGGACGTGCGCAGGATGCGTACGCGAAAAACAAGTCACTGCCTCGGCCAGATCGAAATGTCGTGCTCGAATCGCTCGTGCCGTACGTTCGCGGCGAACAGCCGGTGATCTTTCGTGCGGATCGAGAAGCTGAGATTCGCGGCGCGATCAAGTTCGCTGATGAGATGAAGCTGAAGCCGATCATTCTCGGCGGCGACGACGCGTGGAAAGTCACGAGTCTGCTCAAAGAGAAGAATGTGCCGGTGATTCTAACCGGTATTTTTTCGCTGCCGAGCCGTGAGGACGACGCTTACGACGTTCTTTATGAAGAACCCGCGAAACTTCAGCAGGCGGGCGTGCGTTTCTGTATTTCCACTGGCGACGCCGGGGCCGAAGTGCGGAATCTTCCACTTTACGCGGGCATGGCTGCGGCGTTTGGACTTTCGAAGGCCGACGCGTTGAAGGCAGTTACGCTCTACCCGGCGCAAATCCTGAACGTTGCGAACCGCCTTGGCTCGATCGAGGTTGGCAAGATGGCAAATCTCGTCGTGACTGACGGCGATCTGCTCGAGATTCGTTCTCACATAAAGTATTTGTTTATAGACGGCCGTCCGGTGGTGTTAACCAGTAGACACACAGAATTGAACGACGCGTTCAAAAATCGGAAATAAATGCCATCCACAGATTACGCAGATTTTTCTGTGTAATCTGCGTAATCTGTGGATACCTGTGAGGAGGTTCCCTTGTTTACACGCATCGCTGTGCTCATTTTCATCCTCTCAACGACGGCTTATTCGCAAACCAAGCTTCTGCGCTTTCCGGACATCCGCGGCGATCGAGTCGTCTTCACTTACGCTGGCGACCTTTGGCTCGCGCCCTCCAGCGGCGGTACCGCAGTGCATTTGACTTCGCACCCTGGCGTTGAGCTGTTTGGAAAATTCTCGCCCGACGGAAAGTGGATAGCTTTCACCGGACAATACGACGGCGACGAACAGGTTTACATCGTTCCTACCGGCGGCGGAGAGCCAAAGCAACTGACCTTCTATCCCGCGCGCGGACCACTCGCGCCGCGCTGGGGTTGGGACAATCAGGTGTACGGTTGGACAAAGGACAGCAAGCGGATCATCTTCCGATCTTTGCGTGACTCCTGGTCGCTTCCGATCGCGCGTCTTTATTCAGTTTCGGTTGACGGTGGACCAGCCGCGCCATTGCCAATGCCGACCGCCGGTTCGGGAGACTTCTCGCCAAATAACGACGAGATCGTCTACTCACCGGAGTCGCGCGACTTCCGATCTGAAAAACGATACGGCGGTGGCCAGGCAAATCAACTCTACATCTTCAACCTGAACAACAACACAGCGAAGCGCATCAGCGATGGTCCAAGGCCGTGGAGAGATCCGATGTGGATTGGCGACACGATCTTCTTTAACTCCGATCGTGATGGCCACTTCAATCTCTACGCCTACAACGTTTCCACCGGCAAGGCGACGCGAGTGACGAATAACGATCCGTGGGACGTGCGTTGGCCCAGTTCAGACAATGAAGGGCAGATCGTCTATGAGTTGGATGGCGAGTTACAAGTGCTCGACGCACGCACCCGCAAGAGCACAGCGATATCGATCAATGTTCCCGATGAAGGCAATTCGCGGCGGCCGAGCCGAGTGTCGGCTGCAAACCTGATCGAATCGGGCGGCTTGAGTCCTAAAGGTGAACGCGCTGTGGTCGCCGCACGCGGAGACATCTTCACCGTTCCCATTGAGAAAGGTCCGACACGAAATCTGACGCATTCGTCAGGCGCACATGACAAGTGGCCGAGCTGGTCGCCTGATGGTTCGAAGATCGCGTTCATCTCCGATATGTCAGGGGAAGAAGAGCTCTATTTGATCGCGCAAGATGGTTCGAAGCCTGCGGAGCAGATCACCACCGGCGGTTCGGCAATGCGTTACGCGCCGGATTGGGCGCCTGATGGTAAGCGAATCGCCTTCAGCGACAAGGACGGCAAGCTCTACGTGCTGACGTTGGCCGATCGCAAGGTTGTTCAAGTCACTGATTCACCGCGCGGTCAGATTCGTGATTATACATGGTCGCCGAGAGGAAACTTCCTCGCGTTCACGATGGTAAATCAGAACCAGTTTTCGTCCGTGTTTATTTGGAATGCGAATGATGGACAGTTGCATCGTGTAACTGATGACTACTTCAACTCCTACAATCCCGCCTGGGAACCGCAAGGCAACTATCTGTATTTCCTGAGTGACCGAGAATTCGCACCGCAGCTTTCGAACATCGAATTCAACTTTGCAACCAATCGTCCGACTTACATCTACGCGCTCTCGTTGCGTAAAGATGTGAAGCATCCGTTTCCGCCTGAAAGTGATGAGGTAACGATTGCGAAGTCTGAGGAATCGCCGAAACCGGCGGCTTCTCCTGCGCCCTCCGTTGAAAAACCCGCCGAAACACCTGCGGCTGAACCGAAGCCGGAAGCTGCACCGAAACCTCCGCCGACGATGACGATCGACTTCGATGGCATTACGAATCGCGTAGCGCGCGTGCCGGTTGGGGCTGATAACTATTTCGGATTGTCGGCGAAGACCGGACACCTGCTTTACGTTGTAGGTGGCGCTCCTTATTACGGCCGTCAAAGCGATCGCAACGCGTCGCTGCGGATCTACTCCGTCAAGGATCGCAAGGAAACCACACTGGCGGACGATGTTCGCGGTTATGCTCTTTCTGACGATGGGTCGAAAGTCCTCGTGGGCCAGGGATCAGGCTACAATCTTTACGATGCGACACCTGTCGGTGACAAAACGCGCAAAGCAGTTGCGACAAATGGTTTATATGTCGATCGAGTTCCGGCCGAAGAGTGGAATCAGATCTTCAACGAAGTGTGGCGGCGTTATCGCGATTGGTTCTATGTGCCGAACATGCACGGTTACGACTGGGTCGCGTTGCGCGAACAATACAAGCCACTACTCAAATACGTGGGCCACCGTTCGGATCTCAATTATGTAATCAGTGAAATGATCTCCGAGCTGACCGTGCAGCACGCGTACATCGAAGGGGGTGATTTTCAAATTCCGCCTCGTCCGCGCTACGGTTTGCCAGGGGCGCGTTTTGAGTTCGACAAACAAGCTGGTCGTTATCGCATTTCCAAGATCTTCGACGGCGATAATTCCGAAGATATCTATCGCTCACCGCTGACGGAAATAGGCGTGAATGCCAGCGTTGGCGATTACGTGTTGGCAATCGATGGTGAAGAGTTGAAGGCGAATGACGATCCGTATCGTCTCTTGCGCAACAAGACAGACAATCCGGTTCAACTGACGCTCAATAAAGTTCCATCGATGCAAGGCGCGCGGACCGTTTCGTATCGGCCGATCAGCGACGAACAGAATCTGATCTACCTCGATTGGGTGGACCACAATCGCGAAAAGGTGACTAAGGCGACCAATGGCCGCGTTGGTTATCTTCACGTGCCGGACATGGGTGCGAACGGAATTCGCGAGTTTATCAAGTGGTATTACCCGCAGTTGCAAAAAGAAGCGTTGATTGTGGACGTGCGGGCTAATGGTGGTGGCAACGTGTCGCGCATGCTCATCGAGCGTTTGTCACGAAAAGTGCTGGCGCTCAACTACTCGCGCACGAACGACGATGCGAGCACGTATCCCGACGGTGTTTTCATTGGTCCTATGGTAGCGTTGCTTGATGAGAATTCTGCGTCAGACGGCGACATCTTCCCGGCGATGTTTCGCCAAGCTGGACTTGGGCCATTGATTGGCAAGCGTTCGTGGGGTGGTGTAGTGGGTATTACGAATCGTGGACCATTAATCGATGGTGGTTCGGTAAACGTTCCGGAGTTTGGACTTGCGAATAAGAATGGCGAGTGGATTATCGAGGGCTACGGTGTCGATCCGGACATTGAAGTCGATAACGATCCGCAGTCAGTGATCACCGGCAAGGATCCGCAACTCGAACGCGCGATTGCGGAGGCGATGGCGAAGATCAAACAACCTGTTAAGCTTCCACCGAAGCCCGCGCCTCCGGTTAAGACGATCAACAACCGCGCGACATCGAAGGCTTCGCAGCAATAAGCAAATCCATCCACAGATTACACAGATTGATTTATAAAATCAGTGTAATCTGTGTAATCTGTGGATGAACTATTCTTTAATCAGCAACTTATCCTGCGGCAACATCGCCGGCATTCCTTTGTGCTGCCAACAGCGCACTGGACCATGAACGCGCCGCGAGCAAGGGGTGCCTTTCTTCGTTCGAGCTCCACACATGTAGCTCTGTTCAGCGACAACTGGCGCCGCAGGAACTGATGACTCGCCTGATGAGTTTTGCGCTGGTGCACTGGCAGTTCGTTGAATTACCAGCGGCGGTCGCTCCTGCCGCCAGCCGCGTCCGATCAACAATCCAGTAGCGATCAGCGCGACCACCGCGAGTGTACGCCGCAACCACTGCGCACTCACGAAACGCGCCGAACACTTGTCGCAAAACCGCCGGCTGGTCCAAAGACGCCAGCGCAAGCGCACAATCTTCTCGCCACACTCAGAGCAAAAGTTCGGACGATAATTCGTGAAGAGCGACAAGTTTGTAAGGTCCTTCCTGCCCGCATTATAAGCCACACTCGTAAAAGCAACCGATTCATGTTTTGCGGCGTCCGAAATCAGCACGTTTGAAAAAGAAAACGCGGGCAAGGCATACTTGCAGGCCGATTTATCCATGCAGTCCAAACAATTCTTCCAGCGGCTCTTGTCTCTTGCGGTTTTGGCGCTGTTTGCCGTCGTTCAAGCAAACGCGCAGGATCCTGACGAGATCATTCGCACCGAAACCTCGCTGGTGCAGTTAAATATAGGCGTCGTCGACAAACAGGGCCGCGCTGTCACGTCGTTAACAAAAGACGATTTTGTCGTCTACGAGGATGGTGTCAAACAGTCGATTCAACACTTCGAACCAGTCGATGCGCCATTCAGCCTGGTGTTGTTGCTGGACATGTCGGGTTCGACGGTCAACTTTCGCCAGCAGTTAAAACTCGCGAGCCAGCGTTTTCTCGATGCGCTTGCGCCCGAGGATCGTGTTGCAGTTGTTCAGTTCAACGCGCAGGTCAAATCGTTGACGGGTTTTTCGGTCGACCGAAAGAAGACAGCCTACGCCATCGAGATCGCGCAAGGCGCCGGCGAAACGCATTTTTATGACGCGTTGAAGTACGCGTTGAAGGAGTTGGAGAAGGAAGGCAAACGACGCAAAGCGATCGTCGTGCTCACCGATGGCTTGGACACGCGTTTGCGTAACGCCGATCGCGCAGTGTTGTCGAAAGCGCAGACGAACGAGGAGGCGCTTGCTGCGATCCAGCCAGACTCAAACGCTGACCTGAATAGCGTGTTGGCGGCAGCGGACCGGCAGGGCGTCACGATTTATCCGCTCGCTTTGCCGTCGGGCGATCCGAGCAGACTGCCGCTACCAACGCCCAACATCATCGGCATCTACGCCGCTGCGCGTGCGCGTCTACAATCGCTTGCCGATCGCACGGGCGGACATTTGAACGAGATCAATCGGCTGGAACACATGGCCCAACTCTATCGCGAGGTCGCTGCAAACCTGCGCACGCTTTACACGGTTGCGTATCAGGCGCCGGGCGACAGACCGCGTGGTAAGTGGCACGAAATAAAGGTTGAGGTGGCGAATTCCGACCTGACAGCGCGCACCAAGCCCGGCTATTACGCGCGTTGAGGCCAGGCAGGCTCGTCGCTTTACGATTTTCTCCTCAGCATTTACTATTACAAGCTTCGCACCCGTAGCTCAGCTGGATAGAGTACCTGACTACGAATCAGGGGGTCGCACGTTCGAGTCGTGCCGGGTGCACCATTTCCGGAATCAAAGATAGGGCGTCCATTGGTCGGACGCTCTTTTCGTCTGAGAGTTACCGCCAGTCCCACTGCTGATTTCCACATCGACTCCAGCTGGGCTCTTTCGTATCTTGAAGCGATTCTTATGAAAAGGAGTTGGGAAATGAACAGGTCGGTCATCCTTCTGGGCGCGACGGCCATTTTGATGACAACAACTCTGGTTAGTTATCCGCAAACGAAACGTCCTGCTGTGTATGTCGACAAACGCGCCTGTCCATTTGAGTGTTGCACCTATCGCAAGTGGAAAACTGAACGGATGACTGTTGCGTACGAGCAGCCAGATCGAAGCTCTAGGCGAGTCGGAAAATTCAAGGCCGGCACCTGGGTTACCGGTCTTACGGGCGAGGTCGCCACACTGCCAGGTAAATTCGTGATCTTCAAGAACCACGAGAAGTACAAACCAGGCGATGTGCTCTGGGTATACACGCCTCTCGGTGAGGGTTTCTACAAAGTGTGGTTCAAGGGAAGGATGTATCAAGAAGAACTCGAGTATATGAATGGTCCATTTGAGCAGAGTTATCCGACCTGTGAGCAGACGCCCAACTGTTGGGGAAGACTCGAAAAACAACTACAAGTAACGTGGTGGGTGAAAGTCAGAAGCGCCGAGGGCTGGGTCGGTTGGTCCGATAAGCCTGAAAACTTCAGCAATAAAGACGCATGCGGTTAGATTTCTCGAGTCCAACGCAGGGTTACAGTTTCAAGACAGTCTCAGAGCTCCTGAAGTTGGCAGAGTAGTATTGACAGTACTCACAATTCTGATTAACGTATCGCCTGCTCCAGCCCAGCAGAATTACCTCCCATTCTAAAGATCATAGGGTCGCGATTCCCCCGTCGTTGTGTGCCTGTTCATCCATTTAAAGGAGATTCAAAGAATGAAGCGAAGACTTATACATCGCTCCGTAACGATTGCTTTCATCGCGCTGCCGATGTTGTTCTTGAATGCTTCCAACGTCTCTGCACAAGCAAACAGGGAGGCGCCATTGAGAGAACTGCTGAAAGCACCCGGAAAATTAATTAGCGAAGCCAAGTCCGCGCGGCCAACCACTGACTTACGACTCACCGGTTATCGCGTCGAAGAAATACAGCT
Organism: Pyrinomonadaceae bacterium; assembly: GCA_035248565.1. GTDB lineage: Bacteria > Acidobacteriota > Blastocatellia > Pyrinomonadales > Pyrinomonadaceae > PSRF01. Next base: position 15,017 of record DATFHH010000139.1, on the reverse strand, counting down.
ACCGAGAAGTCTAACAGTCGAAGTGCGTGGTCAACAGGTCGCAGTTGATAAAGCCTGGCGAGTCACGGTTCAGGGTGGTCCATTTCCCGTGCGCGCACTCCCGGCTGTCATCTGGATTGACGATCAAATCGTTGGGACGGGTATCGAAAATGAAACGTTGTCGCAAATCACTGCCATCACATTCGACAGCTCTCTGATACGCGCAGGCGGTGCCGTCTCAATCTCTTACGGCGACGACAAAGACAATCGCCGAACGCTCTCGCAAAAACTCCAATTGAAGCGTGAAGGAGAAAACCAATGACAACGAAAAACTACATCCGCGCTCTTTGTACGTTTTTGCTCCTGATTACAGTTGGAGTAAGTATCGGTCTCGCACAAGTGCCAGATCCAGGTACGCCTGGTCCCTTGGCTGTAACACGCGAAGAATATGATTTCGGAGACACGGCTTTCCAACCCAGCAACTTTCCTGGACCAGTCGAACTGCGTGCTTCCATTCACTATCCGACGAACTTGCCCGGCGGACCGTATCCTGTGATTGTCTTTCTGCACGGTCGCCATGCTACCTGTTTCAAAGGCGGTAGCCAGTTGTTGCAGTGGCCTTGCACGACAAATGGCAGTCAGCCGATTCCGAGTTACAAAGGCTATGACTACGTTTCAGAGGTGTTAGCGAGTCACGGTTATGTGGTTGTTTCGATCAGCGCAAACGGAGTCAACGCGGTAGACAACAGCGTGTTTGACCTCGGCGCACTCGCGCGAGCCGAGTTGATTCAAAAGCATCTCGATATCCTTAATGGCTTCAACACCACTGGCGGCGCGCCTTTCGGAACTAAGTTCGTCGGTAAATTCAACATGAGCCAAATCGGCACGATGGGGCACTCGCGCGGCGGCGAAGGAGTCGTGCGACACTACGTGTTAAATAACTCGTTGGGCGCACCTTACGGCATCAAGGCAGTCTTTCCACTCGCGCCGGTTGATTTCAATCGATTCGTCGTGAACAATGCCGCGCTCAACGTGCTGTTGCCTTATTGCGACGGCGATGTGAGTGATCTTCAAGGAGTTCATTTCTACGACGACGCGCGATACAACGTGCCCGGCGATCAAGCACCAAAGCATTACGAACTCGTAATGGGCGCCAATCACAATTTCTACAACACGATCTGGTCGCCATCGAGTCCATTCCCGGGCGCCGCAAACGATTGGCTAGCGTTCGTGCCGGGTGGTCATTCCGATTCGCAATGCGGTAGTGGCAATGGCAATCAGCGACTGACTGAAGCGCAGCAGCGTGGCACCGGACTCGCCTACATGAGCGCGTTCTTCCGTGCTTACGTTGGCGGTGAAACCCAGTTCTTGCCGATACTCACTGGCGATGCTCCGCCACCACCCTCAGCGCAAACGAACAAGCTGTTCGTTTCTTATCACGCGCCTGACAATCCGGAGTTGCGGCTGGATGTCAACAGACTGCTGAACAACACCAATCTATCGGTCAACACGCTCGGCGCCGCAGCGATACAGACTGCTCTCTCTCCGTACGCATTGTGCGGCGGTGATGCGCCACAACCGCAGCGATGTTTGCCCGATGAGCCAAACGCGCGACAGCCGCACACAACTCCGAGTGCGCGATCGTCAATGCGGGGTTTAAGTCAACTCAATACGGGATGGAACGACATAACCGGCAATTACAGAAATGATCTGCCGCCGACGTTAGGGAATGTGTCGAGGTTTCAGGCGATTCAGTTTCGCGTCAGCGTGAACTTTGCCGATGCACGCAACCTCGCTGATCTCGCTCAGGACTTTCGCGTGAAACTAACCGACGCTTCTGGCTCGAGCGCATCGGTTAGAGTCAGTGATATTTCAGCGGCCTTGTTCTTCCCACCGGGTGAAGTTGGACCAGTGCCGAAAGTTGTCTTGAACACCGTGCGTGTGCCGCTAACTGCATTCGGAGGCGTTAATCTGAATAACGTTCGCTCAGTACAATTCACCTTCGACGAGCGGCTTCAAGGCGGCGTTTTGATCACTGATGTCGCTTTTGCTTCATCACCGAGATAGTAAGAAGACTTCGGCCATCCACAGATTACCCAGACGAAATCTGCGTAATCTGTGGATGGCCACGTCTGGCAGGCAAACTATTTGTCGCTTGGCTCGCTGGCGATCAGTGAGGCCTGCGCTGCGGCAAGGCGCGCGACGGGAACTCGGAACGGCGAACAACTCACGTAATCAAGTCCAATCTCATCACAAAACGCGATCGACTGCGGATCGCCGCCATGCTCGCCACAGATCCCCACTTTGAGATTCGGTTTCGCACTGCGTCCGCGTTCCGTGCCCATTCGCACGAGCTGTCCAACACCGTCACGATCGAGCACCTGGAACGGATCGTCTCTCACAATCTTTCGCTCAATGTAATTCGGCAGAAAGCGGCTCGAATCGTCGCGGCTCAACCCAAACGTCGTTTGCGTCAAGTCGTTTGTGCCGAACGAAAAGAACTGCGCGTGCTGCGCGATACGATCCGCCATCAACGCCGCGCGTGGCAACTCGATCATCGTTCCGACCATGTACTCGATTGTCATGCCATGCTCGCCCATCACCTGTCGCGCGACTTCATGAATCAACTCTGACTGTTGTCGCAACTCTTCACTGACTGATACCAGCGGCACCATGATCTCGAGTTCGACTTTCTTGCGTTCGCCCTGAACCTGACAGGCGGCTTCGAAGATCGCGCGGCACTGCATCTTCGTGACTTCCGGAAACAGCAGTCCTAAACGACACCCGCGAAAACCGAGCATCGGATTGGCTTCGCGAATGCGGTTGACCTGACGCAGCAACGCGCGCTTTTGATCGATCTCGTCGAGCACGTGGTCCATGTCGCTCAACGTACTCACCCCTTTGAGTTTCATCTTCAGCTCAGCGAGTTCGCTGCCCAGTTCTTCAGCGTTCGGCAAGAACTCATGCAGCGGCGGATCCAGCAGCCGAATCGTGACTGGCAAGCCGGCCATTTCGCGGAAGATGCCGATGAAGTCACCGCGTTGAAGCGGCAACAACTTTTCAAGTGCCTTCTCGCGCGCGCCCACGCCTTCAGAAAGGATCATCTCGCGCATCGCGGCGAGTCGCTGATCGCCAAAGAACATGTGTTCGGTGCGACAAAGACCGATTCCTTCAGCGCCGAACTGGCGTGCTGTCTTCGCATCGAGCGGCGTGTCTGCATTCGCACGCACGCGCAAGCGACGAAACCGATCGGCCCAGCTCATCAGCTTGTAAAAATCATTGCCGAGCGTCGGTTGAATCGTAGGCACCTGGCCCAGAAACACGCGACCAGTTGAACCATCGACAGTGATCCACTCGCCCTTTGTCACGACCGTGCCGTCAACCGTGAACTGTTGTTGCCCATAGTCAATATTCAACGCGTTGGCGCCGCTGACGCAGGTTTTGCCCATGCCGCGCGCAACGACGGCAGCGTGACTCGTCATGCCGCCGCGCGCGGTGACGATCGCTTGCGCGGCAACCATGCCGTGAAAATCATCAGGACTCGTTTCCAGACGAACGAGCACGACGCGCTTGCCTTCGCGCGCCATCTCTTCGGCTTCATCCGGACTGAAAACCACTTGGCCTTGTGCAGCGCCAGGACTTGCCGGAAGACCTGTCGCGAGCACAGTTGCGTTGGTCTTGGGATCGACAGTTGGATGCAGCAGTTGGTCCAGTTGTTCGGGCGTGACGCGTTTTACCGCCGCCGCTTTGTCGATCAGTTTTTCATAAACCATATCGACAGCGATGCGCACAGACGCTGCGCCGCTACGTTTGCCGGTGCGCGTTTGCAACATCCAGAGCTTGCCGCGTTCGATGGTGAACTCGCAGTCCTGCATGTCGCCATAATGTTGTTCGAGCAGGTTCGTGATCGAAGCAAACTGCTCGTAGACCTCAGGCAGTTCCGTCTTCAATTGACTGATTGGATTTGGCGTGCGAATGCCGGCGACGACGTCTTCGCCCTGCGCATTTAGCAAGTATTCGCCGTAGAGTTCTTTCTTGCCGGTAGAAGGATTGCGCGTGAAGGCGACGCCGGTGCCGCTGCCCGCGCCCATGTTTCCGAACACCATCGCCTGCACGTTGACCGCAGTGCCTAACGAATCGGGAATACGATTCACTCGTCGATAATCGATGGCGCGACGGCCCATCCACGAATTGAAGACCGCGGCAATCGCGACGCGAAGTTGTTCGTAAGGATCCTCGGGAATCGCAGATCGCTCCGTCAGTATGATCTGTTTCTCCGCGGCGATGATGTCGCGCAGATGGTCCGGCCTGAGATCGGTATCGCGTCCGCCTTGCGTCTGTGCTTTGAACCGATCCAGCACTCGTTCAAACTTCTCGTGGGCAACGCCCATCACGATCTCACCGAACAGCGACGCAAACCTTCGATACGCGTCGAGCGCGAAGCGCAGATCGCCGGTCTGTTCTGCCAGACCTTGCACGGTCTCTTCGTTCAGACCAAGGTTCAGAACTGTGTCCATCATTCCCGGCATCGAAAAGGCCGCGCCCGAGCGAACCGACACGAGCAGCGGATTCTTCGGATCGCCAAAACGCTTGCCGACTTTCTCTTCGATCCGCTTCAAACCTTCCTGCACTTGTTCCCACAACCCCTCGGGAAAGTTTTTGTCGTTTTCAAAGAACGCGTTGCAGGCTTCGGTGGTAACGACCAAACCAGGAGGCACGGGCAGTCCTGCCTGCGTCATCTCACAGAGTCCGGCGCCTTTGCCGCCGAGAAGCGACTTGTCGTCGCCCGGGCCTTCTTCGAAAAGGTAGACCCACTTTGTTGTCTTTGGTTCGGTTACTTCCGGTGTTTCTTCAGTTACAGTACTCATATGTTTCGAAGTTATCTTATCAGCGAAAATCTGTAAATCCTGGATCGTCGTCATCCGCGGCTTAGTTTTTCAAAAGCGTTCCGAATGGTCGTTGTGATCGCAGCCTCAGACGCATAGCGGCGGAAGTCGAACGTCGTGACCGGCGCGACGCCGAGGCTGGAAGACGTCAGAAAGATTTCGTCGGCGTCGGTCAGGTCAGGCATTTCGTAAACACCCTCCAACAGTGGAATAAACTGCTTTTCCGAGATCTCGATGACGCATTCGCGCGTGATGCCTGGCAAAGCGCCGGTGCTCAACGCAGGCGTGTGAAGCGTGCCGTCTTTCGTCCAAAATATATTAGCTGTTGTTGCCGACACGATCTCACCGCGCTCGTTCAAAACTACAGCTTCGTCAAAATCGCGGCTCTGCGCTTCTTCCCACGCAAGCACGTGATCCAGGTAGTTCAGACTCTTTATTCCGGAAAGCGGCGAGAAGGTGTTGGCGCGATACGGAGAGACGGCCAGCGACAAACCAGTCTGCGAAAGCTTCTGCGGCTCGCCGGTCATGATTAACAGGTCCGTCTTCTTCGCGCCGGGCACTTTTGTTTTCCAGATGTCGCGACCGCTGCGCGCGAGTAGTATCACTCTTGCGCGACCTTCCTTCACGTTATTGATCGCAATCAACTTGTGCAGCGCGTCGCCGACGTTTCTCTCGGTGCAGCCCGTGTAATCGATGTCGAGTTTTTTAGCGTGCGATGCTAAACGTTGCCAGTGCCTGGACCAGAGGAATGGCTCACTGTTGTAAACGGCGAGAGTGGTGAAGACTCCGCGACCGTAAAGCATCGCGGAAGAAACGGGCGCGACGCGCGCTTTCGTCGCCTCAACCATCGTCTTGTTGAGGTAGATGACGGGATGCATGAAGACTTTTCGCCACAAAGAAGCACATAAAAGCCCAAAATGCCTTTTCGTATTTCTTGTATCTCTTTGTGGCTAGAAACTCAGCGCACTTCGCCACGCGGCTTCGAGATCCACCACACTTGCTTCGACTGTCTTGTGCCCACTAATCGAAATGCTCAGCCGCGTGCCACCGACCCGACCGAGGATCGCGAACGGCGCATTGTTACGCCGGGCGAGTTCCTCGATCGCGGCAGTCTCAGCAGTATCAAAACTCACGACGATGCGCGATGGCGATTCGCTGAAAAGCAACGTCGTTGGATCGAGTGTTCCCGCAAGATTCACATCAGCTCCGATCGCATCTCGTCCGAGTGAAGAGAAGCACATCTCAGCAAGCGCGACGGCTAGTCCACCGTCAGAACAGTCGTGCGCCGCCAGCAGCAGTCCTGCTTCCGCCGCGGCGAGACATGTTTTCTGCACTGCCAGTTCGCGTTCGAGATCCAGCTTGGGCACTTCTCCTGACGCGACCATCTCTCGGGTTTTTACACCAGCGATGCCTGCCGCGTATTCACTGATCGACAGATCGTCGTGCGTCGTCCCGAGCAGCGCAATCACGTCGCCTTCGTTCTTGAACCCGGGCGAAACCACACGCCGAACGTCTTCAATCAATCCCACCATTCCGATGACAGGCGTTGGCAGAATGCCGCGACCTTCAGTCTCGTTGTAAAACGAAACGTTACCGGAAACGACCGGGGTTTCGAGTGCGCGACACGCTTCAGCCATGCCGTCGACCACTTCCGAAAATGACCACATCACTTCGGGTCGTTCAGGCGAGGCAAAGTTCAAACAATTTGTGATCGCGATTGGCCGCGCGCCAACACACACCACGTTGCGTGCAGCTTCCGCGACGACCAGCTTTGCGCCTGCACGAGGATTTGCAGCGCAGTAACGTCCGTTGCCGTCGAGTGTCATCGCCAGCGCGCGGCGAGTTTCTTTGATTCGAACCACCGCTGCATCAGCGCCGGGCAGGATCGCAGTATTGGTTCGCACCATGTGATCGTACTGACGATACACCCAATGCTTTGACGCAATGTTCCCCGACGAGAGAAGAATCCGTAACGCATCCGCGTGATCCGTGTTACCCAAATCTCGTGATGGTGCGACTGCCTTCTTGGGTGCAGCCATCTTCCTCTCGTAACGCGGCGCTTCGTCAGTCAACGCTCCGACCGGAATGTCCGCAACCATCTCGCCGTTGTGAAACACCTGCATGCGTCCGGTATCGCGCACGCGACCAATAACTACCGCATCCAGGTCCCACTTGCGAAAAATATCAACCACCTCACGCTCGCGACCGGAGTGGGCCACGATCAGCATCCGCTCCTGCGACTCTGACAACAGCATCTCGTAGGCGGTCATGTTTTGTTCGCGTTGTGGCACCAACGAGAGATCCAACTCGATGCCGGTGCCCGCACGCGCCGCCATTTCACACGACGAAGAAGTCAGACCTGCCGCGCCCATGTCCTGAATTCCGGCGACCGCACCGCTACGCATCGCCTCCAGACATGCTTCGAGCAGGAGCTTTTCGAGAAACGGATCTCCGACCTGCACTGTCGGACGCTTCTCCAAAGCTTCTTCATCAAACTCAGCCGAAGCCATCGTCGCGCCGTGAATTCCATCGCGGCCGGTTTTAGCGCCGACGTAAAGCACTGGATTTCCGATTCCCGTCGCCTTGCCAAAGAAGATCTGATCGTGCCGCACAAGACCTAGAGCAAAAGCATTCACCAGCGGGTTCAACGCGTAAGCATCATCAAAAGCAACTTCGCCGCCAACAGTCGCCACACCAAACGCGTTTCCGTAGTGCGCGATCCCAGCAACAACTCCGGCGAGCAGCGAGCGATTGCGCCGGCCGTGCTGCGGATGGTCCAACGAACCAAAGCGCAGACTGTTCATCGAAGCGACCGGACGCGCGCCCATCGTGAAGATGTCGCGCAGGATGCCACCGACGCCCGTTGCCGCACCCTGAAACGGTTCGATAAACGACGGATGATTGTGTGATTCGATCTTAAAAGCCGCGCACCAGCCGTCGCCAAGATCGACGACGCCCGCATTCTCTCCTGGCGGCACGATCACGCGTGCTCCAGTAGTCGGAAGTCGTTTGAGATGAATGCGCGAAGATTTGTAGGAACAGTGCTCCGACCACATGACCGAGAAGATGCCGAGTTCGGCAAAACTCGGTTCACGGCCAAGTAGTTCCTTTATTCGCTCGAATTCTTGCTGCGTGAGGTTATGGGCGGAGATAACTTCGGGAGTAATCATTAGGGGAACAGGACTGATCTTGGACCAGCATTTTAGCCGCAGATTATGCGGATGACGCGGATAAATAAATCTGTGTCATCCGCGTAATCTGCGGCTAAAATGCTTGGCCTTCAACTCTTGTCACCTTTCTTAACTACCTTCTCGATCGCCTCGCGCAGTTCAGCAGTGTTCACGCGTCCGATGTGCTTGTAAACAATCTCACCCTTCTCGTTGTATAGAAAAGTCGCAGGCAGATCGCCTCGCCATTTGGGATCTACGAGATTGATCGCAGGCTCGGGATCCACCGCGTCGAGCAGGTAAGCCGGCATCGTCGCCTTCATCGAATCGAGAAACTTCGGCACGCCGGTTTTGATGTCACTCACATCGTCGAGCGACACGGTGACAAACTCTAACTCGTGCGACGACCCATACTCCTGGTCAATCTTCACGAGTTCAGGAAACTCATCGCGGCAGGGATCACAGAACGTCGCCCAAAAGTTGACAAGCAATGGACGCTGCCGTTGTTGAGTCAGGAGATTCTTAAGCGCCTCCGTATCGATTGGCGAGACAACCGCCGGTTTGGGTGGTTTTGTGGCTCGGCCCTGTCGCTTTTGGGCCGGCGCCACGAGACTCACCAACATTACGCAAAGTACAACTGGAATTATCGCTTTTGAAAAATTCATTTTCTTACGCCCGTTTGATAGTGCATCCAAACGCCCTCGCTTCTGTCTTTTCGACTGGCTTGCCAGCCAACGCTGCGTCCAACGCATTGCGCAGATCGTTGGATTCGATTTGCGCGGCGTTGCGCGAATTGTCGATGCGTCCGTGATAGAGGAGTTTGTTGTTCGAATCGAGGAAGTACGCTTCAGGCGTGACGGCGGCGCCGAGTCTGTCGGCGATCTTATCGCCGGGATCTTTGAGAATGGGGAATGTCAGATGGTGCTCAGCCGCGTGAGCCTTCACTGTCGCCGCATCCTCAGAGACATTCGCGTTGATTCCGATCACAGCGATACCTTTGGCTTGGTAGTCTTCAGCGAGTTTTTCCATGCGCTCGTTATACGCATTGGAGACCGGACATTGCACGGCCATGAAGAGCAGAACCGTACCATTTTTGCCGGCCAGCGATTTGAGCGAGTGGTCCTTGTTATCGACGTCGGGAAGCGTAAAGTCTTCGATGGTGGCGCCGATGGCAGGTGGCGCCGGGACTTCTCCTAACGGCCGTGAACCAGCGACAAACGCGGCGGCCGCAATCACAAACGGCAACACCAGCAACATTGATAGATTTCTCGTCTTCATCTACAACTCTCCTCTAAATCCGTGTAATCTGTGCTAAGTAGGTGATGAATAATATAACTGAAACGATTGAACAGGCGCTACCCGTCCCGCTGCGGATGGATGCCGACGAGCGCTACACCGGACTCGGCATCACAATCGCATTTCTCGACTCCGGTTTTTATGCGCACAAAGATCTAACCGAACCCGTCAATCGCATACTTACATATCACAACATCTTCGTTCCGTCGGACGATCTCTCGTCTTTGCAAACGTCTGACGTCGCAAGCTGGCATGGGATGATGACTTCAGTCGTCGCGGCGGGAAACGGCTACCTCTCCGACGGTTTTTATCGCAGCATCGCGCCCGAAGCTAATGTCGTGTTAGTCAAGATCGGGAAGACTGGACGCATTTCCGAGAACAACATCGAAACTGGCTTGCGCTGGGTATTTGCCAACAAGGAAAAATATGACATTCGCATCGTGAATATCTCTGCCGGTGGAGACTTCGAACAGTCGTATCTGCACAACTCGCTTTGTCAGTTGGTCGAACAGATGGTGAAGGCAGGAATGACAGTCGTTTGCGCTGTCGGCAATGCGGGTCTCGCTCCGGGACATCCGGTGTTGCCGCCGGCGAGTGCTCCGTCGTGCATCGCGGTCGGTGGTCTCGACGATCAAAACTCCCTCGATCGCGCGCGGCGCGGAATGTATCGCTCGTCGTATGGTCCAACTATTGACGGCTTGCAAAAACCGGAAGTGATCGCGCCGGGGATCTGGGTTGCTGGCCCAATCCTGCCTTACACACCGACTGCCGTCGAAGCTCAACTCTACGCCAAGCTCGACAACGCCACTGACAACGAACTATGCGAGATCATTCTGTCCCACGCCGGTGTCGATAAAGATCTCGACGAAGCGCGCGAACTGGCCGTGCCATTGCTGCGCCAACTGATCACGATCAAGCTGCGTGAGAACAACGTCATCAATGAGTACTACAAGTTTGTCGACGGCACTTCCTTCGCTGCTCCGATCGTCGCGTCGATCATTGCTTGCATGCTTGAGGCGAATCCGAAGTTGACGCCGCAACAAATCAAACGGATCTTGATTGAGACTGCCGAGCGTGTTGATGGTGTTGAAGTGGATCGGCAAGGCTGGGGCGTGGTTGTACCGCGGGCGGCAGTTGAGATGGCGTTGCGTTACCGAGGTTGATATGCAACAATTCGCGGCACATTAAAACCTACCGCAAGCAGATTGGAGAGTGTTTGAGTTCGTATGCCTGAGAATGAAACCGCAGCCGGACAGGCCGTGGCGAATACAAGCGAGAGTGCCCCGGAAGCGAATACTGAAGAGATTACTTACCACGCAGTAGAGAAAGATGGAGTAGTCACTGCGATCTGGGAAATGCAGGGACGCAAGCACCTGCGGACCATCGATCCGCGTTCCCGCCAGGGACAAGACATCCTTCGTCTCTACACCACTGAGCACCACGACGAACCCGGTTCTTGAGATCAGTCGAGAATGACAATCAGGCGCGCATTACCTGACGAGGCCGCAACGCTGACGCAGATTGCGCTTGATGCGAAGCGCTACTGGGGCTATCCCGAACACTGGATCAACCACTGGGAATCAGATCTCACGATCTCACCCGAGTTTATTCGCGACAATCTCGTTTACGTAGCTGAAGAGGACGGTGAGATCCGCGGTTTCTATGCGCTCTCGGTTCGCGGTGATAAAGCCGAACTAGAACACATGTGGGTGGCGCCGCAGTGGTTTGGCACAGGCGTCGGGAAAGAATTGCTTTTGGATTTGGCCACAAAGAAGCACAAAAAAGTGCCTCTTTGTGGCGAGTATTAGCGGTTTGGATTGTCTGGCTTCTTGGGCGATTCGGGTCGCGGTGATTCTGAACGCGGTGACTCTGAACGTGGCGATTCGGATCGCGGTGATTCGGATCGCGGCGACTCTGAACGCGGCGATTCGGATCGTGAGGGTTCCGATCGTGGCGACTCCGAACGCGGTGATTCCGAACGCGGTGATTCCGAACGCCGCGGTTCTGAGCGCGGTTCTGAGCGTGGCTCAGGCCGTGGTGTTTCGGATCGCGGCTCTGATCTCGGTTCGGAACGCGGCGTCTCTCTTTCGTGTCGGTCGACTCTGGGTGTCTCAACTCGAGGAGTCTCAGTTCTAGGACTTTCCGTTCTCGGAGTCTCGCGCGGTGGCGGCGACGCCGGCGCCGGCTCCGTAGCAGGCGCAGGTTGCTCCCTGCGCGGCTCAGGCGCATTGCGCGGAGTGGATTCAATCGCTTGCTGACTCCTGCCGCGTTTTTCCGATCCTTCCGGCGACGTCACTGGCCGCACCATTCTTCCAGGCCGATCCTCAGGACGCGATTCACGTGGAGCCGCAGGCTCGGGTCGAGAGACAGCTCCAGTCGGTCGAGGCTCCGGCTCGCTCGGAGTTGTAGTCGTAGTTGTATTGGTGTTGCTATTAGCTTCTGACCGCCTCGGTTCTGACGGTTGTTGCACCTGCCTCGGCTCCCTTGGCTCTCGTCCAAGAAAGACTCGCGAACGGCGGAGGTTTTCATCCAATGCCTCACCCGGAGCTCTCTCCCCCGCGCCCGTCGGCCGATCCGGAATCCGAATAACCGGCGCTCGCATCAATGAATTTTTTCGTGGCAAGTCTGCTCGTTCCGGATCAGAGTCGAGCACACGGCGCGCAATCTGTTCATTAACTGGCTCGCCAGGTCTTTCCGTGTTGCCAAAAGCTGTTCGCGGCACTCTGGTCACGCCGCGCCAGGTTTTTTCGTGTCCGTAATCATTCTGTCCCTGGCGTGGAGCGCCGTAGCCTGGTCGACGATCGTCGTGACGATAATGACGTGAGTGTGGATCGCGCTGGTAATACGACAGCGGATACCAGCAAATATCGTTTCCGAACGAGAAATCAAGCGACACAAACGCGACCAGCGCCGGTCGCCACCAACTGCGATTGCGATAAAAACTGCTGCGCGGACACCACGCCCAATAATTGTTGATGTAGACCCAACGGCCGTAGTGGTAAGGCGCCCAGCCCCAAGGCTCATAACCAATCCATGTCCAGCCGTAAGGAGGACACCATTCCCAATTGCCGTAACGGTATGGCGCCCAATCGCTGTAGCCGGCAATCGTGCTGGAGTGCGGACGCCAGACCCAGCCGTAATTGTCCGTTTGTATCCAATCGCCGTAGGCGTCGAGATCTTCGGCGCCCCAAACGTATTCGTCGAAGTACTTGACGTCGTATTTGAGACGCTGCGCCAGGTATTGCTCGCGCTCATTTACCCAATCGTCGATCGCGTCGTTTGGCGCGGCGGCGAGCAGATCCCAATCACCGGCGTTGTCTCCATTGACGACGAGTTCAGCCGAACGGCCGTCACGCAAGGTAAAGCCCGAAGTGTCTGAATAGATACGAGCGTTGCCACCGTCGCGAGCGGTCAGGCGAACGTGGCCGTCGCTCGTTACGTCAATCCTGTAGAGGCCTTTCTTTTCGGCTGCAAGAGTTGTTTTCGGCGCATCGATTTCAAAGTACTCGTGCTCGCGGTCGAATTTTGCAAGGCGAACGGTCGCGGTGCCTTCGATCACGCTCATTGCAACACCTTCGTCACGCAGAGTGACGATGCGCAGGACTGAACCGGCGGCAAGACGCACAAAATTGCGCGCATCAATCTGAATCTCGATCCGGCCGTCTTTACCGGTGGCGACGGTATCGCCCTCGACGAGCGGGTAATTTAGCCGGATTGTTTCCCAATCCTTGTTGCCGTTACGTTTGAGATTCGCTTCGCCTGAGATCAAACTGACGCGGACGACCCGAGCTTTAACGTCGTAGTCGTCGGAATCATCGTCGTCGGCGCGGGCAATAATTGTTATTGAGAAAAAAATGAGAAGAAACAAAGAAAAGAGAAGCTTGGTTTTTGGTCGGGAGACTCGCATTGTTTATGCTCCTTCGTGTGTTGAAGTGCGATGCACGAAGTTGAGCAAAGGTTATGCCCGCGCGCGGTTTTAAGGGGAGGCTGAAAAGGAATTGAGAGTTCTCACGGCGGAGTTCGCTAATCGCCCAATTGATGAGTCTTTTTGAGAAAACTCAAATTTTTTTGTGGGCCAATTGGCTGAGGTTTGTTAACAACCAGGCCGTAGCGCGATGCCTGAGACAGTGCACGCCCGACACGATTTCGTGCGACTAATCTTGTGAATTCTGTAGAACCTGTTGAACTACTGATCATCGGCGCAGGCATCAATGGCGCCGGCATCGCGCGTGACGCGGCCATGCGCGGTCTTAAAGTTTTGCTGATCGACAAAGGCGACATCGGCAAGGGCACGACCAGCGCATCGACGCGCCTCATCCACGGCGGTCTGCGATATCTCGAGCATCTCGAATTCGGTCTCGTCCGTGAGTCACTTCGCGAACGCGAAACCCTGCTGAAAATCGCTCCTGACTTGGTTAAACCGCTGGCCATCACAATTCCGATTTACAAACGGAGTAAACGCGGGCTTTTGACGATTCGCATCGGCATGATTGCTTACGACCTGCTCTCGCCAGGCAAGTCTTTGCCACGACATCGAATGCTTTCACGTGTCGAAACGCTCAAGCGATTGCCCGGCCTAAACCCGGAGGGCTTGCTCGGCTCGGCGCTCTATTTCGATGCGCAGGTGGAGTTTCCAGAGCGGCTGGTCGCCGCGAATGTACGCGCGGCGCGCGAAAATGGGGCAGAGATTTTTACGCATGCGCCGGTGACGAACTTCACCATTGAAGGCGATTCACTGATTGGTGTGGAATTTGGTGGTCATGACGGCGAAACTCACTTCGCTCAGACGAAAATCGTAGTTAACGCTGCCGGACCGTGGGTTGACCACGTACTCGCGCGAGTGCACGTCGAAAGTCCACGTTTAATCGGTGGAACCAAGGGAAGTCACATCGTTGTGCCGCCGTTTCCTGGTGCTCCGGCGAACGCTGTCTATTTGGAGGCGCAAAGTGATCGTCGTCCCTTTTTCATTATTCCGTGGAACGGAAACTATCTGATTGGTACGACTGACGTTCGGTTTGAAGGCGACCCTGACGAGGTCTGCTGCGAAGTGTGGGAAATGGATTATCTGCTCGCCGAAGCGAATCTCGCATTTCCACGAGCCGGGCTCACGCACGAGACCGTGCTTTTTACGTATTCAGGCGTGCGGCCGCTTCCGTGGACCAGCGATAAGGAAGAGCAAAATATTACGCGCCGGCATTTCATTCGCGAGCATCCGCATCTACGAAATCTGCTTTCGATCGTTGGTGGAAAGCTCACGACGTATCGAAGCCTGGCTGAAGAGTGCGTTGACCTTGTCTTTCGAAAACTTGGAAGACATCCACCAGCGTGTAAAACTGCGACAAAACCATTAGCCGCGGATGACGCAGATGACGCGGATTAATTTGCTGATCTTCTCCGAGCGCGTGGATGATGCCGATTGTAAGCCGAACGCAGATGCACGTCGGTCATGTGTGTGTAGATCTGTGTGGTCGAAATGTCACTGTGTCCCAAAAGTGCCTGAACGGACCGCGAATCAGCTCCGTGTTGCAAGAGATGCGTCGCAAAGCTGTGACGCAGCGTATGCGGTGAAACGTTTTTGATGCCGGCCTTCTCTGCGTGACGCTTGATGATGGACCACGCGAGTTGACGCGTAAACGGTCGTCCACGATGCAAAAACACAAACGGCATCGAAGACTTACCGTAACCGGCT
>DATFHH010000138.1:0-44137 GCA_035248565.1 Pyrinomonadaceae bacterium | reverse complement strand
TCGTTACCTTGCGCAACAGAAAGCGCGCGCTGCCGTCGTTTTCCGTTCTTGTTGAAGCGCGTGGGCCAAGTAGTGAAGTCGAGCAAAACGCGAAGCGCCGTCCGCGTCACATCAAACGCTTGCTCGCTTACTTCAGTTACGTGCCGCATCATGCTGCGGCTGAGCAACGTGTCGAACAGTTGTTTCCGAAACGCGGTCATGTGCTGATCGATGGGTTTGAGTTGTCGACGCGTTTTCCGTTTGGGTTCTTTCGTCGTCGTCGCCGTCTGCGCGCGCGCAATGTCGACATCATCGTCTATCCGAAACCCGAAGTGATCAGCGATGAATTGCATTTGCTGCCGATGTATGCCGGAAGGATGCCATCGTTGCGGCGCGGAGCAGGACACGATCTCTTCTCGATGCGTGACTATCAACCGCAGGACGATCTGCGGCACATCGACTGGAAAGCAACGGCAAGATCGCGTCGACTGACCGTGCGCGAGTTTACGTCTGAAGATGAGCGGCGCATCACGATTGTTTTCGACACGCATTTGCCGCGCATTCCAAACGTCGACTTGTCAGAAAGATTTGAGCGTGGTGTGGTGCAGGCAGCGTCGCTGATCAAGCACTTTATTGACGAGCGCGCGGAGGTCAGGCTCGTGTTGGGTGGTGAAGTTGGACCATTTGGTTCAGGAACTGAACATCTTTATCGCTGTCTGCGGCGGTTGGCTTTAGTTACGCCGTTTGACGCCGAAGCGCCGGTCGTGGACGAGGCGGTGAATCGTGATCGGGTCGAGCACGATTATGCGATTCTGTTGACGGCCGCGTCGCCGGGATCGATACCGGCGAACGTTTGGCGCACGAGCCACGTGATCTATTTGTAAGCCACAAAAAGCACAAATGAATTTATCGTCGACTATCGTTCTGATTAGTCTGTGTTTTGTTCTGTCGGGTGCGACGGGTCTGATTTATGAAGTGCTGTGGGCGCGAATGTTGGGGCTTGTGTTTGGGGCGACGACGCTTGCTATCAGCACTGTGCTGGCTGCATTCATGGGTGGGCTTGCACTCGGCAGTGTGCTCGCGGGCAGACTTGCCTCACGTATTACGAAGCCGATCGCGACTTATGGATTTATGGAGATCGGGATCGCGATTTACGCGCTGCTCGTGCCGCTGTTGTTTCGCCTGGTCGATCAGTTGTATGTGCTGATTTGGCAGCGCTTTCAACCCGGGTTCTTTGCGTTCAGTTTGTGGCGCTTTGCTCTTTCGGGTTTGGTGCTGCTGGTTCCCACTGCGCTTATGGGCGCAACGCTTCCGGTCCTCGCGGCTGCCGGACGTGACACGAATTCAGTGGCACGCCTCTACGCTTTCAATCTCGCAGGCGCGATCATTGGAACACTGGCAGCCGGTTTTATTTTGCTGCCGGTGCTTGGGGTTCGAACCACAATCACTGTTGCCGCGACGATAAACATACTCGTCGGCATCGTAGCCATTTCCTTGCAGCGTCAGACAAAAGTCCGCGCGCCGGTTGCTGAACGTCCGGTCAATCTCGCGAATCCTGTTTCATATTTCTGGTACTTCGCCGCGCTTGCATCTGGCTTCGTCACGATCAGCACGCAAGTCTCATGGACACGAATCCTCACGATGATCATCGGCTCGAGTACATATGCCTTCAGCATTGTTGTCGCGCTGTTCCTGATCGGCCTCGCCGCAGGCGCCTGGTGGATCGCGCGAAAGGATCGATCGGAAGCATTGCGTCTCACCATTCTCAAAGTCGAAATCCTCACGACCATCAGCCTTGTGCTGAGTCTCTTTGTTCTCAACAAACTTCCTGCAGTGCTCATCACTCTGGGACTGCGCTTGCAACCATCTTCGTGGTTCGGACTACTCGCTTTGCAGATTCTTTGCGCGACACTGTTGATTCTCGTTCCGGCAGTTTTGATGGGCATGGTGATGCCGCTCGTGCTGGTTTGGGCTGGTTCGGATCAAACGACTGCGGTGGCGCGCGTTGGTCGCAGCTATGCCGTGAACACGATCGGTGCGATCGCGGGCGCGTTCATCACCGGGTTCATTTTGATTCCGAAAATAAGTACGCGCTTTACGTTGCTGTTGACTAGTGCGTGCTGTTTAGTTGTCGCGGTAGTCGCTTACCTACCAGGAGATTCAGTTAGCGATCCGGCGTTGAAGCGTAGTCTCGCGATTGGCGCGACACCGATCCTCGCGATCCTTTTGTTTGTGATTGCCCCGCCGATGAACCTCGAAGACCTCTCGATTGGCGCTTATGACAGTTTGGTGCGTGTGCTCGCGCAAAGTCGTGAAGGAACTCCGAACAACAATAATCAAGAAGTGCAAGTTCATGAGTTGTTGATGTACGAGGAAGGTCCAACGGCCACTGTTTCTGTGCGCAAGGATCAAGACACGGTTTCGTTGGCGATCAACGGTCGCACCAATGCGTCGGACAGCGTTTATGACATGCCGACGCAGATTATGCTCGGACAGATCCCCTTACTGATTGCACCGCGGATCGATAACGGGCTGATCATCGGTTATGCGACCGGCATCACTGTTGGCTCGATGCTCCAGTCGCCGATTCAATCGGTGACATGTGTCGAGCTCGAGCCGGGCACAGTCGCTGCATCGACGTTTTTTGAGCACGTCAATAATCGACCGCTCGACGATCCACGCGCGCATTTGATCATTGACGATGCGCGAGCGTTTCTGCGGGTGACGCAAAATCGCTACGACATGATCGTGAGTGAGCCGAGTCATCCGTGGGTGCCGGGTGTGGCGAATCTGTTCACGCAGGAATTCTTCGAGCTCGGCCGCGCGCGTTTGAATGATGACGGCATATTTGTGCAGTGGGTGCAGATCTATCAGTTGTCGACGGAGAGTCTTCGATCAGTGTTGGCGACGTATCAGAAAGTGTTTCCGCACGTGCTGGTGTTTCGTGTTGGTGGATTGAATAAAGGAAAGGATCTCATTCTGGTGGGCAGCAATCAGTCGTTGAATCTGGATCGATTGCCGGAGAGGTTCGCTGACCCACGAATGGGTGCTGAGATGGCGCGAGTTGGTTTGAAGACGGAAGCTGATGTGCGGGCGTGGTTCGTTTGTGATGAGTCAAAGCTTGGACCAGCGGTCGAAGGCGCGACGATCAATACCGATGACAACATGCATATTGAGACGACAGTGCCGCGTGAGGCGTTTCGGCCGTTGATGCAGACTAACGCGGCATGGGTGGAGGCACTCGCGCAGTAATCCGCGTCATCCGCGTTCATCCACGGCTAATTCACCGCTTCGTATGCAATCTGGAATGCCGGCGCCACGGTAGGCATTGCCCGCAAGCGCGAGACCAGGAAGTTCGCGAAGGGAGTTCTCCATTTCTTTGACGCGATCGAGATGGCCCACCTCGTATTG
This sequence comes from Pyrinomonadaceae bacterium, assembly GCA_035248565.1. GTDB lineage: Bacteria > Acidobacteriota > Blastocatellia > Pyrinomonadales > Pyrinomonadaceae > PSRF01. The sequence goes on along the minus strand of DATFHH010000138.1, from coordinate 40,747 downwards.
CGGCATCGATCGCTCCCATTTCGCGACCTCGGTGAACAACGGAGCTTCAGTGATGCCCAGGAGCTCGCGCAGATCGGCTTCAACTCTTTTCCCCATTTCCGCTTCATCAAGTGCGAAGATCTCCGGTTGCAGCGCGCCCCCGGCAAACGCGCGCAGCAGCACGTGTTCGTCGGGTGCGCGTCCCGCGAACTTGACGCTGCTGAAAGTGCACGCGATCAAAGATTGCCTTTCAATAAACGGAACGACAAACCCGAAGCCATTCAGCGGATGAGCGATTGCTCGTCGCCTGTAAGCGAGGTTGATCGTGGCCGTTGAAGCATATTTGATCTCTTTGAGCTTGCTCGCGAGAGTCTCGTTTGTATCACCTAATAACAATGCTGCGACATAAGCCGGAACAGCCAGGCAAACTTTATCAGCCTTGATTTGCTCGCCGGTGTCGGTCGTGATTGTCCAACCTGGACCATCGCGCCGCAGTGCTTCCGCGCGTGTATTCAAGCGAATGTCTGCTTTGATCCGTGACAAAGCATTAACCAGCACCTGCATGCCTCGATCGAACGACAGAAACAGACTGTAACGCGCGCCGCTCGTGCCGCGCTTAGCTCCACGTCCTTGCCGCAGCATCGCGAGAATCAGACTGCGATGCTCTCGCTCCATATCTAAGAAGCGCGGCAGCGTCGCGCGCAGGCTCAGCGTTTCCGGATCGGCAGTGTAGATACCGCCAACCATCGGTTGGGCCATACGCTCGAGTGCCTCCTGGCCCAATCTCCGTTTGACAAAACTCGCAAGCGATTCATCGCTTATGCCATTTGTGCTTTTTCGTGGCAGAAAAAGATCTGCGGCCATTCTCAACTTGCCCGATATGGTGAATATGTCGCTCGCGATGAATGGCCAAATACGCGATGGCGCGAGCAGTTGAAACCCTTCAGGCACAGACCGCAGCCGCCCATTTCTCACAATAAAACTGCGTCGAAACTTTTCGTTTGTTTGGATCAGGCGCGATTCAAGACCGAGTCGTTTGGCGAGTTCGAGTGCTTGAGGCTTTTCTGAAATAAAAGAGTCGGGTCCGCGTTCGAGCAGAAAACCGTCGCGCTCTTCTGTCTGGATCGTTCCACCGAGGCGACCCGAGGCTTCGATTATTGTAACTTGCGTTGATTTACTCAGTTCAAGCAGCCGATGCGCGGCTGCCAAACCAGAAATCCCGCCCCCAACAATAACTATCCTGTCAATCATGTCTAAACACTAAGACAGCAATCGGGCGCGCAAACTTTTGGCGGCACTCTGTTTTCGATACGCTCGAATATTAGTTCGCGAATCATCTTCACGAACGCCGGATGCGTTCCAGCAGTCTTCGCGCGCACCATCTTCAATCCAATCTCTTCACACACGTGTCGCGCCTCGATATCCAGATCGTAAACCACTTCCATGTGATCGGAAACAAAACCAATCGGCGCAATCACGACATTCATCACGCCATCCGCGTGCAGTGCCTTTAAATGATCGCAAACATCTGGCCCAAGCCACGGTTGCGACGGTGAACCACTGCGGCTTTGATAAGCTGACTGCCAGTTATCTACGCCAAGCGCCTGCGCAATCGCGCCGCCTGTTTGCGCGAGTTGCGCCGCATACTCACAGTTCGCAGCCATCGATTCGGGAATGCTATGCGCAGTGAAAACAAGTCGCACCGAAGCTGGATCTTCAAAACTCGACAACGCCTCACGAATGTGCTCCACGTTCGCTTCAATAAAAAGCGGATGGTTGTAAAACGCGCGCAGCTTCTCGACTCGTGGCGCGATTGGTCCAACTGCAGCCTGCGCGTCAGCAATGTTTTGCAGGTACTGACGACAACTCGAATAAGAACTATACGCTGACGTCACAAAGGCGAGCGCATTTCGAATCGCATCAGCAGCCATCTGCTTGAGAGTGTCAGGCAACAGCGGATGCCAGTTGCGATTACCCCAGTAGATCGGAAGCTCAGGACCTTGCTTCTCCAACTCTTTTCCCAGCGCAGCAATCAACTCTCGATTCTGTTGATTGATCGGACTGACACCACCAAACATTTCATAATGACGCGCAACCTGAAGCATTCGCTCACGCGGCACGTTTCGACCGCGCAGCACGTTTTCCAGGAACGGAATCACATCATCCATGCCCTCCGGCCCACCGAACGACACGACTAACAGCGCATCATAATCCGTATTCATCCGTCTAATCCGTGGCTCATCTCATGCACCATTTCCACTAACGCAATCACATTCTCCACCGGCGTCTCAGGCAAAATCCCATGCCCAAGGTTAAAGATATGCCCCTCACGTCGCTCAGCCTGGTCCAAGATCCTCCGCGCATGTTCGCGAAGCACATCCTGACTCGCAAACAACGTCACCGGATCGAGATTGCCCATAATCGCAACATCGTGTCCGATGCGACGCCAGGCATCATCCAGTCGGACACGCCAATCGACCCCGATCACATCGCCACCAGCTTCGCGCATCAACTCCAACAGCGCCGCGGTTCCCGTGCCGAAGTGAATCACCGGAACTCCTGTCTTAACATTGCTGATCACACTTCGCGTATAAGGCAGGACGAATTCGCGATAATCATCCGGGCTTAAACAACCCACCCACGAATCAAACAACTGCACCGCCTGCGCGCCCGCCTCAATCTGCGCGTTCAAGTACTTAACGAGTGCCCGCGAGAGCAAACCCATCATCGCGTGCCAGGCGCCCGAGTCGTCATACATCAATCGTTTTGCTTGAACGTAATTCTTCGAGCCACCGCCTTCGATCAGGTATGACGCGAGCGTGAACGGCGCGCCACAGAAGCCAATCAGCGGAATATCAGGCTTCAAAGCGCGTCGTGTTTGCCGGATCGCTTCGTAAACAAACCCAAGCGCGCTCGGGTCTTCCAGTTCACGGAGTCGCTCAATATCCGCCGCCTGTCGCACCGGATTGTGAATAACCGGCCCTTCACCTTTTGCAAATTCCAGCTCAACTCCAAGCGGCTCCAGAATCAACAGGATGTCAGCAAAGATTATCGCGGCATCGACTCCGAGACGCTCCACCGCAGTCACGGTCACTTCCGCCGCCAGCTCCGGACTCTTGCAGAGCTCAAGGAAGGTCGTTTTGGCGCGCACCTCGCGATACTCGCGCATGTACCTTCCTGCCTGCCGCATCAGCCAGATCGGCGTATACGGCACCGCCTCCCGCCGGCATGCCCGCATAAACATGCTGTTTTCGAGTGATTGAGTCAAAGGAAAAGGGATTATATATTTTGTTTTGGAGTGAATGACAACGCACCTGAAGATTAGGCAGTATATTCTGCTTTTCTTCCGCCGATTTCTTTCACGGATGCGCCGCATCCCTTTCAGATTTTTCTAGCACAGTTATTTTCGCTTGACTCAACCGGAGTGTAAGGCTATGCGATATACATAGCACCGTAAACAAAGTGGACGTACCGTGCTTATGAGGGCGTATAATACCAGCGGCACTATAGGTGGCCTCGCATGATGGAAATAACCATGAAACTGGATGAAGACGTTCTTTCGGCGCTTAGGCGTTCGCCGGACGAATTCGCCAACGAGATGCGTCTCGCGGCTGCCATCCACTGGTACAAACGTGGCGGTATCTCACAGGAAAAGGCAGCACAAGTTGCCGGATTGGATCGTACCGATTTCCTCCTCGCACTAGCTCGAGAAGGCGAAGACGCCTTCGTCGTGGACTCCGCCGATCTTGAGAGAGAACTCCAACGTGGCTGAACATGCAGTTGTTAACGCCTCTCCCCTCATTTTTCTTTCACGGGCAGGACTCATCGATCTACTTCAACTAATCTCTTTTGAAATAATCGTTCCTGAAGCTGTTGCGGCCGAAATTAAGTTCAGAGGTAATAGCGATCCTACGGCTCAGACCTTAGCTAACACTTCGTGGCTTGTGGTTACTCAAACACCTTCAATCCCGCCGCAAATTCAAGCCTGGGGATTAGGACCAGGCGAATCCGCGGTAATTGCATGGGCTCGCGCGCACACGGGCTCCGAAGCAATCATCGATGACTTGGCTGGCAGACGCTGCGCAGCAGCTTTCAATATTCCCGTGCGCGGTACTCTGGGCTTAGTGTTGACAGCGAAGCAACGTGGTCACATTTCTTCAGCGCGTCAGCTCCTCTATCAACTGCGCCGGGCTGGAATGTATTTGTCCGACCGAGTGTTGAACGAAGCATTGGCAAGAGTAGGAGAGTAGAATGCCACAGAGCCCATTAACTCACAGATCACTTGTGCACAATGAACTCAGCTTAGTCGGCAAAAGCGTTGGTGTATACACGACCAAAGGAAATAAGAGGTACGAACCGGATGATATTTCTGATTTCTTGAAACGATTCAAACTTCATGAAATGCTCCGGCTAATCGGCGGTTTATCCCACGATCTGTTTTTCATGGAGTATGCACCGGACCACCGGATCTAAGGAGTGCCTCTTTCAGATGCTGTCTTGGCTTACTTAGCTATGAGAGCCGTTGAGAGCGCTAACGATTACAAGAAGCTCACCATGACGGGAAGTGACCTCGCCAAAGCGGCTGACATGTATTGGGGACTGCCGGATCCAATAGAAGCGGACGGAGAGGCTGTGGCTTGCTTATTAAGATTCGGTAGGAGCCAATTCGATTACCAGCGTCGTTTAGAGAATTTGCTCCCGCGCTCGCTTTGCCTCTATAGAGATTTATGGACAACAGTTGCCGGCACAGTGCCAATTGAATCCATCATGAAGAACACGTCTGGTCTCGGTCTTGGGTATGCACGGTCCCGATCTCCTTCGTGTTCTGAAGGAAAAGAGACTTAACAAAGACGATGATGAATTGGATTTTGGTGATTTTTTGGCTAGGCACTATGCGGATCGAAATCCAACTAATCCATATCTTAATCGAATAAAAGAAGCGTTTTTCGGCAGGTTTAATCCTAAGTAATACGTTCTCAAGCTCCCGCAAAGTAAGACGGAGCTCGCTGAGATTATTGAAACTTTGCTCCTTATGGGTCGACATTCCCGAATCTGAGATTAATGCACTTTTGGTCTGCGGGTCTGTCAACCTTTGACTGACCTAAGCAAGAGATTTCACCGATTAACACAGATCTGTTAACACTCGAACTTTCCGCGCCACCCACTCGTTAACCGCAACGGATCTCCCCGAAACGACACTTACAACCAGTCCACCGCTCTCGAATCTTGGTGCAAAATGCCTTTCAGGACTAGAATACTTGCCACAACCTACTAGTTTGTGGTGTTTGCACTGTTGAGAGAGCGGTGATTGATGAACGGGCAAGCTAGAGCTTTGATCGAGTCCATGCCTAACGACATCGGGACTGAAGCGATAAGTGCGCTCAGTTTCGACGAAGCGTTTACCCTCCATCACCGCGCCGTCTTTAGGACGGCTAGAGCTGTCGTTCGCGATTCGGCTATCGCCGAAGACGTGACGCAGGAAGTGTTTTTACGACTTTATCGCAATCTCCACTCCGCGCCCACGGATGATCTGCTGCGGGCGTGGCTTCTGCGCGTGACTCTTAACGTGGCGCGAAACACCTTGCGGGGACAGAACCGCTCGATGATTCGTGATAACGAGTATCACAAGAGCAGCGCGGAAACCGGCTTTTTTGTCGATGCGCCCGAAGAAGACTACGAACGCCGCTTGGCAATCGAGGAAGCACGGCGCGCTTTGGACAAAATAAAAGAGCCGATGAGAAGTTGCCTGTTATTGAAACAACAGGGACTCTCATACCGCGAGATCGCCATCAGTTTGTCACTCAAAGAGACAAACATCGGTAGTTTGGTGGCACGCGGTCGCAAGGAGTTTGCGAGGGTTTACGGGAAAATCGGAGGCAAGCGATGACACGGTGTTTGGACGAGGCTAAGCTGCAAAGTTATTTCGATGGCGAACTTTCCATCCAGGCGATGGAAAACGTCACGTCTCATTTGGCTTCATGCGTGACCTGTGCGGCGGCCGCGCGCGAAATGGAAGAAGAGTCAGCACTTTTGACGTCAGCCCTGGCGGCAGAGTTTGAAGCGAGCGTGCCGACTGAACGGTTGCGCCAGCGTCTCGACGCGGCGGTTTTGGGTGAGCGCCTTGCGGTCGCGCAATCGACACAAAAATCAGGTTTCTTCGCCAGCCTTCTTAGTTTTGGCACACAACGCACATTGGGTTATGCGAGTTTGGCAGTCCTGTTGGCGTTTGCTGCGGTCATGGGCATCGTCAAGATGAGAAACACGATCGCGCCGCCGGCTGTCGCTACGGATAACCAATCAAACAACCAAGACATCGCGAAAGCAGCATCCTCGCCTGAAGAGCCGAGCATTCCGCCAGTACAGATTGTCGCTCCTACAAAGCCAACAACTCCCGTTGTCTACCATCCGGTCAAAGCGTCAAGCTTCAAGTCCGCACCAAAGCCCGAGCCAGTGAAACTGATGCCGGGCGAGCGTTCTTACCTGCAAACAATTGCTCGATTAGATACCGCAATCAAAGCAAACAAGAAGACGATGAGACCCTCGCTCCAGGTCGAATACGAACGTAACCTCGCAGTTGTCGATCGCGCCATCGCCGCTACTCGCAGTGCAGCCAAGAGTAATCCAAATGATCCTGACGCGGCCGATTTCATGTTTGTTGCCTATCAAAGCAAAGTGGACCTGCTCAACACCATAGCCGACGCGCGTCTTGGTGGAGGTCGGGGACACTGAAAGGGCCGGGTTCTAAGTTAACAATGAAGTTGTTTGCAGTCTCGGCGATAGCCGGCCTCATTATCTCCCTGGCAGGTTTAACCCTCGCTAACGACGAAAAAAAAGATCGAAAGCCGGGCGAAAAAATCGAGCGGTCGATGACCGTCGATGCTCAAGCCACTGTGACGCTTTGTGTTTCCTCGGGTACGCTCGAAGTCCACGGCTGGGACAAGAACGAGATTCGTGTTCGTTCACTCGACGCGGCCCAACTCGACTTTCGGCGTATCGATAAGAACAAAGATGCCTCCAAACCCGCTACTCGTGTCGACGTGATGGTGCTTGACAAGACAAGCCTCGAAAATCCGAAGCTCGACTGCCAGGCCGTTGCCGACGTGGAGATGGAAGTGCCGGCAAACGCAACCGTTCAAGTACAAACACGCGATGGCGACATCACGATCGTAGGGGTCGCCGGCGCTTATGCCGGTTCGCAAAACGGCGACATCACCATTGAACGCGCCACGAAACTGGTTGAGGCGGGAAGTGTCGGCGGCAGCATTCTCCTCAAGGATTCGAGTGGACGTGTCAATCTGAGCTCTGCTGGTGGCGGAGTTGAAGTGATGAATGTTCGCGCCGCCACAGACGAAGATACTTTTGAGGTCGGAACAGTCAGCGGCGATATTCATTTGGACCACGTCAGTACTCCGAAAGTAACTGCCAAAACGGTCAATGGAGCGTTAATGATGATCGGACCGTTGGCGAAAACCGGCTATTACGGATTTACGAATGTGACCGGAGACATCGTGCTTGCTTTGCCGTCGGACGCGTCGTTTCACTTAACTGCAAAGATTTCAGAGAAGCACAACATCGTTTCTGACTTTAAGTTGACGTACCTGAACGAAGGTCCGCCGCCACCGCCGGCGGCCACGCCCAGATCTCCGGAAGGCACTCCCAAACCACCCGCGCCGAGGACACAACCCGCGCCCAAAGCTGGCCCAGTCATCGCGCCGGTCACAGTCGAGAGACCGATGCATATTCCCTATGTTCTGCGGCGCATAAATGCTGTCTGCGGCACGGGAGACGCGACGATCTCGATCGCCTCTTTTGGTGGAGCTATCCGCCTCAAAAAAATCTAGCCACAAAAAGGTACAAAAAGCATTTCTTGCCACAAGTTGCTGAGGGTTGGTGTTCTGACTATAGAGCAACGCAGAAGGGCCGAGGGCGGTTGGAACTAGTTCTTCAAAACTGACTGCTCTCGGTCCTAAAACTCAGAGGTAATCATGAACAACACGGGTCAGAACGGCGAAAAGATGCGGTACCGCGTGATTTTACTTTTGGTGGTAGGACTGGCAGCATTTTCGAGCGCGATGAAGGAACTGAATCAGCTTCAGCAATTGGCGCTCGACGCTCACGGACTGATCGCTCAATGGTCGAACAAAGTTGCTCCGGCCGAAGTTCAGCCAGCCGTCGTTAAAGTAGAAAAGACCTGTGAAATGAAGCAGTCGGCTCCGGCGGTGGAGCTTCCCTGGCTCGCGGAAGCGAGACCGGCGGCATCCGTGGAAATGAGCATGATTGAGCCCGCGCGATTGGTTACAGCGCGTCGAGCTCACTCGAGCACAACCCCAATCAGCACGTTTAGAAGACTGCGTCTTCTCGATGTCGATCCGGTGCAGTTTGAAGTCAAGGTGCTAAACAATCACGACGCAGATGCGAACGAAACCTTGATTTCCGATTTCCCGCAGAACCTGCTCAAAACGAAAAATCGCAAGCACAATGTCATCAGAATCAGCCCTCGCGATCGGGAAATGCTTTTGAAGCTGAATCGTAGTATTAATCTACGTATCGCAAGCTAGTTGGATCTTCTTATTAGGAAAAAAAGACGATGTTAAGGAACACCCTCATTACGGCAGCTTTATTTACACTTGCGTTGACCAGCAACGGAGCTGGTCCAGCAGCCGCAAGTGGTCGACAAGACCCGCGAACGATTCCGTCAGTAGCTCCGCCAACTGACTCCATCAGCGAGCCTGGCGAAGAATTGCGTGAAGAGTTTCATCAAACGTATTCATTGTCGCCGACTGGCCGCGTCAGTCTCGAGAACATCAACGGCGGCGCGCAGATCAAAGTTTGGGATCGAGCCGCGGTACAAGTTGACGCAGTCAAAAAGGCTTATCGCAGAGATCGACTGGCGGAAGCGAGGATCGAAGTTAACGCAACCGAAGAGAACATCAGAATCAAAACTGAATATCCCGACGAGACGCAGAACTTCCGCAGCGGCGAAGGACGTTACGATAATCCAGCAACTGTCGAATACACATTGACAGTCCCGCGCAAGGCGGTGCTTGAGTCGATCGAACTGGTTAACGGCTCGATCGAAATCGAAGGTGTCGAAGGCAACGTCAAAGCCTCTTCGATAAACGGCCCCGTGACCGCGCGCGGTCTGATGGGGGAAGCAAAGCTGTCGACTATCAATGGACCACTGGAAGGGACGTTCACTCAACTCGACGAGTCAAAGCCGATCGCTTTGACGTCAGTTAATGGAAGCGTGACCTTGATCATTCCCTCGAATGCAAACGCCTCGGTTCGTGCAAGTACGGTTCACGGCGGCATCTCGAGTGACTTCGGTATACAAGTCAGGCACGGCGAGTACGTTGGACAGAGCATGGAGGGACAGATCGGCACTGGTGGTCCGCGTATTAAACTCGGAAATGTTAATGGCTCGATTAGAGTCAATCACGCACAGGATGGACTGCCGGTCAGTCCGGCAGCATCGCTCCAGACGGAAGCGCAACGCGTTACCGTCGGCGACGTGCAGGTCGATGTTGACAATCTTAATCAGGAAGCAGCGCAGGCAGTGCGAGTTCGGGTCGACTCGCAACGAATTGCGCGCGAAGCCCAACGACAGGTCGATCAAGCGATGCGTGAAGCGCAACGCGAAGTCGAACAAGCGCAGAGAGAAATGGTGCGTGAACAGATCCGCACCAAGCACATCAACCGGACTTCCAAAGATACGGGCATCGCTAGCGGCGTTGGTTCGGGCGTCGGCGTCGGTGTAGGCGCTGGCTCGCGATTCACGTCCCAGGAGACAAAATCGTTTACCGTCGGCGCGTCGCCGCGAGTAACCATCAACACCTTCGATGGCAAGGTCACCGTGCGTGGCTGGGACAAGTCGGAAGTAAGCTACACCGCGACCAAGCACGCCAACGACGAAGAAACTCTCAAGCAGATTTCCATTCAGTCACAACAACAGGGACAGACTATTTCCATAAACGCAGTGGAAGAGGAAGAAGACGGCAGCGTCGATTTCGAAGTGTACGTGCCGCGGCAATCAGGTCTGCACGTTTCCTCTGGTGATGGCGCACTAAATCTCGAAGGCGTCTCGGGCGAGATCACGCTTCGCTCCGGCGATGGACCAATTCAAGTCTCAAATGGTGGCGGCCAGCTTCAGGTAAACACCGGCGATGGTCGCATTCAGATCATCAAGTTCGAAGGTCAGGTCGATGCGCGCACTGGCGACGGTGAGATCGCGCTGGATGGCAACTTCAATTCTCTTTCGGCGAGGACCGGCGACGGCACGATTTCGCTTACAGTGCCTGCCGGCTCAAGCTTCACAATCGAAACAAACGCCCCGGATGAAATCAATAACGAAGGTTTCGTTGTTGCTGAAGATATTGCGCCTTCACGACGCGTCAAGCGTTGGAGGATTGGCAACGGTGGCAAACTCTTCATTCTCAACACCGGCGAAGGAAGAATTCTTCTGCGTCCGCGTCAGTAAATTCCCTGAATCTCCCCACGTGCTTTTGTGCCTTTTTGTGGCTAACAAAAGGCGGGAAACGTCGTCATGAAGGCCGCATTCTTCTGTATTGCTCTAGCTCTCGTTTGCTGCCTTGCGGCCAATGCTCAAACAGCGATAACTCCTTCTGCTAAGACCGCACCAACAACTCTCAAAACCGGCAAAGCCGCACTCGCACTGCCACCTGAAAAATCAGCTCCCATAAAACCGCCACTCTTCACCAAGCCGCCCGTAATCGACGGAAAACTCGACGACGAAGTGTGGAAGACAGCGATCGTGCTGAAAGATTTTTACCAGGTGCAGCCGGGGGACAACCTCATTCCGCAGAATCCCACTGAAGTTCGACTGGGATACGACGCCCGCTTCCTATACATCGCATTTCATTGTTTTGACGACCCGAGCAAAGTGCGTGCGACCATCCCAAAGCGAGATCAGATCTGGGATGACGATTACGTCGGCATCCTCTTTGACACCTTTAACGATCAGCGACGCGCTTACGAGTTTGATTTCAACCCACTTGGAGTGCAGGCCGATGGTATCTGGACAGAGGGAGTGAGCGAGGACTTCAGTCTCGATCTGGTGATGGAGTCGAAAGGAATGGTCACGAATGACGGCTACACGATCGAGATCGCGATCCCTTTCAAGTCGCTGCGCTACGTTGCCGGCAAGGACAAATTGTGGGGCATACACTTCTGGCGACGCACGAAGCGGTTGAACAACTCGCTCGACATGTGGATTCCGCTCGATCGTGATAAGAACAGTTGGTTGGCCCAAGCCGGTCATCTCACCGGGCTCGAAGGTCTCTCAACTGAAAGAACATTGGAACTGATTCCGAGTTTGACCGTTTCAGAAACCGGTAAGCGAAAGTCTGCGCTCCCGTTTAATGCTCTCGGGGGAACCCCCGATCCCGGACGTTTTGTAAATGAACCCGTCAAGTTAGATCCCGGGCTGACCGGCAAATACACGCTCACGCCGACCATCACGCTCGACTTCACTTTGAATCCGGACTTTGCGCAGGTCGAGTCGGACCAGTTGGTTGTCACCGCCAATCAGCGCTTTCCGATCTTCTTTGAGGAGAAGCGCCCGTTCTTTCTCGAAGGCATCGACATTTTCAGCACGCAGATCGCGGCCGTACACACGCGCACGATTATCGATCCCGACTACGCCGTCAAGCTCACCGGCAAAGTCAATCGCAACACGTTTGGTTTGTTACTCGCTTCCGACAATGGACCAGGAAACTTCAGCGAAGAGGATCGGACAAATCCAAACGTCTTTCCGGGCATTCAAAGGCTGGTCGACAAGAATGCATCAGTCGGCATTCTGCGTTTGAAGCGCGACGTCGGTAAGTCAGATTCGTTTGTTGGTTTTCTGACGACTTACCATCGCTTTGTCGATAATTATAACGAGCTCGGCGGATTTGACGGACGTTTTCGTGTCGATAAACAGACGACATTTAGCTGGCAGGTCCTTGGCACGCGCACTCGCCATCAGTTCTTCTTCCCGGAAGAAGGAGAGACGCGCGACAGCAAACAGAACGGTTTTATTTACGCTGTCGATTACAACCAGAATGGCCGTCACTTTGGTCACGAGTTCGCGATGGTCGGTCGCACGCGTTACTACGTCGCCGATGTTGGTTTCAATCGCCGGGCTAATACAAACAATCCAAACTGGTTCATTCGCTACAACTCCGAACCGAATGCCAAAGCGAAGCTGATCTCATGGCGCGTCTACACTGATTTCGACGCCAACTTCGATTGGCAAGGGCGTTCGCAGCATTTCAATGACGAGACACAGCTTCAGCTTCAACTGCGACGACAAACATATTTCGGCATCGGCGTGGACAAGGGTTATGAGCGGGTTTTCGAAAGCGAGTTTGGAGCTAAGCGGCAGCCCGGCTCGAACTGCGTCGCGCTGAACACGTGCACGTTTGCCGGTGATGACAACGAACGTTCCTCACCATCTACCGGTGTTTACTTCTTTGGCGGGTCGACGCCGAGTAAGAAGTACAACTTCAACTTCTTCGTGAATCACGTTTGGGGCGCGCTTGATTTCGACTTTGGAGCGGGACCGAAGTTTCCACGCGTAAGTCCGACTGCACTGGCGGCGAGACATGCAACTGATGCTGGTCTTTGTAATGCGGATCCGTTGCCGTCGATTTGTCGTTCACCACAGGATCCGGGACCGGGCGACTTCTGGCATTTCGATGGCGGAGTAACTTATCAACCGACGAGCGCGATCAACGCGCGTCTGAGTTATACCAAAGAAAGACTCACACGTTATGACACGGGGCGGCTCGCGTTCGATGAGAACATCGTCTCGCTCCGCACAACCTACCAGTTCACCCGTTTCCTTTTTGCTCGAGGGCGTATTGACTACGATACGGTAGCCTCTAACGTCAAAGGACAGTTTCTGCTGGGTTGGACTCCAAACCCTGGGACGGCGTTTTATGCCGGCTACAACGACGATCTGAATCGAAACGGCTTCAGTCCGTTCACCGGGCAACTCGAGCCTGGTTTTAGGCGGAATGGAAGAACGTTTTTCATTAAGATGTCGTACCTCTTCCGTCGCAGCTTCTAGTGAACAAAACCGTCCACAGATTACGCAGATTACTCGGACAGTCTGCGTAATCTGTGGATGGCTTTGTGTAAGACAGGCGATCCGTGAAGATCCGTGGCTCACATGCTAAACTGCTGAGGATGTCTGGGACCAGGATACTGACCATAGGAGCGACGCTCTTGCTGGCGGCGCTTTTTTTGACCTCGTGCAAGAGCGATTATCAAGCCTCGCAACGTCAGGCACAGCGCGGCGACACGAGAACCGCTCGCAAGGTCAAGACTACAGCCGTAGCCGAAACACCGTTTGGTGAAACAGTGACGGCCAACGGCACGCTCGCCGCCTACGATCAGACTACCGTCAGCGTGAAAGTGCCCGGCCGCGTGCGCACGATCTCGGTGGACCTCGGCAGTGTTGTCGCTCGCGGACAAGCGATCGCGCAACTCGATCCTGAAGACTACAGCCTGCGGGTGCAACAAGCGGAAGCTGCATTGGCTCAGGCCCGAGCGCGTCTCGGACTCGCCCCGAATGGCGCTGATGACAATGTCGATCCGGAGAAGACGGCCACGGTTCGCCAAGCGCGCGCGGTGCTCGACGAAGCGAAATACAACCGCGACCGTGCGGCGCGTTTGGTCGAGCAGGGCGTGATCGCGAAAGCTGAGTTTGACAGTGCTAACGCGACGTTCAAAGTCGCCGAGGGCCGCTATCAGGATGCTTACGAAGAGATCCGAAATCGGCAGGGGATGCTTGCGCAAAGACGATCTGAGTTGGCGCTGGCGCGACAACAACTAAAGGACACCGCAGTCATCGCTCCGCTGGATGGCGTCGTACAGGAGAAACGCACGAGCGTTGGTGAATATCTAGCGGCAGGCGCGCCGGTGGTCAACATCGTCAGAATGGATCCGTTGCGACTGCGGGCTGAGGTTCCGGAGCGCGAGTCGCACACGGTGCACACGGGCCAGGATGTTCGTGTAACCGTCGAGGGTGATCCGAGTGTCTATGTTGGAAAGATAACGCGGTTGAGTCCGGTAATCGCCGAACAGAACCGCGTGCTGCTAGTCGAAGCTGACGTCAGAAATAATGGAAAACTTCGTCCCGGCTCGTTTGCTCATGCGGAGATCGTGACAAACGATGCGAAGATGGCCGTAACAGTTCCGAACAACGCGATTGTTACCTTCGCGGGTATCGAGAAGGTGATCGTCGTGCAAAATGGCAAGGCGTTGGAGAAACCGATCACGACTGGCCGGCGAAGTGCGGACTTCACGGAGATCGTCGCGGGCGTTTCGGTCGGTGAGAAAGTGGTCGTCGATCCCGGCAACCTGCAATCAGGGCAGCCGGTCGAGGTTGTTGAATAGGTCCTATACGTCCTATAGGTCCTATAGGACCAATAAAAAGCTAAATGCAAAAACTAGCTGAAATCTGTATTCGCCGTCCTGTCTTTGCGACCATGATCGTCTTGTCGCTGGTCGTGGTTGGGGCTGCGGGATTTTTCAAGCTAGGCGTCGATCGTTTTCCTTCCGTTGACCTCCCCACTGTTTCAGTTCGCGTCGGACTTCCCGGCGCAGCGCCCGAGGAAGTCGAATCACTGGTTGCTCAGCCACTCGAAGAAGTAATCAACACCGTCGATGGAATCAGCGAACTGCGTTCCGTGTGCGGACAAGGCAGCGCGATTGTAATCGCCACCTTCAAGTTGGATCGCAATCTGGAGTCCGCCGCACAGGACGTGCGCGATCGCGTCAACACGCTTGGCCGGCGTCTTCCTGAAGACGCGGATCCGCCAGTTGTCCAGAAATTTGATAACGACAGCACACCGGTGATGACCATCTCGCTTTCCGCGGATCGGTCACTCAGAGAACTGACCGAACTCGCGGACAAGACGGTGCGCCCTCAACTCGAACGTATTGCCGGTGTTGGTGAAGTACGTGTAGTTGGTGGTCTGGACCGCGCCATCAATGTTTGGATCGATGCGGAACGTCTCGCGGCCTACCAGATTTCGATCTCTCAGATCGAGCAAGCTCTCAGACGGCAGAACGCAGACGTCCCCGGCGGAAACGTCATCACCGGCAAAGAAGAGCTAACCCTTCGTACACTCGGAAGATTTACCGACCCGCGGCAGTTCGACGACCTCGTGATCGCGAACGTCAACGGCGTTCCAGTGAAACTTCGCGACGTCGGCCGTGTTGAAGACGGAACAAAAGAGCAGCGATCCTTCTCGCGTCTTAATGGCACGCCAACTGTTACGCTCGACATTCGACGCCAATCGGGCTCGAACACAGTCGAGGTCATCAACGGACTAAAAGCAGCTTTCCCGCGCGTCAGCGCTCAGCTTCCTGAAGACGTCAAACTCGACATAATCCGCGATCAATCGCGTTACATCGAAGCAGCTCTTCATGAAATTCAGAAACACCTGATTCTCGGCAGTATTCTCGCGAGTCTGGTCGTGCTGATCTTCATGCGCTCCTGGCGCTCGACGTTGATTGCCGCAGTTGCGATTCCGTGTTCGGTTATCTCGACCTTCGGCATGATGCGCGCGCTCAACTTCACACTCAACAGCGTCACGATGCTGGCGCTGGTGTTGATGGTGGGCGTAGTAATCGATGACGCGATCGTCGTGCTCGAAAACATTTTCCGCTTCATTGAGGAGAAGCGAATCGAGCCGAAAGAAGCGGCGCGCGAAGCGACGCGCGATATCGGTCTCGCTGTATTGGCGACAACTCTCTCTCTCGTCGTCATCTTCCTGCCGGTGTCGTTCATGTCATCGATCTCCGGCCGCTTTTTGTACCAGTTTGGCATCACTGCGGCGGTTGCGATCCTCGTCAGCTTATTAGTCTCGTTTACCTTGACGCCAATGATGAGCTCGCGATTGATTCGCGTCAGCGACGCCAAAGGCGGTCACGGCGCTCCGGCTTCGCGCGTCGGTTTCTATCGTTGGATCGACGCGGGTTACACGCACCTATTGTCGTTCGCGATGCGGCATCGTCTCGCGGTCGCTTTGATCGCAATCGTGACGGTGCTCACGAGCGTGCCGCTCTATCGTTCAGTGAAGCAGGAGTTCATTCCGACCAACGTCGACGAAGCAGAGTTTGAAGTCAGCATCAATGGACCAGAAGGCACTAACCTGCCGGTGATGAACGAAGTGATGTCGGCGATGGAGAAAGACATGCTCGAGACGCCGGGCGTGCGGCTGGTGCTCTCGTCAGCCGGTGGCGGTTTTCTCGGCGGCGTCAATCAAGGCAGCGCTTACGTGCGCATCGCACCGCACGAGGAGCGAACGCTTTCCTTCGGCAAGTTCTGGACGGAACTGAAGAAGGGAAATCCGCTCAACGCATTCAGAGGAAACTACACGCAGCAGGACGTGATGGTCGAGGTTCGCCGGCGACTACAGAAATACGCTCCGATGCGCATCGGCGTCCGCAACGCGCAGTCGTTTAACTTCGGCACCGGCGGCCGCACTGATATCGATTTCGTCCTTCGTGGACCAGACATCGTTGCGCTTGCCGGTTACGCTGACGAACTCGTCGATCGATCGGAGAAACTCGGTGGCATTGTCGACGCCGACACCACTCTGAAACTCAACAAACCCGAGTTGCGCGTGGTGATCGATCGCGACCGCGCGGCAGATCTCGGTGTCGATACCTCCGACATCGCCACGAGTCTGCGTTTGATGGTTGGCGGTGAAGAGGAAGCATCGCGATTCAGGGATGAATCGGTCAACGAAGATTATGACGTGCAGTTGCGACTCACCGAGGCCGACCGCCGCGACGTGGGCACGATCAGTCGTTTGTATGTTCCGTCATCGCGCGGCCCACTAGTGCGGCTCGATAACTTAGTCAAGATCAAGCGCGACACCAGCCCGTCGCGAATCGATCGTCTCGATCGTGAACGACAGGTGTCAGTGCGCGCTTCGGTAGCTCCCGGTTACGCTCTTGCCGACCGCATCGAAGCGCTGCGACAAGCCGTGCGCGAAATGAATTTGCCGGCGGCTTACACCACATCGGTTTCCGGCCGCGCGCGCGAGCTCGAGCGGACGTTCACCGAGTTCATCTGGGCGTTCATTCTGTCGATCATCTTCATGTACATGATCCTCGCGTCGCAATTTGAAAGCACGGTGCACCCGTTTACGATTCTTTTGAGCTTGCCTTTGTCCGTGCCGTTTGCGCTGCTGTCGTTGTGGGGCACCGGTGATACGTTAAATCTCTATTCGGCGCTCGGAATTCTGGTCCTGTTTGGCGTGGTGAAGAAGAACGCGATCTTGCAGATCGATCACATGAACAACTTGCGCGCCAAAGGCATGGAACGGCACGAAGCGATCATGCAGGGTAATCGCGATCGTTTGCGTCCGATTCTGATGACGACGCTGGCGCTGGTTGCCGGTATGTTGCCGCTGGCGCTTGGTACGGGTCCTGGCGCTGAGGAGCGCCGATCGATTGCGATCGTCGTTATCGGCGGACAGACGCTGTCACTGTTGCTCACTTTGATCGCGACGCCGGTGGTTTATTCGTTACTCGACGATCTGAGATCGACTTCGCATTGGCGCCGCTTCGCGGAGGTCACTACGACTATTGCTCAAGGTATTCGAGAGAGATTCAAACCACGCCGCAAACCTGCGCGCGAAGCAACGAGCGATACAGCCACGGACTAATCAGCGTTATCCGCGGTTCTTAATACATTTTCCCATCCAGATTTGTCTTCGCGCACTCGTATCATCAAATCATCCCGCAGCCGCTTCAATTTAACGCTCAGACTGCACGGATAGTTTTCAATATCGCCAAACCGCTGACGCTGCTCTTCAACAAATATCTTCTGCTTCTCGATCGACGGGATCGCCGAGTGTTGTCCATTCTCCCAGAACGGCCCGAGCAAACGCTCAACCCTAACCGCACTCGGGATCTCGACATCTTCACCCTCGAGTCCAACGATGTCGCCGACATACCTGCCGCATTCGTCACTGCCTCGAAATAGTTGAAGCCGACCCGGAAGCGTAATCTTATCTTCCGAATTCGATGCTTTGAGCGTCGGTAGGTCTCTCATCACGCATTGCTTGAAGATCACTCCTGCAACTGCCGGTACTTCACTCGACAACTTCGTGCCGATGCCAAACCCTGCGACTTCCGGAAACTTCGCCACGATCTCTTTCACTCTTTCAACACTCAGATCGCCCGTGAGATTCGCACGCAGATTAGATAATCCGTTTGCAGCAAAGAAACGCAGACACCAACGGCCAAGCTCCGCCAGATTTCCTGAGTCAACACGAAATCCTTTGAAGGCGCGACGCCGCGCCTCATTCGACGTCGCTGCCATCGCGGCATGGACCGCGCCCATGTAGACATCGATTGTATCGAGCAGCAGCGTAGTGCCGTTCGGATTCGCGTCGAGCCAGCGCTCGAACGCAACCTGTTCGAAGTGTTTTGGTTTTCCGGTACGCGGCTCGATCTCCGGCTGGTCCATATACTCGATGTAAGCCTGTTGCCAGTAGTGCGCCTCAGTGCCGACGGCGGGAATATCAAGCCGGTGTGCTGCTTCGAGGTTTGAAGTGTCATTGAAACCGCCGATGAACGCGTAGACCGCAATATCGACGGCGCGTTCGATATCACCGTTGCGGCGCAGCGAAAAATCCGAAAGCCAGCGATCGTCTCCAGCAGCCATGCGAAACTGCATCGCCGTGCTCGCAGTTGTCATCGGCAGATCGAAGGCGTGCTCAAACTTGATCTCCTGCGCTTGCGTGAGACCAAACGCGCCGCTGATGTCCGCGAACGGTTCCTGTGCGAAGACGATCGTGCCGGGCCGCACCGCACGAATCTTGCCGACGAACTGAATGTCCTCGATTGCTTTGGCGAAGAGTTGCAGACCGCCGCGGTCCTGTTCGAGAAAACGCAAACGCGGACGATCGATCTGACTATCGACGAGTAGACGGATCAGGCGTTCATGGCCCAGGCACGGCGCGAACGGGAGTTTGCGTTGAGTTACGTAGAAAGTGGCTTCAGCGTCGCTAAGTCGCTGATCGTGTAGTCGTGTGACATCCTTGAACGACGCATCGCCCATGGCGGCGTGATAGCGATCGATGTTGAGAGTGCCCATAAAGTCAATCCACAGATCACACAGTTTCTGTGGATACGATCTCCGCGCCGGCAGCACGCATTTCATTAATGGCGCGCTCACCGTCGCCTGGATGTGCTTCGACGGCGCGCATCGCGTCTTTCAAGGCCTTCGCCTTGAATCCATTCTTGAGTGCGTCGAGCACTGTGTTTTTGACGCAGTAGTCCGTTGCGAGGCCGCCGACCACGACCTCTTCGACGTTTTGCCGGTGGAGTTGCGAGGCAAGATCTGTGTCATCAAACGCGGAATAGCAATCTTTATCGCCGAGGCCTTTTGAGATCACGCCGATGCGCGGATCGTCGCGTAAGGCGGAATGAAATTCGGCGCCTTTTGTGTTCTGGACGCAGTGGACCGGCCACGTGCCGCCATATGCTTTGAAGTGTTTTGTCGTTGGCGGATGCCAGTCGCGACTCTTGTAAACGGGTGCGCCGCGTTCGAGAAACTCGTCGATCAGTTGGTTCAGAGGCTGGACAACTTCATCACCGTGAGGTACGGCAAGCGCGCCGCCGGGACAGAAGTCATTTTGGACGTCGATAACGATGAGTGCTTGTTTAGGATTAGACATCTCTTTGGACCTGTAATCTGTGTAATCTGTGAATGAATGTTACACTGGTTCAATCATGAATCCCAATGAGGTGGTCAAACGCATTTATAGCAAAGATGCGACGCTGTGGAAGTCTGATTCTGACGATGTAAAGGTCATCGAGAACTCGCTCGGGTGGTTGACTGTGGCCGATGAGATGCTCGGCGTTATCGATGAGCTCGTCGATTTCGCGCAGTCAATTCGCAGTCGTGGTTTCGAACACGTCATGGTTTGCGGGATGGGAGGCTCGTCTTTGTGTCCCGAAGTACTTGCAAAGACTTTCGGCAGACAGACTGGTTTTCCCGAACTGCTCGTGCTCGATTCAACCGATCCTGACGTCATCGCAGCGTTCAAAGAGCGGATCGATGTCGAGCGTTGTCTTTTCATCATTGCTTCGAAATCCGGCAGCACGACCGAGCCGAATGTCTTCAATAAATTCTGGTACGAAGAACTGCGCCAGCGGCGCGACAATCCCGGCGACAACTTCATCGCCATCACGGATCCAGGTTCACCACTCGTCGATACCGCAAACGAACTCAAATTTTTACGAACCTTCCTTAATCAGGTTGACATCGGCGGACGCTACTCAGCACTTTCATATTTCGGTATGGTGCCGGCAGCATTGATGGGACTTGATGTTCGCAGGCTGCTGGAAGACGCGCGTCGAGCTTCGCAATCCAACGAGGCCGCAGTGGAGTTGGGAATCACGATTGGCGACAGCGCAAACGCCGGGCGCGACAAGTTGACGCTGGTCATCGATCCGGCGATTGAGACTTTGGGATTGTGGATTGAGCAACTGGTGGCTGAGAGTACCGGTAAAGAAGGTAAGGGGATACTTCCGGTGAGCGGCGAACGTTTGGGCCAACCGGAGGTTTACGGCAACGATCGACTGTTTGTCTCAGTCTCAGTCGGTGAAATCGCGAACGAAACCAAAGCAAAACTCGACGCACTCGATGCTGCTGGCCATCCGATTATCTATCGTGAACTGGCAGACATTTACGATCTCGGCGCGGAGTTTTTTGAGTGGGAGCTTGCCACGGCTTGCGCGGGATGGCGGCTTGGGATCAATCCTTTCGATCAGCCCAACGTTCAGGAAGCGAAGGACGCGACAAAGGAGGTGCTGGCTTCTTTTGAACGGCGTGGCCGTTTTGAAGAACGCACCGAGCTCGCTTCTGACGATCTAATCACGATTTACGGAGAAGAGGAGTGGAAGGTGAACTCGGTGTCCGAAGCGTTGAGAGCACATCTCGCGACGGTGAGGCCCGGTGACTACATTGCCTTCTTGAATTACGTCGAAGACACTGCGGAGATCGACGACAGGTTTCAAGAGCTCAGAACTCAACTACGCGACGCCACCAGATGCGCGGTGACGATCGGTTATGGGCCGCGTTTTCAGCATTCCACTGGACAACTGCACAAAGGTGGGCCGGACACTGGTGTGTTCTTTCAGATCGTCGCTAAGGACCAAGCAGACTTTGCCATTCCAGGCGAGCCGTACACGTTCAGCATTCTGAAACAAGCGCAGGCCCTGGGTGACTTTCAAGCCCTCGCGAAACGGGGACGCCGCGTGATCTCGATCGATCTTCGCCACAAAGAGGCACAAAATGCCTTGTGCCTTCTCATCGCCGAGGCCATTCCTCAGTCAAGTTGAATGCGTTGAAGTCGTACGATCCGTGCCGGCGACGCACAGATGTCATACGGCATCTGGAAAACCCACCCTAATCACTCTTTAATACTTTCACAGACATCCCCCGAAGGAGACTGCCTTTCGTCGAGGCATACGAGTTGCCGCTCGGAAGTGGCTGCACTCGCTTCCCTGGCCCGGCCATTCTGGAGGAGGAACCGTCGCCGTGAAGTTTATCGAGAAGTTCTTTCGTAATCAGCTCGCAATCGATCTGGGTACTGTAAACACCCTAATCTATCAACCCGGCACAGGAATCCTTTTGAACGAGCCTTCCGTGGTGGCAATCGATCGCTACGACGGCGAGGTGGTTTGCGTGGGCCATAAAGCACTCAAGCTGCTCGGCCGCGAACCGCGCGGGCTCGAAGTTCATCGACCAATCCGCAGTGGCAGCATCTATAACTTTGAAGTCACACGAAAGATGTTGCGCTCCTTCATCGGCCAGGTTACCGACGGATATCGACGTGGACATTTCGTCGTCGGCATTCCAGGATCGGCAACTGCCGTCGAGCAACGATCAGTGCGCGACGCCGTGCACGACGCCGGTGGCCGTCGCATCGATCTCGTAGACGAAGGACTTGCTGCGGGACTCGGAGCTGGACTGACCTTCGACGATGAGCGAGCACACCTCGTCGTCGATATCGGAGGTGGAACAACAAACATAGCGATCGTCGCTTCAGGTGGTGTCGTGAACTCGATGAGTTTGACTGCTGCCGGAAACGCGATGGATGAAAGCATTCGCGACTACGTGCGCTCCAATTACTTTTTGCAGATTGGTGAATACACCGCCGAAGCGCTGAAGAGGGAACTGGGCGCGTTGAGTGATGAAGAGATACCTGCTGACGAACGCAAAGTGCAGATTGTTGGTAAGCAGTTGAGCGATGGTTTCGCCTGTGCCGTGCACATCACTGCTGAAGAGGTGCGCGAAGCACTCGAGCCGGTGATTGTCGAGATCGTGAGCGGCATTCGACGAGTGATTGAAGAAGCCCAGCCCGAAGCGGTGGCCGATATTTACTATTCGGGAATGATTCTCACGGGTGGCGGCTCATTATTAAAAGGTCTGAAAGATCGCTTGCAAACTGAACTGCAACTGCGCGCGACTATGCCGGAGGATCCGATCAGCACGGTCGTGCTGGGCGCCGGTATTTTGCTCGGTGAGCCGGAACAACTTTATCGCTGCGCGATCCGGCCGAACCTTCCTGTGTGGCAGGAAGCCGAAGAACTGGTGACAAGATTTACATAATCCTGTCTTAGCAGCGCACGTAACCAAGTAGCCAAAACACAATAATAAAAATCAGAATGGTGGAGATACATCCGCCACCAAACTTCCACGCCGCAGCACCGGCAAGAATTCCTCTTAGTGGACCTTGCATTTAACCCTCCTCTTGCTCGATATCCAAACACAGATCCTTCGCGCGAAATCGTCTGTGCAAGATCGGTTCCGCGCCTCCTTGGAGTGCGGCGGCCTGGCGCCGCTTTAGCCTCGATCAAGCGAGATCGATAACAAAGCGGCGCCAGGGCCGCCGCACTCCAAGGAGGCGCTTTACTTCCCGTTACGTTTCAGGAACTTGAGCAGCGCTTGTTCAGATTTGTGTAGCCCACTTCCACGAAAGGCGACCAGGTCTTCAAGACTGCTGCTACAGTGATCGACGACTTGACCCTTCTCATATGCGGTGATGATCTCCGGACAAACGTATGAGCCACGACAAACAGCAGGTGTGTTACCCAACACTTCGGCAGTCTCTTTGATCGCTGCCACAATCTTCTTGTTGCGCGCGCCCTTTTGTTTCGGGATCTCGTCTCCCTGCCGTGCGAGTGCGCAGGCGCAGACGAGCGTTCCGGCCCACGTGCGAAAGTCTTTTGCACTGAAACTTCCGCCCATCACTTCTTTGATGTACTCGTTGATGTGTCGTCGCGTCACGGAGACGACCTTTCCATCGCCGTTTTCATATTTGAAAACGTTGTAGCCCGGCAATTTCAGCGTCGCACGAATCACGCGCGCGACTTGTCGATCGCGTAACTGCCGCTGTTGTCGCACGCCCGACTTTCCGGGAAAGTCAAACTCAACGAGATCGCCTTTGACCCTCACATGTTTTCGTCGCAACGTTGCGATGCCATAGCTTCCATGCTCACTCGCGTAAAACTCGCTGCCCGACCGCATGAAACAGGTCGACAGCACTCGCAGGATGCAGGCGAGCACGCGTTCGCGTCCGAGTCCGGATTGTCGCAAGTGACCCGACACGGTGCGACGCATCTTTGGAATGGCTTGTCCAAATTTCTTTAGTCGTTGGAATTTTCGGAGCTCTTGAGCGCGCGTGTGGTTTGCGTGATAGAGGTATTGCCAGCGCCCGGCTGCATCTTTGCCAATCGCCTGAAGCCTTCCGTTAGTTGCGGGATTGATCGCGACGTCAGTCCACGCCGGTGGAATTTTTAGCTCGTAAATTCTTTGTAAGTCTGTCTGGGTTAACTTACCGCTTGCAGGCTTGTAGCGAAATCCTCGTTCCGGATTGCCGAGCCGGCGTATGCCGATTAGTTGCAGACGTTCGAGGTTAGTCATCGGAACGAAATTTGAGTAAGCATCCTGCGGCGGTAGTCTCAGGGTCAGTCAGGAAGGGAATTTTGAGTAAACAAATAAGTGCTCAGAGCAATAGACGAGAGCATTCTCCGAAGACATATCAGATTGTCTGTTCGTGGTGTGGCGCGCTGATTCGCTCGACGACGATGGAGGTGCCGGAACAGATGTGTTTGATTTGCCATGCCCGAATGCTCAATGACTATTTCCAAAAATTAAGAAAGAGCGAGCCACAAAGAGGCACATAAACAACAAAAAAATGTGCCTCTTTTATGGCTTGTGCTTTTTGTGGCTAGCGTTTCTGATCGCCGCGATCACCCTGTCCCGACGGAACTTTCGTCTTTGCGTGCTGTTGACGATCCCGCGCCAGCGAACGTCCAACATCGTCGCTTTCTTTAAACTGCCCCTGATCGTCTCGTCTAACGAATCGTTTATCTTTGCCGGTATCAATCAACTCGCGATGACTCTTACTTGTCTTCTTCGCCATTTGCGATCCTCCTCAAGAGTGTAGGTTTCCTGTACAGCGTCACCCGGTAGTTGTTTAATTCCGGGGCACTCCACAACTCCAAATCCCCTTCACCAACACGTTGCGCAAGCACGATGCCAACACTAATTCGAAGCAGAATTGCCTTCACTCTAAACCAAATTGACTAACCCGCCACACATCGGATCGTGATTTGCACAATGTCGTTTACACCAAGGAGCGATATGCCAAGCAAGCGCGCAGCAAAAGCTAAAGCGAGCAACGGTCGCGGTTCTCCGAAGAAGATCGAAGAGCCGAAGTCACCGATGCCGCCGCAACATCAGCGCAAGCCGGGCAAAGAGCACCAGCTCAAACCACGACCGCATTATGAAGCGCCGCACTATGCGGGCGCTGGAAAACTTAAAGACAAAGTCGCGCTGATCACCGGTGGCGATTCCGGCATTGGCAGAGCAGTCGCAGTGCTCTTTGCGCGCGAAGGCGCAGACGTCGCGTTCACGTTTCTGAAACCAGAGAAGAAGGACGCAGAAGAAACCGCGCGCGCGATCGAGGCGGAAGGACAACGCGCTTTGCCGATAACTGGCGACGTGCGCAATCCGAAAGCTTGCAAGAAGCTCGTCGAGCAGACGGTGAAAGAGTTTGGCAAGCTCGACATTCTGGTTAACAACGCGGCCTTTCAACAACACAAGGAAGGTCTCGAAGAAGTAACTGAAGAACAATGGGACAAGACGTTCAAGACAAATATCTATGCCTACTTCTACATGACCAAAGCTGCGTTGCCGCACCTCGAAGAGGGAAGCGCGATCGTCAATACCGGATCGATTACCGGCCTCGAAGGTAGCAAGGAGCTACTCGATTACGCTTCGACCAAAGGCGCCATTCACGCGTTTACGAAATCTCTGGCGCAGAACCTCGTAGAGCGTCGCATTCGCGTGAACTGTGTCGCGCCTGGTCCAGTCTGGACACCACTTAATCCAGCAGACAAGAAGGCTGAAGATGTTCCGGAGTTTGGCGCAGACACACCGATGAAACGGCCTGCCCAACCGGAAGAGATCGCCCCGGCGTTCGTTTATTTCGCTTCTGAAGTCGATTCAAGTTACGTGACTGGAGAAGTCTTGACGTTGCTCGGAGGAGAAACAACTGCGGCCTGAAGTGCGGAGTAGGTCGCTTAACCAGGAGGAAAGAGATGGCTGACAATGGTAGCAGTGCTGCAAGCACCGGAGTAGTGGCAATTCTCGTGATCTTCGTGATTCTCATCGTCGCGGCGTTGTTTGTGTTTGGCGGGCGATGGTTCAGTGGTAACAAACGGGTCGACGTCAACATCAGCACGCCCTCGAAGTGATAGGGCGTATAGGTCCTATTGGACCTATTCTCAAGATGCGAGACGATTCGCAAGCCAGCCCGTCCCTATGGATGGCCACTGCAAATACCCCGATTCAATCTCGGCTCAAAGAGAGCATTCGCACCGAGATTTGCATCATCGGAGCCGGTATTGCAGGTTTGTCCACCGCCTATCTGCTGGGCCTTGAAGGCCGGTCGGTGGTGGTGCTGGATGATGGTCTGATCGGCGGCGGCATGACGGGCCGCACGACCGCTCACTTAACCAACGCTTACGATGATCGTTATGTCGAGATTGAACACCTGCACGGCCAAGAGGCTGCTCGCCTTACCGCCGACAGTCACACAGCCGCGATCAATAAAGTAGGCGAGATTGTAACGAGCGAAGAGATCGACTGTGACTTTGAAAGACTCGACGGATATCTCTTCGCGTTTTCACCTGACGATCTTGAACTGCTCGAAGACGAATTGAAGGCGACGCATCGGGCAGGATTGATCGACGTCAAAAAAGTCTCGAGAGCACCGCTCGAATCATTCGATACGGGCGCCGCGCTGCGCTTTCCGCGACAAGCTCAGTTTCATCCACTCAAATATATGAATGGTCTCACTCGCGCGATCCTGCGCAACGGTGGCCGTATCTGCGGACAAACTCATGCGACGAAGATCGAAGGCGGTTCGGCGGCGCGAGTAGAAACGAGCCATGGCCCAGTCGTCACCAGTGAGGTCGTGGTCGTCGCAACGAACACTCCGATAAACGATCGCGTTGCGATTCACACGAAGCAGGCGCCTTATGTGACTTACGTCATCAGCGTGCTTGTTCCAAAGGGTTCTGTAACGCGTGCGCTTTACTGGGACACAGGCGATCCCTATCACTATCTGCGACTTCAAGGTGACGAAAACGATCGTTATGACGTCTTGATCGTCGGCGGTGAAGATCACAAAACAGGCCAGGAGAACGACGGCGATGAACGTCACGCGCGATTGGAACAGTGGACGCGTGAACGTTTTCCGCAAATGACCGATGTGAAGTTTCGCTGGTCAGGACAGGTGATGGAACCGGTTGATGGTCTCGCATTCATTGGTCGTAATCCTCTCGACGACGACAATGTCTACATTGCTACTGGCGATTCCGGACAAGGAATGACACATGGCACGATCGCGGGCATGCTGCTGACTGATCTGATCCAGGGCCGGCAAAACAAATGGGAAGACTTGTACAACCCTTCGCGCATTCGAGGGAAGGCGCTGCCGGAGTATGCTTCGGAGAACATTAACGTCGCTGAGCAGTATGCTGATTACATCACTGCAGGTGATGTTCGGTCAGAGGCGGAAGTCAAGCCCGGCAGTGGAGCAATCATGAGAGACGGTATTTCGAAGATCGCCGTTTATCGTGATGAAGCAGGAAATGTGCAGAAGTTTTCCGCGGTTTGTCCCCACCTTGGATGTGTGGTGGCGTGGAATTCAACTGAGCAAACCTGGGACTGTCCCTGTCATGGATCGCGTTTTAGTGCAAGTGGGCGAGTATATCAGGGGCCAGCTAACAGTGATCTTTCCGCCGCTGAAGAGTAATCCGTTAATCCGTGTTATCCGCGGCTGAAGGGCCACAGACAACACGGATCCTCGCGGTTAGACCGCTCTTCGACCAGTCACGAGGTTAATTATCAGGATAACCACCGCCACTACCAGAAGCAGGTGGATGAGGCCTCCGCCAATGTGAGCGAGCAACCCAATCAGCCACAAGACCAGCAGAATCACCAAAATTGTCCACAGCATGATCGAAATCTCCTTGTTGAAACTCTCCTAGAACGCAACCAGGCGCCTTCGCGCCAGCACTGAATGAGCAACGTCCATGCCAACCTGCGCTGTCCTTCGCTCAACTAAAAAATGCGCAGAAGGTGCCTTTGCGGACTAAAATCCTCGGCGCCGCTGCATTACTATCATCCGGTTTTTAATCCTGCCGCTGAGTTATGTTTTAAATCCGGTCAAGTTGGGCTTGTACAGAACCAAACAACTGATTATCATTCCCGCGTAAGTCGATCCCGTCTCAGCGGCCGCCCAACCACATGGGCGTGGCACCACTCGGTAAAAATCAAATGAGTCGAGAAGCAGAACAATCCCCCATTGAAGCCGTCTCTGAAGGTAAGTATGTCTACTGCATCATCGAGACCAACGAACCACGTTCGTTTGGCCCGATGGGTATCGGTGGACGCGGCGACGACGTTTACACGGTGCGGCACAAAGGCCTGGCGGCTGTGATCTCAAACACGCCCCTGGTCGTCTACGATCCAACTCGCGAGAATGTGTTTGCGCACGAGCAGGTGAATGAAACGGTAATGCGCGAGTTTACCGTGCTGCCGATGGCTTTCGGCGCGCTGTTTCGTACTGAAGAAGACATCGTCGAGTTGATTCGCGGAACTTACGACGCGCTGCGCGACGTGTTGGCGAAGATGGAAGGCAAGGTCGAGTTCGGCTTGAAAGTGAACTGGGATCGCGACAAGGTCACAGCCGAACTGGAAGAAAAAGACGACGAGATTCGCCATCTCAAGGAGCAGATCACGTCGCGCACGACCGGTTCAACTTATTTCGCGCGCATGCAGCTCGGCCGTCTGATTGAAACGGCGTTAACCGATCAGGCAGATGCTTACATCCGCGAGGTTTATTCGCACTTGCGCGATACAGCAGTGGCTTCGCGTGCGAACAAGCCGATCGGCGATCGCATGATCATGAACGCTGCTTTTCTCATTGAACGTGACCGCGAAGCGGAGTTCGATCAGAAGGTGAAGGAGATCGCTTCGAAGTACGAGGGTAAGTTGTCGTTCAAGTATACTGGACCATGGCCGCCGTACAACTTCGTGCATATTCGTCTGAAGCTCGAGCGCGGTGAAGGTGCGACCGAAGCAGTTGCCAGCTAACAAATGTTTTTAATTGACGATCTACTACTCGCTCCGGTCAACGGTTTTAAGTTCATCCTCGGCCAGATTCAAAAGATGGCCGATCAGGAATTGAACGACGATACTGTGATCAAAGAGCAGTTGCTCGAATTGCAGATGCGGCTCGAACTGGATGAGATCTCCGACCAGGAGTTTCG
This sequence comes from Pyrinomonadaceae bacterium, assembly GCA_035248565.1. Taxonomy (GTDB): domain Bacteria; phylum Acidobacteriota; class Blastocatellia; order Pyrinomonadales; family Pyrinomonadaceae; genus PSRF01. The sequence continues at coordinate 11,881 of DATFHH010000138.1, read as the reverse complement.
TGAACGCGAAGCAGAACTGTTTGCACGGCTGCGAGTGATAAAGATGCGGCAGCTCGACTTGATGCACGAGGCGGTCCACACCGCCGACACGTCGAGCTTTGTGATTGAAGTTGGCGGCGACGACGAGACAGGTTGAGCTTTGGGCGCCTCCTTGGAGTGCGGCGACTTGGCGCCGCTTTGTTATCGATGATGCTCGATCGAGGTCAAAGCGGCGCCAGGTCGCCGCACTCCAGGGAGGCTCGTTACTTTTTCTTTGGCGGCAAGGGTGGAGTCGGAAAGACCACCGCAGCATCAGCTACTGCTCTGTTTCTCCTCACCAAACTAAAACCAAATCAGTCCATTCTCCTTTTCTCGACCGATCCCGCTCATTCCTTATCTGATAGTCTCGATACAAAAATCGGCAACCGTCTCGTGGAAGTGAAACAGCTTCGCGGTGCGCGTTTGATCGCGTATGAGATGGACGCGAGTCTCGCACTTGAAAGATTTCGCGCGGCGCACGGCAAGGTACTGGCCGAGATCGCGGAACGCGGAACTCTGCTCGACGAGGAAGACATCAATGAGCTGTTGAGTCTCTCGTTGCCCGGACTTGACGAGGTGATGTCACTGTTTGAGTTGAGCGAGTTGGATCGAGCCGGACAGTACGCGCACATCGTTGTTGATACCGCGCCGTCAGGTCACACTTCGCGACTGCTGCGTTTGCCGGAGGTATTCGATCGAATGGTGAAAGCACTCGACTTGATGGGCGACAAGCATCGTTACATCGTTGCGCATTTTGCTCGACGCCGGCCGGTTGCTGATGAAGTCGATCTTTTCCTGCGGGATCTCAGCCAGAGAATTGAGTCAGTACGGAAGCTGCTTCACGACAACGAGCAAACGAGGTTTGTGCTGGTGACCATTCCCGAAGCGATGAGCGTGCGCGAGACGGAGAGATATCGCGAACTATTGCAAGAGCAAGGTGTGCCGGTGCGGGATCTGATTGTTAATCGTGTCGAGGAGGAGCACGAAGGTTGCGAATACTGTCACGCGCGCGTGGAGAGTCAGCAGCCGTGGCTGAAACAGATCGCGACGTCATTTCGTGATCTGAAATTTCATTATCTTCCCTTGCAGCCGAACGAGGTACGCGGAATTGACGATTTGAAAAAAATCGGCAAGTTGATCTGGACAGACGAAATAAAGCCACGGATAACGCGGATAAATCGGCATCCCAAATCCGTGTCATCCGCGGCCAAGTCTTCGTTCCCGTTGGCCGCGAGAAAGATTGTGATATTTGGTGGAAAGGGTGGTGTTGGCAAGACCACTGCGGCGGCTGCGTTTGCACTTGCCCTGGCTCAAGCGAACCGCAAACAGAAGTTACTGATCTTCTCAACAGATCCCGCGCACTCATTATCAGACAGTTTTGATGAAGAGATTGGTGAGTTGAAAAGCGGCGTCGGCGATGTGAAGAACCTGGACGCAATGGAGATCGATCCAGGCAAGTGGTTTGAGGAGTTGAAGCAACGCTATCGATCGTGGACTGACGAGCTGTTTGCGTCGCTGTCAGGCGGGTCGCGAATGGAGATCAAGTTTGATCGTGAAGCAATGCGTGAGCTGGTGGAACTGACTCCACCTGGCATCGACGAGATCGCAGCGTTGGGCACGATTAGCGATCTCCTCGACGAGGAACAATATGACACAATCATTCTCGACACAGCGCCGACCGGTCACTTGATTCGTTTTCTCGAACTGCCGCAGGTGGCGCTTTCGTGGATAAGAACGTTCATGAAGTTGCTGCTAAAGTACCAAAACGTCTTGCGTGCAACTCAGGTCGCGGAAGAGTTGGTGGCGTTGTCGAAGAGTATTAAGAAGGTGATCGCGCTGTTGACGGACGCGGAGCGCTGTGAGTTTGTGGGGGTGGCGATTCCGGAGCGAATGAGTTTGGAAGAGACGGTTGATCTGGCGAAGTCGCTGGAGAAGTTGAACGTGCCGATGGGTAAGATTTTGATCAATGGCGTCGTTCCGGCTGAGGCTTGTAAGTTTTGCAAGTCGCGCCGGAAGATGCAGGATGAAGTGATTGATGAATATCTAAGACGGTTTCGAGGGCGCGCGATTGAAATGTTTCTGGCGCCGCAGCAACCACACGAAATCAGAGGTGCGCACGATCTAATCGAACATTTTCAGGCGTGGCAGAAGTTCTCACGCAAAGACGCAAAGGCGCAAAGTTAAACTACGATTCTCCTTTGCGTCTTTGCGTCTTTGCGTGAAAATATACTCTCAACCAATGAGCGATTCAGCTTATTACGTCTACTGTATCGCCGAAAGCGCCGCCGCGGCGCAGTTGCCGGCGGATTCGCTGCCAGTCGCTATCGAAGACGATTCAAAACTCGAATGGGTGTCGGTAAATACGCTTGCAGCACTAATGAGTCGCGTTCCGCTGGAAACTTACAGTGAAGAGAGTTTGACTGAACATCTGAACGACGCTACCTGGACCGCGATTCGCGCGATGCGTCACGAGACCGTGGTGGAATATGTCGCCAAACGTCTGACGGTGGTTCCTTTGCGATTCGGTACGATCTATCTCGAACGCCACGGTATCGAACAGATGCTCACAGACAAATCGAGAGAGCTGGAAGAGCTCATCGAGCATCTGCGTGGCCGCGAAGAGTGGGGCGTGAATGTTTACTGCGATCGCGCGGTATTGCTGTCGAGCATTACTTCAGTCAGTCCTGTGCTGCGCGACCTGGTCCAGCGCGCCGAGCAAGCGTCACCCGGCCAGTCGTATTTGATGCAGAAGAAGATCGAGGCGCTGAAAGTTGACGAAGCCCGCGCGGCCGTTAATCAGATAATCGATCAAATTGAGAACAAATTGAGAGAGCGAAGTGACGACGTGCAGCGTTTGCGCATACTTAAAGTTGAAACAACCGAGCACGGCGAACTGAAAGCGAAGTTTGCGTTCCTGATTAAGAGAGCTGAGTTTGAAGAGTTTCGTGATGTGGCGGAGCGACTGGCACAGGAAAACCAGGCGGCGGGAGTTCGATTGGAGTTGACTGGTCCATGGCCGGTTTATAATTTTGTTCAGCAGTTGTAAATCATGTCAGATTTCGATCAGATGATAGTCACGGAGGAATGGGAGACCACGGATCTCTCCTTGCTCGAAACGCTCGATCACGTACTCAATCGCGGATTAGTGATCGCCGGCGAGATCACCATCTCCGTCGCGGATATCGATCTGATCTATCTTGGCTTGAACGTCCTGTTGAGTTCGGTCGAAACGGCGCACGAAGTCCTGCACAAGCGCACCCAAAAACAGTTCTTGTGAACGAGCAAAAGCTTGCCACAGATAACGCGGATTAAATCCGGATTTCATCCGCGTCATCCGCGGCTAAAGTTGCCAAATGAAGTTATACGTCTACTGCCTGGTTGAAGGTGTGGCTCACTTGGACCAGTTACCACAAGGAATATCAAATGCTCCGGTGCGAATCCTGGCAATCGATAACCTCGCAGTGCTGGTCAGCGACGTCGATAGCGATACCGTTCCCGTTACACGTGAAAATGCCTTGGTCCATGCCGCTGTAGTACGCAGCGTTCTGGATCGCACCACGCCTTTGCCATTTCGTTTCGGAACGCTGGTCGCCGAGCAGCAACTCCGAAGCTACGTCACTGCACGCAAGCCTGCGCTGGAAAAAAATCTCGCCTTGGTGCGCGATTGCGTCGAGATGAGCGTCAAGATCATTTGGAATACGTCAAATAACGACGAACACGAAGAACAGTTAAGCGACGAGAAGCAAGGCGTGGGAGCTAGATTTCTCGAACAGAAACGACGGGAGCTCCTGGGTAGTGAACAACGGTCAGCCGAGGCCGCGCAGATCTCCGGCTGGTTGCACGAAAGTATCAGCAGCCTGATTCGCGATGAACACATTGCTGTACGACCGTCTGAAAAACTGGTTCTCGCGGCCGCCCACCTCGTCGAACGCGATAAAATGAAAGAGTATCGCGAGAAGATCGCCGAGACCCGTTCAGAGCGGCCGGATCTTCATTTTCTTCTAAGCGGTCCCTGGCCGCCCTATAGTTTTGCTAATATTGAGCTTGAGTTTGAAACGCCGTTCGGAGTAAGCTGGTGAAGCTTTCCCCCGAAAATCCCCTATCGGCTGAGCCGGAGATTGAAACCGCGCATGTGGAGGAGTTTGTGGAGCAACTTCGTTGTGTCACAGACACACTTCCGTCGCGGATTAATATTGACGCGCATAGCGTCGAACAAGGTCTGGCGAAGCTAGTGTTAACTTTGATTGAGTTCATCCGCCGTCTGCTTGAGAAACAGGCGGTTCGCCGCATGGAAGGCGGGGATCTCTCACCTGAACAAATCGAAGAGTTGGGCCTGGCCCTCATGAAGTTGGAGGCCAAGCTTCAGGAGTTGAAAACGCAGTTCGGATTAGCTGATGAAGACCTCAATCTCGATCTTGGTCCAGTTGGACGTCTGATTTAGCAGTACGCAGTCTTTGCTCGGTAATATGATGGTGGCGGCCATCTGAGCTTTGTGAGTAAAGCCGCCCCCTGATAGTGGAGGGCGATAGTGTCCAGCGAGCGGTCTACCCTTATTACGGCCCGTCCCCCGGGCCTGGTCGATGTTCTCGACCGTATTCTTGACAAAGGACTGGTGATTGCCGGCGACATCAAAGTGTCGCTGGCTAACGTAGAACTACTCACCTTACAGATCCGTCTGCTTGTTTGCTCGATCGATAAAGCCGAGCAGATCGGTTTGAACTGGTGGCGTTACGACACCAACCTGACGACACGCGCCGAGCGTGCCGAAGCCGAGAATCTCGAGCTGCGAGAGCGTCTCGCCGATCTTGAACGCGAGATACGAAAACTTGCAGTAGCTGAATCCGTCATAGCTAATAGTGAGCGGAATCGAATTTCAGCAAGTCGAAAGAGTGCGCCGCGTAAAGCTAAACCCGGGCGGCGCAATCCGTAGGTGCGCATCAAATGGGAAAGAGGTTTTGAGGAGAACAAGGGCGCCGTCAATCCTCGTGCAGCATGTTTTTCGAACTTATAAAAAAAGGAACCGAAGCAAATGGCTGTCGAAAGAGCACCAGGCGGTACTAGTTTAATTGATGTCCTCGATCGCGTACTCGACAAGGGCATCGTCATCGACGCGTGGGTGAGAATTTCGCTGGTGGGTATTGACTTGATCACAATCGAAGCCCGTGTAGTAGTTGCCTCGATCGATACCTATTTGAAGTACGCTGAAGCGGTAGGATTGACGCCCGCGGTTTCGCGACCAGCAATAACGCCTGGAGCAGAACCGATCGAAGCCGAGCGCCGTCGGGTGACTGTAGAAGTGGAAAAGAAGTGAGGAGATCCATCCACAGATTACACAGATTTTATTAAATCAATCTGCGTAATCTGTGGATTGCAATCGGCAGTGCCTTTCAAACATGGGCGAAGTACCAACAGAATTAGCTTTTCGCACCCTCCCATCCGTCTCGGATTACGAGCGGAACCCCCATTTGCGGCAGTATGACATTCTGGTCGAGACGACGACCCAGATGCTTGCCACACCCAAGCTGCAGGAGCGACTACTGCTGGCTCTTGAAGGCATCGGTAATATTTTTGCACACCGACAAGCTGCAATCGCAATCATCAATGAACGAGACGCAGAGCTGCGCGTTCGTGCCGCAATTGGTTTTGAAGGCGATGGCGTCACCCGCGTCGAAATGCCTTTAGACTCGAGCGCCGCCTGTGTGCGCGTGATTCACGATGCAATTCCTCTCTGGATTCGAATAAAAGAAGACGAAGGTTCGCGTACTCTCTTCGACAAGATGCAATGGGAAGAGGACGTGCTCGCGCTTCCGTTGTTTGGCATCTCTGAAATCTCGCCAAGAACCGGACGCGACGCAGCGACCGGCTCGCGCTTGCCTGCTCATTATTGGACTTTCGATCCGGGCTCGCGACTCGGCGTGCTCTACATCGGCGCCAAAGAAGAGAAGATCGATCCGCTTTCGCTACATCTTCTCAAACAATTTGCGGACCGCATCGGCGTCATCGCTTCGCTCGCCATTCATCAGGAACGACTCGTCAACAGTGTCACGAAGTTGCAGCGAGAGCGACAGTGGATTGAGTCGATCATGAAGTCGGTCGCCGATCCGATCGTGCTCACCGATCTCGACAACCAGATACTGCTGCAAAACCGCCGGGCTGAAGAACTGTTCAGCGGTTCGGCGAACGCCGGCGAAGGAAAGCGGCGCGCGCTGAAGATGAACGACTTGTTGTTCTCAGCTTATCTTTCCAGCGCGACCGTTTCGTCGTCGGAAGTTATTCAACGAGACATTACGCTGGTCGATCCGATTGAAGGTTCAGACATCCATTTCGAAGTGATCTCGACTCCCGCTGCCAACGCGCGCGGTGAACCGCTCGGACTCGTCTCGATCTTTCGAGATGTGACTGACCTGCGTGAAGCAAATGAAGAGCTGGCGCGAAACTTCGTCAAACTGCAACACGCGGAAGCGGAGTCACGTCGTGAACGCGATCGACTCGACCTGATTATTGAAAACGTCGGCCATCCAATCGTAGTGTGCGACTCAGCGGGCAATTTCATTCTGTTCAATCGACGGGCGGAATTGTTGTTTCAGGAGAACGAATCGTTCAGATCGCCGGCTGCGGCCGCGGTTCGTGCCAACGCAGTCAAACTCACCTCCTTTATTTCGGGGCTGGCATCGGCGGCAGAGACCGGCAGGCAAGCTGAGATCGAGTTGATCGATCCGGAGAACGGCCGTACGTTGCCGATGGAGATAACTGCGCGGGAAGTTTTGGACCCGACCGGTCAGGTTACGGCGGTGGTCTCGATTCTTCACGATCTGACTGAGATACGCGAGCTCGAGCGGCGTCGCGTCGAGCAGCAGTTGTTTGAATCGGAAAAGCTGGCTGCTGTCGGACGCCTTGCAGCCTCGATCGCTCACGAAGTGAACAATCCGTTGGAAGCGATCAAAAACGCGCTGTATTTGATGCAGACTAATTCCGAAGGCGACAACAAGAACGCGCGTTTTCTTGAGATTGCCAGAAAAGAAACGGAAAGAGTTTCGCATATCATTCGCCAGATGCTGGGATTTGCACGGCGGCCCGGCGAAGTTGATTGGGTCGATGTGAACCAACTGCTGGAAGAGACACTGGTGTTGATGGAAAAGAAGATGCGCCAGATGCGCATTCGCGTCAGGAGAACGCTTGATGATTCACTGCCAAAGATCAGGGCCCGTGCGGATCAGTTGCGCCAGGTGTTTCTCAACCTGATTATCAACGCGCAACAAGCGATCGACGGTGAAGGAGAAATAGCAATTTCAACTTTTCGTTATGAACAGTCTCTCCAGCCGTCGATTCTGATCCAGGTTAGTGACACTGGTGTTGGTATTCCCGAAGACGAGATCAATCGCATCTTCGAGCCATTTTTCTCTACTGGGAAGAAGGGAACTGGTTTAGGATTATGGGTGACGCAGGACATCGTGCGGCAACATGGTGGGCGTATTGAGGTGAGCAGCGAAATGGGAGGCGGCACAATTTTTAGCATTGTGCTTCAGGTCGAGTCGCCAGTTCTCGAAGATCAGGACAGCGAACAGAAATTGTCTGTGAGATGAGCCAGGCATTTAATCATCCAAAAAACGGTTCAGGAGCTGATAACGGAGGCGCGTTTGTCGCGCTGTTGAATGAAGCGCGCCTGCTCGTCGTCGACGACGAAGAGAGTCTGCGCATCACGACCGCCGCGATCTTTGAGAAAGAGGGTTACATCGTCGACACCGCGGCGACTGGTGACGAGGCGATCGAACGTCTGACCGCCTCCGACTACGATCTCGTACTCACTGACTTGCACATGGAAGGAGGCGACGGTCTTTCAGTACTGAGTCAGATTCGTCGCCACTCACCACTGACGATCTCAGTTGTGTTAACCGGATTTGCTTCAGTTGAGTCAGCGATCGCCGCGTTGCAGGAAGGCGCTTACGACTATCTGGTTAAGCCTTGCGACATCGAGAGCATGAAGCACACGATTCGCAGAGGCGTCGAACATCGACGGTTGATGTTGGCTGAACAGAAGGCGCGTGCAGACCTCGAGCAGTTGAACCTCGATCTGGAGCAGAGAATCGAAGAGCGAACTGCGGAACTGAAACGGCTCAATGGCGAGCTGGCCGAAGCCAACCGAGCCAAGGATGTTTTCCTCGCCACTCTCTCTCATGAGCTGCGCACTCCGCTGACACCTGTTGTTGGTTGGATCAAGTTATTGCGCAGTGGAACACTCGATGACAAGAGTGTGGCCCAGGCGTTGGACGCAATCGAACGCAACGCGTGGTTGCAATCGCGCCTGATCGACGATCTACTTGACACCTCGCGAATCGCAACCGGCAAACTTCATTTCGAACCCAAACCGACTGATCTCAACGTCGCGGTCAAAGCCGCGGTCGACACAGTGCGGACCTCTGCCGCTTCGCGCAGTATCGAGCTCACCACGTCGTTATCACCTTCGAGTTTGATTGTGATGGGCGAGCCTGTGCGCTTGCAGCAGATTGCATGGAACATCGTTTCAAACGCGATCAAGTTCACCGATCCGGCTGGTAAAGTGAAAGTGACGACTGGAAGGAACGGCACGCAGGCTTATCTTGAAGTCGCCGATACGGGCGTTGGAATTGAACCGGAGTTTCTACCGCATGTATTCGATCGTTTTCGCCAGGCTGATGGCTCGACGTCGCGCCGTCACGGAGGTTTGGGTCTGGGACTCGCGATCGCCGATGCGCTGACGAAGATGCACGGAGGAACGTTAGAGGCACGGTCGGAGGGAGTCGGACACGGATCATCGTTTACGCTGCGACTCAATCTGGCGCCGAGTGAAATTGTTGTTCCTGAAGAGGTGGCGGAAGAGATTCATTCGTTGTCAGGTCTCGACGTTTTAATCGTTGAAGACTCGGAGGACACGCTCACGCTACTGAGTACGATCTTTCGGCGTGAAGGGGCGACTGTTAGTGCGGCCGTCTCGGCGGCTGAGGCACTTCAGAGCGCGGTCACAAAGCGTCCGCACATCATTGTTTCTGACATCGGCATGCCCGAGACTGACGGTTATCAACTCCTCGAACAGTTACGCATCTTGCCTGGGATGAGCGACGTTCCAGCCATTGCGATTTCAGGTTACGCGAGCGAAGACGACCGCCAGCGTGCTCTTGCGTCCGGGTATCTCGCACTGGTGCCAAAACCGATCGATGTCGACATCCTCTTCACCTTGATCCAAAACCTCAAAACACCCGCGTTGAAGTGAATTCGCCATAAAAAGGCACAAACCGGACAAAAAATCTCCTTCTACCTTTGCGCCTCTTTGTGGCTAAATTATTCTGTAACTTAAACTTGACAAAATCGTAATTGTAACTATAATGGTTACAAAAAGGAAGGCCCGAGGTCCCTGAAACTGTATTTGATATGTCGACAAACAGCAGGTTTGCGGTTGCGGTTCACGTTTTGAGTTTGATGGCCTGGTCAGGCGAAGAACCCCTTAAATCTGAACAGGTTGCGGAAAGCGTAAATACCAATCCAGTCGTTATCAGGCGGATGTTGTTGGAACTGGCCGACGCCGGTTTGGTGGTGTCTCAAACCGGTTCATTAGGCGGTTCCAGACTGGCAAATGACCCCGCGAAAACTACCCTTCTGGACGTTTACCGAGCACTCGAGTGCGGAGGCGTCTTTTCGTTGCATCGGCAACCCCCCAGTCGTGACTGCCCGGTGGGCGTCAATATCGAGACTGTTTTAGGCGATGTGCTGCAGGAGGTCGATTCAGCCGTCGAGCAGGTGCTCGAAAAGATAACAATCGACGATGTCGTACAACGCTTGAAACCCTGTAGGGGTGCTCTGACATCGAAGGCAGTGGAGAAGAATGGAAGGAAGAAACATTACGACCAAAAGCAGTTAGCTGCTGCCTTGCGCGCGGGAGCAAAGGGCCGGAGGGCGCGGGCCTTCCGAACTGCATAAACAATCGCGAGAAAGGAATACTTAATTGTCCAGGCTTGAAAAAGATCAAAGCGGTATCGAGCTCATGAATTCGGTCAAGGGCGAGTTTGTCAACCTCAGCGAGGAACTGACTGACGATGCCGTGTCGATTGAAGACATCGACGAAGTTTTGCAGACGCTCGAAAGAGCTACCAGCGGTGAAACCGAAATCGAGGAGCCTTTGATCGAAGAGTCGTCGTCTGCGGCCGAATCCGATGAAGCCCTGAGCGAAGAGGTCGAGCTCGACCTTTCCGCCGGCGAGATGGATAAGACCTCGGATCCCATTCGCGTTTACATGCGTGAGATGGGCGTAGTGCCGTTGTTGACGCGTGAGCAGGAAGTGTCGATCGCGAAACGCATCGAGCGCGGACAAAAACGCGCCGAGAAGGCGATTGCGCGTTCGCCCATTGCTGTAGTCGAACTCTTCCGAATTGGCGATGAACTGGCTGCCGGCACACTCAACATCCGCGACGTCGTGGCTTTCTCAGATCAAATGGAGACTGAGGAACACGAAGATCGCAGTGAAGAGTACCTACAGTGGACGATCGAAGGCCTCCAGAATATTCGACAACTCTACAAGAGAGGGTTGAAGGAGTTCGAAAAATTTGCCGACGAGCTGAAGGTCTCGCGTGGCAAGCGTTCGAAGAAGCTTTTGCGTTATCGACGTAAACTCGCGCGCACCCGGTTGGAAATCGCGCAGGAGATCCGCAGTCTACATTTGAAAGAAGCGGCTCGCCAGCGACTGATTGCCGCTATCGGCGTGGTGCACAAGGAGGTTCGTGCGCTCGAACGCGAGATCGAGGGTTACTCTGAAAAACTCAAACGCAAAGGACTGAAGGCCGACAAGCAGAAGGAATTCAGAAAGCACATTGCCACTGCGAAAAAGCGTTTGAAAGAGATCGAGACAGAGCATCATCTGTCACCGCTCGAGATCAAACGTTCACATCAGATGATCGCGATCAGCGAAGCGCAAACGGCGCAGGCGAAGCATGAGTTGACTGAAGCGAATCTCCGTTTGGTGGTTTCGATTGCCAAGAAGTATCAGAACCGTGGTTTGCAGTTTCTGGATCTCATTCAGGAAGGCAATCTCGGTTTGATGAAAGGCGTTGACAAGTTTGACTGGCGGCGCGGTTATAAGTTTTCAACTTATGCGACGTGGTGGATTCGTCAGGCAATCACTCGCGCAATCGCTGACCAGGCGCGCACGATTCGTATCCCGGTTCACATGATCGAAGTGATCAATAAACTCAAGAACACTTCGCGTGAGCTGGTACGCGAGCTCGGGCGCGAGCCGACGACTGAAGAGATCGCAAAGAAGATGGATACTTCTGTCGACAAGGTGCGCAAGGCGCGCAAGTTGATGCAGGATCCGATCTCGTTGGAAACACCGATCGGTGAGAACGGCGACTCGCAATTGGGCGATTTGATTGAAGACAAGTCGAGTGAGAGCCCGGCTGCGCGTGTGATCACTTCAAATCTGCGCGAGATCGCCGGCGACGTGCTGCAAACGTTAAGCCCGCGCGAAGAGCGTGTGATCCGTTTGCGATTTGGATTGGATAATGGCGGTCACGAGCGAACTCTGGAGGAAGTGGGCCAGAACTTCAACGTGACGCGCGAACGCATCCGCCAGATTGAAGCGAAGGCGTTGCGTAAACTGCGTCATCCATCGCGCGCTCGGTTGTTAAAGAATTTCCTCGAAGGCGAGGGGCAGTAAGATCAGAGATTAGCAGGAGATTAGGAGCGATTAAAATGAGTGAATTTGTGAGAGAAGTGAGCGATAGCTCGTTTGAGAAAGACGTATTAGGTTCCGCCAAACCGGTATTGGTGGATTTTTGGGCGGAATGGTGTGCCCCTTGTCGCATGTTGGCGCCGACGGTTGCTTCTGTTGCTGAGC
>DATFHH010000137.1:0-7868 GCA_035248565.1 Pyrinomonadaceae bacterium | reverse complement strand
GAAATGCCAAACCCGACAGCAACCGGCAGCGATGAAAACTCTCGCACGCGCGTGACGAGTTTTTCTGCTTCCGCACTGACTGAGGAACGCTGGCCTGTCACTCCTGCTCGCGAAACTGCGTAGATGAATCCGCTCGCATGCTCAGCAACTAACCTCAAGCGTTCATCAGTCGAAGTTGGCGCGACGAGAAAGATCATGTCCAACTTAAGAGCCCGCAACTCACTTTCAAATTCACCGGACTCTTCGGGAGTTAGATCAGTAACTAATACTCCATCTAGCCCTGCGTCTTTCGCAGCTTTAGCGAGGCGCTGCAAACCAAACTGAAGCAGCGGATTGTAGTAGCTGAAAAGAATGATCGGCGTGTCGATCTGTTTTCTCGCACGCGCCACAGTTTCGAGCAGTTCATCCAAGCCAAAACCGTGCTTGAGCGCCCGTTCCGAGGCGCGTTGAATCACAGGTCCATCAGCCATCGGATCGCTGAACGGCACTCCCAATTCGATCAAGGTGGCGCCCGAGTGTGCCAAGGTGACGAGCAGTCGTTCGGTAGCCGCGAGATCGGGATCGCCCGCAGTAATAAAGGGAATAATTCCCTTCTTACCTTGCCGTCGCAGCGTGTTGAAAGCGTTTTCGATGCGTCCCAAGCGTTACGACTCCAACTGTTCGCGCACGGAATTCACGTCTTTGTCGCCGCGTCCGGAAAGATTCACGATCATGACCTGATCGCGGCGCATGTCTCTCGCGACTTTGAGCGCTTGTGCGACAGCATGAGCGGATTCGAGTGCGGGAATGATGCCCTCGAGTTTGGAAAGAAGTTGAAACGCTTCGAGTGCTTCGCTGTCGGAAACAGAAATGTACTGGACGCGGTGCGAATCGTGCAGAAACGCATGCTCCGGTCCGATCGACGGATAGTCCAGACCGGCGGAGATAGAGTGAGTGGTTGCGACCTGGCCATGGTCGTCCTGCAAAACGTAACTCATCGTTCCTTGCAACACTCCCGGCCGCCCGCCTCCACTCGCGTTGAAGCGAGCAGCATGTTGGCCCAATTCAGTTCCTCTGCCACCTGCTTCGACGCCGATCATCTTGATTGCCGCGTCGGTTAGAAATGGATAAAACAGTCCAATCGAATTCGATCCACCACCAACACAGGCGATCAAAACATCAGGCAGCCGACCTTCCTGTTCCAGGATCTGAGCGCGTGCTTCGCGTCCGATCACACTTTGAAAGTCGCGCACCATCAGCGGGTACGGATGTGGACCAAGCGCGCTGCCGAGCAGGTAATAGGTGTCGCCGACATTCGTAACCCAATCACGCAGTGCTTCGTTGATTGCATCTTTGAGCGTGCGCGAGCCGGCGTTTACTTCACGAACTTCCGCGCCGAGTAACTGCATGCGAAACACATTCAACTCCTGCCGTCGCATGTCTTCCGAGCCCATGTAGACAACGCAATTCAATCCAAAGAGCGCACAGACGGTTGCCGTCGCGACGCCATGCTGTCCCGCGCCAGTCTCGGCGATAATGCGCTGTTTGTTCATGCGTCGGGCCAGCAGCACCTGGCCCAACGTGTTGTTGATCTTGTGTGCACCGGTGTGAAGCAGGTCTTCGCGTTTGAGATAGATCTCGGCGCCGCCGCAGTATTCAGTCAGTCGCGCGGCGTGGAAAAGAGGCGTCGCGCGGCCGGCGTAGTTATGCAGTAACTCTTTGAGTTCTGATTGAAACGATTCGTCGTCCTTGCTCGCGAGGTACGCAGCGGTCAACTCCTCGAGCGGCGCCATCAACGTCTCAGGCACAAACCTCCCGCCGTACTTCCCCCAATGTCCAAACAAATCCGGTTGTGAAATTGACTGCATTTTTTTCTTTGAGCTTTTTGTGCTTCTTTGTGGCTAAACTCCCGGTAGTTTCTCCTGCAACGGGGGCGCAACTGACACTCGATCGCGCCCGGCATTCTTCGACACGTACAACGCGCCATCGCTCGCCGAGTAAAGCATCCTTTCGGAAGTGGCGTTCTCCGGACAGCCCGCGACGCCTATGCTAACCGTGACGCGGCCCACGCCGTCCACGCCTTTCGCACTCAGCACCACTCTCAATCGTTCGGCTGCCGCAACCGCGTGGTGGAGATCGACACCCGCCAGTAACAACGCAAACTCTTCACCACCCAGACGCGCCGCCGTGTCATTGTCGCGCGACACCTCATTCAATATTTGCGCGATCTGGCGGATCACCATATCACCTACCGGATGTCCGAACTTGTCGTTCACTGACTTCAGATGATCGATATCGATCATCAACAATGCGCACGGCACGTGGTAGCGACGCCAGCGTTCGAGCTCGCGCACCAGGGCCACGCGAAACCGGCGGCGATTCGCCAGACCCGTGAGCGAATCCAAATCAGCATCGGCCCGCAAGCGATCGATCTTCTGCCGCAGAAGTACCAACTGCTGAGTTCGTTCGATCAAAAGATCGGCCTCGTCGGGCAACGAAAAATAATCGAAAGCGCCTTCGACCATGGCGGCATTTCGCAACGCGATCGTCGAAGGTTCTGATCCCGTAAGTACAAGCGGAATTCCATCGTCAGACTGAGCAAGCAGCTTCGCCAGTTCTTTGACCCTCAATCCACGAGTCCTGGTGTGAGCAATGACGAGATGCGGACGCGTTCTCGTCAGCGACACCATGGCCGCAGTGCCATTTCGCACACCAAAGACGTCGATTCCTCTCGAAGCAAGGGCCTCGCCGAATTGTGGTTCTTTGTCGTTTGAAACGAACAGGACACGCCCGCGCGCTCGTTCGGACTGTTTGGTGATCGGTTCTTTTTCAGGACGCGGAGTCATAACCAGACCTGTAGAGGCCAACAAATCAAACAAACTTGTTCGGGGAGGACAATCTGAAAGTTTTAGACCTTGGGGCAACACCTAGGATACTCCGCGACTGTAGGGAACCGTCAAGTTTTGAGTCGAGCGCCTCCTTGGAGTGCGGCGGCCTGGCGCCGCTTTCGCCTCGATCAGGTTCATCGACAACAAAGCGGCGCCAGGCCGCCGCACTCCAAGGAGGCGTTCAATTCAGATTGACTGCGCCATTTTGATGAACCTGCGCATGCGCTCTGGGTTCTTTTTTCCGGGGCTGTCTTCGAGCGCGCTGCACGCGTCGACCGCATAAGGACGCACCACCGCGATTGCTTCGGCAATATTTTCCGGCGACAAGCCGCCGGCGAGAAATAACTTTGGCACGAATTGATTTACCTGTTGGGCGATGGACCAATCGAAGACGCGTCCAGTGCCGCCGCGCAGGTTATTGTCTCTCGTATCAAGCATGATGGCAGCGACTTCGTAAGCATGGACCATCTCGCGATCGAAGCTCTGTGATACTGCGAGCGTTTTGATAACGAAGTGATCTGCGGCGAGTTCGCGGCAGTACTCAGGTGACTCGTCGCCGTGCAGTTGCAACGCTTTGATGCCCGATTCGGAAACAATTCTTTTGAGCGATTCTGGTTCCTCGTTCACGAAGACGCCGATAGTGAGCACGGAAGTCGGAAGCTGTTCGATGATCTCGCGCGCATTCTGCGGAGTGATGTAGCGCGGGCTTGGCCTGTAAAAATTGAACCCAAGCACATCAGCGCCAGCGTCAATCGCAGCGTTCGCATCGTCGATATTTGTGATCCCGCAGATTTTAATTAATGTCATTTGTAAATCGGCGCAGTGCCTGTGCTGGATCATCGGCGCGCATCAGTGTCTCGCCAATCAGGAATCCGTGAAATCCGGCGGCACGCAGACGTCGCAGATCGTTGGAACTGTGCAGCCCGCTCTCGCTAATAAGCAGCACATCGGCAGGCGCTTCGCGCGCCAGCGAGAATGATGTTTCCAGCGTCACTTCAAAGGTGCGCAAGTCTCGATTGTTGACGCCGATTATTCTTGCGCCGCAGTTCACGGCTCTTTTCATCTCTTCGCCGGTGTGGACTTCGACGAGCGCATCCATTCCGAGCTCGTCTTCGGCAAGCCGCCTTAAACTGAGCAGCGCCTCATCGTCGAGAGCAGCAACAATCAGCAAAATCGCATCCGCGCCAGCCGCTGCGGACTCATAAACCTGATACTCTTCGAAGACAAAATCTTTGCGCAGAGCCGGTAAATCAACCGCCGCTTTAACCTGTCGCAGATCATCTAGTGATCCGGTGAAATAGTCTTCCTCAGTGAGCACAGATATCGCGGCGGCACCTCCAGCTTCATAACTCTTCACCACTTCGATCAAGTTCGCGTCGGCACGGATCGGACCCTTCGAAGGGGAGCGTCGCTTGAACTCAGCAATGACATTAATCGCGTCAAGACGCAACGCATCGCGCAACGCGTGTGGCTTCGCCTTGCCCCGAACCTCATGGCGAAGCTGGTCCACCAGAACGCGCTCCTTCGCCGCCGCCACGCGTTCACGCTTTCTGCCGATTATCTGCGTCAGCACATCCATAATCCGTTAACCATCCGCGTAAATCCGCGGCTAACTACTTGTCACCTCTATCAACAACTCCAACTTCCTTCGCGCCGCGCCGCTATCGATCGCTTCACTGGCGATCTTCGCGCCTTCACGCAGATCACCCGCAACACCTCCGAGAAACAGCGCCGCAGCTGCATTCATGATCACCAACTCTCGCGCCTCGTCACGCCGCTTCCCAGCCAGCACATCACTCACGATTCGCGCGTTCGCCTCCGCGTCCCCACCACGTAAATGCTCAAGCGCGCGAACCTCAAAACCAAAATCGCCCGGCTCGATCTCAAACGTCGTCACTCGATGATCACGGGCCTCAGCAACAAAAGTCTTTCCTGCCAGCGTGATCTCATCCAAACCATCTTCACCATGGACCACCCACGCGCGCTCCGTATCCAACTCAAGGAGCACTTGCGCCAGTTTCTCCGCCAGATCCTTACGCCAAACGCCGATAATCTGGCGCGGGGCGCCCGCCGGATTACTCATTGGTCCAAGCAAGTTGAAGGTCGTGTGAATTCCGAGCTGGCGGCGAATGCCTGCGACTCGCGCAGTAGCGCTGTGATAGATCGGCGCAAACATGAAACAGATCCCGATCTCTTCGAGTGCGTTCTCCGAGACCAGCGGTATCGCAGAGACGTTGACGCCCAATGCCGTCAGCAGATCGGCGCTTCCCGCTTTGCTACTCGCCGCGCGATTTCCATGTTTCGCCACGGGCAACCCCGCTCCCGCGATCACAAACGCGGCGGCTGTTGAGATGTTGAATGTCTTGGCGCGACTCGATCCAGTTCCAGCAGTGTCGATAAAACACGCGTGCTTGCAAATCAGACGCACCGCCTGCGAGCGCAACCCTGCCGCCATTCCGGTCAACTCTTCAACCGTCTCGCCTTTCGCTGCCAACGCCACAAGCGCACCGGCGATCTGTGCGTCAGTCGCTTCGGCGTCGAGTAAAGCTTCGAGCAATTCGAAGGCCTCTTCTCGAGTGAGGTCTTCGCGACGAACCAGCCGCGCGAGAAATTCATTTAAGCGGTGTTCGGGCATTATAGTTTTAGGAAGTTGGCCAGCAGTTGCTTGCCTTCGGAGGTTAGGATCGATTCGGGATGAAACTGAACGCCCTCCACTTTCATTTCACGATGGCGCAAACCCATGATGATATTGTTATCAGCAGTCATCGCTGAAACTTCGAGACACGCAGGCAACGATTCTTTCTCCACGATCAGCGAGTGATATCGTCCCGCCTGAAAACGATCCGTCAGTCCGGCGAAGATCGTCTTGCCGTCGTGAGAAACTTCGGAGGCTTTGCCGTGCATCAACTCCGGTGCGCGCACGACCTTCCCGCCGAATGCCTGCCCGATCGCCTGATGGCCCAAACAGACACCGAGCAACGGCATCTTTCCCGCGAAGCGTTCGATTACCTGCAACGTGATGCCCGCGTCGTCAGGCGTGCCTGGACCAGGAGAGATAACAATTTTTTCCGGCCGCAAGCTGTTTTGAATTTCGTCGACGGTGACGCGATCGTTTCGACGCACCTCGATCGTCTCGCCAAGCTCGCCGAGATACTGGACGAGGTTGTAAGTAAATGAGTCGTAGTTATCGATAACTAAAAGCACTGGATCTTTGCACGCCTCCTTGGAGTGCGGCGGCCTGGCGCCGCTTTGGCCTCGATCGGGCATCATCGTTAAAAAGCGGCGCCAGGCCGCCGCACTCCAAGGAGAAGCTCACTTCTTACACAGCCCAACCACCGCGTGATTGATTTTCACCGGCTTGTCCGGTTTTTCGCCGTCAGCCGGCGCTTGATTGATCGCGTCGACCACTTCCATTCCTTTCGTCACCGTGCCGAACGCTGAAAACTTGCCATCGAGATGTGGTGCAGGTGCGACGAGAATGAAGAAATGCGTAGTCGCACTGTTTGGCTCATCGGTGCGCGCCATCGAAACAATGCCGCGAACGTGTTTGATCAAGCCCGGTTCGTCCGGAAGCTTGTGCGTCATTCGTTTCGCCAGTTCCGCATTCCACTTTTCGCTCGTCTGCAGATTCCCGCCTTGAATAACAAAACCTTTCAGGACGCGACTGAACGTCGTCGTATCGAGCGCACCAGTCGCAGACAAGTTGAGAAAATTTCGCACAGCTTCAGGCGCAGCTTCCGGCATCAACGCGATCTCGATCGCGCCGAGTTCAGTTTCCAGCGTCACGCACTGGCTCGCCATCTTCTCGACCGAAGCGCCATCAAATGGCTCCGCGGTAGCAACCTCTGTCGTCGTTCTCGCATTTGCCTTCTTCGGCAGCTCCTGCGCACTGACAATCATCGTCCCTATCACGAGACATAAGAAAATCCTGTACATCCTGTCTAAAGTCCTCTTTGCGCCATTTCAATCGCACGAAACATCGCGCGCGCTTTGTTCACGGTCTCCGCATATTCGTGTTCCGGAATCGAGTCGGCCACAATGCCCGCGCCCGCCTGGACCATCGCTTCTCCATTGCGCAACAGGATCGTCCTAATCGCGATACACGAGTCGAGATTGTCCGCGTAGTCCATGTACAACACTGAGCCAGCGTAGATCCCGCGACGATCAGGTTCCAGTTCGCGGATGATCTCCATAGCGCGAATCTTTGGCGCGCCGGTCACGGTGCCGGCGGGAAAGCACGAAGCCAAGGCATCGAAGCGATCCAGACCATCACGCAGGCGCGAGCGCAACACAGTTTCTAAATGCTGTACGTGCGAATAGCGTTCGACGCGCATTAGATCGTCAACCTTAACCGAACCATAATCGGAAACACGCCCGAGATCGTTCCGACCGAGATCGACCAGCATCATGTGCTCCGCAACCTCTTTTTCATCCGACTTGAGATCCTCACCCAATATCGCATCTTCCGTTTCCGTCGCGCCGCGTTTTCGTGTGCCGGCAATCGGACGATAGTCGAGTCGCTGCCCATGACAACGAACGAGCATCTCGGGCGACGCGCCCACCACCGTCTCGTCGCCCATTCGCAGAAAGAACATGTACGGCGACGGATTGATCGCACGCAACGCACGATAGATCTGAAGTGGATCGCCGTTGAACTTCGCGGAGAACCTTTGCGACAGCACTACCTGATAACAATCGCCCGCGGCGATGTATTCTTTGACTTGCCGCACACCTTCTTCGAATCCGCGACGCGTCCAGTTTGACTGCAAAGACATATTGACCTCGGGTTGGTTGCTCGATCGAAACTCCGCAGGTCGCGTTTCAAAGATCTGCTTCTCCACTTCGGCCGTCCGCCAGACCGCTTCGTCGTAAAGCTCGCGCAATCGGTCATGACTTCCACCCGCCTCTTCAGTAAAAACGACCGAGACAATCTCCAACCGCTGCTTCACACGATCGAAAGCAATCACATTCCGATAGAACATCCAGAGTGCATCGACTGGA
>DATFHH010000136.1:0-12282 GCA_035248565.1 Pyrinomonadaceae bacterium | reverse complement strand
CTGCGATCACCATGGAGGATTTCAAACAGAGACTTACGAAGGAGTCGAGGCCACGGCCCTTTTCGGACGGCGAGCTTGAAGAACTCCAAAGCCTTACCTTTGATTATTTTCTTAAGGAGACAAATCCTGAGAACGGCCTGGTGCCGGACAGCACTCGCCCAGGTGCACCCTGCAGTATCGCTCCAACCGGATTTGCCCTGGCTGCTTATCCTGTCGGTGTCGAGCGTGGTTTCATTACGCGCGACGACGCGATTAGCCGAACACTGACGTCACTGCGTTTCTTCTGGAATAGCCCGCAGGGTCCGGAACCTGACGCCACGGGATACAAGGGTTTTTACTATCACTTTCTCGATATGAAGACGGGCCGCCGTACGTTTGATTGCGAACTGTCGACAATCGATTCGGCCTTTGTGATCGCAGGTGCATTGACGGCTGCCGAGTATTTCAATCGTGACACTGAAAACGAACGTGAGATTCGCGATCTTGCTACGGCCCTCTATCGACGCACAGAGTGGCAGTGGGCGCAAAATGGTGCAGACACGGTAACGCACGGTTGGACGCCCGAACAAGGGTTCTTAAGGTATCGTTGGGATGGCTATAACGAAGCTCTGATTCTTTACGTTCTTGGTCTTGCATCGCCAACGCACCCTTTACCAAAAGAGAGTTACCAGGCTTGGACCAAGACTTATGAATGGAGAAGTCTTTATGGATACGACTTCGTCTACGCCGGTCCGCTCTTCATCCATCAGCTTTCGCACATGTGGATCGATTTTCGCTCCATACAGGACGACTACATGCGGCAGAGAGGGATCGATTATTTCGAAAACAGCCGTCGCGCGACTTACGCTCAACAACAGTACGCTATTGAGAATCCCAGAGGCTTCAAAGGCTATGGCGAATTCATTTGGGGTTTCACTGCGAGCGATGGTCCGGGACCAGCAATTGAAAAGATCGAAGGTGAGGAGCGCCAATTCTATGACTACATAAACCGCGGTATTCCGGACGGACCGGACGACGGCACCTTGGCTCCGTGGGCCGTGATCGCTTCGCTTCCGTTTGCTCCTGAAATTGTCTTGCCAACGATCCGTTACTTCGACCAAAGCTTTCCTGAGATGAGCAGTAAGTATGGATTCAAGTGCAGTTTCAACCCGACGTTTTCCGGAGCTTCGAACAATGGATGGATTTCAAAGGGCTACTACGGTCTGGACCAGGGTCCAATAGTTTTGATGATTGAGAACTATCGATCAGGATTCATTTGGCGGTTGATGCGAGGCTGTCCTTATATCGTTACGGGGCTTCGACGCGCAGGATTTTCCGGCGGTTGGCTTCGTGACCATCCTCAAATCGATCCTCAGGAGTCGTCAAAGCGGAAGAACTCCAAATGAGCTAATAAGAGGGGCAACTGAAACAAAGAGAGCCGAAGTTAAGCACTACGAGATCGCATCCTTAATTTCCGATTGTCCGCAGTTAATCGCAATGATCAAGTTGGCCCATGGGACTACAAGCAACATCGGAATCTGGTGCTCATATTCTTTCGAACCGTTGAATGTTTGAACCGTAATAGATAGAAATAATTAATTGATCCTGCTTCACTTCAGTACGGCGACCAGCGCCGGACGAAGTAATCTGCCATTCATGAAATAGCCGCGGCGAGCTTCGGCATATACTGTGCCGGACTGGCCCCCGTCGCTATCGATCATGGTCATCGCCTCATGTATTGTTGGATCGAACCTCTGGCCTTCACTATCAAATGGAGTGACGCCATTGGAGTGCAGCACGTCGCTCAATCGTTGTCGAATCAACTTGAGCCCGTCCGCTACAGCATCTGGTGCTGTTCCTACATGCAAGAGGGCACGGTCGAAGTCGTCCATTACGTCGAGAAGTGCGAGAAGGATCTCACGTTTACCCGCCTCTTCCGCAAAGGCTCTTTCCTCATTCGTGCGCCGTCGGTAGTTATCAAATTCAGCCAGGAGTCGAAGGCTTCGATCGCGTTCGGTGGCCAATTCATCCTTTAGCCGCACGACCTCGTATTCCGATACTTCGGTGGGCTCCCGTTCGATCACCTCGTAAAGGCCATTGTCAGATAATGTTGTTTCCTGTATGTGCTCTAAGCCTTGCATATATTTTCTTCCTTAAGTTCTGAGAACATTCATTTCACTTTCAGACGCATCCAGCATCACGAATTCTTTTATGGAAAGATGCCGAGCTCTGCGTAGCAAGTTGCGATCTTGTTTATCGCGCCTATAAAGGCTGTTGTCCTGAGGCTCGGAATCTTCGAATCTGCTTTCCACACTTCCCGAATCTGGTCGTACGCAACAGCCATCGACTCCTCGAGACCGGAGTTAACCAAATCGATCTCGTCGGCACCGCGCGCAACAGTTCTTCTTTCGCTGTCAGAGAGTCTCCGACCAGTATTTTCTTCGATGACGCGCAGCAGTTTCTCAAAACTTGTTGCCTCAAACCGCTTGCCCATCCTGCCGAAGCGAACGTGTGACAGATTTTTAAGCCACTCGAAATACGAGACGGTGACTCCGCCAGCGTTTAAATAGATGTCGGGAATGACCAGGACTCCTTTCCGTAGAAGGATCTGCGCTGCACGTGCAGTGGTTGGTCCATTGGCCGCCTCCGCAAGTATCTTCGCCTTGACACGCTCTGCGTTCTCTTCGGTGATCTGATTCTCGAGCGCAGCCGGAATCAAAATGTCGCAATCAAGTTCGAGTGCATCCTCCCGAGTGTTGAGATTGGTTGCTCGCGGAAAGTTGAGGAGAGAACCGGTTTCCTTCCGGTGCTTCATCACCGCCTCTACGTCAAGTCCTTTCGGGTTATGAATTGCACCTTCGTATTCCGCCAGGGCGATGATGATTGCGCCGCCTTGTTGACAGAACTGAGCTGCGTTGTAGCCGACGTTTCCCAATCCTTGTACGACGATTCGTTTACCCTCAAGCCCCTTTTCAAGGCCGAGTTGCATCATGTCATCTGCGTGGCTACATACTTCACGCAGGCCGAAAAAGACTCCACGTCCGGTCGCTTCGAGTCTTCCACGGACTCCACCCTGAGAGACGGGTTTTCCTGTCACGCAAGCAAGCGCATCGATCTGTCCCGGGTTGAAAGCGGAGTAGGTGTCTGCTATCCATGACATTTCTCGTTGCCCGGTTCCGTAGTCGGGAGCCGGCACGTCGACTCCTGGACCAATGAAGTTCTTCTTGATCAACTCCGAGGTGTATCTTCGCGTGATTTGTTCCAACTCCTGGATCGTGTAATTCTTCGGGTTAATCTTAACGGCGCCTTTGGCACCACCAAACGGTACGTCCATAACAGCGCATTTGTACGTCATTAGCGCGGCCAACGCCTTCACTTCGTCTTCATTGGCGTCTTCTGAATATCTGATCCCGCCTTTCACAGGCAGCTTATGATGACTGTGCTGCGCCCGCCAGCCAGAAATAACCTGGTAGCCTTGTTGGGTGCGCACGGGAAACTTGAACGAATAAACGCTATTACAGATCTTAATCTGGTCCAATAGGCCTTTCGGGTGCTGGGTAAACGATGCCGCCTCATCAAAATAAACGGAAACGTTGTCAAAAAAACCTGCCTGAGGTTGAACCCTATTCATGAATTACTCCTTCGGTCGATCAATTGGACCCACAACTTCACCCACGCCGTATTCGTCGAGTAAAAGCAGATACCCTAATGCAAGCGTCTCATCCTCCAATCGGTCGCTTAGGTCGATATCTCGCGGCACCACGGTGCCGCTCAATCGATTAAGAGACCAAGTGAGATACTGGCGAATTGGGCCTCCACAAGAACGATACTCATCGTCATCCCGTTCCAGCGAGCGCACAACATCAATCCAGGACACACCTGTAAACTCTTTACCTCGATACCGAAATATCATTACGTCAATTTCCTGTGTACTTCGCTCCTAACTGGAATTGCTCTCCATATACACAGACAGAATGTGGTTCGTCTTGCTTGAAACCAGTCCTGCGTCATGCTGCTTATGGTATCGGCCAATCCAATCGCCAACGAGAGGGTTATCACGCGCGAAAGGCAGGAGTTTTCTCCTGTGTTGGTGCCGGTAACGGTTTGCTATACTCGAAACCTGCAATAGTTTGGAGGCAGGGATGAGTATCCGTGGGCGATTGCTGGCGTTGGCAATAGGAGGTGTTCTCCCGCTCTTAATCGTCGGACTTACGGTGTTATGGGTGGTTTGGGGTGAAAAGCAAAACCAGCTCAATGATGCTTTGGAACAGCAAGCGGAGTTGGCAGCTGTAGTTTTCGACCGTTGGCTTGACGCTCAGTACCAGCCCCTCAGGACAATCACGTCCTATCCTTCCAGCCATCTCAAAGATTCGACCGCGCTTCAGGGAAACCTAAAGGCAGCGCTACTCCACCGCACTCATTGGATCGATTTGCGTGTTCTCGACGCAGCGGGAAAAGTTGTAGCGATCGAACCTGCCGGCGCTGGCAATCTTCCGATTGGCTTCGCCGAAAAGCTCGTCAGTGAAGTGGGACGCGGCGGCCCAGATGTTGAGACTGACTGGACGCGCGGAGAGGGACGTTACCTTCTCGCAGTCGCAGCGCCACTTGATGGCGGCGGCGCTGTGGTCGCACGGATCGATGGCGCAGCATTAACCGAACCCCTTCAAGGCATCACATTGCCAGACCGCGCGCTCGTTACTCTAGTCGATCAACATCGTCGCATCATTTATCGTAGTGCAACCGCGGAGTCAGCGTTAGGGTTGGATCTTAGCGGTGTGGACCAATTCTCTGCGCTAAAGGACCGTAATACCGCTGTTATGGTAAGAAGGAGTGCTGTTGATGGTGTCGAGCGTGTGTACGGTCTCGGGCGAGTCGGTAAAACGGACTACGTTGTTATGGTTGGCGTTCCGAGCGCGATTCTTTATGCGTCAGCCTGGCGACAGGTGATGGGCTATACCGTCCTGGGGTTGGTAGTCGTGTTTTGCACTATGACGGGAGCTCTACTAATCGCAAGAAGTATCGCTCGGCCCGTGCGACTCCTGAACTTTGCCGCGGAGGAATTCGGAGGAGGAAATTTTTCTGCGCGGGCACCCGCAGAAGGGCATGATGAGCTTTCGCGACTGGGCATGAACTTCAACGCGATGGCCGAACGATTACAGAAAAGGGAAGCGAGACTCGCTGAACTGGACCGGCTCAAATCCGAGTTCGTCTCAACCGTTTCACACGAATTGCGCACACCATTAACCACCATCAAGGCGCTGACACGTCTTCTCATGCGCAATGAACTCGATGCAAAGAAAAGACGCGAGTATATAGAAACGATTTCGGTAGAGTGTGATCGTCAGATTGACCTTGTTATGAACCTGCTCGACCTGTCGCGAATCGAAGGGGGCGTGCTGCGCGTTACGCATGAACGTGTTGATGTTCAGGATGTCATCTCATCTGTAATCAAGTCGGAGGCGCGCTCGGCCGACAAACGAGGTCATCAACTTCGAGTCGAGTTAGAGGGTGAAGTTCCGCCGGCGTGCGCTGACCCGAAAGAACTTCGTCGCGTCCTTTCGAACATCGTCGAGAATGCTATCAAATACACGCCCGACGGCGGCCAAATTGTTTTATCTGCTGGTGAAGCGGACTCGCAGGTATTGATAAATGTGACGGACAACGGACGAGGAATACCACCCGAAGACATGCCGATTCTGTTCGACAAGTTTCACCGCGGCCGTCCTGCACCTCAATCCGCAGCGATGGGTAACGGCGCGACCAACGCCGAGTTCCTGGAGGATGCGGATGTATCTGGTGTCGGCCTCGGTTTGTATTTGGGCCGAAACGTTATGGAGCAGATGGGTGGTCGCATTAGCGTAGAGAGCGAAGTCGGACGCGGCAGCACTTTCACGTTGCATTTGCCTTTGTGGAATCAAGAAGGATGCGGCAAACGTAGTCCTGTGGAGTACGCCCATGGCCAAACAGTTGCTGGTCGTTGATGATGATCCAGGTCTTTTGCTTGCAGTATCTGAAACACTGCGCGCAGAAGGCTATGAGGTGCAGACAGCTCGCAGAGGCGCGGAGGCCATGATCCGTGTTGCGGAAGCGCTGCCCGATTTGATCATCAGCGACATTCGTATGCCCGGCATGGACGGCTACGCGCTGGTGCGTAATCTACGCGCGTCGCCGCGCAGCCGCCTCGTGCCAATAATTTTTCTGACCGCTAAAGATGAGACCGCAGACCGGATCGCAGGATTTCGCACTGGTGTGGACGCGTACGTCACAAAGCCCTTCGAGACCGAGGAGTTGGTGGCAATCGTCAAGAGTATTCTCGAACGAGTGCAGCGTACTCACTCCGATCTCGCGCGCATGTTTGGAGATCAAGAACGCGACGACTTGGATCTGATACGCGATGAAGACTTAACAGACGCAGAGTGGCGTGTAGCGGAAGCTGTCGCGCGCGGACTCTCGAACAAGGAGATTGCCGCTGAGCTAAAGCTCAGTTTAAGAACGATCGAGGGCCACATCAGTCGCATCCTGGACAAGAAGAATCTGAGCAACCGGGTGGAGTTAGCTCTCCATGTGCGAGAGAGGCGGCAAACGGATTGAGAGAATCAATGCCTTTTTCTCTCTGTTCGATCGCTTCATTGCTCCGGCCGGTGAAACTAAGCAATCCTTGCGCCTGCTCCGGCGAGATGTAATTCGCGGTGCCCATCACGGTGCCGGCCCCGGTATTAACCACCGCTTTCGTTGGCGCTTCGGTGTGGGGTTGACGAACCCTCGGCGCTGCCAACTTTGCCAGAGCAAATCCAACACCTTCACGTAACCGTCGCGCCGCACCATGATTTTTCCGACTTGACGTCGCGATGAAGGATGCCGACGGCGTGTGCCGCAGCCAGCGCACTCGCGGTCTGAATGGCGATCTCTAAAATCTCGCTAAGCTTTATTCCGGAATGCAGGTGCTGACGAAGAGTCCCGCCGTCAATAAACTCCGTCGCCATGAATCGCAAATTCTCAACCGTTCCGATCTCATGAATTGTCAAAATGTGCGGACGATTTAATGCCGAAGCCGACTTTGCTTCCTGAATGAATCTTTGTAGCCGCTGCTGATCGGACGCGTGAGGAGCTTGTGGAGTGGTACGCCGACGAGGCAAGCGGTCGAACGGCCCCAAATTTCTGGACAAAACTTTAAATATTTGGATTTCGCCTTCCTCTTTGTTACAATCGGTATTGGAACCCACTGAAAACACACATGTTAAGTCTTCAAGTTAGTTAATACCTCATTTGGTACAGGGATTGTTAATTATAAAGAGCAGTTTTTCACGATCTAATTGTGGGTAAAGCCGCAACATTTCACTTGAACTGAAGTCTTCCAAATATAAAGAGGAAACTAAGCACATGAATCAACTAAGAATTAAATCCCTGCTCATCGCAATGGCCGCGCTGGTGGCTTTCGCGAGTGCTGTAGCGGCCCAAGTAACCGGTGGAGCGGTAACAGGAACCGTCCGTGATCCCAACGGCTCTGCCGTGGTCGGTGCCACCGTTTCACTTAAGGACAAATCGCGTGGACTAGACTTTAACGCCCAAACCACGGGTGCGGGATCTTATCAATTTACCAACGTGCCTACCGGAACGTATGCAATGACAGTTACGGCTACTGGTTTCACCGAGGCGACTGGCCAAGTCATCGTTTCGCTTAACCAAACAGCCACGGCCGACATAGTGCTCACGATCACGGCGAGCACTGCAACCGTCACCGTTACCAGTGGGATCGAAAATATCATCCAGACGGATAGCTCTCAAGTTGGAACGACATTTAAGGAGCGGCAATTCCTGGACCTGCCGGTCAATGGAAATCCGAACAACCTGGCGCTTCTCGCTCCGAATGTGACTTCCCCGCCGATCGGAGTTTCCGGCGAAGGTGCGATAACCGGCGGACTACGCCAGCGATCTAATAGTTTCACGATCGATGGCGTTGATAACAACGACGTCGGTGTTAGCGGCAGCGTCCGCGGGGTCATCCAGGATTCCGTAAGCGAATTCTCATTCCTGCAAAACAACTTTAATGCGGAATTCAGCTCGGGGGGCGCAGGTGCGTTCAACACGATCACCAAGTCAGGTACTAACTCGTACCACGGCAGTGTCTTTACGTACATTGGTAGTCAGAAGCTTAACGCGCGGTCAACGGATGAGACCGGCCCGACCAAACGGTTCTTCAAAGATGCGCTATACGGGTTCACTGTCGGAGGGCCACTTCCATACCCGCATTTTGGTGAAGGTGGTCGCGAGTTCTCGTCGGGAAAGAATAAGCTTTTCTTCTTCGTGGCGGGCCAGAAGGATTTTTTCAAAGGTGAAGGAAGTACCGCGGGCTACATCGCTCCGACCGCTGCAGGTCTCGCAAAGATCGCTGCGCAGCCTGGCGCGAGCCCTTTCGTGATCGGTCTTGTGCAAAAGGCGATGCCTTTGGCCTCGAGCAGCCAGTTTGATAACTGCGACCCAGTGAATGGCACTGGTCCAATTCTCGGTACCTGCGGAATCGGAGAAGGCAACGTAAATGTTGCCCAACCCAATAGTAATACTACTCACGCCTGGCAGGTGAACATTGACCACAATCTGAATGCGAAGAATCAGTTCCGCTACAGATTCTACAAATTCGACTTCACCTCGGCCGATCCGTTTCTCGTTCCCCTGTTTGCCTCGAATACGACCCAGAACCAGAAATCGTTCTCTGCTAACTGGATCTCCAATCTCAGCTCGAACCTGGTCAATGATTTCCGTTTCGGCTTCATCAAGAGCAGTACCCTGTTCAATCAGCTGATTGATCAGTCTCAGTTCAATTTTCCGATCCTTGACCTTGACCTGTTTGGACTCTCCCTGGGGCCGGCAGATCAGCAAACGGACAGCAAGAAGACGTTCCAGTATTACGACTCGATAACATGGATCGCCGGGGCACATTCGTTCAAGTTTGGGGGTGAATACATTAAGCGTCCAAACGAGATCTTTTTCCTGCCGCGACACGGCGGCGAGTATGAATATTCGGACCTGGATACGTTTTTCCTGGATCTCAAGCCTTTTGATTTCAATCACCTGGGGATCGGCGACCCCATTCAGCCGCTCGGGTCGCATCAGTGGGGTGCTTTTGCCCAGGATGACTGGAAAATCCGTCACAACGTGACACTCAATCTGGGCGTTCGTTGGGACTACCAGAGCATCTATGATGTCGAGAAGCTGCAGGCATTATCGGCACCCGCCAATATTCCGGGCGTGATCGACTTTCACGTACCCAAGACGGATAACAACAACTTTGCTCCGCGCGTGGGTGTTGCCTGGGCACCAGCTTTCGGGGGCAGCATCGGCCGTTGGTTATTCGGTAACGAGGGTGACAGCTCCATCAGGGCCAACTTTGCCAGATCGTATATCATAGCGTTTTCGAACCTCGTAAGCGCCGGCCCGCCGGCCGCTCTGCAGGGCGAACTGGTGGACGCAGGGCCTGCTACGAATTTCCTTGCACAAGGAGGGGCGAGCCCCGGTCCATTCGTTTTTAACAATTCGCCGGCGAATATTCGTGCGGTGACCGGGTCGCTTATTTTGGACCACGTGGCTCCGTACGCTGATTCCTTTGCAGTGTCATATCAGCGCCAGCTGAATAGGTCAATGGGTATCGAGGTCCGTTACCTGCGGACCATGGGCAAGAAGTTGTTCGTTCAGGTTCAAACAAACTCGC
This sequence comes from Pyrinomonadaceae bacterium, assembly GCA_035248565.1. GTDB lineage: Bacteria > Acidobacteriota > Blastocatellia > Pyrinomonadales > Pyrinomonadaceae > PSRF01. The sequence goes on along the minus strand of DATFHH010000136.1, from coordinate 2,597 downwards.
AACCCGTTGTCGATGCAGCGATGGTCATTCCGACGCTGTTCTCGCTGCCTAGCGCTTCAGCACTCGCGGCTCTTCCGACGATAAATACTGTGGTAACGGGCAACTCGATCCTTAACGGAGCGACCATAGCTCCAAGACAGCTTCCGCAGTTCTCCGGGGTCCTTACCAGCGATCCGAATATCGGCAAGTCGAAGTATGACGGTGTTTCCGTTAGCCTTAATCGGCGGTTGGCTCGAAATCTCGCCTTGACTGCGGCTTACACGTATAGCCGGACATACGATAACTCGTTCAACGAGTTATTTACGAGCTCTCTCAACCCGCGGCGCTCGCAGGATGCAGGTGAGTTCTTTCAACCACAGGGACTTGACCTTACAAATGACTATTCTCGCTCGATCGCCGATATTCCGCACCGTTTCGTGTCGTCCTGGATTTATGAAGTACCGTTCAAGTCTCGTAACTCCTTCGTCAATGGTGTCATAGGCGGATGGGAAATAGGCGGTATCTTCCAGGCTCAGTCAGGTCAGCTGGTCGACATTCAATCCGGCGTTGACTCTAATCGAAATGGAGATAATGCAGGTGATCGTGTCCTATTCAATGCAAACGGTAATCGCAATGTCGGTACGGGCGTTGTGGGACTGATCCTGAACAGTTCTGGAGCTGTACAACAGGTCGCCCTGGGAAGCGCTCCGAATAGGAACGTTCGCGCATATCTGGCCGTCAATCCAAATGCCGCCTGGGTGCAAGCGGGCTTCTTCGCAGCAGGGCTTGCCGACGGCGGAGCCGGACTTGCTCCCAGAAACGCGTTCCGCACGCGTAGTTGGAACAACACGGACATGACTTTCATAAAGAACACCCGTTTCGGTAAGGAGGGCAGATTCAACTTCCTGGTCGCTGCGGAAGCTCATAACGTGTTCAATCAAAGGGAAATTAACGTTGCTGGTATTGGAGCCGGCGCGAGATCGTTTGTCGAACCCTTCACACCTCAGTTCCTGGACTATTCCTTCGGCGTGTATGGTGGACGATCTATCACGATGCGCGCGAAGTTTATCTTCTAACTTTGCTTCAGTTTGGACCTAGCTGAGTATTCAGCTAGTAGTAGAGGCTGCCGGTAACGGCAGCCTCTTTTTTTGATAAAACTTGGCGGAAGCATTTTCGCAATGCTGCTTCGTGGTAACGATACTATTCGACGTAGTGTTCACTGAGTTGTGCCTTGAGCGCCTGAGGAACGGATTGCCAAGGCGCAGTGCACAATTCGTGCGAACTCCAGTCGGAAGCGTCCATGCGCGCTACGTGCCACTTGGCCAGGTGGGTTTCATAATGCCAGCGATATATCGGACCATGGCTGCGCTGACTATAGAAAACATTATCTTCAACCGGACCCTTGTCCGGCCGGATGAACATGCGCAGTCCGTTCATTAACACCTTCATTTATCTTAAAGCCACCAAACGCCCTTCTGTTTACCCGACTACAGGCTGGGATACTTCGACGCCTGCCTTCAAATCTCTCGTCGCATTCGGATCATGAAGGTGGGGCACGGCGAATTGCGTGAAAGTGATTAAGCCTCTTCTAACCTCTTCTATTGCAATGCTTGTATCTTTGTGCTTCTCACCATCCAGCTCAATCCGTGGCTTTGAACCACGTCGAAGTTGCTTCGCTCTTAATGCGGCTACCACGATTGCCCTGAATCGTGAGATTCCTCCTGGTCCACTCTCCGGCCGGCCCTCAGTCATTTGGTGACTCCCCGTTCGTGGTCCTGAGTCGTTAAGTTCTGGCATCATTCCTCATTGAATTGTTTCGTGAATAACTCATTAGTCTTCGTTACCTTCGGTGAAGAGCACGCCAGAAGCGCAACGTACAGCAAAAACGCAGGCGGGCTAGTTCATCGCCGGCGCTGTAGCTTTCTCAGTCTGTCGATTATGCGATTCACGATATTTTGCAAATCCGTTTCGTAACAACTTGAGAATCGATCTACGGTTTTGGAAGATCAAATTGAGCCAGGCCCTCCTTGTCATCTGTGGCACGTAGATGCCGCGAAAACAAAGCCTCGCCAGCAAGTGCATGGCGCCGATGTCAAAACTTTGGCTCAGCAGGTTAACTACTTTTTCATTGCGGTCGGCGCTGTACGACATTCGCCAGGCGTTATCCAGCTCCTTTTCTGCTTCAGACGCTGTGATTTTCAAAGGAGAATGGGACAGTTTGAAAGGAGCAAAGTCTAACCAGTGTCTGGGGCGCGTAAGACGTCCATCACTTTCCAGTCTCGCGTACAGCGGCGTACCAGGTAATGGAGTGAGAGCGCTGAAGACCGGCAGTCCGGGGGGCCACAGATCTATCTGTCGGAGAATACGTTCCGCTACACCGGTCGTATCATTATCAAGTCCGATGATAAATGAAGTGATCGCATAGATATCGCGTTTGGCTAGTCGGTTCAAGACGTCAGCGTATTCTCCGGGCTTACTAAAACTCTTGTTTACGTCTGAAAGATTCGCTGCGTCGAGTGACTCCATTCCGATAAAAATCCATTTGCCGCCTGACGCCGCGATCAAATCAACGAGTTCTTCATCACGCAAAAGATTCGCGCTGATCTGCGCCACCCACG
>DATFHH010000135.1:0-25335 GCA_035248565.1 Pyrinomonadaceae bacterium | reverse complement strand
GCTACTCGTAGATGTGTGCCTCCCAGATCGACGGCAAAGACCAGGCTTTCGCTAGACGGATTCTTCGGCATGTTCCAGACGGAGCGTCTCCACCGCCATCTCTCCTCGCGAGAGGTTTCTCGAAATCAGCACCCCTGCCGCGATCGCAACCAGCAAGAATATGGCGCCCGTGGCCCACTCTTTGAAGATCAACTTGCCAATGCCAAATAGTGAACCATAAATCAGCGCACAGCCGAGTATCCAATTAACGAATTGCAGCGACAAATTTCCTTGTGCATGTGATGCTGACATTCCAGCTTCGGCTGCGACGCCGTTCCAACCTGGGCCTTCGGGCTGTACTCGTCGATAGAACGCAACCAGTTTCTCGATCGGTTCAGCGCGCGTAAGTACTGTCACAGTTATCCAAACTATAGTTGTTATTCCGACCGTCACCAACATCAAGTAAGCGAAGTCTCTCGGTTTATCGCTGTCCCATTTCAAAACCACTTGTAGGAAAATCGACACCACTGCCGCGGCGATCATTGCTGACACTTCGGACCACGCGTTGATTCGCCACCAGAACCAACGTAACAGTAACACTGTTCCTGTTCCAGCGCCTGTCACTAACAGGAGTTTCCAGGCCCCTCCAATTGATTCCATATTGAAAGTGACGATCAGCGACGCGATCATCAGCAGCACTGTCACAACCTGCGACGCGATAACATAATGCTTCTCGCTGCCTGTTCGTTTGATGAAGCGGCGGTAGAAATCGTTGATGACATACGACGCACCCCAGTTTAGCTGCGTGCCGATGGTCGACATGTAAGCCGCCGCGAACGCAGCCAACATGAAACCACGGAGGTAAGTTGGAAAGACGTTTGGATCCAGCAAGGTCTTGATATAGCCCGACTCTTTGTCGACGAGCGTTGGATAAAGAATCAAAGAGGCGAGCGCGGTCAGGATCCAGGGCCACGGGCGCAAAGCGTAATGGGCAATGTTGAACCAAAGTGTTGCGAATAGCCCGTGCTTCTCGTTTTTAGCAGAGAAGATTCGTTGGGCCACATAACCGCCGCCGCCCGGCTCAGCGCCTGGATACCAGGTGGACCACCAAATCACGCCGAGATAGACAAACAACGTAATCGCGGGCATCCAAACCGAATCGTATTCGGGGAAGAAAGCGAGGCGCGAGCCCGATCCACTCGCAACGTCCATCGCGCCGATCTTCGACTTCAAACTATCGATCCCGCCGACTGCATTCACGGCGAGGATCGCGAGCACGATCACCATCGCCATCTTCAGTGCGAACTGAAAAAGATCTGTAACCAGCACGCCCCACAAACCCGAGATGGCGGTGTAGAACCCAGTGAAGAGCAGCATGCCAATGACAATTGTAATCGCGCCGCTCTTACTCACGCCTAGTGTGATCTCGAGGATCTTCACCATCGCAAGATTGACCCATCCGAGAATAATGCAATTGATCGGCAAACCAAGATACAAAGCGCGAAAGCCACGTAGAAACGCTGCGGGCTTACCCGAGTAACGGAGCTCCGCAAACTCGATATCAGTCATCACACCAGCACGCCGCCAAAGTCTTGCGTAAAGAAACACGGTGAGCATTCCGCTCATCACGAAGTTCCACCAAAGCCAGTTACCGGCGATCCCGTTTTTTGCGACGAAGCCCGTTACCGCAAGTGGCGTATCCGCGGCGAAGGTGGTGGCGACCATCGAAGTGCCGGCGAGCCACCACGGCACGTTACGTCCTGACAGAAAAAACTCGCTCGTGCTGCCACTTGCTCTGCGCGCGTAATAGAGTCCGATACCGAGATTGAAAAGGAAGTACGCGGCGATTACCGTCCAATCCAGCAATGAGAGTCTCATTGGAAGGTCCTTAGTTTGTCGGTTTCGAAAAGGCGGTTACTGCGCGTATCACACGCCATGTAGTGGATTCTGTCAAGCAAAAACTGAGAAGAGCGTCTCCTTGGAGTGCGGCGGCCTGGCGCCGCTTTGGCCTCGATCAAGCGCGATCGATAACAAAGCGGCGCCAGGCCGCCGCACTCCAAGGAGGCGCCCATGTTACGATGGGCCAGAAATGGGCGCTCAATCTCTCGTGGCAGGTTTGGCGATCATCGGCATCGTGATCGTCGTCTCAGCCCTGTTGTCAGGTCTGATCGATAAAACCGGTCTGCCGCAAGTCGCACTCTTCATTTGTATCGGCGCCGCACTCGGACCATCCGGACTGAACGTCTTCGACATGACACTCGATTCTCCGGTCCTGCGCGTTGTCGCGACACTCAGCTTGACTCTGGTCCTTTTCACGGACGCCGTTACACTCAACACCAAGGAAATAAGAGGTAATGCAGGTCTCGCGTTTCGCATGCTTGGACCAGGAACCATCGTATGCGCCGCACTCACCGCACTCGCCGCATGGTGGCTGCTTCAAGTTCCACCCGCCTCAGCCGCAATCCTCGGCGCCGCACTCGCTTCAACCGATCCCGTGCTGCTTCGTGGACTACTGCGACGACGCGACATCTCATCCGAAACTCGCCAGGCCTTGCAGCTAGAGAGCGGACTTAACGACGTTGTGTTACTTCCGATCGTAGTCGTCGCGATCGCATTGACTGGTTACGGGCAAGCCACCTCGGGTGGATTTGCGAAGCTCGGTTTTGGCCTATTCATACTTGGACCAGGCGCGGGCATCGCTATCGGCTTGATCGGCGTCGCTGCGCTCGACTTGATCCGCAAACGAACAGGCGTCAGACGCGATTACGAGTCACTTTATTCACTCGGCATCGCCTTTTCTGCTTACGCGGCAGCCGAAGCAGTTCACGGCAGTGGTTTTCTCGCAGCATTTGCCGCAGGTCTGACTATCGCCGCACTCGACGTGGAACTCTGCGACTGCTTCATCGAATACGGGGGAGTGACTGCTGAGATGTTGCTGCTGTTCACGTTTGTGATCTTTGGCAGCTCATTGATCTGGACTGGCTTCTCCGGACTCAACGCGGCGACAGTGATCTTCGCGATTGTTGCAGTACTGGTCCGTGTGCCCGTCTATCTCGTGTCGATGCTCGGATCGAACGTCGATCGTCGCGGACGTTGGCTGATCGCTTGGTATGGACCGAGTGGTCTCAGTTCGTTGTTGTTGGTGCTGTTGCCGGTGTTTGTGGGCGTACCTGGAAGCGACAGACTGTTCCGCGTCTGCGCGTTGATCGTCTTGATATCGGTAGTCATTCACGGCTTCTCACCGATGTTACTGACGCGCATTGGAAGAAAACGTGAGACAGAAGAGGAGCCTGCTGGTCCTGAGCCGTTGCCGGAGTCGCGTTCACTTCCGGTCATCGAAGCGACGCAGCCGCAGCCGGTTGGCGCGCAGACGATTACACTTGAAGAGTTTGATCGTTTACAAAAGTCAGACGAGCGGGTCGTCATGCTCGACGTCCGAACGGAACGGAGTCGCGACACGAGTGACTTCCAGGCAGCAGGCTCGATTCGCATGCCTCCGGAAAATGTGGTCCAACAAGCTCGCGAGCTGAATTTACCAAAGGACGCATGGCTAATTGCCTACTGCGCTTGACCAAACGAAGCTACGAGCGCCCGGGTGGCGCAGGAACTTCGACAAGCCGGTTGGACCAAAGCACGAGCACTCCTCGGCGGTTGGGACCAGTGGCAGGCGACAAAAAGGCCTGTGGAACCCATCCACAGATTACGCAGATCTGTGTAATCTGTGTAATCTGCGGATAAAAATGAAACTCCTGATCTCAATAATTATTATTGTCTCCTCAATGCTTACCGTTCACGCCCAAAATCGACCTCGCGCTCGCGAGTTGGGAATCACAGTCGGCATTCTTCCGACTGGCGAGCTGAACGCCATCACCGATGTTCCTGGCGTGCTCGTCGGTCACACGACACTGGTGCGCGGCGATGACATTCGCACGGGCGTCACAGCGATCCTCCCGCACGCCGGAAATTTGTTTCAAGAGAAAGTCCCAGGCGCGGTTTTTGTTGGCAACGGATTTGGCAAACTTGCCGGTTCAACTCAGGTCAACGAGTTGGGTGAGATTGAAACGCCGATTTTATTGACCTCGACCTTGAGTGTGCCTCGCGTCGCCGATTTTCTAATCGACTACATGCTGGCGTTGCCTGGAAACGATAAGGTCCAGTCAATCAACCCGCTGGTCGCCGAGACGAATGACGGTTATCTCAACGATATTCGTGGACGGCACATCTCGCGCGACGACGTCTTTGCGGCAATCAAAAACGCCAAAAATGGGCCGGTTACTGAGGGTTCGGTGGGCGCCGGCACCGGAACCGTCGCGTTTGGCTTCAAAGGAGGCATCGGCACCGCCTCACGCAAACTTCCGCAGCGACTCGGTGGTTTCACTGTCGGAGTGCTAGTGCAAACAAATTTTGGCGGAGTTCTAACGATCAATGGCGCTCCGGTCGGACGAGAACTGGGCCGCTATTATTTAAAGGACGAGTTCGCCGCGCCTGCGGATGGTTCGGTCATCATCGTCATTGCGACTGACGCGCCGCTGGACTCTCGTAACCTGGGCCGTCTGGCAGCGCGCGCTATGATGGGCCTGGCCCGTACCGGCGCCGCCGGCAGCAATGGCAGCGGCGACTACGCCATTGCGTTTTCAACAGCAGCAGAGGTTCGCATCAAACCTGCCGGCCCAGGTGAACAAAATTTAGTGCGTAACCTAAAGTCTCTCTCGAACGATGCTACCTCTCCGCTGTTCCTGGCGGTGATCGAAGCCACCGAGGAAGCAATCTACAATTCACTTTTTAGGGCCACGACGACAAACGGCCGGGGCCACACGGTCGAAGCATTGCCATTGGACCGTACGGTCGAGATTCTTCGCAAGCATGGTCTAATTAGCTCTTCTCACTAGCCGCACTATCACAACAAGTTCACGGTGGTCTAACCTTTTCATACGCGTCGCAAAACTGTTTGACACTCGCATTGTCGCTGCATAGAATCGGCGATGAACCCCCCACAACTATACTCGTCGAAGGGAGTCAAGAAGGTGGCGAAACTAAATGTTCGTGTCAACCGAAGACGACCGGAGTCAATGACCCGGCAGATTCGGGAGCAGATAGATGCATTGATTGATGCAGGCGCGTTGGCTGCAGGAACGCTTCTTCCGAGCGAGCGCGATCTTGCAAACACACTAAAGGTCGCGCGTAATGTTGTTCGCGGAGCTTACGAACAACTGATGGAAGCCGGAAGGCTAAGAAGCGAAGGCCGCAGAGGAAGATCGGTTAGTGGCGGTGGTGGCGGTACTAAGAGACGGTCCACGAAAAAATCCTCGACGGGTAAAGCTTCGAAGAGCAAAGCACGTAAGAAGTAAAATTGTTCATCCTCGCTCAACTGATTCCCCCTCGTTATACCGCGCTTGCTCACGTAACCGATTCACTCACTGGCAACCGGAGTTTCTTTGCCCAGCGCGATGATCTCGTTTCTTATCGCTTTTCGTTCGGCGAGTAGCCTGACGAAGAAACGTCTGCGCACCAGAAAGTAGGTCAACACGCGAACACCCGCGATTGATCTGTCCAGCTCCTCGAAAAAGACGATCGCGACGTAACCGGAAAGCGGAATCACCACCAACGTCAGAACCGCAGCGATCCAACCAAAAGACATGTAGACCAGAACTGTCACCACCAGCCAGGTCAGTGGAAACAACAACATGGCCGAGATGATCTTGACGGTCGAGATCACGTCTTCTCCGGCGCGCGATATTTGCTTGGCCAGGTAGCCCCCCAATTTGTAAGCGGGATAATGGACGACGCTGCCGATCACTGCTGGTCCGAGCATCAAGAGAAACTGAATCGATCTTCGCACGATACTCGCAAAGACCTTTAGGGTGGAACCGGGCGGCGTCAATTCTTCCGTATCCATGCCCGCCTGGTTCAACTCTTCTTCGAAGCGAAGCATTCTCATTTCGAGCCGGCGCAGACGCTCGGGCTGGCGTTTCTGCAAAATCGAGTAGGCTTTGATGAATCTTTGCTGCAAACGCAGTTCGTCTCTCAAGCTTTCAGGCGCGCTGTCTTTCGATTCGGACGAGAAGATTCGCTCGGCGCGCGCAGTCATTTGCAACTCTTCCTCATGTTGGGCATCGAGGATAACGTCGCGCAATGCGCGCTCGATCTGGCTCGACAACTGACGCACCGCTTCGCGTGGCGGCGTGCCGCTCGGTTCCAGCGCTACCGGCTCGACGTCGATCGGAACACCAAAGTAAAGCAGCGCGTCACTACGAAAACTTGTTTTCGAGGTGTAGTAGAGTCCGGCAGGAACGATCCTCAGGTTTGAGACCTCGCCAGTCGCGACAGCCGCGAGTGCGATTCGCGCCGCGCCTGTCTTGATTGGACGTAAGCCCGGCTCATCATGCGAAACGCCTTCCGGGCAGATGCCGATCGTTCCACCTCTCGCTAGCAGCTTTCGTGCGGCAACGAAGGTTTCCTGGTTCTTTGTGACGTCTTCGCCTTCGTCTTGTCTGCGGTACACGGGTAATGAATCGAGGGCTTTAACGAGGTAGCCGATGACGGGCATGCGAAACAGCGGCGCTTTGGCGAGAAACGAAACTTTCCGTGGCGCGAGGCAAAGCAGAAACACCGGATCAACCAGGGCATTTGGATGATTGAGCACGAAAATTACTGGCGTCTCGCGTGGGACATGTTCGAGACCACTAACCTCGATCCGCTGGAAGTAAATCCGCAGCGCAAGCCTTACGAGAGCAACTATGACGCGACGAATCATAGATCTATTTAGCCACGGATCTCACGGATAAAATACGGATTTTCTTCGACTGATCCGCGTTTATCCGTGTCCTGCCTTCTATCCGTGTTCATCTGTGGCTCATTTTGGCGGTTTGATGCAATAATACTCGTGCTTTCCCAATTGATTCAAAATCCATTTCCCTGAGGAAGATCATGAAGCGTTTGGTTGCTCTCGTCGTCTTGTTAGTTGGTCTATGCTCCGTCGCGGCGGCTCAAAGTCGGACTTACACAGTCGAAGACCTGCTCAAAGTTCGTCGCGTCGGCGATCCGCAAGTCTCTCCTGACGGAAAACATGTCGCTTTTACTATCGGCGACGTGGACCTCGCCGGGAGTCGAGTCGTCACCCGGATCTACGTGGTATCGCTCGAAGGCGGTGGTATTAAACAGTTGACCACTGGCGATAGTTCCTCGAGATCGCCCCGCTGGTCTCCGGATGGCAAAAAGATCGCCTACATAACAGGTAGTCAGGTTTGGGTAATGGACAGCGATGGCGATCATAAAGATCAGATCACAAAAATCTCAACCGGCGCCGCCGCGCCAGTCTGGTCTCCCGATGGCAGATGGATCGCTTTTACATCAGACGTTTACCCCGATTGTGACAACGACGACTGTAACAAGAAACACGACGAGCAAGCGGAGAGTAGCAAAGTCAAGGCTCATGTCATTACTCGCTTGCTCTACAAACACTGGGACGAGTGGCGCGACGTGAAACGCACGCACGTCTTTGTTGTTGCGAGCAAAGGCGGAACAGCGCGCGAGCTGACCAAAGGTGACTTTGACTCACCGCCTTACGCAGCCTCGACCGACGTCGATATCGCCTTCTCTCCTGATTCAGCGCAGATCGCATACTTGCGTAATCCTGACAAGGTGGAAGCGATCTCCACCAACAGCGATATCTTCGTGATGGCTCTTGCAGGTGGCCCGCCGAGGAATATCACCATTCGCAATCACGGCTACGATAATGGTCCAATTTATACGCGAGACGGGAAGTTCATTTTGTATCGCTCGCAGGCGACTCCCGGTTTCGAAGCGGATCGATGGCGTTTGATGGCATATGACCGCGCCACCGGGGTCAGTGTCGAATTGACGAAGGGGTTTGATCTGCAAGTTGAAGAGATTGTTCCTTCGCCTGACGGAAACTCTATCTACTTCACGGCTGCCGATCGCGGTAAGAGTCCGATCTTTCGTATTCCGTTTAGTGGTGGTGTGCCTCAGAAGATCATCGCCAATGTTTTCGCATCCAACTTAAAGATCACGCCTGATGGCAAAGCGCTCGTGTTCGCGTCGAGCTCGATGGCCTCGGCGACGGAGATTTACACGGCGAACGTCGATGGCAGTGGATTGACTGCTCTAACGTCGGTGAATTCGCAGTTGATGAGCCGCGCGAATCTGAAGCCGGCGGAAGACGTGGAATGGACCGGCGCAGTGGGTAGAAAGATCCACGGTTTTATTATCAAGCCAACAAACTTCGATCCGAACAAGAAGTATCCGCTGCTGGTGTTGATTCACGGTGGACCACAGAGCGCCTGGAACGACAACTGGGGTTATCGTTGGAACCCGCAGGTGTTTGCAAACGAGGGATACGTCGTGTTTGCGCCGAACCCGCGTGGCTCGATCGGTTATGGACAACAGTTTGTTAATGAGATCAGCGGCGATTGGGGCGGAAAAGTTTTTATCGATCTGATGAATGGAGTCGCTGATGTTTTGCGTCGCAACTCGTTTATCGATCGGAGTCGCATTGGGGCTGCCGGCGCGAGCTTTGGCGGTTACATGATCAACTGGATACTGGGCCATAACAACGACCCGCGCTTCCGGTTTAAAGTGCTGGTTTCACACGATGGGGTCTACAACCTCGAAAGCATGTATGGTGCAACCGAAGAGCTGTGGTTTCCGGAGTGGGAATTTAAAGGCACCCCGTGGTCCAATCCCGCGATGTACAGTCGCTGGTCGCCGCACAAGTTCGTGCAAAACTTCAACACGCCGATACTGATCATTCACAGCGAGTTGGACTTTCGCGTGCCAATCGGGGAGGGCATGCAACTGTTCACCGCCGTGCAGCGCAAAGGTATTGACTCGAAGCTGTTGACGTTTCCTGACGAGGGTCACTGGGTACTGAAGCCACAAAATTCGCAGTTCTGGTACCACACCGTACTCGACTGGCTGGATAAATACCTGCAACCCACGACATCATGACTTTTAATTCTGAATCGTTTAGGTCAAGCTAATGTCGGATAAAGGATTCCGGAGCGTAACAGAATGACCATTGAACAAGTGGAAATCGAAGCATTAAAACTAGAGCCACAAGCACGTGCGGAGCTCGCGGAAAAACTCCTCAAAAGTCTCGAGGAGTTACCGGAGGAGGAGATACAACGTCTATGGGCTGAGGAAGCCGTGCGGCGAGACGCCGAACTCGACGACGGAACTGCGTCGATGCGTGATGCAGAGGATGTTTTTCGCGACGCCCGGACTCGTCTCCTATGAACAAGAGAGTGAGCTTTCATGAGCTCGCCGAATTAGAGTTAAATGACGCGAAGGTTTTCTTTGAAAGCGAGCGAGGGGGCTTGGGCTCACGTTTTCTTTCGGTCGTACAATCTGCGGTGGCTCAGATTCAACAACATCCACATGCCTCACAAGTCCTCATTAAGATATTAGGTGCAAGGTGCTGAGAAGATTTCCTTACAGCATCATGTATTCGGTTAAGCCGGATCGGATCAGAATCCTCGCAATAGCAAACCAAAAGCGTCGGCCTTTTTACTGGCAGAGTCGGAAATAACAAGATCCAGCGTGATCTTGGTAAGTACGGTTCTCAGCCACGGATTGACGCAGATTGAGACGGATTTCGATCCGCGTTATACTCGCTCTCAGGAGAACCTCATGAAAAAAACATTCACAGCAACTGTGTGGCAAGAAGGTAATTGGTACATAGCACAGTGCAGAGAGTTTGAGCTTGCAAGTCAAGGAAGCAGCAAGGAAGAAGCTCTTGACAATCTCGCCGAAGCCATCGAACTGCATTTTGAACCTCCGACGGCTACGATCGTGCCTGAGGTAATTTCAATCGAAGCCGAGATCGCACATGGCCTCACTTAGACCACTGCCTTACCGTGTCGTAAAACGTAAACTTGAAAACGCTGGTTTTGAAGAGAGGATGGCCAAGGGCAGTCATCGAAAGTTTGTAAAACTTGTTTCCGAGGGAGTTATTACTGCCATTGTTCCTGAGCATCGTGAGATCGCGGTAGGAACATTACGCAGCATTATCCGCCAAGCAATGTTAACTCTCGAAGAATTCGAGAAGCTTTAGTAGATGATCCTTCTACCCCGTTCGAAACACCTACATACCTGATGGACGCTACATAACTGCTGCTTTATATAAGTCTGTCCATTACACAAAGGATAGGTCGTTCTTACTTATTGACCTTCTTCGATTAATCGAGAGGAATCGAGTGTGTTGTCCACACGTCTTTAGCCAAATCGATCAATATCTGCTGCCTCTTATCGATGTTGTTCGCTGACCAGTCGGTGAAAGCTTCAAGTTTCTGATTGACACGATTGATTGAAGTATTTGCGCCGACTGTATTGATCTGAGCGATGCTACTCGTCAGATAGTTCTTGCACTTCTTGTACTCCAAGGCTTTCTTCTGAAAAAAGTCATTCCCGGCAACGATATTGATTGGCTTTTCCAAAAGAGTGAGATTGCCAAGTTTGTTTTTGTATTCGTCATAATTGATATCCGGATTCTGAGCACTAAAACACTGACGGAGAGTAGACTCAGGATTTTCGGGAAGTATATGTTCCATTTCGAGAACAGCGTACTCTTCAAGAGATCCTGATGTTTTCAAACCTTTATAAGCCATGTCCACATATTGAGTGAGCTTCGCCAAAAAGTATCTCGTGCGGTATTGCTGCATTGAGTGAAGTGTGTAGCGTCGCAAATCATCTTCCAGCTCAGCGTCTTTTGCTTTCATGTTAGCGTCGAATCGTTCATGAACAAATTGATTGAGCTTCGTTTTCTGATCTTGGGCATTCTGAAGGTGAGCAATACTTCTCAAATCGTCCGCCCACAACGAGAAGTTTCTTTCAAGATCTTTGGTGGGTGTCTTAGTAAAAATATAGTAGAAGAGGAAGCTTTCGAGTTGCCGCAGAAAATGATCGAAGAGGTCTTTTGGTAAGTTGCTGCCCGCCAGGAGTAAGACGTAGTGCAGACTAAAGCCGCCGCCACATAATCTTTTCAGATTATCCATGGCAATGCTGGCTTTGCCATCATTACCTCTGCCTTCGGAGTACGCTATGAACTGGTTGACGCTTTCCGCTATTTTTCTCGTGAATTCAAAGGGCTTGTTTTGATAGTCAACGAGCAGGGCGTTATTCTTATTGATAAACCAATCGTAGATTTCATCCTCTCTAACAATTGCATCACGACGGTGATTTTCAATCTTGTAGTTCGCCATCAGGAAGTATCTTAGAAAGCGCAGCGGCTTCTCTTTGTTCGCTTCTAGCGGCTTGGTTACTTTTTTCCATTCATCTTTGAGCTTCGTGAACTCGGCTGGCGTAACTTGTCTGAAGAGGAGATTCTTCAACAAATCCATCGGGTTGAGACCGATACCGCGCTCATTGATCGTTTCAAAGATCTTCAGAGCGCTGCTGACAGCCGTCGAAAGCTGAATAAAAACAACATTATTGGCAATATACCCCCAATATCTCTTTAGTGAGTCGTAGTCCTGGTAGTTCTCTTCAAGATAGCGGTTAATTATCTCGTAAGCACTAACCAGATTTTCGATCGCGCCGTACGTCTTAATACCGACTGCCTGAATGCGTGCTCTTGTTTTATCCGGCTCTGATCCAAGCTCAACGATCTTATTCATTACCTCACCCGCGTTTTCGTACCGGGGTTCGAGTTTTAAGCTGGTTGCTGTATCTCCAAGCTTTGTCGTGTAATTTGTGGAAATAAGGCCATTGATGGTTTGTTCTTGCGCTTGGTTCCGAAACCGATTTCTCATACAGCAAAGAAGAAGAAATAAGGTAGTCAGTCGTTGCTGTCCGTCGATAACCTCGTGATGGGATTTTTGTTCAGTCGGGGATACGAGAACGGTTCCTATAAAGTATTCCTGAGTGGAGCCGACATCAATTTCATCATTGATATCGTCTAATAACTGGTGGATTTCCTTGTCGGTCCAAACGTACTCTCGCTGATAGTCCGGAACAATGTAGAAATTTTCGCGGAACGCTTCCTCGACTGTGTACTTGTGATTCTCGATTCTTGCCAAGTCTTAATCTCCTTCCTACTCAGGTCGTTCTGGGGGCGGGGCGACGGCGACGAAGTCTTCGGCGAAACGGCGGCCGTATTGGTCCAAAAGCTCGTTGACTCTTTCGAGACGTGTGGAGCGGACGATCAGTCCCGCATGGTGACGCTTCTTGACGCGGTAGACGATCTCTGCGTCTACATACGCGGATGTGTCGGGCTCTTCTTGCCTGGCGAGTGACAAAATTATTCCAGCGTACGCTTTACGTGGCGGCGTGATCCTCGCTGACACTTTGCCGCCGGCAATTTCGAGCTTCGCCCATTCACGCCAGAGATTGACGCCGGTGGCCGCCTCGAGCACCTCAGCGATGTACGCACCACCGACTCGCGCCGCAATCTCCAGAAAATAAAACTTCCCATCAGCATCACTCTTGATGAACTCCGCATGCGTGGCGCCGCGTTGCAACCCAAGAGCCTGGACCAACTTTCTGTTGATCCCGAACAGCGTCTTCTCATCGACCGATCCTCGTGCCAGCGTGCGCGAAACATAAGCGCCACCGTGGTGGGCCACCTGCATTGGCGGTCGACCGTATTGATTTGCGCCCGCAAAGACGACCTTGCCATCGTTGACCACCGAGTCGACGTGAAACACTTCTCCCGCAACAAACCGCGCGAGCAAATAGTATGACGAACGCTCTCGCAGATTCGTCCGCTCGTTCATCTCGTCGATCGCGCGCCACACCTCTTCAGGTCCGTTCACTTTGCGGATACCAATCGCCGACACATCTGAGCGTGGTTTGATCACCCATGGCCCAGGGACGTGCTTCATGAATTCATCAACTTCCTCAATATTGACCAACGGCACAAACTCCGGCACGTTAATCCCTGCTCGCTGGCTGTGAACCGCCATCGACAGTTTGTCGCGAAACACTTTGGCGCCTGAACTACTCAAACCAGGCAGGCAAAGGTGCTCGCGCATCAAAGCCGCAGTGACAACGTCAAACTCTTCGAGTGCGACGACTCGATCGATTTTTATCTTGCGCGCAAGAAACGCCAGGAGGTCGATAAACAAAGCCGGGCCGGCATCGTTTGGAACGGCAATCAGATCGTCAAGACTCTCGCGCGGCCAGTCTTCCGTCAGCATCTTCTCTTTCGTGACCAAAACAACGTGGCAACCATGGTCTTTGCACTCGCGAATAAAATCGCCGCCCTTGAAATAGGTCGCGAGGCAGATAATGTTGAGGGGACGATTCTCAGTCGAAGACATTTCGTTTTCTCTTTTCAGAGGCGTGCTTATCCTGTTAAGGTAGCGCGCGACTGTTAAAAAATCCATCCACAGATTACGCAGATTCTACTAAGAAAACTTGCATAATCTGTGGATAAGGTAGCTATGATAATCAAAGGCCCCTATCCGGACGTCCCAATCCCGCAGACTGCGCTCACACCGTTTGTGCTGCGGCGCGCAAAAGAACTTGGCGATAAGCCCGCGCTTATCGACGGATCCACCGGCCGCACAATCTCCTACACGCAACTCGCGGATTTGGTCAGTATCGCTGCTCACAATCTCTCGCAGCGCGGTCTCAAGAAAGGTGACGTCTTCGGCATCCTGAGTCCCAATTGTCTCGAGTACGCGATCGCCTTTCACGCAGTTGCGACTCTTGGTGGCATCGTCACGCCAATCAATCCGCTTTACACCAAACACGAAGTCGCACCTCAACTCAAAGACTGCGGTGCTCGTTTTTTAGTGACTGCGCCGGCCTGCGTGGAAAAAATCAGTGGAGCCGCAGCCGAAGCAGGCATCGAAGAACTTTTTGTATTCGGATCCGCGCCCGGAGCCACATCATTCGACTCGCTCCTCATCGATAACGGCCGCGCCGAGCAAGTCGATGTCGATCCAGAGGAAGACCTCGTTGTTCTTCCCTATTCAAGTGGAACGACCGGACTACCCAAGGGCGTGATGCTGACTCATCACAATCTCGTCGCGAATGTCCGGCAGATGGAAGGCCTCTGCTACTTTTTCGAGACCGACACGCTGATCTGCGTGCTGCCGCTGTTTCACATCTACGGCCTCATGGTGGTCTTGAACATGGGACTTTACAACGGCGTGTCAATCGTGATCATGCCGCGCTTCGATCTGGAATCGTTTCTGAAAGCAGTTCAGGACTACGAAGTCAGTCTTGCGCACCTCGTACCACCGATCATTTTGGGTTTGAGTAAGAATCCGATAGTCGACAATTATCGACTGCCGAAACTCCACACGATTTTTTCCGGAGCTGCGCCGCTTGGGGAAGAACTGACGCGTGCCTGCATGGATCGTCTCGGTTGCAACATTCGCCAGGGCTATGGAATGACGGAAACAAGCCCGGTCACTCACTCATCGCCTGCGCCACCGATGATGAGTAAGTTTGGTTCGGTCGGTGTGCCGGCACCGAACACAGAATGCAAGGTTGTCGATCTCGGAACAGGCGAAGCGCTCGGTCCGGGACAAAGAGGCGAGGTTTGCGTGCGCGGTCCGCAGATTATGAAAGGTTATCTAAACCGTCCTGAGGCGACTGCGCAAACGATCGATCCGGACGGCTGGCTTCACACCGGCGACATCGGATATTTCGACGAAGATGGACACTTCTTTATCGTCGATCGCGCGAAGGAGTTGATTAAATACAAAGGCCTACAGGTTCCGCCTGCTGAACTTGAAAATGTATTGTTATCGCATCCGTGCATCGCGGACGCGGCGGTGATTCCCTATCCTGACGACGAAGCGGGCGAGGTGCCGAAAGGAATCGTCGTCTTACGAGAGCCGGTAGAACCTGAAGAGGTACTGCAATTTGTCGCCGAGCGAGTCGCGCCGCATAAGCGCATTCGATATCTCGAATTTGTCGACAAAATACCGAAATCGCCGTCAGGAAAGATTCTTCGCAGAGTTTTGGTAGAAACGGAAAAAGCGAAGACTGCTGCGGATGGTCACGTGTGACTTCATCCACAGATTACGCAGATTCTATAAACAATCTGCGTAATCTGTGGATTGCTTCGCTTGACACTCTTGCGCGCGGCGAATAGAGTCGCAACACAACACCGAGGAGGTAATGACATGCAATTTCGTCGTTTACATCTGGCGCTTATGATTCTTCTGCTAACGGCGCTGCCGCTCTCGGCTCAAGTGCAAAAAGCTGTCTGGACTGAGTGGCAAACGATCAGTCCCGAAGGCGAAGAATTCACTGTCTCGATGCCCAAAAACCCGACGACGGAGTCAACCACTTTCCCGTATCACAAAATGGAACTGAAGGCGCGATTGTATATAGCATCGTCGCCTGCTGGTCCAATTCTGGCAATTGCCTCCTTTAGCGGCATCAAGTCGGACCCCACACAATACACCGAGTTCGCGCGGTTTAATTCCTACGTCGACGCATTCAAAGGTTTTTTCCCCGAGAAAGTTCGATCCAAAGACGCGCTTACCAAAATGACGTTGGTGAGCAGCCGTCCGTTTCATGGCTACACCGGCAGATCCTACAAACTGACGATCGGCGATCTCAGTGGATCGCTAAACGCATTCGTCACCAAGAAACGTTTCTACGCGATCGTGTCGCTCAACACTAAAAAGGACGACGCGCTCGAAGAAAAGTTTTTGGCTTCGTTTGAACTGCCCGATCGACAGATTGAGCAACCAAAGGTCACCGCATCATCCGAGGGAGAGCCGGTGGAGCTCAATCCGGGCGATCCAAACGCACCGAAAACTGACGCCAACGCACGAAACCGCGCCGCGGTTCCACCTGAAGGTGATCCAAATCCGCAACCAGCAAACACCGAAGGCAGTTCTGACGCTACAGGAGCGGCGAACGCACCGGCTACTCCTGGACAAAATCCGGGACAGCCGAAGCGTGGTCCAATCTCAGGCGGCATGTTGAATGGCAAAGCGATCTACTTGCCGCAACCGGAAATTCCAGCTGGTGAGGCCAGTGGTGTCGTACTGGTTGCAGTTGTAGTCGACGAGCAAGGCACTGTGATCGAGGCTCGTGCGATTTCTGGTCCACAGCATCTGCATGCGGCGGCGGTGAATGCAGCGCGGCTCGCGAGGTTTTCGCCGACAATGCTGATGGGCGAACCGGTTCGAGTGTCGGGTACGCTGAGCTACAATTTCGTTCGTTCAAACTAAACTTAGCCACAGATAAACACGGATGACGCTGATCACAACTGTTCCCGCCTGGTCCATTCCGGGTTACCTGGAAGTGCGCGACGATCATTTGACCGTAAACGGCGTGGACACACTCGAGTTGGTCCAAAAGTTCAACTCGCCGTTGTTCGTGTTTTCTGAAAGTCGCATCCGCGACAACATCCGCCGCTTGCAACGCGCTGCCGACGCAGTCGATCGTCCGATCAAGTTTTGCTACGCCTCAAAAGCAAACTCCAACATGGCGATCCTCAAGGTCGTGCTGGATTCCGGTATCGACGTCGAAGTGAACAGTGGTGGCGAACTCTTCAAAGCGCTGCGTGTTGGTTTCGATCCCGACCAGATCATCTTTAACGGAACAAGTAAATCTGATGACGAGATCGAAGATGCAGTGCGCGCGGGAATTTATGCGATCAACGTCGACTCGATTTACGAGATCGAGTTGGTGGAACAAGCCGTCGAGCGGCTGCGTGCGAATGGCGAGGATGTAGCTCCGGCTCGCATCACTTTGCGTCTCGTGCCAGAGATTGGGACGCGATCTCATCTTGGGCTACAGACCGCGTTGCTCACTTCAAAATTTGGTATCTCATCGTCTGAAGTGCTGGCTGCGTTTCGTCGTGGTCTCCAGCGGCCCGACTTGATCAAGGTATGTGGTATTCACATTCACGTTGGTTCGCAGACGCCTGACGTCGAGCCGTTCGCCGAAGCGTTCAAGAGCATGTGGGAACACCTCGTGACGATCTATCGCGAGACTGGACACACGCTCGAACACATCAATCTCGGCGGCGGAATTCCGGTCAACTATCTGCGCGATCGTTCGCAGGCCGATCAACTTCCCGAGCACGAGCGCGATATGCTGGGCGCCGAACTCGAACCATACGAGTTGCTCAGCGAAGCATTGCGAGTTGCACGCGAATCTGCTCGTACAGCCGATGCTGAACACTTGTTGGATCGTGTAACGATCTTGTTGGAGCCTGGACGCAGCGTCATCGCCGACGCAGGCTTAGTGCTCACGACCGTGCGCAACATCAAGACTCGTCCGGAAACGGGCGACGTCTGGTTGTTGACCGACGCCGGCTACAACATCATGCTCTCGATGAACAATTACAAGTGGTACTACCACCTGATCTCCGCTTCTCGCGCCGGCGCATCATACGAACGAGATTACAAAGTGGCTGGTCCGCTTTGTGATTCGGGCGACGTGTATTTCGACATCGAGCGTGAGGGACGTTTGCCTGATTATCGGAGACTTCCGAACAACGTTGGACCAGGCGAGGTGTTGGCGCTACTCAACTGCGGCGCTTATTCTCTCGCGCAGATGTTTCACTACAATGGACGACCTTTGCCCGCGGCGGTGTTGATCCGCGTGAACGGGAAGCCCGAGCTCATTAGACGCCGCGACACATATGAGGATCTGATTGTGAACGACGTCGGATACTGAAATCCACAGATTACTCAGATTTATTGAAAAGAAATCTGCGTAATCTGTGGATGGTTTTTTATGCAAGCTGAGCATACGCAACTCATCCGCGGGCTGGGATTGATCGGCGCGATCTCGGTCAACGTCGCCAACATCATCGGCACGGGCGTGTTTCTTAAGGCTCGTGTGATGACTTGCAACGTCGGCACACCCGGCAAGGCGCTGATAGTTTGGGTCATCGCTGGATTGCTCGCGCTCGCCGGCGCACTCACTTACGCGGAACTGCTGGCGATGATGCCGCGCGCCGCCGGTGAGTATGGCATCATCCGCGACGCCTACGGCCGTCCGTTAGGATTCATCTATGGTTGGGCCCAGTTTCTCATCGCGCGCACTGCGTCTGCCGCCGCGCTCGCTGTCGGCTTTGCAATCTTTCTTAACGATCTTTTGCACGGAGCGCTGAGACCGACATACTTTGAATTCAGTATCAGTGGCCACCTAATCTCTTTTGGCCGCCTTCAAATCGTCGCTCTCGCAGCCATTATCGTGACGACGCTGATCAACTGCGCGGCAGTTCGCGTTAGCGGCGGCGTCGCCAGCGTGCTCACCGGCATGAAGATCATTCTCCTGATTGGTGTCGGTCTCGGAGCGTTTTTCTACAGCGGCGGCGACTGGGGCAATCTCTCCCTGGCAAACACCGGCGGCGCTTGCGAAGGCGTGGCGATAACGACGGGCGGGTTTGCGGGATTCGCCGCAGCAATGATCGGCGCGCTGTGGGCTTACGATGGCTGGAACAATATCACCTTCCTTGCCGGCGAAGTAAAAAATCCAGGGCGCAATCTGCCACTCGCATTGATCGCTGGCGGCCTCGTAGTGATGGGTCTGTATTTGTTCGTAAATGTGAGTTACTTTCACGTGCTCACGCCGACGGCAGTTGCCAGTGTGTCTGCATCTTCCTCTGTCGCTGCGGAGGTTGTGAGAAGATTGCTCGGATCCGTTGCGGTGACGTTGATGGCCGCAGCGATGATGACTTCATCGTTCGGCGCGCTGCACGCGTCGATCCTCGCGACGGCGCGCATTCCTTACGCGTTGGCGAAGGACGGTTTGATAGTGAAGAGCCTGGCGCACGTTTCGCCGCGCACTCACGTGCCGATCAGAGCGTTGGTCGTTCAAGGATTCTGGGCGTGTGTTGTAGCGCTGTCGGGTTCGTACGATACGCTTACTGACTACGCCATCTTTGCGCTGACAATCTTTTATATACTCGTCGCCGGATCTGTCTTTCTTTTCCGTCGACGCCTGCCTGATGCAGAACGCCCGTACCGCACGTGGGGTTACCCTGTTGTGCCGATCCTGTTTTTAGTAGCCTCAAGCTATCTCGTGGTCATGACGATCTTCAACACACCGCGACAATCAGCTATCGGCCTCGGCCTGATCCTGCTCGGCCTCCCAGTCTACTGGTTACTCCAGAGCACTAAATGATTCTTTTTATGCCTCTTTGTGGCTAATGAATCTCGACTTGAATTAGCGGCGGTTGTTTTCCTTCGCTCGTTGCCAACAACGCCTTGCCATCCAACCGGTACGTGATCGCTTCGCCCTGCTTACGCTTACCGAGATCGAAACCAATCATCTTTTGCTTCCAAATCTCGTCGAAGTTCGCTGCACCGCGTGGCAACACCAACTCGTATCCCTGAAAATAGTCGCAGAGCGCAACGCGACGCCCGTCCGGAGAGACACTGCCTCCAGTGATCATGCCGCCGAAGAGACTCGGTATTCTGATCTCGCCAATTCGTCTCATCGTGATCGGCTTGCCTGCATTCAACGGCGCTGCGGCTTCGTAAACGACCGGGCTCGCAATCATCACTTTCGAAACGATATAGATGTTGCCGGTGGTTGGATGGACCAACAGAGCCTCAGCATCGTGTTTGCCGTCAGGATATCGAAGCCTGATTGCTTCCGCCGGCTCGGTCGTTATCGGATGTTTTGTGGTCGAGTTGCGATTTGCGGCAGAGAGCACCGGTTCGGCGACGCGGTAGACAACGACTTCTGAGCGAATTTCGTCGTTGTCTCCGATGTCGCCGATGTAAAGATATGACTTGTTTGGCAGCGGTCCTGGTCCAATCGCGATGTCTTCCCAATCAACTGCCTGCGCGCCAGTGATATGAAATACGCCGAGCGAGTCGCCGCGAGTGTCGAGAGCGTAGACGAATGGTCCATCGCCGGAGTCGTTGTGCGTCCAGTAAGCGCCGGGAGTCGTTCGCGACGCGACCAATCCGCTACTCTCGGTGATCGATTGGTTTTTGATGATCGCGAGAGTTGAGGGCGGGCCGAACCGGGCAGGCGTCTTCTGTGCAGCAACCGACGTCCATAACAGCGAAAAACAAACACACGCAAAGGCGCAAAGACGCAAAGGAACCCTGCTGAACCTTGCGCCTTTGCGCCTTTGCGTGACTAACACTTCACCCTCTCTGCGCCAGTGCCGCCTTGGCCACTTCCTTGTCGTCGAAGTGAAACGTGTCGCGACCGATGATCTGATAATCCTCGTGACCCTTCCCCGCAATCAGCACCAGATCTCCGACTTGCGCTTCAGATATCGCCTGATGAATCGCCTCAGTGCGATCGGCGATCTTTCGGTAAGGCTTACCGGTCCTGCGAATTCCCTCCTCCGCGTCGCAAAGGATCTGTTCGGGATCTTCGGTGCGTGGATTGTCCGAAGTGAGAATGACAACATCGCTCAAACGTCCCGCCGCTTCGCCCATTGGGGCGCGCTTCGACCGGTCGCGATCGCCACCGCAACCAAAGACAGTGATGATCTTTCCTTTCACGACCTCGCGCGCGCTCTTGAGCACATTCAACAGCGCATCGTCTGTGTGCGCATAATCAACGACGACCGAAAAATCGCCTTCGTGTGGTACTCGCTCAAAACGTCCCGGCGCGCCCGTACACTTCTCCAAAGCCGCAGTTATAACGTCGAGGTCGTAACCCAAGGCCAACCCACTCGCGACCGCAGCCAGCGTGTTATAGACGTGCGGTGGACCAACAAGTGGCGACTGAAAATCGCGCTCACCCCCCGGCGTCGAGAGTCGAAACCGCATTCCATTCAATGAAAACTGTGGATCGCGCGCGGTGACGCCGGCATGCGCGTTCACTGCATAGCGAAGAACACGCAGTCCGTCCTTCTCGAGCGATGCTGCCAATTCAACGCCGTAAGGATCGTCGACATTGATGACGGAAGTGCGTGGTCGCGCTCCCAAACGACCGTCAAACAGTCGCTGTTTCGCGTACCAGTAATTCTCCATCGTCTTGTGATAGTCGAGGTGATCGCGCGTGAGATTGGTGAACACCGCAACGGCATATTCGAGCTCGTCACAACGATGGAAGTCCATTGCCTGCGAAGAACATTCCATCACCGCCGTGCGACAACCGATCTCGACAGCGCGTCGCAGCAATCGCTGCATGTCCGTCGCTTCAGGTGTGGTTCGATCGGCTTTGAATCGTTCCTTGCCGAGTCGATACTCAACAGTGCCGGTCATTGCCACGAGCTCACCGGCTTGCTCAGGAATCGAAGCGATTAGATAGGCAGTCGTTGTTTTGCCGTTCGTGCCGGTGATGCCGACGAGCTGAAGCTCGCGTGAAGGATGGTGATGTACCTCAGCGGCAGCCTGCGCCATCGCGCAACGAACGTCGTCCACCTGAAGCCACGCGCCCGTGAAATCTGGCAGAGCTGGACGTTCTGATAACACACCGACGGCGCCCTTCTCCATCACCTGCGGAACGAATTTATGAGCGTCGAACAGCGCGCCGGAGACGGCGGCGAATAGAGTGCCTGGACCAACGCGACGTGAGTCGTGACTGACGTCGGTGACGACGAGCGTGTCGTCACCGGTCAGCTTCGCGCCGATAATAGAACTGAGTTTTGCGACAGATGACACGGATTAAAATATCACGGATTTGGGCTGCCCGGTTTCACGACCACGGCAGGAATGTTTTGATCACGAACCAGTTGATTGAATGCAGGGACATCGGTTCGCATTATCTGCACGAATTTTTGCAACTCCGCGTCGATCTGCGTTACGACCTCGTCGTAAACGGCATAGGACTGAGATGTCGGCGCTGCTTCGGCACTCCCAACAACGCCCGCCAGCGCAGCAAGTTTGTTATTGAGCCGGATTGGGAAGTTTAACGGATCCTGGCTGCTCTGGTTCTTCGTCTGGTAGAGCGCCTCTTCAACCGCAGTCAGCTTCTTGTTCAGAGCCGTGCCCGAATCGTTGATGACCTTAAAATTCGGTTGGCCTGCGAGACGCTTCAACAGATCCTCGACCTGCTTGCGCACGTCGCGAATCTGAATGATCGCGTTGTGCGTGTCGCTCAACTTGTCGCGAATCTTCAAACCCAGCTCGAGTTGTTTTGCATAGTCCGCGGGCGTTGTCGCCAAACGCGGATCGGGTTTGATCTCGAAGTTCTGCGTCAACGACTTACCGTCAACCGTGAGTTTCACCTGGTATGTTCCCGGCGGCAGCTTTGGACCACGAGTCTCACCCGCCCATAAAATCATTCCCGAAAAACGTACCGCATCAGGATATCGCGTGTCCCAAACAAAACGATCCAAACCGACGTCCATGGGCAAGTTCGCCGGCGGTGGTGCGCCAAAACCGCCTTCGCCGGCAGGTTGTGGCGGTGGTGATGTCGAAGTCTCGCCCTCTTGTTTACGCACTCGCGCGGTAAACTTCCTGATCGACTTCCCTCCCTGATCGAGGAACTCCAACTCGAGACTATTTGCAGGCTTCTCTTTAAGAGAATAATAAACCACCACACCATTCGCAGGATTTCGACCAATAGTTGCTGTTGGTCCAAGTGGAAAACCGCCGCCCGGCATGTGATAACTCTCCTTCGGCTTGAAGAGTCGCGTCTCACCGGCAGCACTGAAACCACCTGCATCCATCAGTTGATGAAGCACCGGCAGGTCGTCGAGAATCCAAAACGAGCGGCCCTGCGTCGCAACCACCAACTCTTTTTCACGTTTCTGAATCGCGAGATCCGTTATTGGCACGATGGGCAAATTGAGTTGTAACGATTGCCAATGTTCACCGTTGTCAAATGAAACGTACATGCCGGTTTCCGTGCCGGCATAAAGCAGTCCGCGCTTATTTGGATCCTCACGAATCACGCGCGTGAAAGCCGTGTCAGGAATTCCATTGGTGATCTTTTTCCACGTCTTGCCGTAATCGCTGGTACGGTAAAGATAAGGTTTATTGTCGTCAAACTTGTACATCGTGGCTGCGACATACGCTGTCGCCGGATCGTTCGGAGACGCCTCGATGGAGTTGATCTGAATCCACTCCGGCATGATGCTACTCGGCGGTGTGACGTTGGACCAGTTCTTTCCGTCATCGCGTGAGATATACACCAGCCCGTCATCGCTGCCGGTCCAGATCGTTCCAGCCTGTACGGGTGATTCCATCACCGTAAAGATCGTGTCGTAGTATTCTATACTGGTGTTGTCTTTCGTGATTGGACCACCTGACGGACCCTGTTTTGATTTGTCGTTGCGCGTTAGATCCGGACTAATGATTTGCCAACTGCTCCCTTCATCTGTCGATCTAAACAGCACGTTGGCCGCGCAATACAACGTATTTGGATCGTGCGGCGAAAACAGCAGCGGGAAATTCCACTGAAATCGGTACTTCAACACGTCTGCGCCTGCGCCCATCGGGTTGTTCGGATAAGGATTGACGTCGCGTAACTGTCCGGTGTGATGATCGTAACGTGTCGTCAAACCGCCATAGGAACCCGCGAAGACGATCTGCGAGTCTTTTGGCGACGGCGCCACCCAGCCCGACTCACCGCCACCCACGTCGTACCAATCGCTGGTGCCAATGCCGCCTTCAGTCGTGCGGCTGGCGATGCGCACGGTCGAGTTGTCCTGCTGCGCGCCGTAGATGTGGTAAGGAAAATCGTTATCGAGCGTGACGCGATAAAACTGCGCGGTCGGCTGGTCTTGTTCGGTCCAACTCCTGCCGCCGTTGAACGAGACATTGGCGCCACCGTCGTTGCTTTCGATCATGCGGTTTGGATCGTCAGGAGCAATCCAGAGATCGTGATTGTCACCGTGTGGCACGGAGATGCTGGTGTAGGTGCGACCGCCATCGTTGGAACGATAGAAACCGGTATTCAAAACGTAAACCGAGTCAGCGTTCTTTGGATCGGCGTAGATGCGTGTGTAGTACCATGCGCGCTGTCGCAGTCGTCGCTCTTCGTTGACTTTGGTCCAGGTGGCGCCGCCATTATCTGAACGAAAGACGCCGCCATCTTCAGCTTCGACGATGGCCCAGACGCGTTCGGGATTTGCAGGCGAGACGGCGATTCCGATTGTGCCGATCGTGCCTCGCGGCAGACCCGGGTTTCGCGTCAACTCGGTCCACGTATCGCCACCGTCAGTCGATTTGAAAATGCCGCTGCCTGGACCACCGCTCTCGAGCGTCCACGGTTTGCGATAGACTTCCCAGAAACCTGCATAGATCGTGTTTGGGTTTGTCGGATCGAGAATCAGATCGACGGCGCCCGCTTTGTTGCCGCGACTAAAAACCTTCTCCCACGTCTTGCCGCCGTCTTTGGAACGAAAAACACCGCGCTGTTCGTTTGGTCCCCACACATGGCCCAGCGCCGCAACATACACGATGTCCGGATTCTTCGGATGTACTCTGATGCGCGCGATCTGTCGCGTATCTTCGAGTCCGATGTGCTTCCACGTCTTGCCGCCATCGATCGATTTGTAAACACCGTCACCATGCGAGACGTTGCCGCGAATCGGCGACTCGCCCATGCCGACGTAGATCGTGTTTGGATCGGAGTCTGAGACTCCGATCGCGCCAACTGAGCCCGTGCCAAAAACCGAATTATCGCTGACCGATTCCCAGTTGATACCGCCGTCTGTACTCTTCCAAACGCCGCCGCCGGTTGCGCCGTAGTAAAAAACGTAAGGCTGCGAAGCAACGCCCGCGACCGCGGTTGAGCGACCACCTCGATACGGCCCGATGCTGCGATACTGCAACGGCTTGAGTAGATCGGGCGGTTTGGTTGCTGCGGGCGCGGATGTTTGAGTTCGCTGTGCGTGGAGCGGTGTCGCAGAAAGAGTAAGCGCGAAAGTCAGACAGAGAATGATGCTCTTACGAGACGCACGAAACGCCTTGAACATTTGGATGGGCTCCTTTACTTTAACTGGAGTATTAACGATGGCTTGCAGCCACAAATCTTAACATACTGCAACAGGTCACAAAGAAGCACAAAATCAATGAGAATCGGTACGATCAAACAGATCTGGCGCTATGCGGTTAAGTCGATGGCCGGTGAGCAGCTCGAAGCGGGCATAGTAGGTCTACGCGGTATTCCCGGTGATCGCGGTTGGGCGCTGCGCGACGAGACCACTGGCGAAATTACTAACGGCAAGAACTTACCGCTGTTGATGCAGTGCGTAGCGCGCTATCGTGACGCGCCCAACGATGGCTTCATTCCGCAGGTTGATATGCGTCTCGCCAACGGAGTTGAGCTCGGCAGTGATTCGCCGGACGTCAACGCGCAATTGTCTGCACTACTTGGCAAACCAGTTTCGTTGTGGCCATTACAACCTGCGAGCAACGCGGAACACTATCGCCGCAATTCGAAGACGGCGCGCGTGCTTGGCCGACTTGCTCGCTTCCGCGCTTTTCGCGCCGCCTTGCCAGCACTGACAAGCTTCGGACAAGCCAACATAGAACTTCGCGAAGCGTT
>DATFHH010000134.1:0-45455 GCA_035248565.1 Pyrinomonadaceae bacterium | reverse complement strand
TTGTACAGTCGCCGCAGGTAGCGGTACTCGAGTTGACAAAGTGCCGCTGCTTCCTTCTGTTGCAACTCGCCGCGTTTCACTCTCTCAAAGATCTTCAGCCGCTCGCGCTCCTTCGCGCTCATCTTCAAATGTCCCTCCATTGCCCACCCTTTCGGGTGCGGCATCCTAGAGGGCTTTTCTATTCGGTTTCGCAGAGGGCTGTTTTATCTAGTCACGACAACTCCAAAAACAACTCTTGACGCCCGCTTCCTGCGGGTGATAGGTTTCTTCTGGGGCCTCTTTCCGAGGCCCGCTTCGTGACGACATGCCCGCGCCATCTGTGCATACGCACTAGGCCCCGCCGATGGTGCAAATTCAGCTAAAGGGATTAGCTTTGCTAGCTGGACGCAAACTCCTACTTGCCGACGATTCGGCCACCATTCAGAAAGTAATCGACCTTACGTTCGCTGACGAAGGTGTGCAAGTCGTGGCCGTCGGCAATGGGCAGGAGGCAATTGATCAGCTCCTGGAGGTTGAACCGGATATAGTTCTCGCAGACGTCTTCATGCCTTCCCGCACCGGCTACGAAGTTTGCGAGTACGTCAAAACAAACGAGAAGCTCAAACACATTCCCGTGATGCTGCTCGTGGGCTCGTTTGAGCCCTTCGACGAAGCGGAGGCGCGCAGAGTTGGCGCGGATGACATTTTGACCAAACCATTTCAATCGATAAGACGACTGATCGAGCGCGTGGGGGCTTTAGTAACAAGCCCGCCGGCCGAGAAAGAAGCTCCAACTGCGGAATTGCCCAGCGTAGAAGAGCCGGAAGAGGATGTACATATGGACGCGCGTGAGTTGGAAGTCACGACGGCAGACACGCTGCCGCTCGACGATGCACTAGCCGCGGAACACTTACCGCGTGAGGAGAAAATGGAACCTGAAACACGAAACGTTTCTCAAAGCGAGTCATCCGACGTTTTGTTAGACCTTGGCGAGTTGGAACCAGTGAGTGCGGTGGCCGATGACGAGTTTGTCTTGGACCTCGACGATGACGATACGCGTGGCGCGCCTGCGTATGAACCAGCGCCGGTGCGAGCGTTTGTCGAGCCGCAAGTGAAGGAGGCTGTTGCAACGGCTGCGAGTGGTTACCAGAGCTCATCGTTTGCAAACACGCAGGAAGTGCCGTTTGTTAGTGCTGCACCGTACGCGTCGGAGGATGTTGAGGAAGTTGCCGTTGTCGAACCTGAACCGGTGCCCTCATCAGTTGAATCCGCGCCATCCGCGTCATCCGCGGCTTCAATTTCTCCCGACCAACTCTCGCCAGAGATGATCGACGTGATCGCTCGACGTGTAGTTGAGATGATGTCTGACAAAGTCGTCCGCGAGATTGCGTGGGAAGTCGTACCGGATCTGGCGGAGTTGCTGATCAAGAAGCAGTTGGAGGAAAAAGCGAAGTAAGATCTTTCTGTGTGGTTTGCAGTTTTGAGCAGGTGATTCTCACGAGTCACCTGCTCTTCGTTTTGAGGTCACAAATTGTGACCTCAAGTTTTAGTGCCCAAATGTTTTGCGACGTCTTCGTTTTCTGACGGTCGTCAGGCTCCACGGCGGAAGTTCCGGCTCGAATCTCTCGATAGAAATGCTGCCACTGTCATTCAACTCAGATAAACCCCGCTGGACAGTCGCTATAAACTCCAGTCTTTGCGCTATGTCATGAAGCGACGCATCGTCAGGCATGCGGCGCAATAGATCCAGAACGATCTCTTTGTCAGTCATAGTTAGAGTCTGCGCGCGAGATTTTCGTCTTTCAAGTGTAGGCAAAGATGCGCGCTGACCAGCAGTTGCCTCACGTATTCCGCTTGGTAGTCAGTATTTCGAGCTGCTGCTACTCGTACAGTTCAATCGCGCTAAGACGTGCTGATCACCGAGATGAGATCAGTTGGGTCCAGTTATTTCAGGAATGCCTCTAGCGGCGTGCCAGAATCGAATGATTTCGACGAGCCGTTTGTCGTGCTGCAAACGATAGACAACTCGGTAGGCCCTGACAATGATCTCGCGAATTGATTCATCGTTGAATTCTGGTATAACCCGCCCGCGCTTCGGAAATTGACCCAGATTCTTAACGTGTTGAGTCAAGAATTTACCAAAGCGCAGTGCCTGGTCAGGATCCTCGATGGAAATGTACCTGACGATGTCTTTTATATCTGCGCGCGCGGAACTCGAGAGTCTTACCTGATAATCCATGAGGGAAGTTCATTTTCGACTTCTTCGATCGGAATGCTGTCGCCGTTATCAAGCTCAGCTATACCTTGACGGACAGCGGCTATAAATTCCAGCTCTCGCGCAATATCCTCCAGTGAGGTGTCATCTGGAATTCGTCGAAGTAAGTCCTGAACGATTTCTTTGTTAGTCATGATACAAGTTTGCGCTGGGCTGAAGATTTTTTCAAGCCTTCTCGATAACAAGCTTTGGCTGTCTGTTCAAAAGCGCGCTGAGCTCATTTTGAACTTTCTCCGTCGTCTGACGTAGACTCTAGTTTTTCGTTGAGTCACACACGAAGTAACAGAGTTCGCATGGATATCCCGAAACAGTACGATCCGAAACAGGCTGAGCAGCATCACTACGAACGGTGGGAGCGTAATGGGTATTTTGCGCCGGAGATCAATAAGAACGCCCAAGCGCCGGTGTTCAGCATCGTTATTCCGCCGCCGAACGTAACCGGCTCATTGCACATGGGCCATGCGCTACAGCACACGCTGATGGATGTCATGACGCGGCACAAGCGGATGTGCGGCTTTCGCACGCTATGGCTGCCGGGGATGGACCATGCGGGTATCTCCACCCAACTCATGGTCTCGCGCGCGCTGAAGAAGGAAGGAAAGTCGCGTCACGACCTCGGACGCGAAAAGTTTGTCGAACGCGTTTGGCAGTGGAAACACGAATCGGGCGGGCAGATCACCGTGCAGATGCGACGCGAAGGCGCATCCGTCGACTGGTCGCGTGAGAAGTTTACGATGAACGAGGATCTATCTCGCGTCGTGCGCGAAGTATTTGTGCGACTCTACGACGAGGGCATGATCTATCGCGGCAATCGCATCGTGAACTGGTGCCCACAGGATCAAACCGTGCTCTCCGATCTCGAAGTCGACAAACTGCCACAGGCTGGGAAACTTTATTACCTTCAATACCCGATCAAGAACAGCGATCGCCGCGTCACTGTCGCGACGACGCGTCCAGAGACGATGCTCGGCGACACTGCTGTTGCCGTTAATCCAAACGATGATCGCTATCGCGATCTCGTGGGGCAAACGGTGCTGCTGCCACTCACAGATCGTGAGATCCCGATCGTCGCTGACGAATATGTCGATCCGGAGTTCGGCACGGGCGCGGTGAAGATCACGCCAGCGCACGATCCAAACGACTACGAAATGGGTTTGCGTCACGACCTGCCGCAAGTAGTTGTGATCGATCCGCACGCAAAGATGACTGCCGATGCTGGTCCAGGTTTCCTTGGGCTCGATCGTTACAAGGCGCGTGAGAAAGTCGTCGAAGAATTCGAAGCACTCGGGCTGCTCGAGAAAGTGGTTGACTACGAATTCTCCATCTCGAAATGCGAACGCTGCAAAACTGTTATCGAACCTTTGATCTCATTGCAGTGGTTCATGAAGATGGACCAACTCCGCGACCTCGCGCTCGATTTGATGGCCCGCGAACAGAAACCGCGCTTCGTCCCTGAAACCTACAAGAAGGTCTACACCGACTGGCTGGAAAATCTGCGCGATTGGACCATCTCACGGCAACTCTGGTGGGGACATCAGATTCCCGCATGGTACACGCCACAAGGCGATGTATTTGTTGCGCGCTCGAAGGAAGAAGCGCGCGCCAAAGCAGGCACAAACGAACTCACGCAAGATCCGGACGTGCTGGATACCTGGTTTTCGTCATGGCTCTGGCCGTTTTCAACGCTCGGTTGGCCCAATGAAACTGACGATCTCAAAACCTTTTATCCAACGTCGGTTTTGGTGACGGCTCGCGACATTATCTTTCTTTGGGTATCGCGGATGGTGATGGCGGGTTTGAAGTTCGTCGGCAAAGAGCCATTTGCCGACGTCTTCATCACCGGGACGATTCTCGACAGCCAGGGCCAAATCATGTCGAAGACGAAGATGAACGGCGTGGATCCGATCGACGCTTTCGACAAGTTCGGCGTAGACGCGACGCGTCTTACGCTAGCCCAGGTCGGCAGCACCGACACGCGTTGGAATGAAAAGCAAGTCGAATCTTACCGTAACTTCGCCAATAAGATCTGGAACGCGGCGCGCTTCTGTTTGCTCAACTCAGAAGGCGCCGAGGTAAAACCAGAGATACTGGAGACGAGCGGCGCACTTCACGATCGCTGGATCGTTTCGCGACTCAACCACACCGCGCGTGATCTCAATACCGCTATCGATAACTATGAGTTTCATCAGGCGGTGCAGCTTCTGTATCACTTTTTTTGGGACGATTTCTGCGATTGGTACATCGAGCTCGCAAAGGCCGATGTCACCGCTGAACAGGAAAGCGCTTCGCGTACCGAAGCACGCACACGCCTGCTGACCGTGCTCGAACAGGCTTTGCGATTGCTGCATCCATTCATGCCCTATATCACCGAAGAGTTGTGGCAGCGCTTGCCCGGTGACAAACAACTGCATGAGGCTTATGCCGGCGCTGAGCCGACTGTGATGCTCACAGCTTTTCCGGAAGGCAAAGCAGATTTGATCGACGAAGCAGCCGAAGCGGAGATGCAGGCGATCATCGAACTGATCTCGCGCGTGAGAAACATTCGTTCTGAGATGAATATCAAGCCCACCGAGCGCATTCCAGTCATAATCGCTTCACCTGACAGGAACCATCCTGTTTTTGCGGCGGCGCGAGAACAGATCTCACGTCTTGTTCGCGCCTCTGAAGTTTCCATTCAGCAACATCTCGAAGCTCCGCGAGCTTCGGCGCGTGCTGTGTTGGCAGGTGGAACAGAGCTCGCGGTGCCGCTCGAAGGTTTGATTGATTTCGAACAGGAGCGCCGTCGTTTGCAACGCGAGCAGGAGAAACTCCAGGCGGAAGCCGCGAAGCTCGAAGCACAACTCGGCAATCCCAACTTCGTTTCGCGCGCACCGGCTGAGCGAGTAAACGAAGTGCGCGCGCGCATCGCCGATATCGCGCAACAGTCCTCTCAACTTCAGCAGACAGTCGAGAACCTTCAATGAACTGGTTTGACGAAGGCGCGCTCTACTCACAAATCGGGCTCTTTCTGCGCGAAGATCTCGGACGCGGTGACATCACCACGCAATCAATCATCGCGCGCAACACCCGCGCTCGCGCTCGCTTTGTCGCGGGTCAGAACATGATCGTTGCGGGCCTCGAAGCCGCAGAAGAGGTTTTCCTAACACTCGATTCGCAGCAACAACTCGAAGCGTTTGTTTCGGATGGTGAACCGGTCGAAGCAGGTAAGGTGATCGCGCGCATGGTCGGATTTGCCGACGTGCTGATCTCGGCCGAACGAGTCGCGTTAAATCTATTGCAGCGACTCTCGGGTATTGCCACGCTCACCAATGGGTATGTGAATGCAGTCGCCGGCACTGGCGCGCAGATCGCGGACACGCGAGCGACGACTCCGGGACTGCGTCTGCTCGAAAGGTACGCAGTGGAACTCGGTGGCGGATACAACACGAGGTTTGGCTTGGACGATGGCGTGGTCGTAACTTCGAATCACATTTCGATTCTTGGCGGAGTTGCGGGCGCAGTGAAGACTGCGAAAGAGCAGTTAGGATATTTTCACAAGATTGCCATTGAGGTCTCGAACGAGAACGAGTTGCGGGAAGCGATAAAGGCGAGCGCGGACGCGATCCTGGTCCAGGATCTCGAAGTGACGGAATTTACGCGACTCGCGGCGATCGCGCGAGAGTTGTCGAATACGATCGTGATCGAATGCTCGGGAAAGATAACTACCGAGAATGTTCGCGAGTATGCGCAGGCGGGAGCACAATTGATTCGCGTCGAAGCGTTGACTAGCGGCGCCCCAACGATGAATATCAGTTTCAAGATTCAGCCTTTTTAAGCTGCGGATGAACGCGAATGACGCAGATAGTTTTGGAACTGACTCATGGCGCGGTCGTGGAAACCCGAAGCATCTGGCTGGAGCTTGATGGCATCTCGATAGCGGGAGTATTTTAGGAGTCGGAGAAGGAGCCCTACAATGCCTGATTCGTTCAGAAGTTATATCAAATTCCTCATCGCGGCATGCCTCGTTCTGAGCTTCTGTTTGGTCAACGTTGAGGCTCAAACCCGAAGGAAAAAGCGTCGCCGCGCTGCGAAGCCGGTGGTTGAGAAACCTGTGATCACCAATCCTCCGATCGCGCCGCCGGCCGCCACCGCTCAGACTCCTGCAACGGGCGACGTGAAGATCATTAGCACCGCTGACTCCACTGCTTCCGAACCAGCACAGACGACTGAATCCAAGAAAGAGAAACCGCCCGCCGCTTCCGAGAACGGCGAGATGCAGCAGACAATCACCACGCTCACGAACCAAGTAAACCGGCTTAACGACAAGCTGACGCAGATGCAAGAGGACGATCGTTACCAGATGGATATGGAACGATTGACTCGCGCTGAGCAGCGCGCGGAACAGTTGCGCGCGCAGTTGATGGACATTCAGAGCAAGATCGCTGACTTTGAA
This sequence comes from Pyrinomonadaceae bacterium, assembly GCA_035248565.1. Classification (GTDB taxonomy): domain Bacteria; phylum Acidobacteriota; class Blastocatellia; order Pyrinomonadales; family Pyrinomonadaceae; genus PSRF01. The sequence continues at coordinate 38,769 of DATFHH010000134.1, read as the reverse complement.
GCGAGGATCGAACAGCTTGACTTCGCAATGCGGCCGGAAAACATCGACAGCGCGACGGCTGGTTATGGAAGTACGCATCCTGAACAGGCGCGCGAAGCACGCAGGAAACAGCTCGAGAATGAAAAAGGCAGGGTGCAGGCACAGTTGAGGCTGGCCGAGACAAGTAAAACGCGTTTGGAAACAGCGGTGGCGAATGCCGACGCGGAAGTTGATCTGCTGCGTGCGAAGCTCCAGCAGCGCCGCGAGCAGATGGACGCGCAACCGGTTGAGGCGCCCGCCCGTCCTAAAAAACCTTAGCCACAAAAGGGCACAAAAAAATACAAGTCAGTTCAGTTATTCGTCTGTAGGGCGACTGCTTTCCAGCCTTCCACCTGACCAACAAAAACCAAAGTGGATCCGTTACTGCGAACAATCGCCGTGTCGCCGTAGACGGAGATGCTTGTCTTAGTTGGATCGGGCTTTTCGTACTTCAACTTTCCCGCCTTCAAATCATCGAGCAATTGCGCGCGAGTCACTTGTGTGCTGCCGCGGGTCCAAATGAAAGTAGCGTCAGTCAGCGCTGCGAGTTTGTCTGCGTCCGCGGTGAGCATTGCTTGATGAAACGCGGCGTTGATTGTCGCGACTTCATTTTTGCTATCAGCTCCGTTGCGAGGCATTCGTGTTGACTGCCAGTTCACTACTTGCCACTTGCCATCGCGTTTGACGAACGTGCCACTGTTGAGTAGGTTCGCGACCTGCTTCGTTCCGCCCGCTTCGGTAGTTGCCACCAAACGAAACGCTACGACCGCGGTGTTGCCGTACTGTTGGATCTGAATGTCTTCAGCGGTGTAGACGGTTTTTGGATCGCCTGGTTTTGGTGCGGGCGCCGAACGAACATCGCGCATTACTTCTGCCTTGTTGACGCGACGACCCGCCGAACGCGTATAGATCAGGTCATCGGCCCAGAAGCGATCGTGCACGGCTGCGTCGTTGCGTGATGCGCCTGCAAGGAAGTCGTTCAGCAGTTTGGTTAGCTCGGCAGCGTCGGGCGCAGTTTGGGCGAATGCACTGCAGGTTGTTAGTAGCAATAGCAGAATTGCGGAGGATGTAGGTTTGAACATATTTTTAGCCACGGATGACACGGATTAGGTGACAGATATTACCAAGAATAATCAATCCGTGTGATCCGTGGCTAATACTCCCTCTCAGCAATCGTGATTGCCCACCATGATCCGCTGCCATCGTTTAGCGCTGACCAATACCAGGCGGATGCGTCGGTCCATGTTTCGCCTGAGTCACTATGAATTTGCTCGTACACACGCAGCCGGTCGTTACCTTTCGTTGCGGCGAAGCTGGACCACAGCGAACCGTTATCATCCCGATGCAGCGCCAACGGCTTCACGCTGTAGCCGATACCCTGAAAACAGTCGGAAGCAGGATGCAACTTGCGCGTCGCTTGTGTGATCCATCGGATAATAATCTCGCGTTTGCCATCAGTGAACCGCCCGATCTTGCCGGGAAAATCGCTACCAAATCGCTGCTCTAATTGCGTGAGAGGCAGCGGCGTCAGCGAGCGGCCCTCAAACTCGTTGGGCCATCCGGGAAACGTAACATCGATAGATGCGCGCGCAAGTCGCTCAGACCGCGCCGACAAAACCGGCAGCAGCGCCGCTATCGCGCACGCAATTACGTAGACGACAAAAGTTCGCCGCATGCGTTTCCTCTTCGAAGTCGAAACACAATGAAAACAATAGCCGCAGCCTCAAGCGCAAACGCGATCAGTTGCAGCGATGAACGCCAGTAATCCCCAGGGCTGGTCCGACGAATCGACTGCACGTGAGATATACCAGCGCCACACATCCCAGAACGCAACCAACTGTAGTCCAACAATTAACAGGAAGCGCTTTATACAACGCATCCACCGCGACGTCTTGCGCGGTACTTCACGTAGGTGAGCAAAATCAGAAAAACGCCTGCAACCAGCATCAATACAGCTATCTCGGGTTCGGGAATCGTCGGTACTGTTCCAGGCTCAACCGGTTGGAGACCGGCCGCGCGATACTGTTCGGCAGTCTCGAGAACAACTGCACCACTCACGGGAGTAACGAGTTGATAACGAACGGCGAGCGTTGTTGCTGCGTCATTCAGCGACTGATCGCGCGCCGTAAGAATTCGCGTGACTTCGTCGTTGGCCCAAAGTCTGGCGAGATGGTCTGAGGTCTGATAGGCATTCGTCAGATCGAGTCGCTGGTCCATCTTCCTGCTCGATCTAACAAACTCGAGTGTCGTGGTTTGACTCGTCAATTGGGCGAAGAGTCTTTCGAGATCGAATCGCAAACGATCCATGCGCGGGACCAATTTCACTTCATTAATTCCGTCGAGTCGCTTCTCGATCTCATCGGAGCCGTTGGTCACCGGAACGGAATAGAGCAGTGGCCCATAAGGATGCCGCTCCCAACGCTGTCGCAGTTCTTCGACCGGTTTGAGTTGCAGTAGTTGAGGACTATGTATCCAGACGATCGCGTTATTGCCCGGTCTTTCCGCAGCGAGTTCCCACGCTTTCAGCAAAGCAGGCGCGTTGTCTGCACCGCCAACAAAGCTTGCGGAACGCAGTGCGGTGGCCATCTCTTCTGGTCCATAGCCGGTAAGATTTTTTATCGGAATGTTGTCGTAAGCGTCGTCAGCCTCCGCGAACACGAGTTTCACATCAAACTGCGGCGGCAGAGATCTCATCGCTTCTCGTATTTCGTCGGACCACTCGCTCATCGACGCAGAGGTATCAACGACGATTACGATGCGATTCAAATGGTTCGGCCGGCGCTCTTCGACGGACTGCTGAACAACGAAGCCACCTGTTTGAAACGGATCCTTACTCCAGATCTGCTTCATGTCCTTTCGGTCGAGCCGGATGGACGTACCTGGTTGGGAAAGTTCAGCGTCGCGAACTGCTCCAGGCAAGACAAAAGTACCTGAAACAGGCCCTTCAGCCATGAGTGAATCGGTGTACATAAACGTCTTTGACTCTAGCCAAAATGAGTGCGTTACGTAACCCGGGATGCGAAAATTTCTATCGACGAAGTGCGGCAGAAGCAACCGCGCATGGTTCACATCTTCCAAAACGAGCGGTGTCGTAATCCCGAGTCGAATCTTCATCTCGCCCTTTGTCAGGCGGAACTGGGAAGCATTGGACCAGGATGCGATCTCGCCCGGCAGTCGTCACTAAAACCGGATCGCGCCGGCGTGCGACTACTTGCTGATACGCTTGTCGCACCTGACTACGACCGGCAAACGCGGCTTCACGCTCCTCTCCGTTGACCCACAAGGTCAGACGTGAGACGACGCCTCCGGGCGGCAGTTGGATCTCGGCACGTGCTTCTCTTTGCTGTTGCGAATCATTTTGAAAGACGAGTGTCCACTGCATGTAAGCGACGCCGCCATCAGCATCGGCGGAAGCATCGAGCTGGGAACTCGCGAGTGAGAGTTCTTTGAGTTTGGCGCCGACTGTCTGACCAGCTTGATTGCGATCGAAGTTAGTTTCAGCTTGCGGTACGAGACGGCCGCCAATTCTCTTCGGAGGTTCAAACGTGTCGAACGTTTCACCAGTTACGCGGTAATAGATCTTCCGAGCTTCAGAGGGCGTGACCGGATCTCGCATATCGAATAGATAGCCAACGATGTCCGTGGCCCAACCAGTTTGGTCGTAGCATCGTCGCAGCAAATAGTCCTCGCTTCCGTACGAACGTAGAAACCGAATGCCTTTAGCTTGTATTTCCGGAGATTCTGAAACCGCCAGCCGTAGTCCGTAGCGTGTTAGCGATGACGGGAGTTCGATAAGACCAATCAACGCCAAGGTCAGGCTCAGGCCCGCAAGCAGGCCTGCTTTGCGAATCCAAAATAGTTTTGGCGCGGTGTTCGATGCGATGCGTTTGAGATGACGACGCACTAGGATGCAAGCGAGCAGCGAAGAATAAGGCGCGAGCGGTAGAAGGCCTATGCCGAGAACAGCCATCAGTAAAGCAATAGGGAAGAGCGGAACGTAGACGATGGAGTAAAAGATGGAGATTGCCATCGCAATCGCGTTTGCCGCACCAGCTAACGTGAGCCGGTCTGGCGCGCCGCGACGAATCGTGAACCACACCTGAAGCTGAGCGAGTGGCACGAAGATCACAAGCAGTAAATGCCAAACGGTTGGAATTGGATCGAAGAGATTCTCCGCGCAAATGTGGGTGGTTGCTTCGATGGTGATGGAGATTGCCGGCAGGATGACGCCGGCAAACAGGTTGAATATGTGAGTTCCCGTAAGTGCGGGTTTCTTTCCCTCTTCTTTCATTTCGGCCTCCAGCATGTTGTCGTGGCTTTACATTACAAAGTAGTTTATGACAATAGGGAAAGTTGCATCTGCGTTGTTAGTTCGATCTCGCTGACGTAGACTTGTCTGCAAACTTTCAGACTAAGTTTCACGTACAAACATGGCGACTGTTCCACAACGCGAGCTTTATAAGCTGATCAATGAAGCTGCCGACCGCGGCGAACGTGTTGTGATCGCGACCGTGGCGCACACAAGAGGCTCGACTCCGCAGCAACGCGGTGCGAAAATGCTGTTCTTTCAAAACGGCGAAGTTGCGGGAACGGTTGGTGGCGGCTGCATCGAGGCTGAAGTATGGGCCGAAGCCAAGGAGGCGATGCGCTCCGGCAAGTCTCAGCTACATCACTTCTCGCTCACCGCTGACGAAGCGAGTGAAGAAGGAATGGTTTGCGGCGGCACGATGGATATTTTTGTTGAGGTTGTGGGAGGGTAGTCCAAAGACCCAAAACTCTATGTCCGAAAACTTCTTAGCCAACTACAAAGCCAAACATCAGCACCCGCTGAACCGGTTATTGCACACCATCGGCATACCCATGATTACCGTGTCGTGGCCGCTATTCTTTTTTAACTGGCGCTGGGCGCTGGCTCTGTTTATTGTTGGTTGGATATGTCAGTTCGTCGGACACGCGATCGAGGGAAATCAACCCGCCTTCTTCAAGAATCCCGTTTACCTGTTGGTTGGACCACTCTGGTTTGCCCGACGCGTCGGTTCAGCGATTGGGCTGAGTAAATCAAGAGCTTTGAAATAATCCCCCCTCTCGAATCACCGGCAATGACTGAAAAATGGGACCAAACGTCTTCGCGATCCATCACGAAGATGATTGAGCAGGTCCTCGAGCGCGACGAGTTCGCGGTCGTCGTTACCAGGCTCGCTGGTCCAGAAGCTATCGGCGCGAAGCTTCTGATTCAGGAGAACCGTCCTTCAGTCGGAACACTCGGCGATCCCGGCTTGGATTCACTCGCGGCAGCTCAGGCCGAACGCTTTCTTGCTTCACGCGAACAAACGCGAATGTTCGGCGTTAGCGAATTTGCTCCTGAATTTCCTTCTGCGCGGGAGACGCTTCTGCTGTTTGAACGACTTCAACCAGCGCCTCGTTTGGTGATCTGCGGTGCCGGGCACGTCGGCGCCTCGCTCGCGCGGCTCGCCGCTTTTGCCGGTTATCACGCCACGTTGCTCGACGACCGTGCGGAGTTTTTGAAACGCGAACTGTTTCCTGACGAGCGGATCGAGTTGCGTGTGGCTCAAGACTGGGGCTCGGCTGTGCGTGAGGCGGTGGGCACTGGCCGCGGCGTTTCGGTCGCCGTTGTGACGCGAGGTCACAACGAAGACGAGCAATGCATGCAAGTCGCCGTGCGTGCCAATCCTGACTACGTTGGTCTGATTGGAAGTAAACGGCGCACTTCGATCGTCATCGAACGATTACGCGAAGCAGGCGTACCCGAAGAGCAACTGAGAAAGATCCGCGCACCAATCGGTCTCGATATCGGCGCAGTAACACCGGAAGAAGTGGCACTCGCAATCATGTCCGAGATCGTGGCCGAACGACGCAGCGGCACCGGCGCCCCACTCTCCGCCTGGCGCCGCACAGTAAAATCAGCCACGGATTGAACGGATAACACGGATCAGATCCGTGTTATCTGCGTCATCCGTGGCTTAGAATAGTTGATCAATGCCCACGGAGATTGCGCCTGTAGTTGCCAGCACTACCACACGCCGCAGCAGCGGAATGTTTCGTGCCCTCTCGAATCGAAACTACCGGCTGTTTTGGACAGGCGCTTTTCTTTCCAACGTCGGTACGTGGATGCAGGCAGTCGCTCAAGGCTGGCTGGTGCTGCAATTAACAAACTCTCCGTTCTGGCTCGGGCTCGACGCTTTCATGGCGACCGTCCCCGCCGTCATTTTTACACTTCTTGGCGGAGTGTTTGCCGACCTGATCGATCGGCGTCGCTTGTTGCTCTATACGCAAGTGATCTGCGGTCTCGCGGCACTCAGTCTGGCCACGCTCGTCGCAACACACGTGGTGAATCGTTGGATGGTGCTTGGGTTCTCGTTTGTGACTGGCTGTTGTATGGCGATGGCAAGTCCGTCGTATCTCGCAATGACCTACGACCTCGTCGGTCGCGAAGATCTCGCAAATGCGATCGCTATGAATTCCACGCAGTTTCAACTGTCGCGCGTGGTTGGACCAGCACTGGCCGGCGTCGCCTTTCGGATATTTGGACTGGCTGGTTGTTTCTATGCAAACGGGCTCTCTTTCATCGCGGTCGTAACTGCGCTCTGGAAGGTGCGGCCGCTGCACCATTCACCTCCTAACACGCATTCGGTGAAAGATCGCCGCGCCTTGTGGCGCGATTTGGTCGAAGGAGTGCGTTATGCGCGAACGCGGCCGCGAGTGTCGTCGCTGTTGTTGCTGTCGGCAGTCAACAGTCTGTTTGGCGCGCCGTATTTCAGTATGGTGCCGATCTATGCACGCGACATATTTCATCTTGGTGAGACGGGTCTCGCGCTGCTGATGGGCACTGCCGGCTGCGGCGCATTCTTCGGCGCGTTACTTGTCGCTTATCTCGGCGACTTTAGAAGAAAAGGTTGGTCTGTGTTGGGCGGCGCGATTATATTTGGCCTGGGGATCGTCGGCTTCGCTCTGTCGACTCGTTTGCTGTTTTCTTTACTCTTCTTGTTTGCGTTGGGATTTGCGCTCGTCGTTGCAATTGCGACTACGAACACACTCTTGCAGACGCTTGTCACCGATCAGATGCGTGGCCGCGTGATGAGCATGTTTATCCTGTCGTTTATGGGGACGATGCCGATTGGAAACATCCTCGCGGGCACTGCCTCAAACCACTTCGGTCCGCCCGTGACGCTCGCGGTCGGCGGTTTTGTCGTCGCGACGGTCGCTACGGTCGTGGCGATATTCAATAAGCGTCTGCGCGAATTGTATTGATTACTCCTGCAAGAACCGTCTCGCCGCTGCGTTCTAGCTATCAGCAAGTGGGTTTACTAACCAAACTGTTGGAGACTTGTATGCGACCGAGACCTATACAGCTTCTTTTTCTTCTCCTCATCTTTTCCGGATTGACCGCAATCGCCAGCGCGCAAGGAGTTATCGTTCCCGGTCCGTGCCGCCGTTGCCCTGACCGTCCTCCCGTCCCTCTGCCGCGGGCCTTGCCGATCAAATCCATCAAGATCGACACGAAGATCAGCTCGCAAGTGGCGACCACGCACGTCGAACAGGTTTTTCGCAACGACACCGGCGCAATACTCGAAGGCACCTACCTGTTCCCGATTCCCGAATCGGCTTCGGTGGCTGAGTTTGCAATCTGGGACGGCGACCGGCGGCTCGTCGGCGAAGTCAGAACGCGCGAAGAAGCTCGTCGCATTTACGACGAAATCGTCCGGCGTCAACGCGATCCAGGACTGCTCGAATACGCAGGCAAGGACCTGTTCCAGGCGAGCATCTTTCCTATCCTGCCGCACTCAGACAAAAAACTCGAACTCACCTACACGCAAGTTGTCCGCGCTGAGGGTGGCACCGTTTCGTATCGCTACCCACTCGGCGTCGGGCGGCAGTTAGTCGAGATCGGTTCCGTCGCCGGACGAGTCGAAATCGAAAGCAAAGAGCCGCTGCGAAATGTTTACTCGCCGACACATGCGATTGACGTCAAGTCCAACGGTGAACGCCGCTCAGTCGTTTCATTTGAAAGCGAGCGCGGTAAGGAATCACAGGATTTTCAGTTGTTCTACACGATCTCAAAGGAAGACTTTGGTCTCACGTTGTTGACTCATCGCGAAGCAGGAAAGGACGGCTACTTCCTCTTGATGATCTCGCCGAAAGATGATTGGTCCGAAGAGGAATACTCCGCCAAGGACGTTGTCTTCGTCGTCGATACCTCCGGTTCGATGGCCGAAGAAGGAAAGATGGACAAGGCCCGCGCCGCTTTGCTTTATGGCGTGAGAATTCTGCGCCCGCAGGATCGTTTCAACATCATTTCATTTGCCGGTGAGGAACACTTGATGGAAGCGAGTTTGATTCCGGCGGATGAAAAAGGTCGCGCGCGCGGCGAGGCGTTTGTAAAAGCTTTGAGGCCGGTCGGCGGCACGAACATCAATCAATCGCTACTGGCATCACTTCGTCAATTCACTGAAACAGATCGCGAACGACCGAAGATGCTAGTGTTCATGACTGACGGTTTGCCAACAGTCGATGAAACGAATGTGCCGAAGATCATTGAGAACGTGCATAAAGCGATCAGGCCTGGTGTGAGGTTGTTTACGTTCGGCGTTGGTTACGACGTCAACACTGCGCTGCTCGACAAGTTAGCTGCCGATAACGGTGGCGTTGCTGATTACGTCGAGCCAAAGGAGGATCTCGAAGTCAAAGTCTCGAACTTCTTTTCGAAGGTCAATTATCCGGTGCTTTCTGATCTGCAACTCTATATGGGCGGTGCTCAAACGGATCTGGTCTATCCGCGCGATCTTCCGGATGTCTTTCGTGGCTCGCAGGTAACACTGATTGGACGCTACAGCAACGCCGCGGATCTCGGTTCGGTCCAACTGACATTACGCGGAAACTCAGGTGGCATGCCTCGAACTTACACCTATTCGGCCTTGAGCTTTCCGTTGCGGAATGATGCCAATGAATACCTGCCACGTTTGTGGGCCACGCGTCGTGTTGGCTGGTTGATGGAACAGATACGCACCAACGGCGAGCAGAAAGAGTTGCGCGACGAGATCGTCGATTTGGGAACGCGCTACGGAATCGTCACGCCTTACACGTCGTATTTGGCTTTGGAAGATGCACGCACAGTCACGCAGTTCAGCGGCGGCGTGGTACGACCCGAGCCGACTCCTTTTGGCGGTTTGCGCCGCACCGCCGGTCAAGCTAATGCAGCGCCATCAGTATCGAGCGTGACCGGCGCGGACGCCGTGCAACTGAGCAAGACCACTCGCGAGCAACAAGAGGTAATGCGTGTAAAAGATGATACGAGAACTGATGCGGTGCGACGGATCGAGGGAAAGACTTTCTATCTGATCGACGGCGTCTGGACTGACTCGGAGTTCAAAGCTGAAGCGCGTTTGCCGGAAACGGTAATGGTGTTTGGCAGTGACGAATACTTCGCGCTCTTACAGAAGAATCCGAAACTCGGGAGTTACTTCTCGTTGGGTGAGCGCGTGGTAGTTGTTGTTGACGGTCGTGTGTATCGAGTGAAAAGCTGAAAAGTTTCACGCAAAGGCGCAAACCGCAAAGAGGGTTCCGGATCTCTTTGCGGCTTTGCGCCTTTGCGTGAAACTCCTCTTGTGGTACAAAACTGGAAACCGAACCAGTATGAGTACCCGATCGTTCAAGTTTGTTGCTTCCATCTGTCTGTTATTGACTCTCTCCGGCGTGTCGCTGGCGCAGAGTGGCTGGGTGCCGTTCAAAATCAACACGGGCGGCAACGACCTGAACACCGTCTACTTCCTCGACGGCAAGCGGGGTTGGGTTGGTGGTGACGGCGGTTTTCTGAGTAGCACTGACGACGGTGGCCAGTCGTGGGTGCGCCAGACGGTCCCCACGACCGCTGGAATCAACGACATCTATTTTCGTGACAAAGAAGCAGGATTCCTGCTGGCGGGTAACGCCATCTTCATAACCCGCGACGGCAACAATTGGAAGCAGTCGCGAATTTTTCTTCCCGAAGAATTTGAAGGCGCGGACGTTGAGTTGTACAGCGTGCGCTTCTCCAGCAAGAAGAAAGGTTGGGTAGTCGGTTCGATCAGTAAACACGAACGCGTAGTCGACAGCATACTCGTTTACACGGATGACGGTGGCGAAACGTGGCGCAGGCAACGCGCTCCCAGCCGGATCGAGCTAATCCATATCGATTTCGTGAGCGACAAGCGCGGCTGGATCGTCGGGGCCGAAGGGACGATCTTGTTTACACGCGATGGTGGTGCGAGTTGGGAGAAACAGAAGGCAGGCACCGCGAGCACTCTTTATCACATTGATTTTCGCGATGACAAAAAAGGCTGGGCGGTCGGCGAGCACGGTACGCTATTGCGAACGATTGACGGCGGCGAGACCTGGACTATCGTGCCGACGAATGTGAACGTCACGCTTTTGAGTGTTCAGTTCTTGAATGATGACGAGGGTTGGGTGATTGGTCGCGGCGGAATGATTTTGCGCAGCAGTGATCAAGGCAAGACGTGGGTGCGACAAGATTCAACAACGCGGCAAAACCTTTACTCGCTAATTTTCAACAAAAAGATCGGATGGGCAGTTGGAGCGGCTGGAATCGTGCTGCGTTACGACCGCTCGTAACGCAGGTGAGCAACCGCGAGGGCGCGCAGCACATCTGAAGCTGCGAGGTTATCGGATCGTCGCAGAACTAGTGATGGCGACCATAACACTCGGTTCCTCCTGTGATTTCGCCCGGCATGTCGGCCATGCCGGGCGCTTTTTGTAAGAAGAGTTTCACGCAAAGGCGCAAAGCCGCAAAGAAGACACTAAGTTCTTTCTTTGCGGCTTTGCGCCTTTGCGCGAGAAAACTCTTTCAATCCTTACTTCCACTGAAGGGCAGTTCCGGTGAATTTTGCAGCCTTAGAAAACCCTCAGTCTGATCGCCTTCAAACCTCGCAGATACCTCCGCCTCGACCGCATGTCCATCCATCTCCAAAGATGTGGTTGCATGAAACGAATTATTGGTTACCTCAATCGTTCCTAAATCTGCGTCTCCCATTTCCGAATGGATTACCGCGGTGAGCGCCGAGTCTGCGCGTGAGATTGTGAGTGTCGCCGGAATACTTTGTCCTAATGGCGTTTCAACTTCGATTGACCACGAGCCCACCGGATCCGTAACACCGGAAGCCTCAGCGGTTTTTCGTTTACCTGCTGTGTTGTAGATCTCGACGTCTTCACAATACGGTTTGATCTGCTCCAGCACGGATGAGCCGTCGCCGACTACAACTAACGCCGCTTCATCAGGTCTGACATACTTCGCGGCGACGTGCTGTATCTCTTCAATCGTCACAGCCTGTACGCGGTCGCGATAGGTTTGCAGGTAGTCGTCAGGCAAATTCAGCATTTTGATCTGAACCAACTGATCGGTCATTCCTTCCTGCGTCTCGAGTCGAATCGGAAATACGCCGGTTAAATACGACTTTGCATCCACGATCTCTTTCTCAGTCACTGGCTCTTTGCGAATTCGATCCAGCTCGTAGAAGAACTCTTTTAGCGAATCACCAGTGACCGGCGTTCGCACCTCAGCGGTCGCGCGAAACGTTCCCGCACTGCGTCGCGCATCGAGATTCGAATATGCGCCGTAGGTGTAACCCTTGTCTTCGCGCAGGTTCATAAACAAGCGAGACGACGCTGTCGCGCCAAGCACGGTGTGCATCAGCAGCATCGGAAAATAATCGGGACTGGTTCTGATGATGCCGAGATTTGCGATGACGATGTTCGACTGTGCGGAGCCATGTCGATCAACTACATACGCCGTGCGTTTGGTTCGCACCGGCGGCTCGGGAAAATCCGCAACCAGGTCCTCGCCCCGCTTCCACGTGGAAAACAACGACTCGAGCCGGCTCACCATTTCCTCGTGACGAACATCTCCAACCACGATGAACACCGCGTTGTTTGGTACAAACTTCGCGCGGTGAAAGCTGACGAACTCGTCGCGAGACGAACGATCGATCGACTCAGGCGTAGGCGCGACAACCGAGTACGGATGATCGCCAAACATCACGCGGGAAACCATTTCGCTTGCTAGAAACGATGGCTGCGCGCGTTGCTGGCGCAAACTCTCCTTCGTGTTTTGTTTCGCGAGTTCAACTTCATTCTCGGGAAACGATGGCTCGAGCACGACTTCGGCAATCAAGTCGAGAATCGGATCGTTGAACTGTGTCAGTGCCGACCCGCCAACGATCGTGTAGTCGGAGGTTGCACCGGCGGACAAGCTCGCGCCCATGCGCGCGACCTCTTCAGCAATCTCCTTACTCGTTTTTGATTCTGTGCCTTCCGGTAAAAGACCCGCGAGCAGATCGGTGAGTCCGGGAAGACTCGGCGGGTCGAAAGCGCCGCCAACGCGAAACGCCAAACGATAGCTGATCAGTGGCAGACGATTGTCCTCAACGACGACGAGCGACAGTCCGTTTGAGAGGACTGTTTCCCTCGGCGCGGGTATCGCGATTGGCCGTGGCAGCAGTAGTGCAGGCGCTTGGCGGCGAAAAATTTCTGGTTGACTCATGTTAAGGGTGCAGTGGTCCAGAACCCGGTTTAGTTTGTGGCGGAGCGTCCGCCGGATCTTTTGGTGTATCGGTCGGGGCCGGTTTTATTTCACGAACTTCCGCGTGCACTGCCGACTCCGGTTCGGCGGCAGGCACTTCGGGAACCTGTGGTGGCGGCGAAGCTGGTTGATGCGGATCGCCAGGCGATTGTGGCGAAGCGGAAGCCGCTGCTACTTCGGCGTGTGCCGCTGCGGCCGCAGGTATGATGTCGAGCGCGACGCGATTTGGACCATCGATATAACGCGCAACCGCCTGCTTGATGTCATCGGCAGTAACGCTCAGGTAATGGTCCAACTCAGAATCGACGAGCCGCGGATCTGAGTCGTACAACGCAAACTCCGCCAGCCGCTGTGCGCGATACATGGTTGATTGCCGGCCACGCACTGCGTCGTTGCAAAGAGAGTTTCGCAGCTTCTCCATCTCGGCGTCAGATGGTCCATCGGAAGCAATGCTCTTTATTTCTTCGAAGATCTGTTCGCGAATCTTGCTGACCTCTTCGCCCGGTTTTGGCAGTGCGAAGATGTACAAAGCCGATGGACCACGACGTTCGTCGACGCCTCCTTCAATTGAGACGACCGATTCGTCGCCTTTCACCAGCTTCTGGTAGAGACGCGAGCTATCGCCTTCAAAGAGAAGCGTACCGGCGAGCGACAGCGCATAGAAATCAGGTGTACGTCGTTCCGGAACTTTCCAACCGAGAACGAAGGCCGGCGCTGGCGCTAACGGATCGTTGAACGTCTCTTCATGAATAGCCACAGCTTCTGGTTCAGAAACGTCAACTCGCGGCGGCACAGATTGTGCGGGAATACTGGCGAAATACTTTTCAACAAGTTCACGTGCTTCGTTATTGTCAAAGTCGCCGACTACGCTGAGCACAGCGTTGTTCGGTGCGTAGTAAATGCGGAAGAACTCCTGTACGTCGTCGATGGTAGCCGCATCGAGATCTTCCATCGATCCGATAGTGGAATGAGCATTTGCAGGATTCGTAAAGATCAGCTCATTCATACGAAGAAATGCAGTGACGTAAGGCTGATTGTCGTAACGCAGTCGCTTCTCTTCCTGAACGGCATTGCGCTGATTGTCGAGGTTCTCCTGTGTCACTTTCAGCGAACGCATGCGATCACTCTCCAACCACAGTGCGAGTGGCAAGTAGTTTGATGGAAGAGTCTCGAAATAATTTGTACGTTCTGTTGAGGTGGTGCCATTCATGGTGCCGCCGGCGTTGAAGATGTACTGAAAGTGCGCGGCTTTGGGCACGTTCTCCGAGCCTTGAAACATCATGTGTTCAAACAGATGTGCAAAGCCGGTGCGACCTTCTTTCTCGTTGCGCGAACCGACGTCGTAGTAAACGGCCACTGACACGACGGGTATTGCGCGGTCCTGGCTGAACACAACGCGTAAACCGTTCGCCAGCGTAAACTGTTCGATTGGTGTTGGTGGTAAATGAAATCTTTCTGACACTTTTCTCTACCAGAATAAAGGCGTGCTTTACCATTCGCGAGGAAGGGTAAAGCACTGCTTAGGGGGGCTGAAATTGGGGCGCGAAGAAAACACGCGCCGGTTCGGGAGCTTCAGACTGTTTTGTCGGCGATTAAGCCGCGCAGTTCAGCTCGTAGTCGTTCGATCTCGGCGAGCTTCTGCCTGACACGCTCAAACAATGCTGATTGGGTCTTGATTCCCTCGTCGATCAGAAAACCTGCTGCTTCCGCACGATTCCGAAAAACTCCGGCTTGGACCAGCGCTTCTAGTTTCTCTTGCGCCTCGGGCGAGATCTTTACTGCCACCACGTAATCGTCTTTTGCCGAAATAGCTTTTTCGATGGTCCTACTAATGTCGCGCCCGATCGCGCTCAACGATTCGGGAATCCGTGACGCAATGTCGCGGACTGACGATGCCGTTCGGTTGTGCTCTTCGGCACCCTGATCGGGTTCGTCGTCGCGAAGCATTAGGTCGTCAACTCTTTCTGACGGCGGATGTTCTTCCTTATGATACGGACTGCTCATTTGGTACAGACTCCTTTAGTGACTACCGAATTTCAACTGTCCGTTCTTACGATTGTTTGCATCGGTAAGTTCATTCTACGGAGGGCGGGAAACAACCGTCAAGCAAGCCCGATCAATCTGCGGTAATCTGTGGATAGATCGATCTCGCAACCTTGCTGCTCCCTGCGGCATCCGTTATATTGCAAGCAAGTTTCGAGGGAAGATTTGAGGTTTCCAGTGAAAAGAATTACGGTTCAACTGACGCTTGTCCTTTTAGTTGTCGCACTCGTTGTTCCCGGTTTTGTAATAGCGCAAAGCACTTCAAGCACCAATCCCGGCGGTGGTCCACCGGCCCCGGCGAGGAGACCAAATAGGGCCGCGCCGACGGCCGCTACGGCTGCGGTCGAGCGGGATTTCAACGAGGCGCTAAAGATGATTGAGGAACAGTATGTCGACGGCCAAAAGCTCAACTACAACGACGTGTTCAAGTCGTCTATCATCGGCATGCTGCGCTCACTTGATCCTCACTCAAACTACTACGACAAAGAAGAGTTTGATGAGCTGAAGACCGACCAGCGTTCGGAGTATTTCGGCATTGGAGCTTCGATTCAGAATTATATTCACGGCGATCAGACTGACACTTACATAACCGCTACGTTCGAAGGATCTCCAGCAGCCCGCGCGGGTCTGCGTTATGGCGATCGAATTGTCGAAGTGGACGGCGTAAAGATGACCGGCAAGACGTCGCTGGAAGTGCGCGACAAGATTCGTGGTCCACGAAATTCTACGGTCAAGCTGACGCTGGAACGTGCGGCTGACAAGCGAATCGAGAAAGTAGATATCGTTCGTGATGCTGTGCCGCAGCCGTCAATTCCTGATGCTTACATGTTGAAACCCGGTGTTGGTTATATCGACATGACGCGCGGTTTTAACTACACAACCACTGACGAGCTGTTGGACACGCTCGAGCGTTTGCACGCAAAGGGCATGACGTCGCTGGTGCTCGATCTACGAAACAATCCCGGCGGGTTTTTGGACCAGGCGATTCATGTCGCAGAAGTGTTTTTGCGAAATGGTCAGTTGATCCTGACGCAGAAGGGCCGGAATGGTTTCCGCGACAACACCTACGAGTCGCGCAACAGCGCGCCTGATATGACGCCGCTTGTGATCCTCGTTAATGAGAACACTGCATCGGCGTCTGAGATTGTAGCCGGAGCGATGCAGGATCATGATCGCGCGTTGATTGTAGGCCAAACAACCTTCGGCAAGGGACTGGTGCAAAGCATCATCCCACTCGAGTACGGAGCCGGATTGACGCTGACGTCCGCGAAGTACTACACGCCTTCAGGACGCCTAATTCAACGTGACTACTCGAATGGTGATTTTTACGACTACTACACTCATGGCGCGGGTATTGGGCGCGAGCCGAAAGCAGACACTACGAAACCGGTCGGGCCGGAGAAGAAGACTGATACTGGTCGCGCAGTTTACGGTGGCGGCGGAATCTCGCCTGATGAGAGTGTGAACCCGCGAACAGTAAACCTGACGCAGCGACGTTTGCTGAGTCCGACGTTTGCTTTCACGCGTGAGTTAGTGAATGGTCGTATCCATGGATTCGAGTCGAGCAAGATTGCCGGCATCAATTATCGTGGCGAGCTACAAACTGATGAATTCAGGATTACTGACGCAATGTTCAAAGCGTTTCGCGATTTCGTGATGGCGGATCCTGATTTCAAAGTAACGCCAGCGATGGTTGATCGGAATCGTGCTTTCATCGAACTCGAGTTGCGGTTTAATTTAGCCACTGCCGCTTACGGGCGTGTGATGGGCGACCGCGTTTTTATAACGATGAACGATCCGCAGGTGGCGAAGGCTGTGGACGTGTTGCCAAAGGCGCGCGACCTCGCGATGGGCAGCGCCACCACCAAGAGATAGGCTACAAAAAAGCACAAAAAGTGTAGCCACAAAAAGGCACAAAAAGCACAAAAGAATTTAAGATTTTCTAAGACTATCTTTTGAGCTTTTTGTGCCTTTTTGTGGCTACTTTATCTCTTGTGCCTCTTTGTGGCCCCTGTTGCAGGGGTAAAACAAAGTCTTGCGTCTAAAACCAGCGTGTGATAGGTTTGGGCAGCCATGAAGCGCACCACCCGCTCCGATAAGCTTGTAAACACAGAAGAACTCGGGCGTGCCGTGCGCCGCAGGCGTGAAGAACTCGGCCTCAGTCTCCGCGATGTCGCCGACGAAACCTCTGTTTCCGCTTCGACGCTCTCACGCATCGAAAACGGCACCGGCAAACCCGATGCAGACAATATCGCGCGGCTGACTGCGTGGCTTGACGTGCCGATGGAACGTATTTTGTCTGGCCGCAATCCACAGGCAGAAGAATCAAAGGCCGTCGTCTACTATCCACAGGAACCGACACCAGAGATCGTCGAAGCTCATCTTCGCGCCGATAAAAATCTCACTCCCGATACTGCCGCTGCGCTCTCCGAACTGTTTCGCGTCGCTTACACTCAATTTAGTAAGAGCGGCGAAAAGACCACGAAGAAACGCCGTTAGACCATCTATTTCCGTTATACTCTTCAAGTGCTGCTGGGCGATCTACCTCCAGGTGAAAAGTGGCGAAACTACGAGTTGAAAGCTCTCGGCCTGCGCGACTTCGCGCGTGTTCGTCCCGACCAGCCGCTCAATCCTTTCGACCTTGCCAGCTTCGCAAATCTGATCGTAATCCGCTTCGATGAAGTAGCAGGTCTGAGCGAAAAATCGCGCGAACATCTGCTCGGGCCAGCATCTGAAGATTGGTCAGGCGGCGCTTGTTCACTGCCGAATGGCATGAAACTGGTGATACTCAATCCGACGCACGGCCGCGCACGCACCAACGCAACGTTGATGGAAGAGATATGTCACGTGTTTTTGGGCCATCAACCCAATCGGCTCTCCGTGGTAACGAGAGATGATCGTGGTAAGGTTATGAATCGCGACTACCGCAAGGCTGACGAAGAAGAAGCCTACGCAGTCGGCGCCGCTGCGCTGGTTCCTTATGCGTCGTTAAAGAAATATCTATTACAGGGAAAGACTTCGGCCGACATCGCAATGCATTTTCGTGTCAGTCCGGAGCTGGTTGAGTTTCGAATGAAAGTGACGCACCTTTGGCACGACTACAAGGATCTCTCGCGCAAACGGGTAACGCGATAATGGGCGCCTCCTTGGAGTGCGGCGGCCTGGCGCCGCTTTGGCCTCGATCAAGCTCCATCGATAACAAAGCGGCGCCAGGCCGCCGCACTCCAAAGAGGTGCTCAATTCTAAGGGTTTTATGACCGAACGACTCGAACAAGTGGCATCGCACGGTCTGACAACCACCGACAAACTGCGCATGCTGCTCGACATTACCAAGAAGATCAGCCGCTCACTGGATCTGCAGGAAGTGCTGAACCTGGTAATGGACACACTCGACTCACTTATTCCTTATGACGCCGCCGGCATCTTCGTCCTGCAGTGTGTCGATCCTGAGACAGTTCCGGAAGGTGAAGAACCCTGCACCTTCAAAGCAGAGGCGGTTCGTGGCTACGATATCGATGAGCTTTCAGACTTGCACCTGAAGTTGGGAGAAGGCTTCATCGGCAGCGTCGCGCTAAGCGCCACACCAGTCATCTCTCATGACGTCCGCAACGATCCGATCTACATAAACGCACGCGACCGCACGCGCTCCGAGATGGTTGCCCCGATCATTTCAAACGACGAAGTGATTGGCGTATTCGATCTCGAAAGCGACGATCTCAACGCTTATTCAGACGACGATCTGGACGTGTTGATGTTACTGGCTTCGCAAGTGGCGATCATCATCGAGAAGGTGATGCTGCACGAACAGTTGATCGAAAAGAAGCGGTTGCAGGGCCAGTTGGAAGTCGCACGGCAAGTGCAGTTGGAGTTGTTGCCGCCGAACGATCCGGACTTACCGGGATACGACATCAGCGCCTACAACTTTCCGACTGAGGAAGTCTCGGGTGATTACTACGATTGGGTCCGAATATACGAAGATGAGATCGCGATCGTAATCGCAGATGTGTCAGGAAAAGGTGTGCCGGCTGCGATTCTGATGGCTTTTCTGCGCGCTAGTCTTCGGGCCGCAACGCACACTGGTTACGCGACGAACATCTCGATGGCAAAGGTGAACTATCTTTTATGGGAGTCGATCGAGCGGAATCAGTTTGTCACGGCGTTCCACGGAATTCTGGATGCGTCGAATAAGACTCTCTCGTATTCAAACGCTGGTCATAATCCACCGCTGCTCATCAAGGCGGACGGCGAAACGCGTTTTATCGATCATGGTGAGCAGCCACTCGGAATGTTTCCGCAGACGCGCTATCACGAATATCACTTATTGATAGAACCGGGCGATATTTTGGTGCTTTACACGGATGGAGCGACGGAAGCGCAGAATCCGATGGGTGTGGAATTTGGTCGCGAACGTCTCGTGGAGGCAGTGAAGGAGTATTACGACAAACCTGCGCGCGAGCTGATCGCGAGTTTGCAGATGCAGATTCTCGAGTGGACTGGCGGGGCAGGAGCTACGGACGACGTTACGTTCTTTGTAATTAAAGCGCTATCCACAGATTACGCAGATTAATCTGTGCAATCTGTGGATGAAACCGATGTTATATTGCTAGTGTGCGGTCAGCGAGCAGTGTGCGTGATCGCCGCCCGGTGCGAGTGGAGCACGATAGTCGCCAAAGTGAAACTCAGCTTCGGCCTCCGATAATGCATACACATCGAAGCCATATGCATCGAGATAGTCTGCCAAATCATCGGGGGAAAGAAGATAGACGGCAGGCGAGTAACCCGCTTCAACACGAATTTCCAGCAGGCGCTCGATTACTTCCAGTGGTGCAAAGCATCTAACAGGATCTCTGTAGGTTGCCATGTTTCCAGCGCCTTTCTTTTCAATTTCGTGAACACGGTCCAAATTTTTGTCGACCATGTTCTTCCGCGAACGTTGTGTTGGATGTACGCAATTCCAAACTAGTTTGTTCTTCCAGCGACAAAATTCATTAGCAAAACTTGTCGTTGATTTTGACGCGCGAGTAGAGGAAAAAGTTCCGAAACAAAATGAGTAGCGAACAACCAGTCATCTCAAACAGTCAGACTCCGCCCGGTCCACCGCCACCAAACTTCATCGCTGTCTTGCGAGAAATGCTGCGGGCTTCCGACAAAGTAAGCGATTTGATATTCAGTCCCGGCAGACCACCACAAATCGAGTTGGCAGGAAAACTCGTGCCCGTTCGCATTCCGGGCCTCGAAAAGCTGACGCCCGCCCACACTGCGGGTATCGCAAAGCTGATCATTGGAAATCATCAAATAGCGCAGGAAAGTCTGGAAAAGACTGGCTCCGCTGACCTTTCGTTCAGCGCTCCAGGCGACGCTCGTTTCCGCGTCAACATCTTCAAGCAACGTGGCACACACGCGATCATCATGCGTGTTATCCCCATGCGACCGCCGCGCTTCAGCGATTTCAATCTGCCGGAGCAACTGAAGGACATCGCAGATCTGAAGAACGGCATCGTGCTGGTTACAGGTCCGACCGGCAGCGGCAAGAGTTCTACGCTGGCTGCGATTATCGATCTGATTAATGAAACTCACTACTATCACATCGTAACGATCGAAGATCCGATCGAGTTTTTGCACATGCATAAGAACTCGACGATTCATCAACGCGAGCTCCACTCAGACACGCCCAGTTTTTCAGTCGCTCTTCGCGCCGCGTTAAGACAGGCGCCAAAAGTGATTCTCGTCGGCGAAATGCGCGATCGCGAGACTATAGAAGTCGCACTCGAAGCTGCTGAAACCGGCCACCTGGTGTTGTCGACATTGCACACGATCGACGCGTCGAAAACAGTGGACCGAATCATCGGCGTATTTCCGAAGAATGAAGAAAAGGCGATTCGAACGCGTGTAGCTCAGTCGTTTCGATTCATCGTTTCGCAACGATTGATTCCGCTGGGTGACGGAAAGGGAAGAATGGCAGCGATTGAGATCCTGAAGTCGACGATGCGCACTCGTGAGTACATCGAAAAAGGTGAGTCGGAAGGGAAGTCGTTGATCGATGCGATGGAGCAGGGCGATCAGGACGGAATGCAGACTTTCGACATGGTGATCGAACGGATGATCAGAGATGGCGTGGTGAGTATCGAAAATGCGCTGCCGTATGCGACAAACGCGAACAATTTACTGTTGCAGGTCGCGGATCTGCGAGGCGCGCCACCACCTGAAACCCGGAGGGAGTCTGCGCGCGATGAAACCTCGATGCTCGACCTAATCGAGCCGTGAACCCCATCCACAGATTCCCCGGATTATCTGTGTAATCGTGGATTTGCTATTATCGGTTTACCATGTTCTTGAAGGTTCAAAAGGTCTTTCTGGGCCTTGTTCTTTTGGCAGCCTTCTCCCCGACGACAGCTCGCGCCGACGACGAAATCAACATCGATCTGCCTGCCGGCGCACAACTCAAAATTCGCAACGATTTTGGCGACGTCTCGGCCACAGTCTGGAACAAGAGTTATCTCGCCGTCTCGGCGACCATCGGCGACAGAACCGCAAGATTTACGCGCCTACCGGTACTCATCGACAACCGCGGTTCGCTGGTGACGATTACCGTCGTGCGAAGACCGCTCGATCCTGTTGCGCCGATTCATCTGAGCCTCAGGATCCCTGAAACTTCGCGCTTCGATGCCTATACGACAACCGGCAAGATCTCGATGGTTGGCCTTCCGAGCAGTGCGACGTTGAAGTCGTCTTCTGGAGCGGTTGAAGCTGCGTTCTATTCCGGAAGTGACGCGGAGATCACCGCACGCGCGCTGCGAGGAACGATTAAGTCGTCTCTCGGCCCTGAACCAGCATCCGATACTCAACGATTTCAGACACGCATTGGCAACGGTAGCAAGAAGCTCGACGTCCAGACTGAAACGGGAGATATCGCCTTCAGTTATATTGCCGGTGGCCCTTACGCCTTTCCGGTTGCGACAGCTAAACAACCTGAACTCATCGGCAGCAATAATGCAAAACCTCCTGCCGGAACCCCGGATGGACCAGTGCCTGGAGATGACGTTAGCGAAGGCGACGTCATTCGCGTCGATGCACAACTCGTCACGCTGAACATCAGCGTTATCGATCGCGGTACTAATCGTGGATTAATGGGATTGGAACAGGCCGATTTCAAACTGTTCGAAGACGGCCAGGAGCAGCGCATCGTCCAGTTTGAATCCTCGTCAGCACCTTTCGATCTGATGCTCTTGATCGACCTGTCAGGCTCGACGCGAGAAGTCGTCAAACTCATCCGAGCTGCGGCGCTTCGTTTTGTCGAATCGGCACGGCCCGCCGATCGCATCGGCGTGATCACTTTCGCCGGTCAGCCGGCATTGGTTTCGCCGCTGACCTCCGATCGAGAATTGCTGCGGCAGCGAATCGAAACGATCGACACGGCTCGTGGCGATACAAAGCTGTACGACGCGACAAACTTCGCGATAGACGAAGTGTCGAAGGAGTCGAAGAAAACGCGAAGGACGGCGATCGTTTTGATGAGCGACGGTCTCGATGGGACAATTCCCGGCATCAGCGGGCAACAGGGTTCACGCCAAACTTATGAGGAAACGCTCCGAAATATTCAGGAGTTTGACGGCGTGCTCTACACGCTGTGGCTAAATACCGAGTATGAAGCAATGAGCCCGCTCGACACGCAACCTGAGGCATTTGATGCGGGCCACGACCGCATGAGAGAGATGGCCGATGCAGGCGGCGGAATTTTTTATGAAGTCGAGAAGTTAACGGATCTAGCTGGTGCATATCAGCAGGTCGTCGCAGACCTTGGAACGACGTACAGTTTGGCCTACCGTCCTTCAAACAACACACGTGACGGACGATGGCGAAGCATTCGTATCGCGGTCAGCCGCGCGAACGCGGTGCCCCGCGGTAAACGTGGGTACTATGCGAACTAGCCTGAAATCTCTCTCGCAAAGACGCAAAGCCGTAAAGAAAAATCAAAGAAACGTCTCTGCGCCTTTGCGCCTTTGCGTGAGTATCGTCTTATTGACTCTTCTTCTCGCCAGCATTGTGTTCAGCCAGGATCCAGTCGAAACGATTCGCATCGATTCTGATCTCGTCGATCTGAAAGTGAGCGTGCTTGGATCTCCTCCGAATGCGCCACCACCAGTACTCGAACCGAAGGATTTTGCCGTCTTCGAGGATGGTGTGCCGCAGGAGATCACGTTTTTCGCAGCCGCCGACACACCGTTTGATCTCGTCCTATTGCTTGACCTTTCGGGATCTAATTCCAAGAACCTGAAGATGATTCGAAATTCCGCGAAGCGTTTTGTCGATGCGGCGCGTGATGTCGATCGCATCGCTTTAGTGACCTTCACGGACCAACCCGCGCTCTATTCGTCGTTTAGCCTCGATCGCAAGAAGTTAAAAAAGACCATCGACGAGATGGACGAAGCCGTTGGCGGCACAAACTTCTGGGATTCGATGGATTGGGTTCTTCAGGATCTGATTCCACGAAATGCCGGTCCATTGCGTCGCAGCGCAGTTGTGGTTATGACCGATGGCATCGACAATGCGCTGCCAGATGTTCCCGGACCGGGATCACGGCTCTCGTTTGAAGATCTGCTCGAGAGGATAAGAAACTCCGAGAGCATCGTCTTTCCGATCTATCTGGATACCGAGGAAGAGAACGTCAAGCATTATCACGTTCCGCGCGCCGCCTACGCGTTGGCTCGCGAACAGCTTGCCCAGATTGCGAGTGTTTGCGGAACACCGATGTATAAAGCCTCGCGTTTGAGCGACCTCGATGCGGTGTACGCACAAGTGGTGCGCGATCTCAGCACGGTCTACAGCATCGGTTACCGGCCAACGAATCGGTCACTCGACGGCAAATGGCGCAATGTTCAGGTGTTGTTGATGAACCGTTCGGATCTCTTCGCGCGCACCAAACGCGGTTACTACGCGAAACTACGTAGTTAATCCATCTCCATCCGTGAAAAGCTGTGGCTCGATCCGGTAAATGGTACAGTCTGGAGCGGACGCCTCCTTGGAGTGCGGTGCCTTGGCACCGCTTTGGCCAAAGCGCCGACAAGTCGGCGCACTCCAAGGAGGCGCACAATTCAAACTGTACCACTGCCCTGATCCGAAAAGCTTGTAAATGTCCCTAACCGGGCTATAATGCTTTGGAGCCTAGCGCCAAGCCCACGTATAACTCGCGATTTCGGAGGGTATTTCGATGAGAAAAACTTCCAGCCTCCCAATATTTTCAATTGCCGTAATGCTCTGCTGTTCCTTCGTTGGCTTGGCCCAAAATCGGGAAAAATTCGTGATCTCCGCCAAAGCGGGTGGCATCAACGCTATCACCGGACAGGCCAGTGTTCACTCCAAAGGTGAGTCAGACTGGCAACAGTTGATGATTACCGACGATTTGGAATCGGGCGATCGGGTGCGAACGGACTATGACGGCCGCGTCGAAATCCTGCTGAATCCAGGCTCTTATCTGCGCGTCGGCGGTGACTCTGAAGTGGAGTTGTCTGACAATACGCTCTCAAATCTCGAGGTCAAGTTGTTGCGCGGCACTGCCATCGTCGAGGCGACCGGCGCTGACGGGCTGGAACTGAATATCAGCATCAGCACGCCGCACACGCGGCTCGCGATTGTGAGGCAGGGTCTTTATCGACTGAATGTGGTGCCCGGAGACGCCACGGAGCTGATTGTGCGCAAAGGCCGCGTAATCCTCAGCGATTCACACACAAAGGTCAAAGGGGGGAATAAAGTCGTTTTCAGCGCGACGGCGGTTTCCGTTGCAAAACTCACCAAAGAAGAGAAGAAACTCAAGGAAGACGAATCAGTTGACGTTTGGAGTAAGGAGCGCGCTGAGACGCTCGCCAAAGCCAACCGGCACATCAACGATCGCATGCTGAATACTGCGTTTGCCTCTTTTCGCGATGGCTGGGACCCGTTTAGCGGCAGTCGACTCGGGTTGTGGTTTTTCAGCAGTCGTTTGGGATGTTATACGTTCCTACCCTTTTACTACGGCTGGGGTTCACCTTACGGTTCGTCGTACACCACGTCAGTTTACTACCCAGGAGCGACTTATTTTCCGCGACTAGGGACGAACAACAGCTGGCCCGCCCCGACCGGTTCTACGAGCAATTCACGCCACACCTACCCCTCGGGTGGCTCGACTGCTCCTGCGCCAGCTTCGCGTCCGGCGCCGGCAACCAGCGCGCCTCCAGCTGGCGATTTTCGTCGAGAGCCGAGGATGGTCAGTCCTGATAGGGGCAGTCCACGAAAGAACCTTACGCCAACTCAACACTAGGATGGCTTGAGCAGTTCATCTAACTCTTCGTTAATTAGTACTTTGATTTCAGGTGGTTTTAGGCCGGCAAGGATCAATTGCGTCAAGGCAGTGCGTAGTTGTGCGCGGAGGCGTTCGTCCGGCTTTTCTTTGAGTGTTTGAGAGATGACGACGGCCCCTGAGCCGTGCCTGACGCGAATCAGACCTTCTTTTTGCAATCGCCGATAGGCGAAGGCGACAGTGTTGAGGTTGACACCTAGATCTGAGGCCACTTGCCTGACTGGCGGCAGCAGCGTCCCTTCCTGTAGCTCGCCGCGTGCGATCAGGGTCTTGATCTCATCCACCAACTGCTGGTATAGCGGCCGCGCATCTCGTTCATCAACCGTTACGAACATATTGTCTGGTGACTATATACACCAGACAGTCGGTGATGTCTAGAGATTCGGTATGGCAAGCTGGCTCCACTCAAAGTAGTATTTACTTACAGCTAATTCGCGTTTAATATGACCAAACCGATATGAGATTTAGATCCATCCAGAACCCGCCAACTGAAGGCAACATCAAGTTGGACGATGCGGTTCGCGTAAATCGTGCTCTCAACAAGCAGTCGGTAGAACCGAAACCGATAGATGAATGGACCTTTGTTGTCGATCGAAAAAGACCCAAATCGGTGAAGAGGCAACTCACGAATCAGATGGGTTTCTTGATTGATAATGGTTTGGTAGCGGAAGGTAGTTCGTTACCAAGTGAGCGTGAGCTTGCAAATTCACTCAAAGTTGCCCGCAATGTGGTTCGAGGAGCTTACGAACACTTGATGCGGCAGGGAAGGATTGAGAGCAAAGCTAAAGAACGCTTAACGGTTCGTTCCTTTAAGAAGAAAAACAGCGGTTCGACATCGAGGTTGGCCAAATCGAAGCGGTCGGCGAAGCATTCCACATCAAAACGGACAGCAAAGTCTCACAGTTCAAAGTAGTCCGGCTAAGATATCGAGATTACGCTTAGGCAAGAACGGGCGAAGGCCTCTATCGCCAGAATGGCAACTGCAGCCTACAACAAGTCTGTTTTTCTAAACATTCCTCTTGACAGAAGGTATAGACCTCTACTTCATGCCATTGTATTTGCGATCTACGATTGCGGATTTGTTGCCCGATGCGCTTTGGAGGATGAAGATACGGGAGAAGTTCGGATCCATAAGATCTATCGTCTTATGTCAGAAAGTAAGTACGGCATACACGACATTTCCCGGACTTCTCTTGATTCAAAACACCGCCTACCGCGCTTCAACATGCCATTGGAACTTGGAATCTTTTTAGGTGCCAAACAGTTTGGTGGCGCCAAGCATAATTCGAAGAGAATTCTTGTACTTGATCTTCACAGTTATCGTTACCAGATATTCTGCTCAGACATAGCCGGGCAAGATATTCGTTTCCATGGCAACAGGATCGTTGAGGCAATCCACTCCGTGCGCAATTGGTTGCGTAATGCTCCCGATAAAAAAGGGATAGCGTTTCCGGGTGCGAAACAAATTTGTCAGCGGCACGAGAGTTTTCAGAGAGACCTTCCAAGACTATGCAGCGTGTGGTCTCTCGACGGGACGAATCTAGAATTCAACGACTATGTCACGCTCGTATCAAGTTGGCTCAAAACCCATCCAAGATAGCTTTAACGACCTATAGATCTGAAATCCCTCAACCCTATAAACGATCGGCTAGCGCTATCCCTGATGTGACAACTGAATCGACTGTGGCTGGTGTGCTGACCGTGTCGCCGATGATGAAAAGATTTGGAAGAAAGGTTTGCATTGAGAACCTTTGATCGGCGCCGAGCACCATGCCCAGCTTTCGGCGCGTCACGTCGTAATAGGTCCGCGGATTGGCGGTTTCAATCACTTCGATATCGCTACCGAGTTCGGGCAGGGCTGCATGCAATCTATTCCAAAACTGCTCGAGCGCAGCCTGGTCCCATTCCTCATAATCCTCTTCACTCGATTGGTAAGCGAACCACGGCTCAACCTCGGTTCGCGTTGTGAATGTCACCGCGCGTTTTTCTGAAATCGCCAGACTAAATTCACCGAAACCGTCCTTTACCAGCATTCTTTCGCCAGGCAAACGCGTAATTGCCGCCTCCTCGATACTCGCATACACCACGTAAACACCTGCGCCTTGCAGTGTGTTGACGCGTTTTTTGATCTCGGTGGGTGTGCGATTGAGCCCAACGAGTTTGCCGTATGTGTCCCAGATCGTGAGATTGCTGACGATCTTCCGCGCAAAGACTCTCTCGCCACTCAACAGATCAACTCCGGTTGCGCGACCCGCTTCATCGTACGAGAGACGCAGCACCGGACTGTTCAGTCGTACTCTCCCCCCGCTGATCTTGATCGACTCAGCAAGTCTTTCAGCTAAACTCGCCGGACCGCCGGAAATTGAATAGAGGTCGTCGTTACTTAATGAAACGTCACTGCCATCAGCTTGACGCAGCACGTATGGAGATGTGAGCAGCGAGACCTCAGGAAGATCGACAGGCAATTCAGAAAAGAGCTTCTCGTAGACTCCACCTGGCCCAAATGAAGTGTAGAGACCCATCCCCGGTTCGAAGTCGTAGCCAGAAAACTCCACGCGCGCAATGCACCCGCCTACTTGCGACTGTCTCTCAAACAGGCAGACGTCCATTCCACGAGCAGCCAGGAGCGCCGCGACGGTTAGACCACCAATGCCGCCGCCGACAACTACGACATCATGCGAATTTTCCATTTAGGATTCAGGATTGGCTCATCCCGTGCCACCCTTGTCGACGAAAGGCCCAACCACGAGCGCGATTGCTTGAATTCCATTGAAGACGAAATGGATGATGAAACACGGAAGCAGCTTGCCAGTCACGGCGCGGGTTATCGTTAACGTAAAGCTCAGCAGCGTGATCGCCGCGATCACCGAAAGATTGTTGAAGTACTGAATTACATGCACGCCTGCGAACAAGAGCGATACGAGGATGATCGCCATGATCATGCCGGTTGCTTTTTCGAGCGCGGAATAGAGCACGCCGCGATAAATCAATTCTTCAACCAGCGGTGCGGTGACAACGGCCACGAAGGCGGTTGCAAAACGCGCCGGCAGCGAGCTTTCGATCAGCAGGTCGAGCTGAGTTTTATTGCCTCCCCAAAACTGAGTAATGAGCCACGCCAGTATCAAAAGAACGATTGCCACCAATAGGCTGGTGAGCGTTCCGATTACCGGTCCTACATTTTCCGGCCACTCGAATTTAACTGTCTTCCAAAACGGTTCACGGCCTCGGCGCGTGACGAATAGCCAGATAGCGAGAAGCGTGAGCAGATGGGTAGGAAAAACTGCGACTATCGACAAAAAGAGCAGCGTCTTGTCTGCTCCAAGCGTCTCCGGTGGCGGTGGTCCAAACTTGGTCCATATATAAATAATGTAAGGCACAGCGACGATAATGGGTACGAAGACCAGCAGGACGACACTGAGAATCCATAGCCCAAAAGCCTTTACGACGTCGATCCATGCAGCCCACCATTCGAGTTTTGGCGGAGTTGGTTGGATTGTTTCGCCGGGACTCGGCGCGGGAGGCTCGCCGGGCTGTTCGGCCAGCGGAGTTATCTGTTGAGATGATTCTTCGGTGAACACTCCGAGGAGTTTAGGTTAAGCCACAAAAAATCACAAAAGCCGTCACACAGCCGGGTATTCGATCTCCAACATCGGCGATCCGACTCGTGGCGCAGCGAGCATTAAACCGATGATCGTTTTGGCGTCCTGGATTTCGCCGCTGGTGATCATCTCCAACGCATCTGCGAACGGCAGGCGAACGATTTCGATAATCTCATCGTCGTCGAGTAATTGCTTGCCTTCGGAAAGTTCAGTAGCAAGGTAAACCCACATCTTCTCCTCGCAGAAACCGGGCGAAACGAAGAACTCCGAGAGTTTTTCGAGCCGTGCGGCGACAAGACCCAGCTCTTCCTGCAGCTCTCGCGCTGCGCCGGCTTCAGGCCGTTCGCCCTCCGCGAGCGTTCCCGCCGGCGCTTCCAAAAGATAACGAACCGCCGGATGGCGATACTGTCTGACAAGCGCGACAGTGCTGTCGTCGAAGACCGGAATGATCACCGCGCTGCCGTGATGATGGACCACTTCGCGCTGGTACGTCAGCTCACCCTCGCTCACTGTATCAACTGTGACGCTGAAAACGCGCCCGGCAAACACTTTCTGACTGTTGAGTATCTTGGGGAGTTCCTTAGGTGGCGTAGTCATGATGTTTTTCCTGGTCCATGTTGAAGATCAACGGTCGCAGTTCGCCGATAAGATAGAGCGAGCCGGCAATACAGATCAAACCTTGCGATGGCGTTCGTTCACGAGCAATTGCCAGCCCTGCTTCACTCGATTGTGCGTGCAGGATCGTTCCGGTAGCGAAGCGATTCGCGATCGCTTCGAGCATCTCGATAGTCGCGCTCCGCGGGTTTTCAATCGTAGTCAACACAAGCACGTCCGCGATTGGAAACAGAATCTCACCAATACGGTCCAGTTGCTTATCACGCATCGCGCCAAAGACAAGAGTCAGCGGCCGCGGCGCGAATTCTTCGAGATACTCGCGCAATGCTTCGCAGCCGGCGGGATTATGAGCGCCATCAAGAAGAAACGGCGGGATTAGCTCAAGCCGGCCGGGATGCGTTGCGGTGCTGATTCCCGTAACGATGGCGGAACTTGGAAGTTGAAGTTGTTCGGCGAGCCGGATTGCGACCGCGGCGTTATCGATCTGGTGCCGTCCGCGCAGTCCCAGCCAAACACGTTCATAGCGATTCGTGTCCGTCTCAAAAGTCACACAAAACCGTCCATCGCTGCTGGCATCTTCGATCCGGTGTGCATCGTCCACCAATATCGGGCGAACACCGACTTCTTCACAACGTCGCAACAGAACGTCCATCGCCTCGGGTTCCTGTTTCGCGATCACCGCACTGACGCCCGGACGAATAATCGCAGCCTTTTCGGCGGCGATAAGTTCCAGAGTGTTACCGAGGTACTGCTCGTGGTCCAAAGCAATCTGTGTGATGCCAACGATGCGCGCGTTTGCGGCGGTAGTGGAGTCGAGTCGCCCACCCAATCCTGTCTCGAGAATCGCCAGTTCAATAGCCGCGTTGCGAAAGGCCAGCAGCGCGATCGCTGTTAGTTGTTCGAAAAAAGTGGGCAGCACCTCGATCGCTACGTCGCGCACAATCGTTGCGCAGGCTGCGAACTCCTCGCGCGTGATTTCGGCGCCGGCAATCCGAATGCGTTCGGTCATCGAGACGAGGTGAGGGGAAGTGTAGAGTCCAACTCTGATTCCGGCTGCGCGACAGATCGAATCAAGCATTGTCGCGACGGAACCCTTGCCGTTTGTACCGGCGATCTGAACCGAGGGAAACGAACATTCCGGATTGTTGAGAGCTTTGAGGAGGAGTTCGGTATTTCTGAGACCGAGTTTGATCGTGAGCGTCTCGTGGCCGAGACTCAGGAGATACTTAACAGCCTCTTGAAAATGCATAAACCTTTTCCACAGATTTCACAGATTATCTGCGTAATCTGTGGATTGCTATGACTTTCGCGACGCGGCGCGGCGAGCGCGCTCAATGTCTGACTCGCCATGAATCTCAGGATTCATCATGAAGTTCAGTAACTTGATCACATAGTCGCGCAGCTCGCGTCGATCGACGATCGCATCGATCATGCCGTGATCCAAAAGGAATTCCGACTTTTGGAAATCCTTCGGCAGCTTCTGGCGAATCGTTTGTTCAATAACTCTCGGTCCGGCGAATCCGATCAAAGCTTTTGGTTCGGCGATGATTACGTCGCCGAGCATCGCAAAGCTCGCAGTGACACCACCGGTGGTTGGATCGGTTAGCACAGAGATGAAGGGCAATCGTGCTTCGTCGAGCGCCGCGAGTGCGGCTGAGATCTTCGCCATCTGCATCAGCGAGAGCGTGCCTTCCTGCATGCGCGCTCCGCCCGACGCTGAAAAGATAATCACCGCGCTGTGTTCTTCCATCGCGCGCTCGATCAATCGGGTGACTTTTTCGCCGACAGCCGATCCCATTGAACCACCGATGAATAACATGTCCATCGCACCGGCAACAACTGGATGATCGCCGACAATGCCGCGAGCGTTGATGATCGCCTCAGGCAGACCAGAGATATCTTTTGCTTGTTCGAGTCGTTGCGTGTAGGGTCTGCTGTCAACAAATTCGAGAGGATCGATCGAGATCACTTCTGAATCGAGCTCCTCAAACTTGCCTTCGTCGAAAAGCAGCGACAAACGTTCGCGTGCGCCGATGCGGAAGTGATGGTTACAGTGTTTACAGACCTGGAATGCGTCCTCAAGTTCGCCTTTGAAGAGGTGGGCTTCACAGCCTTCGCATTTCACGAAGACATTTTCAGTTTTAACAACGCGCTCCTCCGGCGGAACGGCCTCTATTCGTTTGCTCTTTTTGCTAAACCAGGCCATATGGATGCGCGGAAGGGTAGCACAATCCGTTAACTCCGCGAAAATCCGCGGCTAGAACTCGATTCCCTGCTGCGCGCGAATCCCTGCTGTGAATGGGTGTTTGATCTCAGTCATCTCCGTCACTAAATCCGCTGCTTCGATCAGTTCCGCTGGCGCATCGCGGCCGGTAACCACAATGTGCAGCGCAGGTTGCTCAGCCCGAATCGCACGAAATTCTTCCAGTACCTCATCGACAGGCAACATCTTGTAACTGAGCACATAAACCAGCTCATCAAAGACCAGCAAGTCGTAATCACCGGAGCGCAATTTCTCTACGCAGAGAGACCACGTCTCGCGTGCGGTCTTGATGTCCTGCTCGGGATTCTTCGTGTCCCAGGTGAAACCGTCGCCCATCGTGTGGACTTCAATGCCCAGTTTCTCTGCGGAGACGTGTTCGCCGTAACGATCGTTGCGCGACTTCATGAACTGAATCATGCAGCACTTCAAACCGCGCCCGGCAGCACGCATCATCAGACCGAGCGCACACGTCGTTTTGCCTTTGCCGTTTCCGGTATGGACGATCAACAGCCCGCGCGTGTTCTCCTGATATTCCGCGCGACGCCACTTATATTTTTTTTCTTTTTGGACCACAAAGAAATACAACAGGCGGGTTAAATTACGGATTCTTCCTTCAGTGCGTCTTCAGTTATGTCGCGCGAGCCGTTCGCGCGGTTTACCGCGTCAAGCAACAAACCGACGATCGTGCCCTCAGCCTCTTCCCAAGTGCCGCGGAGCGTACAGCCGGCCGCGTTGCGATGTCCACCGCCGCCGAACTTCTCCGCTACCTTCGCGACATTCACATCGCCTTTCGATCTGAGACTGGTGCGATAAACTCCTGTTTCGCACTCTTTGAGCATTGCAACTGCTTCGACTTCTCCAACCGTCAACGGATAGTTAACAAACCCATCAGCATCCTCGTCGGAAGCATGCGCCTGTTGCTGCATCTGGAGCGACTGCCGCATGACCGCGACGCGTCCACTCTCGTCTCGCTTAGCGGTCGACAACACCGCACCCATCAGTTGAATTCTGCTCCACGCATAACTCGCGAAAACTGCCTCGGCAGTCTTGGCAGGTTTGACGCCGGTGCGTACAAGTTCTGAAGCAACTTTGAAGGTGCGCTCAGTCGTGTTCGAGTAATGAAATGATCCGGTATCGGTTATCAGCGCGGTGTAGACACACTCGGCGATCTCTTTGGTGACCCGCACGCCGGTCGCTTTGCAGAGGTTGTAGATCATCTCGCCGACAGCTGAGGCGGTGGAATCGATCCAGTTGATACTGCCGAAGAGAGCGGTGGTTGAATGATGATCGATGTTGACGACAAACTGCTTTTCGAGATCTGCCAGACCGGGCCGCGTTATGTCGGAACATTCAATGACGAACACCGCGTGATAAGAAGGGTCGACAGCAGGCGTAACGCGTACATCGGAAGCGCCAGGCAACTGCTGATAAGAGTGTGGCACCGGATCGCGCATGATGACTTCGACGTCTTTATCAAGCGCGCGCAACAACCAGTAGAGACCGAGCGACGAACCTAAACTGTCACCGTCAGGACGAATGTGCGAGGTGATCGCGAAACGACGTTTTGCCTCGATCAGCTCGACTACTTGACTAAGCATCCTCTAACTAGCGTCTTCCTTTCCTTCTTTTTCCCACCCCTGTTCGATCTCTTGCAGCAGTTGATCCACACGCTCGCCCTCCTCTTCAACGCGATCGCGCACAAAGTGAATCTCCGGAGTGCGGGGCAGATTCAACGAGAGCCCGAGTTGTTTTCTCACGTACGGCGCAGCGTGTTTCAGAGCCGCGAGCGCTGACTTGTGCTCTGCTTCGTCACCTGCCACGGTGATGTAAACACGCGCTGCTCGCTTGTCGGCTGATAGTCGAACGTCAGTCACGGTGACGGCCGTCAACCGTGGATCTTCCAGTTCGTAGCCGACAATCTGCGCGATCTCCTCTTTGAGGACATCCGCAGTTCTCTCCGTACGATGCATAACACCAGCGGCTTACAACTCGGTTGCCGCTACTCGCTCAACAACGTAGGCCTCAATCTGGTCGCCGACTTTGACGTCGTTGTAGTTTTCCAGACTGATGCCGCACTCAAACCCTTCGCGCACTTCCGACACGTCATCCTTGAAGCGGCGCAGCGATCCGATATTGCCTTCCCACGACACGACGCCATCGCGAATCAGTCGTGCTCGCGCGTTGCGACGGACCGAGCCATCGATCACCATACAGCCCGCAACGGTTCCCGCGCGCGGAACGCGGAACACTTCTCGGACGTCCGCCTTGCCGAGGATTCTCTCCTTCTCGATCGCTTCAAGCATGCCGATCATGGCTGCGCGAATCTCTTCTTCGACCTTGTAGATGATCGAATGGAGACGAATATCGACGCCTTCCTGCTTCGCCACGTCAGCAGCACGTGCTTCGGGTCGGACATTGAAACCGATGATCACAACGGCCGATGAAGACGACCCTGCTTGCGTTGCGGAACCGAGCAGTACGTCCGACTCCGTAATCGCGCCCACGCCCGAGCGGATCACTTTTACCTTCACTCGATCCGTGGAGAGTTTTTGCAACGTCGATTTCAAGACTTCGACTGAACCCTGAACGTCAGCCTTGATGATGACCAGCAGTTCTTTGACTTCACTCTGGCCCAACGCTTCGATACCGCGTTTGGTCGACTGTAGCAGCGCCGCCTGACGGCTCAACATCTGACGATGTTGCGAGATCGACTGGGCTTTAGTGATGTCGGAAACGACCTGGAAGCTCTCACCGGCCTGCGGTACGCCTTGCAAGCCAAGCACTTCTACTGGCGTTGCCGGCCCAGCTTCAGTGATCGGCTCGCCACGATCGTTGAACATCGCGCGCACGCGTCCGGATATTTGGCCGACGATGAACGGATCGTGAGCGCGAAGAGTTCCCTGTTGCACCAGAACAGTCGCCACCGCGCCACGTCCACGATCGAGCTTTGCTTCGAGCACGACGCCGGAAGCCAGACGAGTCGGGCTCGCGCGCAGATTCAAAATATCTGAGGTCAGCAGAATCGTTTCGAGCAATGTGTCGAGGTTCTGCCGCTTTTTCGCGGAGACCTGGACCATTTCCGTCTCACCGCCCCACTCGAGCGGCGACAGACCTTGTTGGGCCAACTCTTGTTTGACACGATCCGGATTTGCATCCGGTTTGTCGATTTTGTTGATGGCGACAATGATCGGCACGTTAGCCGCACGCGAGTGCTCGATTGCCTCGATCGTCTGTGGCATGACGCCGTCGTCGGCTGCGACGACCAGCACGACGATGTCGGTCGCTTTTGCACCGCGAGCGCGCATCATCGTGAACGCTTCGTGACCGGGCGTATCGAGAAACACGACGCGACGAGTTTCCGCGGGATTGTCAGCACTCGGAACCTGCACGCTGTACGCTCCGATGTGCTGCGTGATGCCACCTGCTTCGCCTGCGGCAACATCGGTGGTGCGAATGGCATCGAGCAACGAAGTCTTACCGTGATCGACGTGGCCCATCACAGTAATCACCGGCGCGCGGGGCAACTCCACGTCATCAGCGTCCGTTGCGATCAGTTCTTCAAACTCTTCTTCCGCCACCATCTCTTCAAACGGCACGAACGAAACGTCGTAACCGAACCGTTTACCGAGGTCGCTCGCGACGTCGTCCATCAGCGGTTGATTGATCGTGGCAAACACGCCGCGCTGCAACAGCAACGTCACGACGTCTTTCGGTTTGATACCGAGCTTCTCGGCAAACTCTTTGACGGTTGAACCTTCGATCAAACGAACTTCTTTCAACTCGCCCGAGCCTGGTACGTCGAGTCGACCGGCAATGCGGTCCTCGAGCGATAACGCCTTCGGAGGCGGAATGAAATCGCTCTTGTCGAACTTTCCAGCCTTGCCTTCGATCTTTCTGCCGCCGCGCGGACTGCTGCGTCTCGAACGACGGCGTCCGGAATCCGGCGGTGGAATGTAGGTTGTTTGCGGTGTCGCGGTTTCGCCGGGCGTTCCCAAACGTTCCGATCGCGGCAGTGAAGGACGTTCTCGAAGTCGTCCACTGCGTTCGACGCCGGCGCGCTCCTTCTGCGGGATTGTTGGAGGCGGCGTCGGAGCCGGAGCGCGTTCTCCCGGACGGATGCCGGCGTTCAAGGCGGCGGCGGTTGGGCGCAAAACTCTCACCTGTCGCGATGGCGCAGGCGCGGCCGACTGTTGTTTCACCTCTGCGCCATTACTCGGCGCGACCACTTCCGGCGCGATTAGCGGTTGCTCGATCACTTCCGGTTTGGCCGCCGGTTCGGCCTGCACGGGCGGTGCTGGTGCTGGCGGTGGTGTTGGTTCCGCGGGCGCTGGCGCTTCGGCTCGCGCGGCTGGTGTCAATAACTTCTTGACTAGTCTGGTAACCGGTTGTTTGGCCGCCGCTGGCGTGGGTGCTGCAGCAGGAACCTCAACCGGTTGCGGTGCCGGAGGCAGTTCGATCGGCTCAGGTTCGTGAACCTCCGGTTCGGCTTCGACTGCCGGTGCTTCCGGAGTTGGGAGCGCCGCGCGCTTCACCACTTTAACAGCGCGCTTGACGGTCGTTTCCTTCTTCGGAAAGTACTTGTTCCGAATCTTCTCAGCCAACTCCTTGGAGACGGAGTTGGAGGGCACGCTGACGTCGACACCTTCACGGCGCACCTCTTCGATGAGTCGCTTGGTATCGAGCTTTAATTCTTTGGCGAGATCGTAAATACGAACTTTAGAGGAAACTGTCATGCACTCCTTCTCGACGCTTACTTACTCGTTGCGTCCTGACGACCTAAAGTGATTGGGACCGCACGCCCAACCACTTCCAGCGTCGATCAGAAGGTCGGCGTCAGACAGCGGGGGCGGAGCGGGCAACACAAACGGCCCGAAGAGACCGAATTTGTGTTGTAACTACAAAGCTGCATCACTGGTTCTCATCGTCCACACTCCCGCCTGATGCAGCATCTTCCGAAACTGCGGGAGTCGATGTTTCTGCTTCTTCACTCACGGCTGGCGCAGTCGTGTCTTCAGAAGCAAACTCGTCTGCCAAAACCTCTCGCGCAACTTCCTCAACGGCTTCGAATGCTTCGACGCCCGAAGAAGTTATGTCAGGAGATGGCGTGATCGTGTCAGGTCGCAAATCGCGACCGGGTTCCTGCAAAGCGATCTCATTGCCGGGAAGCGGGTCGGCTTCTGTTAACGAAACCGGATCGGCTGATCCCCATGCGTTTATTTCCTGCTCGGCCTGGAAGGGAACGCCGTTTTCGACAGCTTCGTCGTAGCCTTCATTGGTCATTTCGTTAGAGGGCTCGACCTCTTCGTCAACTGACTCGTCGAACTCAGCCGAAACGGCATGTGGCTCTTCCGGCAGTGGCTCGGTTTCAGCTTCACCGAGACTGCGATTGCGCATTTCGATGACTGCCTGCGCCGCGCTTAAGATAACTTCCGCTTCATCCAAACTCAGATCGAGGAACTCGACGAGATCATCGACAGAAGTTTGAGCCAGCGCGTCGATGTCATTGATGCCATGCGCGGCAAGTGCTTCAGCTTGCTGCGCAGTGACGCCTTCGATCGCGGAAAGCGGTACTGACTCGCCGGAGGCTATAAGCGCGCCCATCTGTTCGGTGACTTCGCGCTTGATCTCTTCCTCGCTGCGGATGTCGATATTCCAACCGACAAGCTTGGTCGCAAGTCGCACGTTCTGCCCGCGCTTGCCAATCGCCAGCGAGAGTTGGTCTTCGTTGACGATGACCTCCATCTGACGGTTCTCGATGTCGGTGATTCTGACTTGATTGACTTTCGCGGGTGACAGCGCGTTGGCGGCGAATACAGAAGGCTCGTCAGACCACTCGATGATGTCGATCTTCTCGCCGCGCAGCTCGCGGATGATTGCCTGCACGCGAGAACCCTTCATACCGACACAGGCGCCGACCGGATCGACGTCGCGCTCGTTTGACATCACTGCAATCTTGGCGCGTTCGCCTGGCTCGCGCACGGCCGACTTGATCACGACCGTGCCGTCGTAGATCTCAGGCACTTCCATTTCAAACAACCTGAGCAAGAGTTCGGGCGACGTGCGTGAAACTTCGACCTGTGGACCTTTTGATTCTTTTGACACGTTATTGATGACGACGCGAATTCGTTCGCCCTGGTTCCACTGCTCGCCACGCGACTGCTGCGAACGCGGCAGAATTGCTTCGAGATTACCGAGATCGACGATGATGTTGCCGCGCTCAAATCGCTTCACGTAACCGTTGACGAGATCTCCAATCTTGTCGATGTACTGCTCGTAAACGTTGCTGCGAACGGCGTCGCGGACCTTTTGAAACAGGATTTGCTTGGCTGTCTGCGCGGCGATGCGACCGAGCTCTTCCATTGGCAACGGCAGTAATAGTGCGTCGCCCAATTCCACTTCGTCGCCGGCCAGTTCGCGCGCTTCTACGATAGAGAGTTCGGTGGCAGGGTTTTCGACTTCGTCAACCACGACTTTTGAAGCCGAGAGCTCGATGCCGGTTTCGGCGTTCCAGTCAACCTGGATGTCTTCGCCGGATCGAAACTGTTTTTTGGCGGCCGCGCGGACAGCCTCCTTCATTGCCTCGATCACGAGGTCACGATCGATACCCTGCTCCTGGCAAAGTGCCTCGATATTTTGTGCAATCGATGAACTCATCTGTGTAATCTGTGATTAAAAAAACTAGTGCCCAGCGCGGCGCAATTCCTCGTTCACATCAACTTCCAGATTCGCCTTCGTTATCAAATCCAGTGGGACACGCACCTGCCCGTTCGTTCGGTCTTCAAAAAGCACGTCATTCCCGTCAACACCCAGCAAACGACCTCGAAAATTGCGCTGCCCGTCAATCGGCTGCCGCGTTTTCATTTTCGCTTGGCTGCCGGTGAACCGCTCGAAATCAGCACGTTTGTACAAACCACGCTCGAGACCCGGCGACGATACTTCCAGCGTGTAGGAAGCGTGGATGAAGTCTTCCACGTCCAGAATCGTCCCCAAATGAGTGCTGACTTCGGAGCAATCGTCGTGGGTTACGCCCTGCGGCTTGTCAATGAATATACGAACAATCGGCTTGTTCTCAGGGCCGGCTACCTCGGCGTGCACCAGCTCAAGGCCATGGTCGATTGCGACTCGTTCAGCTAGCTCCTGAACCCGCGCTGCAATCGATTCGTTCCCCATTGTCACCCTCTGAAGGTTCTCATGCAAAAGAAAAAGTGGGCGCGAAACCCACCGGACGAGAACCCGTGCCTTCGAGCAAGCTGTGAATTATACGGAAAGGGCCACAATCAAGCAACCGTAGGAGAAGGCCACAAAGAAG